>NZ_PCOQ01000001.1 GCF_002975275.1 Achromobacter sp. MYb9 | reverse complement strand
AACGCCTTCGCGCCGATGATAGTGGACGGACGTCTGTGAAAGTAGGTCATCGTCAAGCTCTTACCCCTCAAAGCCCCGCCGGTATCCGGCGGGGCTTTGTCTTTGGGCGATGACTGATGGATATCACCCGGAATCCTGCCCAGATTCGGCTCGTCATTGGACTGCCGAGAGAGGCCTTCGCTTGGCAGTCAACCAGGCTGCAAGCCGCGCCAATGTTGAATGTGCCCAAATAACAACGCCCGTGGGCAGGGGGGCTTTGTGCGGTAAGATTGACCGAGTCAATTCGTTGGAGCGTTATCGTGAGTGATACCCAGACCCCCGTGCCCGGTACGAAATTAGATCTGCGCACGTTGACCCACGTGGCTTACGGCTTGTTTGCCTTGGGCTTTTTGACGAGTGGAATTCTGGGCATCGCGACCTTGGCTGCCGTGGTGCTGATGTATCTGAAGCGCTCGGAAGCCGCCGGCACGGTTTACGCCGCCCACTTCGACTGGATGCTGCGCACCTTCTGGTGGGCCATGTTGTGGCTAGCCATCAGCGGGATTGCCGTGTACATCTTCATTGGCTGGATCGGCCTGATCGCGACGGTGGTGTGGGTCTTGTACCGCCTGATCAAAGGCTGGCTGGCATTGCTGGAAGGCGCTGCGCCCACGACTTACACCTGATTTCGTATCCGTTGTGGCAAAAGCGAGAGGCCGGCGAGTTCGCCGGCCTTTTTTCATGTGCCTTTGTCCGAAGGGCTAGGACAGGACGACACAGGCGGCGACGACAAGCATGGGTACACCGAAGACCGCCGCTTGGATGCGAACTGCCCTGGGCGAATTGGAGAGGCTTGCGCCAGGCGCCAGGACCTGCGCGAACATGACCACGATCACCGAGTGGATTTTCGGGTTTAACGCAAGGGTGGCAGCAATGGTGCGAGCATGCGAAGGTGGCGCTGGACCTGTCGCAGGGCGCCGTGTTCAATGATGCGGCATTGGTATTGCAGACCGCGGTCGACGGGCAGGGCGTTGCGTTGGGACGCTTGATGCGCGCTCGTCTGCGCAGCGTCCGGAAGGTGCTGCATTCCGAGGGGGGCTTGAAGAGGCGCGCCAATCCTAGCGATCAGCCCGATGGGGATCGAAGGGAACTGCCAAAGAAGAATACGGAAGGGGAATGCCGGAGGGGAATGCCATGTCCGCGGAACGCGGAGCCGGCTTTCGCGCGGGAGATGGAGCTTGCGCGAGGGAGGGTGTGCTAGCCCGGCGGAGAGCCAGGGCGTCGCGACAATCCAAGAGGCAGGGACGTACGGGGTACGCCCTTTGCCTGCTTACTTCAGATGTGCGTTGACCAGTTTGGTCAGTTCGAACATCGTGACCTGATCCTTGCCAAAGATCGGACGCAGCTTGGCATCGGCGTTGATGTTGCGCTTGTTGCTGGCATCTTGCAGGTTGTGCTTCTTGATGTATTCCCAGATCTTCTTGGTGACCTCGGTACGCGGCACGGCTTCCGAGCCGATGACAGCGGCCAATTCGGCGCTGGGGGTCAGGGGCTTCATGAATGCAGCGTTCGGCTTGCGCGCGGTCGCGGGTTTGGAGGTTGTGGCCATAATGCGGCGCTCCTTCTCTGGCTGTTGGAAAAATTGTCCTGCGGCCGGAGCATAACGTGTCTCTCTCGTAAAGACAAAGGCATTTATCCTCTGTAGCAACTAAAATGCACAGACTGTCCCCCCTACCACGTCATTCTGTAACCTCCTATGTACGCACGATCTCCTTTGGAATCAATTCGCCTGTTTCATGACGAATTGACGGCGCTGCGGCGCGATTTGCATGCACATCCCGAGTTGGGCTTCGAGGAAGTCCGCACCTCCGGGATCGTGGCTGGCGCGCTCGAGGCGCTGGGCATCGAGGTGCATCGCGGCATCGGCAAGACGGGCGTGGTGGGCGTGATCCGGGGCAAGCGTTGCGACAGCGGGCGCATGATCGGGCTGCGCGCCGACATGGATGCGTTGCCCATGACGGAGGACAACGACTTCGGCCACAAGTCCACCAAGCCGGGCCTGATGCACGGCTGCGGCCATGACGGGCACACTGCGGTGTTGATCGGGGCCGCGAAATACCTGGCGCAAACGCGCAATTTCGATGGCACGGCGGTGCTGATATTCCAGCCGGCCGAAGAGGGGCGCGGTGGCGCCCGCGCCATGCTTGAAGATGGTTTGTTCGACACGTTCCCGTGCGACGCGATCTACGCCTTGCATAACTGGCCGGGTCTGCGCCCCGGCACGATCGGCATCAACCCGGGGCCGATGATGGCCGCGGCAGACCGCTTCGAGATCCAGATCACGGGCCGTGGCGGCCACGGCGCGCACCCGTATCAGACGATTGATCCCGTGACGATCGCGGGGCAGATCATCACGGCCTTGCAGACCATCGTGTCGCGCAATGTGAACCCGCTGGATTCGGCGGTAGTGTCCATCGGATCCATGCAGGCGGGGCATCCGGGCGCAATGAGCGTGATCCCGCGTGAAGCCAAGTTGGTGGGCACGGTGCGGACGTTTCGCAAGTCGGTCCAGGAAATGGTCGAGACCCGCATGCGTGAACTGGTTACGGCGATCGCCGGCGCGTTTGGTGGTTCGGCCGAGCTGATTTACGAGCGCATCTACCCCGCAACCTTGAACACGCCGCAGCACGCGAATCTGGTGGCCGACATCGCGACCGAGATGATCGGCAAGGAAAACGTGGTGCGCGATCTGGTACCGTCGATGGGTTCCGAAGATTTTTCGTTCATGTTGCAAAGCAAGCCCGGTGCGTATTTCCGTCTGGGCCAAGGCGGCGCCGAGTCGGGCTGCGTGCTGCATAACTCGCATTTTGATTTCAACGATGCCGTCATTCCCCTGGGCAGCGCGATGTTTTGCGCGCTGGCAGAACGGGGCATGCCGCTGGCAGATTAAGAAGCTTCCATGTCTACTCCCAACACGAATCAACTCACGATCACCCGCCCCGATGATTGGCACCTGCACTTGCGCGATGGCGCGGCGCTGGAAGCCGTGGTGGCGGATACCGCGCGCCAGTTCGCGCGCGCCATCATCATGCCGAACCTGAGGCCGCCGGTGACGACCACCGAGCAGGCGCTGGCCTATCGTGGCCGGATCCTGGAGGCACTGCGCAAAGCCGGTGGCAACCCGGGCGCCTTCACGCCGCTGATGACGCTTTATCTGACCGACAACACCTCGGCGGAAGAGATCTTCCGCGCGCACGAGTCGGGCCAGGTCTATGCGGTGAAGCTGTATCCGGCCGGCGCGACGACCAACTCCGACGCGGGCGTCACTGATTTGCTCGGCAAGTGCGCGAAGGCGTTGGAAGCTTTGGAAAAGTGCGGCATGCCGCTGCTGGTGCACGGTGAAGTAACCGACCCGGCGATTGATGTGTTCGATCGCGAGGCGATTTTCGTGGAACGCGTCATGAAGCCGCTACGCCGCGCGTTTCCGGCTTTGAAGGTGGTGTTCGAACACATCACGACGAAGGAAGGCGCGGAGTATGTGCGCGACGCCGAAGGGCCGATCGCCGCGACGATCACGCCGCAGCACATGCTGTACAACCGTAATGCGATCTTCCAGGGCGGTGTGCGTCCGCATTTTTATTGCCTGCCGATCTTGAAGCGCGAGACGCATCGCCTGGCGCTGGTCGAGGCCGCCACCAGCGGTAGCCCGCGCTTCTTCCTGGGCACCGACAGTGCGCCGCACGCGCGTGGTTTGAAGGAACATGCGTGCGGCTGTGCCGGCTGCTACACGGCACTGCACGCGATGGAGCTGTACGCGACGGCGTTTGAAGCGGCGGGCAAGCTGGATAAGCTGGAGGGTTTTGCCAGCTTCCACGGCCCGGACTTCTATGGTTTGCCGCGAAACACCGGCACGTTGACCTTGCTGCGCGAAACGTACCAGGTGCCGGACGAGCTGGAATTTGGCAACACGACGCTGGTGCCGCTGGCGGCTGGCGAAGCGCTGGCCTGGCGCGCCAAAGTCTGAACAACCGATGCGCCGGAAGCGGCGCGTATCGGCGAATAACAAGCGGGGGAGCGGCTGTGCGCCGTTCCCCCGTTTTTTTTACCGCGTGATGAAAGTGCTCTATATATAGAGGTGACGTCAGTGGTTGACGTCAGCGCGTGCCATCAGAGCGTGCCGTCGCGGCGCGCTTCCAGCAATTCCCAGCGGGCGAATCGTTCTTCGAGTTCGCTTTCCAATTTGGCGAGTTCGCCATTGATGCGATCGACTTCGGCGGGGGCATCGCGGTAAAGGCTTCCGTCCGCCAGTTTCCCGGCCAGTTCAGCCTGTTGCGCTTCCAGGGCGGCGATGGCGTCAGGCAAGCCTTCGAGTTCGCGCAAGTCCCATGCGTTTATCTTGGTCGCCTTGGCCGGCTTGGGTTTGGCGACCTTGCCACGCGCCGCGCTTTCGTCGACGGGCTTGGCGTCGGCGTCCGCATCGGCGGCGTGGGCCGGGCGGGAGGCGGGGCGCTGGGCAACCCATTCGTCGTAGCCGCCGACGTAGTCGCGCCAGCGGCCTTCGCCCTCGTAGGCGATGGTCTGCGTGACGACGTTGTTCAGAAACGCGCGATCATGGCTGACAAGGAGTACGGTGCCGGCGTATTCCTGGAGGAGCTCTTCCAGCAGTTCCAGCGTTTCGATGTCCAGGTCGTTGGTGGGTTCGTCCAGCACCAGCACGTTCGCGGGGCGGGCGAACAGGCGCGCCAGCAACAGGCGGGCGCGTTCGCCGCCGGACAGGCTGCGCACCGGGGAACCGGCGCGGGCGGGCGAAAACAGGAAGTCGCCCAGGTACGTCATGACATGCTTGCGGGTGCCGCCGATTTCGACCCATTCGCTGCCCGGGCTGATGATGTCGACGAGCGAGGCGTTTTCGTCCAGCTGCGCGCGCATTTGGTCGAAGTAGGCCACAGCCACGTTGGTGCCCAGGCGCGTGGTGCCGGTGTCCGGCTGCATTTCGCCCAGGATGAGCTTTAGCAGGGTCGTCTTGCCGGCGCCGTTGGGACCGACGATGCCGATACGGTCGCCGCGCAGAATGGTTGTGGAGTAGTCGTCCACCACGATCTTGTCGCCGAAGGTCTTGCCGACATGTTCGAGTTCGGCCACGAGCTTGCCCGAGCGCTGGCCTTCCGCCAGCGCCAGCGAGACGTCACCGATGCGCTCACGGCGCTCGGCGCGCTGCACGCGCAGGCTTTCCAGGCGGCGTACCCGGCCTTCATTGCGGGTGCGGCGGGCTTCGACGCCTTTGCGGATCCAGACTTCCTCTTGCGCCAGAAGCTTGTCGAATCGGGCCTGTTCCAGGCGTTCGGATTCCAGCCACTGAGCCTTGCGCTCTTGCCACTGGGAGAAGTTGCCCGGGAAACTGAGCAGGCGGCCGCGGTCCAGTTCGACGATGCGAGTGGTGACGGCGTCCAGGAAGCGGCGATCGTGGGTGATGATGACCGCGGCGCCGCGCCAGCTGCGCAGCATCTCTTCCAGCCAGGCGATGCCGTCGAAGTCGAGGTGGTTGGTGGGTTCGTCCAGCAGCAGGAGGTCGGGCTCTTCGACAAGGGCGCGCGCCAGGGCGACGCGCTTGCGGGTGCCGCCGGACAGGCCGGCGATCTGCACGTCAGCGGGCAGGCCCAGCTTTTCCAGTATGGCGCGCACGCGCGAGGGGCGTTGCCAGTCTTCGTGGTCGCCTTCCACGTTGCAGACGACATCGAACACCGTGGCGTTTTCGTCCAGCTCGGGCTCTTGTTCGACCGTGGCCACGCGCAGGCCCGAGCTGCGGGCGATGTCGCCGTCGTCTGGAAGCGTTCTGCCGTCCAGCAACCTCAGCAGCGACGACTTGCCCGCGCCGTTGCGGCCGATGAGGCCGA
Source organism: Achromobacter sp. MYb9 (assembly GCF_002975275.1). Taxonomy (GTDB): domain Bacteria; phylum Pseudomonadota; class Gammaproteobacteria; order Burkholderiales; family Burkholderiaceae_B; genus Achromobacter. The sequence continues at coordinate 922,218 of NZ_PCOQ01000001.1, read as the reverse complement.
TGCGCTCGCCGGCCTGGATGGCGAAGTCGGCGTGGTCCAGCAGCGGGTGGTGGCCATAGGCCAGCTGGATGTCGGTAAGAGTGATGAGAGTAGCGAGGGCCATGTATCGGGTCGTTTTTGCGGCGTCTAAGCGGATCAGGGCGTATTGTCGCAGGAACCCCGCGAGCCCGTTTGCGGGAGGTCGGCGCACCCCCTTGGCGCTGTCGTGGGGGACGGAGCGGCAACCTGTAATAGAATAGCCACCGCAAGGCGGGTCGGGCGATCGCGGTGGATGCGAATCCATCGAGGAAGGTCCGGACTCCATAGGGCAGGGTAACGGCTAACGGCCGTCCGGCCGCGTCCTCGGGCGCGGTTGAGGAATAGGGCCACAGAGACGAGACTGCGGCGCGGGCGTGCTTGCACGCACAGATACGGCCATCTCCGTGTCTCGCCAATCGGCAACGAAGGGCGGCATCGCAGGGTGAAACGCGGCAACCTCTACCCGGAGCAACATCAAATAGGCATGCGTGCGACCCTCGGGTCGCGAAGGGCGGCTCCGTCCAAGCATGCGGGTAGGTGGCTAGAGCGGCTCAGCAATGATCCGCGCAGAGGAATGATCGTCCGCCAGGGAAACCTGGTGTACAGAATCCGGCCTATAGACCCGTCTTGCATCGAATTCCCACCCACGAGTTGGCCAGGCTTGAAGCCTGGCCGCGCTGGCCCGCGCCCGGCAGTGGCGGCCGCAGCATTTTTTTGGCGGCCACGGGCGGTGCGTCGGGCGGGAAGCCTCGCCAGAACGGGCGATCCGGCCCTTCGTAAAACAATGCAAAGTCATCCTTAGGCGCTACTTCTGAAGAAGGACTTGTAGTGTGCGCCGCAACCTCCTGATTTATTAGGAGGTTTTTCTTTTTGCGGTTTTACATATTGGTCTAAGTCCTTGTTGTGATTGAAAAAATTGCAACCACGCGCTTGACCGCCCCTGTGCCATACCGTAGAGTGGGAAATAGTAGGAAATTGTGCAATTAAGTGGGGTAAAAGTGGTGTTTCAGGGAAGCAGCGCACTCACGCTGGATGCCAAGGGACGGATTTCGATTCCGACCCGGCATCGTGACGCGCTGATGTCGCAGGCCGATGGCCGGCTGACCCTGACCCGCCACCCCGACGGCTGCTTGCTGGTGTACCCGCGGCCGGAGTGGGAAAAGAAGCGCGAGCAGATCGCCGCCTTTCCCATGACGGCTCGTGCGTTGCAGCGGCTGTTGCTCGGCAACGCTCAGGACGTGGAACTGGATGGCTCCGGCCGGGTCCTGATCGCTCCTGAACTGCGCAACGCTTCCGGTATGACGCGCGATGTGATGCTGCTCGGTCTGGGCGCGCACTTCGAGCTGTGGGACGCCGCTACCCTGGCCAGCCGCGAGGCTGAAGACTTGGCCAAGGGTATGCCGGATGTGTTGAATCAGTTTTCGTTCTGAAAAATCTATGGAATTCGAACATCGGCCCGTTCTGCTGGAGCCGACGGTGGACGCACTACTGCTGCCCGACTTCGGCGGCAAGGGCGCGACACGGTCGCACATGCAGACCGAGCCGGATACGGCTACGCGGGCGGAACGCGGCGTGTTTGTCGACGGCACTTTTGGCCGGGGCGGGCACAGTCGCGAGCTGCTTGGGCGTTTGGGCAAGGAAGCCCGGCTGGTGGTGTTCGACAAGGATCCCGAGGCAATCGCTGTAGCCCGCGCGTTGGCGGCGGCGGACCCCCGGGTCACGGTTATCCATGGCGGCTTTGCCACCATGGCCGAAGAATTGGAGCAGCTCGGCATCGGCAAGGTCGATGGCGTGATGCTGGATCTGGGCGTGTCGTCGCCTCAGATCGATGATGCCGAGCGTGGTTTCTCGTTCATGCGAGACGGCCCGCTCGATATGCGGATGGACACCACTCGTGGTCCCACGGTGGCGGATTGGCTGGCGCAAGCCAGTGTGGATGAGATGCGGGAGGTCATAGCGGATTATGGCGAAGAACGGTTTGCTTTTCAGGTTGCAAAGGCGATTGCTGCTCGCCGCGCAACAAGGCCGCTGCGCACCACGCTCGAGCTTGCCGAGTGCGTCGCCAGCGCCGTCCGCACGCGCGAAAAGGGGCAGCATCCGGCCACACGCACCTTTCAAGCTTTACGGATTTACATCAATCGGGAACTCGAAGAGCTCGCGCGCACCCTCGCGGCAGCTCTAGACCTGCTTGCTCCGGGGGGGAGGTTGGCGGTGATCAGCTTTCATTCGCTTGAAGACCGCATGGTCAAGCAGTGCATCGTGGCGGCGGCTCGGCCGGCCGCCGCGCATGCACGCCTGCCGCTGCGTGAAAGCGAAATGCCCCAGCCGATCCTGCGTTCCCTTGGCCGTGTCCAGGCTGAAGACGACGAGGTCTCGGGCAATGCCCGCGCCCGCTCCGCTGTCCTGCGCGTTGCCGAACGCACCGAAACGCCGCTGCCCCCCGAGGGCGGTTTCGCGTTCGTGAAGATCGGCTCGCTGCCCGGCAGCGACCTGGCTCCGCCGCCTCGCCGCGGCGGCAAGGGAGGGCGGCGCTAATGGGTCGTGTCAACTTGATCATTGCGGCTTTACTGATGCTGTCGGCCATTTCCCTGGTCACCAGCCGGTATCAGTCGCGTCAGCTCTTTGTGGAGCTGGGACGTGATCAGGCTCAGGAACGCGACCTGGAAACCAATTGGCGCCGGTTGCAGCTTGACCGCGCCGAACTCGCCCGCAACGCGCGGGTCGATGTGATTGCACGCGACGGCCTGAAGATGATTCCCATCGTTCCGGACCGCACGCTGTATCTGAATCAAGCGCCCGTCTCCACCGCTGGGGGCGCGCAATGAAACGCGTTCCCTTCTTCGACAACCCCGTGCTGCGTGGGCAACTGCCCACCTGGCGCGCGCGCCTGGTGCTGATCCTGCTGTTTGGCGGCTTCACCGTGCTGGCTGGCCGCGCGCTCTTCCTGCAAGGGCTGTCGACGGAGTTTCTGCAGCAGCAGGGCGAACGCCGCTATGAACGCACCCTGACGCTGGCGGCCACGCGCGGCAAGATCATGGACCGCAACGGCGCGGTGCTGGCTTCCAGCGTGCCGGCGCGCGCCATTTGGGCGATTCCGGAAGACGCCAAGCAGGGCACGCCTGCGCAGATGGACACGCTGGCCAAGCTGCTGGACATGCCGGTGGCCGATTTGCGTCACCGCCTGGTCGATGAAGACAAGAACTTCGTCTACCTGAAGCGCCAGGTCCCGATGGACGTGGCCGACAAGATCAAACAGTTGGGCATGGCTGGCGTGCACCAGCAACCCGAGACCCGCCGCTACTACCCGGACGGCGACGTGATGGCCCACGTGGTGGGCTTCAACAGCGTCGAAGACCAAGGCCAGGAAGGCGTCGAACTGACGTTCAACCAGCAGCTGTCTGGCCGCCCCGGCAGCCGCCGCGTCATCAAGGACCGGCTGGGCCGGGTCATTGAAGACGTGCAGGCCGTGACGTTGCCGGTGGACGGCCGCGACTTGCGCCTGTCCATCGATACGCGTTTGCAGTACCTGGTGTTCAAGGAATTGAAGGACGCCATGGACAAGCACCAGGCCAAGGGCGCTACCGCCGTGGTCGTGGACGTGCATACGGGCGAAATCCTGGCGCTGGCCAACGTGCCGACTTTCGATCCGAACAAGCGCGAGTCCTTTCACGGGTCCAAGCTGCGCAACCAGGCCATTACCGATACGTTCGAGCCCGGCTCGATCATGAAGCCGTTCACCGCCGCGCTGGCGCTGGACCTGGGCCGGATCACGACCTCGACGCTGTTCGAAACCGGCAATGGCCGCTTCAGCTATCAGGGCAGCACGATCAGCGACGTGAGCCGCAACGGCACGTTGGACGTGGCCGGCGTGCTGCGCAAGTCCAGCAATATCGGCATGACCATGATCTCCGAGAAGTTGGAATCCCGCGAAATGTGGGACCGCTTCACCGAATTGGGCCTGGGCCAGGCGCCTCAAGTGGGATTCCCCGGCGCCGCGCCCGGCCGCTTGCGCCCCTGGGACCGCTGGCGCCTGATCGAGAAAGCGACGATGGCTTATGGCTACGGCCTGTCCGTGTCGCTGCTGCAAGTGGCGCGCGCCTACACCGTGTTCGCGCGCAACGGCGACATGGTGTCGCTGACGCTGGTCAAGCGCGACAGCGACCCCACCAGCGTCAAGATCTATACGCCCAAGACGACCGCCATGGTGCGCGCGATGCTTGAAGCGGCCGCCGGCCCCGAAGGCACGAAGGCCGCGCAGGTGCAGGGTTACCGCGTGGCCGGCAAGAGCGGCACCGCGCGCAAGATCGTCGACGGCAAGTACAGCATGCAGCGTTATCGGAGCTCGTATGTGGGCTTCGCTCCGGTGTCGGATCCGAAGATCGTGGTGGCCGTGTCCATCGACGAGCCGACGGTCGGCGGTTATTACGGCGGCGCGATCGCCGCGCCCGTGTTCTCCCATATCGTGGGGGGGAGCCTGAGGCTGATGGGGGTGCGGCCGGACGCGCCATTTGAATCCACGATTGTTGCTGGTCTCAAGGAGCCAGGCAGATGAGCGCCAAAGGCTTCCTCTCCCACCCTGTCGCCACGGTTGCCGAAACCGTGGCGTGGTTGCATGCGCGCGTCTCGTTGACGGCGCACCTCAAGCTGGACTCGCGCGATATCGAGCCGGGCGACGTGTTCGTTGCCTGCCCGGGCCTGTCCAGCGACGGACGTCTCTATATAGATAAGGCGTTGGCGCTGGGCGCCAGCGCAGTGTTGTTCGAAGCTCCGGCCAGCGAAGCCATCCAGGCCGCTGGCGGCGATACGCCGATGTTGCCCGTGACCGGGCTGCGCGCCTTGCTGGGCGAGTTGGCCGACACCTGGTACGGCCGTCCGTCCGCCGCGTTGGCGGTGGTGGCGGTGACAGGCACCAACGGCAAGACCTCGTCGGTCCAATGGATCGCGCATGCGCTGAGCCGTAACGACAAGCCTTGCGGCACCATCGGCACCCTGGGCGCCGTACTGCCCGACGGCCGCACGCTGGGCGGCGATTTGACGACGCCTGACGTCCTGACCGTGCATCGCACGCTGGCGGCGATGCGCGACGCCGGCGCGAAGGCGGTGGCCATGGAAGCGTCGTCGATCGGTATCGAACAGGGGCGTCTGGACGGCGTGCGCATTGCGCTGGCCGCCTTCACGAACCTGACGCGCGACCATCTTGATTACCACGGCACGATGGAACACTACGAGGCCGCCAAGGCCCGCCTGTTCCGCTGGCCGGGCCTGACGGCCGCCATCGTCAATGCCGATGACGCGGCCGGACGCCGGCTGATTGCAAGCCTGCCCGCCGGTACCGGCGCGATGGGCTACAGCCTGAGCGACGCGCCCGAGATCCCGGCCGCGATGCGCGCACGCGATCTTCAGGCGACGTCCCAAGGCCAGATCTTCACGCTGGTGTCGCCCCATGGCGAAGCCCAGATCGTGACGCGTCTGCTGGGGTCGCACAACGTATCGAACCTGCTGCTGGTGGCTGGCGTGCTGTACAAGCTCGGCCTGCCGTTCGCGCAGATCGCGCGGGAACTGGCCGCGACGGACCCGGTGGACGGTCGGCTGCAGACCGTGGAAACGCTGCCGGTCACGACTCAAGCCCATGCGGGCCGCGGCCCGCTGGTGGTGGTGGACTACGCGCACACGCCCGATGCGTTGTCGCGCGCCTTGACGGCACTGCGCGCGGTGGCGGTTGCCCGCTCTGGCCGCCTGATCTGCCTGTTTGGCTGCGGTGGCGAGCGCGATCCGGGCAAGCGCCCCGAAATGGGCCGCATCGCGGCGGAACTGGCCGACCACGTGGTGGTCTCCAGCGACAATCCGCGCACGGAATCGCCCGAAGCGATCGTTGAGCAAATTCTGGCCGGCATCCCGAAAGCGGCAAAGGCCGATGTCCAGGTCGACCGCGCACGCGCCATCATGCAGACGATCTGGGCCGCATTGCCCGAAGACGTGGTGCTGCTGGCGGGCAAGGGGCATGAAACCTATCAGGACATCGGGGGCGAAAAGCTGCCTTTCGATGACCGCGAATGGGCGCGCCTGGCATTGCTGCTGCCCCAGGTCAAAGGCGTATCCACGGATACCCGCCGCATCGGCACGGGCGAATTGTTCGTGGCGCTGGTCGGCGAGAATTTCGACGCGCACAACTATCTTGATCAGGCCGAAGGCCGCGGTGCCTGCGCGGCTGTCGTGGCGCATGCCGTCGGCGACGCGAAGTTGCCGCAATTGGTGCTGGGCGACACCCGCCTGGCGCTGATGCGCATTGGCGCGGTGTGGCGTTCGCAGTTCTCGCTGCCGGTCGTGGCAGTGACGGGCAGCAACGGCAAGACGACCACCAAGGAAATGATCTCGGCCATGCTGGCCGAATGGCGGGGCGAGGCGGGCCGTTTGGCCACCGCCGGCAACCTGAACAACGATATCGGCGTGCCGCTGACGCTGCTGCGCTTGCGTCCGGAGCATCGGGCGGCCGTTTTCGAACTGGGCATGAACCACCCGGGTGAAATCGCCCAACTGGCCGCCATGGCGGCGCCGACGGTCACCCTGGTGACGAACGCGCAACGCGAACACCAGGAGTTCATGCACACCGTGGAAGCGGTGGCGCACGAGAACGGCGCCGCGATCACGGCGCTGCCGGACGACGGCATTGCCGTGTACCCGGGGGATGAACCGTATTGCGCAATCTGGGATGCGCTGGCGGAGCCGCGCCGCGTGCTGCGCTTTGGCCTGCAACCCGGTCTGGATGTGTACGCGGAGAATATTCTTGCCGACGTGAGCGCCACGCGCTGTCGCGTCGTGACGCCTGTTGGCACGGCGGAGCTGTCCCTGCCGGTGCCCGGGCTGCATAACCTGCGCAATGCGTTGGCCGCGATCGCCAGCGCCATCGCGGCGGGAGTGCCGCTGGATAGCGCCGTGCGCGCCCTGGCGGGTTTTGTCCCTGTTGCGGGCCGCATGCAGCACAAGCAAATGAGTGACGGAACGTTGCTCATTGATGACACCTACAATGCCAACCCCGATTCGGTTCGTGTCGCCATCGACGTGCTGGGCCGCATGGCCGGCAAGCGCGTCCTGGTGTTGGGCGACATGGGTGAAATCGGAGACGACGGCCCGGCCCTGCATGCAGAGGCGGGCGTTTACGCGCGCGAGCATGGGCTTGACGCGCTGGTCACGCTGGGCGAAGCCAGCCGGGCGGCCGCGGCCGCATTCGGAGCTGGGGCGCACGCCTGCGCATCGGTAGACGAAGTGGTTGCCGCCTTGCGCGGTTTGCGCGCGTCCTGCGTATTGGTAAAGGGATCGCGCTTTATGCGCATGGAGCGGGTAGTGACGGCTTTTTCTTTGAATGACGGACAGGCGGCCAAGGCGCAGGGAGAACACCATGCTGCTTGAGATCGCCCGTCTGCTTTCCGATGATGTGCGCGCGCTGGGCGTGTTCGAATACATCACTTTGCGCGCCGTGCTGGCGTGCGCGACGGCGTTGCTGATCGGCCTGGTCGCCGGTCCGCGCGTGATCCGCAAGCTGACCGAGATGAAGATCGGCCAGGCCGTGCGTTCGTACGGCCCGGAGACGCATCTGGTCAAGACCGGCACCCCCACGATGGGCGGCGTGCTGATCCTGATTTCCATCGCCATCAGCACCTTGTTGTGGGCGGATTGGACCAACCGCTTCGTGTGGGTGGTGCTGCTGGTGACGTTCGGCTTCGGCTGGATCGGCTGGCGCGACGACTACCGCAAAGTCGTTTATCGCGATCCCGAGGGCATGCCCGCCCGCCAGAAGTTCTTCTGGCAGGCCACCATCGGCATGATTGCCGCGGTGTATCTGGCATTCGCCGTGTCGGCTCCCGCCAATACCGAACTGTGGCCGCTGTTCAAGGCCTGGGTCGGAAGCGGCTTCACGATGGCGTTGCCAACGCGCGCCGACCTGATCGTGCCGTTCTTCAAATCGGTGAGCTATCCGCTGGGCGTGCTGGGCTTCGTGGCGCTGACCTGGGCCGTGATCGTCGGCACCAGCAATGCCGTCAACCTGACCGACGGCCTGGACGGCCTGGCGATCATGCCGACCGTGATGGTGGGCAGCGCGCTGGGCATCTTCGCGTACGTGGTCGGCCGTGTCGACTATTCCAAGTACCTGTTGTTCCCGTATATCCCCGGCGCCTCTGAATTGATGGTGCTATGCGCGGCGATCGGGGGCGCGGGACTGGCATTTTTATGGTTCAACGCGTATCCGGCGCAGGTGTTCATGGGCGACGTTGGCGCGCTGGCGCTGGGTGGCGCGCTGGGCACCATCGCGGTCATCGTGCGCCAGGAAATCGTGCTGTTCATCATGGGCGGCGTGTTCGTGGTGGAAACGCTGTCGGTGATGATCCAGGTGACCTGGTTCAAGTACACGAAGCGACGTTATGGAACAGGTAGACGCATATTCCGCATGGCGCCGTTGCATCATCACTTTGAAGTGGGCGGCTGGAAAGAAACCCAGGTGGTCGTGCGTTTCTGGATCATCAGCATGATGCTGGTGCTGATTGGCCTCTCTACCCTGAAGTTGCGATGAATACGATGGAAACCTCCCGCGCTGGCGCGCCGCTCGTCCTGATCCTCGGATTGGGCGAGACGGGTGTCGCCGCCGCACGCTGGTGCGCCCGCCTGGGCGCCCGCTTGCGTGTGGCCGACACGCGCGCCGAGCCGGGCGGACTGGCTGCGCTGCGCGACGCGCTGGCGCAGAGCGATGTGGAATACCGACTGGGTTGCGACGCGTCTTTCAATACGGCGTTGCTGGATGGCGTGAATCAGGTCGTGCTTAGCCCCGGGCTGGCGCCGGCCGAGGCGCCTGCTGCCGACCTGCTGCGCGAAGCCGAGGCCCGCGGCATTGAAGTGGTCGGCGAAATCGAATTGTTCGCGCGCGCCCTGGCCGACCTGGCCGAAACGCGCGAGTACCGTCCCCGCCTGCTGGCCGTGACGGGTACCAACGGCAAGACCACCGTGACCGCGCTGACGCGCGACCTGATCGACGCCAGCGGCTTGTCGGTCGTGGCGGCCGGCAATATCAGTCCCGCCGCATTGACGGCGCTGATCGACGCGCTGGACAACGACGCGCTGCCGCAGGTGTGGGTGCTGGAGCTGTCCAGCTTCCAACTGGAAACGACCCGTTCGCTGATGGCCGACGCGGCCGTCGTGCTGAACGTCACGCAGGACCATCTGGACTGGCACGGCGGCATGGACGCCTATGCGGCGGCCAAGGCGCGCTTGCTGCAGATGGCGCGCATTGCCATCGTCAACCGCGACGACGCGCTGACCGTGCGCATGGTGCGGACCGTGAACGCGCTGAACGTGCGTACGTTTGGCCGCGACATGCCGGAATTGGTGGGCGACATGGGCCTGGAACTCGGGCAGGGCGTGTCCTGGCTGGTTGCGGCCGAACCCAGCGATTTCGATGAACCCGCGCCGCCCGTGCGCAAGAAGAAGGACGCGCCCGAACCGGTGCGCGCCAACGGGCGCATGAGCCGCCTGATGCCCGTGGACGCCTTGCGTATCCGCGGCATTCACAATGCCCTGAATGCGCTGGCTGCGTTGCAACTGGCGCGTTGTCTGGACCTGGGCTGGGGCGCGATGCTGCGCACGCTGCGCGAGTACGCCGGCGAGCCACACCGCGCTGCCTTCGTGCGCCAGATCGGCGGCGTCGACTATATCAACGACAGCAAGGGCACCAACGTGGGCGCGACCGTCGCCGCGCTGGAAGGACTGGGGCAACCGGTGGTGCTGATCGCGGGCGGCCAGGGCAAGGGGCAGGATTTTTCGCCGCTGATTCCGGTGGTGTCGCGCCATGCCCGCGCCGTGATGCTGATTGGCGCGGACGGGCCCGAGATCGGCCGCGTGCTGGCGCCGACCGGCGTCAATTGCGTCTTCGTCGATTCGCTGCATGACGCCGTGCGCGGCGCGGCGGAACTGGCGCAACCTGGCGACGCCGTGCTGCTGTCGCCTGCCTGCGCCAGCCTGGATATGTTCCGCAACTACCCGCATCGCGGGCAGGTGTTCGTGGAAGAGGTCGAAGACCTGGCCCGCGACCGTGGAGAGGTGGCATGAGCCTGATCGCCGACCTCACCGCCAGCGTCAATGCCGTACGGCCCGGCCGTACCAAAATGCGCAACTTCGATCTGCCGCTGGTCATCGCGGCGTCGACGTTGTTGCTGCTTGGCTTGCTGATGGTGTATTCGGCGTCGATCGCGCTGGCCGACGGCCCGCGCTACGCGTCCTACGGGCGCTACTATTTCGTGATCCGCCACGGCCTGTTCGTCAGTGCCGGGCTGCTTGCCGGCGCCGTGGTGCTGGCCATCCCGATCCGCGTCTGGCAACGCATGGCCGTGCCGCTGTTCGTGGTGGCGATGATCCTGCTGGTCGCGGTGCTGATCCCCGGCATCGGCCGCGAGGTCAACGGCGCCCACCGCTGGATTCCTCTGGGTCCGCTGAACTTCCAGCCGTCCGAACTGATGAAGCTGGCGGCGCTGCTTTACGCGGCCGACTACACCGTGCGCAAGCAGGAACACATGCAGGCGTTCGCACGTGGCTTCCTGCCGATGGCTTTCGCCTTGGCTGGCGTAGGCATGTTGCTGCTGCTGGAGCCGGATCTGGGCGCCTTCATGGTGATCGTGGCGATCGCCATCGGCATCCTGTTCCTGGGGGGGATCAACGGCAAGTACTTCAGCAGCCTGCTGGCCGTGCTGGTCGGCACCTTCCTGATGCTGATCTGGCTGTCGCCGTGGCGCCGTGCGCGCCTGTTCGCCTACCTGGATCCCTGGAACGAAGACAATGCCTACGGCAGCGCCTATCAGCTGTCGCACTCGCTGATTGCGCTGGGCCGTGGCGAATGGCTGGGAGTGGGACTGGGCGCCAGCGTGGAAAAACTGCACTACCTGCCCGAAGCGCACACCGACTTCCTGATGGCGGTGGTGGGCGAAGAGCTGGGGTTTGCCGGCGTCATGCTGGTGATCACGCTGTTCGCCATCATCATCTACCGTGGTTTCGACATCGGCCGTCAGGCCATCGCCATGGAACGCACGTTCGCGGGCCTGGTCGCGCATGGCGTGGCCATGTGGTTCGGCGTGCAGTCCTTCATCAACATGGGCGTGTGCCTGGGCCTGCTGCCTACCAAGGGTCTGACCCTGCCGCTGATGAGCTACGGCGGTTCGGGCGTGGTGATGAACCTGTGCGCGCTGGCCATGCTGATCCGGGTAGACGTCGAAAACCGGGTCATGATGCGCGGGGGACGGGTATGACCGCCGTCCGCACCATCCTGATCATGGCCGGCGGCACCGGCGGGCACATCATGCCCGGTCTGGCCGTGGCCGACGTGCTGCGCGAGCGCGGCTGGCGCGTGCTGTGGCTGGGCAACCCCGACAAGATGGAAGGCAAGCTCGTGCCGCCGCGCGGCATCGAACTGGTGCCGCTGCGCTTTCAGGGCGTGCGCGGCAAGGGCGCATCGGCGCTGTTGAAGCTTCCGTTCCTGCTGTTGCGTGCCTTTGCGCAGGCGTGGTCGCGGTTGTCCGACGTGCGGCCGGACGTGGTGCTGGGCATGGGCGGCTATGTCGCCTTCCCTGGGGGCGTGATGGCTGCGCTGCGCGGCACGCCGCTGGTCGTGCATGAACAGAACGCCGTGGCCGGCACCGCGAATAAGTGCCTGGCCAAAATGTCGCGCCGCGTGTTGAGCGGATTCCCTGGCGTGCTGCCCAAGGGCGAAGCCATGGGCAACCCGGTGCGCGCGGACTTGTGCGCGCTGCCGGACCCGGCCGTGCGCTATGCCGGCCGCACGGGCCCGCTGCGGGTGCTGATCGTGGGCGGAAGCCTGGGCGCGCAAGCGCTGAACACGACGGTGCCGCAGGCGCTGGCGCGGCTGCCGCAAGACAGTCGGCCGATGATCACCCACCAGGCCGGCGAGCAACATTTGCCCGCGTTGCAGCAGGCCTACGCCCAGGCGGGCGTGCAGGCCGACTGCCGCGCGTTCATCGATGACATGGCGGGCGCCATGGGCGACGCGGACCTGCTGATTTGCCGCGCGGGCGCCATGACGGTGTCCGAAGTGGCTGCGGCCGGCGTCGCGGCGCTGTTCGTGCCGTTCCCGCACGCCATCGATGACCATCAGACCGCCAACGCGCGCTTTTTGAGCGACGCGCAGGCCGCTTGGCTGCAGCCGCAAACCGCCTTGACGCCCGAGTGGCTGGCGGACTGGCTCGCCCAGCGTTCCCGACAAGAACTGGAAGCCGTTGCCGTCCGGGCCCGCGCGCATGCGCACCCGGAAGCGGCGGCTCATATCGCCGACGTCTGTGAACAAGCAGCGGGGCGTTCATCATGAAACACAGAATTCAACATATCCATTTCGTAGGCATCGGCGGCTCGGGCATGAGCGGCATTGCCGAAGTGCTGCTCAACCTGGGCTACACGATCAGCGGTTCCGACCTGAACGAGTCGGCCGTGACGCGCCGCCTGGCAGGTCTGGGCGTGAAGATCGCGATTGGCCACGTGGCCAGCAACGTCACGGGCGCGGGCGCCATCGTGACGTCCACCGCCGTGGCGGGCGACAACCCCGAAGTGATCGCGGCCCGCGCGTCGCGCATCCCGGTGGTGCCGCGCGCCATCATGCTGGCCGAACTGATGCGCCTGAAGCGCGGCATCGCGGTGGCCGGCACGCACGGCAAGACCACGACGACCAGCCTGGTGGCCAGCGTGCTCGCCGCCGGCGACCTGGATCCCACCTTCGTGATCGGGGGGCGCCTGAATTCGGCCGGCGCCAATGCTCGGCTGGGGCAGGGCGACTACATCGTGGTCGAGGCCGACGAGTCCGACGCGTCGTTCCTGAACCTGCTGCCGGTGATGGCCATCGTGACCAACATCGACGCCGACCACATGGATACCTACGGCCACGACGTGGCGCGTCTGAAGAGCGCGTTCATCGAGTTCACGCAGCGCCTGCCGTTCTACGGCAGCGCCGTGCTGTGCTCGGACGATGCCAACGTGCGCGAGATCATGCCGTTCGTGTCGCGTCCCATCACGACTTACGGTTTGAATGAAGACGCGCAGGTGCGCGCCTATGAAGTGCAGCCGGAAGGCACGCGCATGCGCTTTAACGTGCAGCGCACGCACCTCGATACGCTGCTGCCGCCGTTGCAGGTGGAACTGAACCTGCCCGGCCTGCATAACGTGCGCAACGCGCTGGCCGCGATTGCCGTGGCGACCGAACTGGGTGTGTCCGACGAAGCGATTTGCGACGCGCTGGCCGCGTTCAAGGGCGTGGGCCGTCGTTTCACGCAGACGGGCGAATTTCCCGTGCCGGCCAGTCATGGTGGCGGCACGTTCACGGTGATCGACGATTACGGCCATCACCCTGTCGAAATGGCGGCGACGCTGGCCGCGGCGCGCGGCGCTTGGCCGGACCGCCGCATCGTGCTGGCGTTCCAGCCGCACCGCTACACGCGGACGCGGGATTGCTTTGAAGATTTCGTGCGAGTGCTGGGCACGGCGGACGCCGTGCTCCTGACCGAGGTCTACGCCGCTGGCGAACCGCCCCTGGTGGCGGCCGATGGGCGTGCGCTGTCGCGCGCCTTGCGCGTGGCCGGCAAGGTCGAGCCGGTGTTCGTCGAAGACGTGGCTGAGCTGCCCCAGGCCGTGGTGGACTTCGTGCGCAACGGCGACGTGGTGATTGTGATGGGTGCGGGGTCTATCAGCAAAGTCCCTGCTCAAGTGGGAGAACTGGCATGAGCGCGCAATTCGGCAAGGTGGGTGTCCTGTACGGCGGCCGATCCGCCGAACGCGAGGTGTCGCTGATGTCCGGCAAGGGCGTGCAGCAGGCGCTGGCAAGCGCCGGCGTGGACGCACACCTGTTCGACACGGGCGAACGCAGCCTGGCCGAGCTGGCCGCCGAAGGGTTCGATCGCGTGTTCATCGCCCTGCATGGCCGCTTTGGCGAAGACGGCACGATCCAGGGCGCCCTGGAACTGCTGGGCATTCCCTATACCGGCAGCGGCCCGATGGCTTCGTCGCTGGCCATGGACAAGACCATGACCAAGCGCGTGTGGCTGCAGCATGGCCTGCCCACGCCCCAATTTGAAGTGGTGGATGCCGACACCGAACTGCGCCTGGTGCCCGACCGCCTGAGCCTGCCGCTGATCCTCAAGCCGCCACATGAAGGCTCGACCGTCGGCATCACCAAGGTGGTGGGCTACTCGGACATGAAAGAGGCCTATGCCGCGGCCGCCCGCTACGACAGCGAAGTGCTGGCCGAGCAGTTCATCACCGGCCGCGAGCTGACCGTGGCGGTGCTGGGCTCCGGTAAGGCCGCGCGCGCGTTGCCCGTGATCGAGATCGCGGCGCCCGGCGGCAACTACGACTACGAACACAAGTATTTCTCGGACGACACGCAGTACTTCTGCCCGGCCACCTTGCCGCCCGAAGTGGCCGAGGAAGTCTCCGCGATCGCCGTCAAAGCCTATCGCGCGCTGGGTTGCGAAGGCTGGGGCCGCGCCGACTTCATGCTGGACCGCGACAACCGTCCGTGGCTGCTTGAACTGAATACCTCGCCTGGCATGACCAGCCATTCTCTGGTGCCCATGGCCGCGAAGGCCGTGGGGATCAGCTACGCCGAACTGTGCGTGGCGATTTTGTCCGAGGCCTCGTGCAAAGTGCACAGCGCCTCCCGTAACGCTTGACCTGGATATTCCGTGTGGAACGACGCTCGCACTACCAACCTGATCGCCAACACGCTAGCCGTGCTGGCGGTTTGCGCCATGCTCCTGGCGGGCGTGGTGTGGGTAGCGCAACGCCCGTTCTTCACGCTGTCGGCCATCGAATTGGAGTCCATGCCGGACACCGAGCTGCACTATGTGTCGCCGGGAGCGGTGCGGGCAGCGATCGCCGGTCGCTTCAAGGGCAACTTCTTCACGGTGGACCTGGACGACGCGCGCGAGATCTTCGAATCGGTGCCGTGGGTGCGCCATGCCACCGTGCGCCGGATCTGGCCCAATGTGCTGCGCGTGCGCATCGAAGAGCAGCAGCCTTTGGCGCTGTGGAACGAGAACCAGATGATCAACACCTGGGGCGAAGCGTTCACGGCGAACACGGGCGAGGTGGACGACGAAACCGTGCTGCCGCAGTTCTCCGGGCCCGAGGGCACCGAGCCGCTGGTCGTGCAACGCTACGCCGAATTGGCGCGCTGGTTCGCGCCGCTGGACATGCATGTCAAACAGCTGGAACTGAGCCCGCGCTACGCGTGGCGCGTCGTGCTGTCCAACGGCATGATGCTGGACCTGGGCCGCGATCCGGGCGCCGATGCGCCGGATCCGCACGGCTTGCCCGGCGCACTGCCGTTCGCGGCTCGCATTCAACGCTTTGTGCAGGCGTGGCCCGCCGTGTCGGGACGCCTGGAAGGGCGCACCATCACGCAAGCCGACCTGCGCTATCCGAATGGTTTCGCCCTGGCGCTGGCTCCGTTGCCCGCGTCGGAAACCAAATCCAAATCCACACCGAAACCTCCCAAGAAACGCTAACGCCATGACCCGTGACATCAAGGACCTTATCGTCGCCCTCGATATCGGCACCAGCAAGGTGGTGGCTGTGGTGGCTGAAATTTTGCCCGAAGGGCGATTCGAAGTGCTTGGCCTTGGCCAGCACGAATCGCGCGGCATGCGCAAGGGCGTGGTCGTCAACATCGAGACCACTGTGAATTCCATTCAGCGCGCGCTTGAAGAAGCCGAGCTGATGGCAGATTGCAAGATTCGCGACGTCTACACCGGCATTGCCGGCAGCCATATCCGCAGCTTCAACTCCAGCGGCATGGTCGCTGTGAAGGACAAAGAAGTCACCGCCACCGACGTTGCCCGCGTCATCGAGACCGCCAAGGCGGTGAACATCCCGACCGACCAGCAAGTGCTGCATGTGCTGACCCAGGAGTTCATCGTCGACGGCCAGGAAGACATTCGCGAGCCCATCGGCATGAGCGGCCTGCGCCTGGAAGTGCGCGTGCACATCGTGACGGGCGCGGTCAGCGCCGCGCAGAACATCGTCAAGTGCGTGCGCCGCTGCGGCCTGGAAGTGCAGGATCTGATCCTGCAACCGCTGGCCTCCAGCCTGGCCGTGCTGACCGCCGACGAAAAAGAACTGGGCGTCGTGCTGGTGGACATCGGCGGCGGCACCACCGACGTCGCCATCTTCACCGGCGGCGCGATCCGCCACACTGCCGTGCTGCCGATCGCTGGCGACCAGATCACCAACGACATCGCGGCCATGTTGCGCACGCCGACGCCGGATGCCGAAGAAATCAAGCTGCGCTACGGCGTGGCCAAGCAGGTGCTGGCCAGCCCGGACGAGTCCGTGGAAGTGCCGGGCCTGGGCGACCGCGGCCCGCGTCAGGTCAAGCGCCAGGCGCTGGGCGCCGTGATCGAGCCGCGCGTGGAAGAACTGTTCACGCTGGTGCAACAGGTCGTGCGCGATTCCGGCTACGAAGATCTGCTGGCGTCGGGCGTGGTCCTGACCGGCGGGTCGGCGCAGTTGCCCGGCATGATCGAACTGGCCGAGGACGTGTTCCTGAAGCCGGTGCGCGTGGCGGTTCCCGAGTACGAAGGCAGCCTGGCCGATGTGATGCGCAATCCGCGCTTCTCGACGGTGATGGGTCTGCTGCAGGAAGCGCGCATGCAGCGCGTGCGAGGCCGCAAGGTCGCGGCGCAAACGGGCAATTTCAAGAGCCTGCTGGCGCGCATGAAGGAATGGTTTATGAATTAAAGGGTGCAGGTTGGGGCCTGCTCCTTGGTGCGATCCGCGGCGGTATTGCGGGGAACACCAGAAAGAGGAGGCGTCTCAAACCCGTGGCGGACCTATGTAGTCGGCATCGGCTTTGAGGCGATTCACAAAAGATAGGCTGTTGGGGAATTTTTGTGATTTGCAAAATCGGACTTGTGAGGGAGTCATCATGATGAACTTTGAGATGCTTGAGAACAACACCAAAGGGACCGTAATCAAGGTCGTTGGTGTGGGCGGTGCGGGCGGCAATGCCGTCGCGCACATGATTCGCAACGGCGTGCACGGCGTGGATTTCATCTGCGCCAACACCGATGCGCAAGCGCTGGCGGCAACCAATGCCCCGGTGCAGATTCGTCTGGGCCGTACCGGCCTGGGCGCGGGCGCCAAGCCCGAGCAGGGACGTGCGTCGGCTGAAACCGCGCGCGAGGAGATCCGTGCCGCGCTGAACGGCGCGCACATGGTCTTCATCACCGCCGGCATGGGCGGTGGCACCGGCACCGGCGCAGGTCCGGTCGTGGCCGAAGTGGCGAAGGAACTGGGCATTCTGACCGTGGGCGTGGTCACCAAGCCTTTCACGTTTGAAGGCAACAAGCGCCTGAAGATGGCCGAGGACGGCATTTCCGAACTGGCCAAGCACGTGCATTCGCTCATCGTGGTGCTCAACGAGAACCTCTATGAACTGATGGACGAGGACGCGACGCAGGAAGACTGCTTCCGTTCGGCCGACGATATCCTGCACAACGCGTGCGCGGGCATCGCCGAAATCATCAACGTCGAAGGTAACGTCAACGTCGACTTCGAAGACGTCAAGACGATCATGGGCGAACAAGGCCAGGCCATGATGGGCACGGCATCGGCTTCGGGCGCTGACCGCGCACGCGTCGCCGCCGAGCACGCCATTGCTTGCCCGCTGCTGGAAGGCGTGGACCTGAACGGCGCTCGCGGCGTGCTGGTCAACATCACTGCCAGCCGCTCGCTGAAGATGCGCGAAACGCGCGAAATCATGGAAACGATCCGCAGCTACGCTTCGGACGACGCGACCGTGATCTTCGGCACGGCCTACGACGAGACGATGGGTGAAAACCTGCGCGTGACCGTGGTGGCAACGGGCCTGGGCCGTGCGCAAGCGCGTCCGCAACTGGTTCAAAACACCGCTGAAGTGCTCCGCACCGGTACCGACAACATGCCCATGGGCACGATGCCGGCCGGCCAAGGTGGCGATTACCGCAACCTGGACATGCCGTCGGTCATGCGCAATCCGCGCAGCCAGGCGTCCGCCCAGGTGCGTGCGTTGGAAAGCTCGGGCATGGATCATTTCGACATCCCGGCATTCCTGCGCAAGCAGGCGGATTGAAGCAAAGAGCCGACTACAGGCTCTAAACGCACTCCCTCATCTCCGGCTTGCCTGTCCCCGCGGGCAAGCCGGAGGCGGAGCGGTCCGTGTTTCCCTTGCACGGTTCTAATAAGGGACGGAGGTATCGGTCGATCTCGCGCGCCTGATGGCGTCACGGGTCGGACAGCGTTACAATACGTCAGTTACGCCGGCAATCTGTTCTCTTCGTGCCGGCTTCCTGGCTCTAACACCCAAGTCTCATGTTCCGACAGCGCAGCATTCAGAATCTAGTCCGCACGACAGGCGTCGGCGTCCACTCGGGACGGCGGGTAGAACTCACCCTGCGTCCGGCACAACCCAATACTGGCATCGTTTTCCACCGCGTGGACCTGCCGCAGGTCGTTGACCTGCCCGCGCAAGCCACTGGCGTGGGCGATACGCGCATGGCGTCCGTCCTGCAACAGGGCAATGTCCGCGTCTCCACGGTGGAACACCTCATGTCGGCGCTTGCCGGCCTGGGTATCGACAATCTGCATATCGACCTCACTGCCGAAGAAGTTCCCATCATGGACGGCAGTGCGGCAACGTTCGTTTATCTGCTGCGCTCGGCCGGTATCGTCGAACAGAACGCGCCCAAGCAATTCATCCGCGTCAAAAAGACGGTGGAAGTGCGCGAAGGCGAAGGCCGCAACGAAAAGTGGGCCCGCCTGGAACCGCACGAGGGCTATGCGCTGGCGTTCTCGATCGATTTCCGCCACCCGGCCATCGACTCCACCGCCAATTTCGCCGAGATCGATTTCGCGACGCACTCGTATGTGCGCGAGATCGCCCGGGCACGTACCTTCGGGTTCGTGAACGAAGTGGAAGCCTTGCGTTCGATGGGCCTGGCCCGCGGCGGCAGTCTGGACAACGCCATCGTCATGGACGAGTACCGCGTGCTGAACAGCGACGGGCTGCGTTACGACGACGAATTCGTGAAGCACAAGATCCTGGACGCCATCGGCGACCTGTATCTGTTGGGTAAACCCTTGGTGGCGCGCTATGTGGCGTGCAAGTCGGGCCACGGCCTGAACAACCAGTTGGCCCGCGCGCTGCTTGCTCAGCAAGACGCGTGGGAAATGGTCACCTATGAATCGCAGGCAGAAGCGCCCCAGGCGTTTCGCCACGAGTGGAAGCTGGCGTAGCGGTCCACCCCTGCCTGCTTGCACCTGGAGGACGATGGCGGTTGCCATCCTCTAGCGCTTAAGGCGCAAACCGGCGGCAAGCCATAGCATGACTCCGTCCGAGAACTTGGTTTCGCTTCGTTTCCGGGCGGGTTAGCCTCCGCACAACCCTGGCGCCTTCAGCTACTCTTGTGATGTCTCAAGAGCTTGGCGACCGCGTCGGCCAACGGGCCGGGGCGAAGGTTGTCGCGCAGCGTCTCGAAGGCCCCCAGGGCTTTGTCCCCCAAGGGTTGTGCCTCTTTGGGAGGGCGCGGCTGGCGAGCGCCGGGCTTCGGTAACCCCGCTTGTACCTTGACGGCAATTTCGTTAAGGTTCCAGCCTTGGTCTGCCAGGGTACGCGCGATGCGCGGCGCCAATTGACGCATCTTGGCGGCATGGGCGGCACTGGGCACCACCAGATGCAGGCACTGGTTTTCCAGTTTGCCCACTTGGCAGACAGCACCCAGCGGGGCGGGCAGAACCGCCGCCACCGCATACTGAATTTGCAAGTGCTTGCGGGCAGTCGCCAGTACCCCGGCGCCCCGCATGTCATGACCCAGCCATCCGAGTGCGGTATTTTGTTTCCGCCGGCTGGAACCGGAACGTTGACGGGTTGAAGCAGGTCTATTCATCCCGGCTCTATAGAATTAGGAAGCAACCTTGAAAATCGTGATTATGCACGCCCGCGACGGGCGGGACGGGCATTTCACCCTGGGAGGCGCGCGACTGGCGTTGTTTCTGGGGGCCGTGCTCGTGACGGCAGCCATCTTTGGCGCCGCGCTACAACGATACCTTACTCCGATACTGCCCACCGTACAGACGGTAGGTTGGCCCTTGGCGGGGCAGCCGGGCCGGGACACCGACTTCCTGCGTGGAAACATGAACCTGCTGGCTGCCAAGGTGGGCGCCTTGCAGGCCAAGTTGGTCAGCATCGACGGGTTGGGGCAACGCGTGGCCAAGGTCGCCGGCGTGGCCTATACCGATCCGGAACTGGCCAAGCAACTGGCCCTGGCGCAGCCCGAAGCGCTGACCCAGCCCGAAGCCACCCAGGTCATGGACGATCTGTTCACCGATCATCCGCCGCCTAGCGCCGCCTCGGCCGAAGCCCTGGGTCGCCAACTGGACGAAATCCAGGCACGGCTGGCGCAGCAGTCCGACAACCTGAAACTGCTGGATGCGGCGCTGACCAAGCGATCGGCGGACCAGGCGCGCATGCCCACGGCCATGCCGATCACCGATTACCCCTATCTGACTTCGTCTTATGGCTGGCGCCGCAACCCGGTGACGGGGCGCACGGCCATGCACGAAGGGCTGGATTTCGCGGCCCCCTCGGGCACGCCGATCCTGGCCGCCTCGGGCGGTGTCGTGCTGGAAGCCAAGTTCCAACCGGGTTTCGGCAACATGGTCGAGATCGACCATGGCGACGGCCTGATCACGCGTTATGCGCATGCCTCGTCGCTGATGGTCAAGCAGGGGCAATTGGTTGACCGCGGCCAGCAAGTGGCGCGCGTGGGCAGTTCGGGCCGCTCCACCGGCCCGCACCTGCACTTTGAAGTCCGTCTTGCCGGCCAGCCGCTGGACCCGCGCTTGTTCCTGGGGTCGCAGCAGCATGCGCCGCCTGCGGTGGCCCAGGCCGCCGCCACTGAACCTGCGGCGCGCTGACCGGTCCAACAGGACAACAACAGCACCCTGGCCATAGATCCAGGCTATTACGCTCCAGGTGCGTTAAACTGGTTCGTTTCCCAGCGGACCCCCGCTCAACCAATAACATCAAAGTCACGGGTGACGCTGCCCTGGCCCTTTGCAGGCGCGGCGTGGCACGTGCGGCCGACATACGCATGGTTTCTCTGCTCAAAAAACTCATAGGTAGCCGCAACGACCGGCTGCTTAAGCAGTATCGCAAGCTGGTAACCCAGATCAATGGGCAGGAGCCCAAGATTTCCGCGCTTTCCGATGCGGAGCTGGCGGCCAAGACTGACGAATTCCGATCCCGATACGCCCAGGGCACTACGCTGGACGACCTGCTGCCCGAAGCGTTCGCGGTTGTGCGCGAAGCCGGCAAGCGGGTGTTCGGCATGCGCCACTTCGACTCGCAGTTGTTGGGCGGCATCGCGCTGCACAGCGGCAAGATCGCCGAAATGCGCACGGGGGAAGGCAAGACGTTGATGGCGACGTTGCCCGTCTACCTGAACGCGATTGCTGGCAAGGGCGTGCACGTCGTGACGGTGAACGACTACCTGGCCCGCCGCGACGCCGAATGGATGGGGCGCCTGTATCACTTCCTGGGCATGACCACCGGCGTGGTGGTGCCCCAGCAGCCCAACGATGAAAAGAAGGCCGCTTATGCTGCCGACATCACGTACGGCACCAATAACGAATTCGGCTTCGACTACCTGCGCGACAACATGGAATACCGTGTTGAGGACCGCCGCCAACGCGTGCTGTTCTACGCCATCGTCGACGAAGTGGACTCGATCCTGATCGATGAAGCCCGCACGCCGCTGATTATCTCGGGCCAGGCCGAAGACCACACCGAGCTCTACATCCGCATGAACGCGGTGCCGCCGCTGCTGACGCGCATGGCCAGCGAGCCCAAGCCGCAGGAGCCGGAACCCGAAGGCGACTACTGGGTCGACGAAAAGAGCCAGCAGGTTTACCTGTCCGAAGCCGGGCACGAGAACGCCGAAGCCATCCTGGCCCGCCTGGGCATCCTGCCGGAGGGCGAGTCGCTGTACGACCCCCGCCATATCGCGCTGATGCACCACCTGATGGTGGCCCTGCGCGCCAACAACCTGTTCTTCCGCGACCAGCAGTACGTCGTGCAGGACGGCGAAGTGGTGATCGTCGACGAATTCACCGGCCGCCTGATGGTGGGCCGCCGTTGGTCCGACGGCCTGCACCAGGCCGTCGAAGCCAAGGAAGGCGTGAAGATCCAGCACGAAAACCAGACGCTGGCATCCATCACGTTCCAGAACTACTTCCGCATGTACGAAAAGCTGTCCGGCATGACCGGTACGGCCGATACGGAAGCGTACGAATTCCAGGAAATCTACGGGCTTGAAACGGTCATCATCCCGACCAACAAGCCCATGATCCGCAAGGACCAGAACGATCAGGTCTTCAAGACCGATCCGGAAAAGTACAACGCGATCCTTGAAGACATCCGTGATTGCCACGAGCGCGGCCAGCCCGTGCTGGTAGGCACCACCAGCATCGAAAATTCCGAGCTGCTGTCGGGCCTGCTGAAAAAGGCCAAGCTGCCGCACGAAGTGCTGAACGCCAAGCAGCACGCCCGCGAAGCCGAGATCGTTGCCGAAGCCGGCAAGCCGGGCCACATCACCATCGCCACCAACATGGCCGGTCGGGGTACCGACATCGTGCTGGGCGGCAGTGTGGACAAGCAGGTGGACCTGATCCGTGCCGACGAATCGCTGTCGGAAGCCGAAAAGACCGCGCGCATCGAAAAGATCCGCGCCGAATGGAAGCCGCTGAACGAGCAGGTGAAGGCCGCCGGCGGCCTGCGCATCATTGGCACCGAGCGCCACGAATCGCGCCGTATCGACAACCAGCTGCGTGGCCGCGCCGGCCGCCAGGGTGACCCGGGCTCGTCCCGTTTCTACCTGTCGCTGGAAGACTCGCTGATGCGCATCTTCGCGGGCGACCGCGTGCGCGCCATCATGGAGCGCCTGAAGTTGCCCGAGGGCGAGCCCATCGAGGCGGGCATGGTGACGCGTTCGATCGAGACCGCGCAGCGCAAGGTGGAAGGCCGCAACTTCGACATCCGCAAGCAATTGCTGGAATACGACGACGTCGCCAACGACCAGCGCAAGGTGCTGTATTCGCAGCGTAACGACGTGCTGGAAGCCGCAAGCGTCAGCGCCACGGTGAACAACCTGCGCGACGCGGCCGTGGTCGAAATGTTCAACACGTACGTGCCGCCGGAATCGGTCGAAGAGCAATGGGACGTGCCGGGTCTGCAAAAAGCGCTGGAAGCCGATTGGCACCTGCACTTGCCGCTGACCGAGATGCTGGAGAAAGAATCCAACCTGACCGACGAAGACCTGCGCGAACGCGTGGTGGCCGCGGCGCGCGATGCGTACCAGGCCAAGGTTGACCAGGTGGGCGTTGAATCGTGGTCGCAGTTCGAGCGTTCGATCATGCTGCAATCGATCGACACGCACTGGCGCGAACACCTGTCGTCGCTGGATTACCTGCGCCAGGGCATCCATTTGCGCGGTTACGCGCAGAAGAACCCCAAGCAGGAATACAAGCGCGAAGCCTTCGAACTGTTCTCGGGCATGTTGGACCGCATTCGCGACGACGTCGTGCGTGTGTTGATGACGGTGCGCGTGCAATCGTCCGAGCAGGTCGAACAGGCCGAAGCGGAAGCGGCGCAATCGCATGTGCAAAACGTGCAATACCACCACTCCGACTACGACGAAGCGCTTGCCCAGACGGAATCGGACGACGGCGCGCAGCCCGTGCGCAACGCGCTGCCGAAGGTGGGCCGTAACGACCCGTGCCCGTGCGGCAGCGGCAAGAAGTACAAGCAGTGCCACGGCAAGCTCGTCTGACACGGGGATAACGCCATGCTGCATTCCGTCGGCCGTACCGAATTCGACCATGCCGTCGTCATGGTGCGCGACCGGCTGGATGCGCTGGCGCCGCACTTCGAGCGCCAGGGCTTTCACCTGAGCGACAAGGCGGTGCATAACCTGGGGTCGTGCAATCGGCTGATCGTGCTGGAAGGCACGTATGTCGAACTGCTGGGCTGGCCGCCGGGGGCGCCGCCGGCCCGCAAGGAAATCGCCGACTCGCCGTTTGGGCTGGAAGCGCTGGTGTTCCGCACCTATGACGCCGAAGCCACCTATGAACGGCTGAAGGCGGCGGGGTTTGCCGTGAATCCCGTGCAGGAACTGACGCGTCCCGCCATGCTGGACGGCCAGGAAGTGCAGGCCCGTTTCCATACCGTGCGTTTTGCCGAGCAGCCCTTGCCCGGCATCCGCATGTATTTCTGCCGCCATTTGACGCCCGAGTGCGTGTGGTCGCCCGATTTGATGGCGCACCCCAATGGCGCGCGCAGCCTGTTGCGTATCGGCGCCCGTTCGGCGGATGCCCGGGCCGTGGCCGAACGACTGGCTTTGGTGGCCGACGTGGCGGCCGAGGCCGCGACCGGCGGCTGGGACGTGCCGCTGGCCAATCTGCGCATCCAGGTGCAGCAGGATGCCGCGGCCACGACGCCCACGCTGACCACGCTGACGCTGGAAAACCGCGACGGCGCGCACTACACGCTGGATACCGGCCTGTAATTCCGGTCCGCAAGCGTTCATCCGGGCCCGCTGGGCCCGTTTTTATTTGCCTTTGCCTGATCTTCCGCCCCGGGATTGCGGGCGGATTGCCTGCGCGCGTCCGGGCAAACCCGAGTTGCCTGGCAAAGTGTATGCACTTTAGTATGCACTTCATCTTCCCTGGAAAAATCTCCGCGGCATGACGCAAACCTCTTCAGCTACCCGACCCGCCGCCCGCACGTCCGCTGGCCAGGCCGAGCTGTACGGCGCGGTCAAGGCGATGGCGGTGCGCTTTGAGTTCAAACCGGGCGAACGCATCAATGAGGTCGAGTTGGCGCGGCGCCTGAACGTCAGCCGCACGCCGCTGCGAGAAGTGCTTAACCAGTTGATGGTGGAAGGCTTTTTGACTCGGTCCGTCAACCGGGGTTTCATTGCGCGCCTGCTGGACGCCAAGCAGATCCATAGCCTGTACGAGTACCGCGCCGTGCTGGAAGCGGGCATCGTGCGCGCCGCTTGCGAGCGTGCCAGCGATGAGGAATTGGCCAGTCTGCGCCAATTCGTTGAACGGTCCCGCGATGTGCCCGAGGACAGCGACGCGACGCGCCTGCTGGAACTGGACGAAGCCTTCCACCTGCAGTTGGCCCGCTTGTCGCGCAACGAAGAGTTCGTGCGCGCGCTGGAAAGCGTCAACGCCCGCATCCATTTCGTGCGCTGGATCGACATGCAGCAGGGCCGGCGCAGCCATACCCAGGGCGAACACCTGCGTCTTGTGCAGGCGCTGGAGCAGCGCGACATCGACGCCTTGCCCGGATTGATGGGCGCGCATATTGGCCGCCGGCTGGACCAGATCACCGATGTGATACGGACGGGTTTTTCAACGATTTACATGCGGGACCAGGCCGAACCCGCCACGGCAGCGCCGGCCAACACCATGACAACAGGGGAAAAACAATGACTCACACGATGAAGCGGGTACTGGCGGCGCTATGCGCGGCGGCGGCTGCGGGGGGCGCCATGAGCGCGGCGCCCGCTGCTGCCGAGGAACGGCCGTTGATCCTGGTGGTGCCGTATCCGCCCGGCGGCAGCACCGACATCCTGGCGCGCATTCTGCAGCCGCGCTTGTCCCAGCAATTGGGCGGACGCGCCGTGGTGGTGGAAAACCGTCCTGGCGCGGCCAGCCAGATCGCGACGGCCTTTGTGGCCCGCGCCGAACCCGATGGCAACACGCTGCTGGTCAGCTTCGACAACCACGGCATCAATCCCGCCGTGAAGCCCAAGCTGCCGTACGACACATTCAAGGACTTCGTGGCGATTTCGCAGACGGTACGGTTTCCGCTGGTGATCGGCGCGAACCCCAGCGTGCCTGGGGATAACCTGAAGGCCTTCCTGGCGGCAGCCGCCAAAGAATCGCCCAACAAATTCAACTATGCGTCCACGGGCGTCGGTTCGCTGAACCACCTGGCGCCGGAAGAGCTCAAGCGTCTGTCGAAAGTGGAGCTGCTGCATGTTCCGTATGGCGGCGGCGGGCCGGCCATCCAGGCGGTGGTGGGTGGGCAGGCCAACATGACGTGGCTGAGCTTCGCGGCGCTGCGCGGCCAGATCCAGGCCGGCAAGATCAAGCCGCTGGCGGTGGCGGGTGAAAAGCGCCTGCCGGAACTGCCCAATGTGCCGACGGTGGCCGAGTCCGGGTTCCCGGGGTTCGTCGCCTATTCGTGGAGCGGCATGTTCGCGCCGAAGGGCACGCCCGATGCGACGGTCAAGAAGTTGACCGCGGACTTCAAGGCCGTGCTGGCCGATCCGGAAATCAAGAAGAAGGTCACCGAGGCGGGCTTCGAGATCGTGGCGTCCGACGGCCCCGCGCTGGATGCGTACGTGAAGTCGGAGTACGACCGCTGGAGCGCCTTCATCAAGAGCAGCAACATCAATCTGGATAACTGAGTGGCGGACGGCCGGGAGGTTCACCGCCCGGTCCCGTCCACGATACACGTGGAGATGATATGGAAAACTTGACCGGCGCCGAAGCCATGGTGCGGATGCTGCAACACAACGGCGTCAAACACATTTTTGGCCTGTGCGGCGACACCAGCCTGCCGTTTTACGACGCGCTGTACCGCCTGGACCATGGCATGCAGCACATCCTGACGCGCGATGAACGTAGCGCGGGCTACATGGCTGACGCCTATGCCCGCGTGACCGGCAAGGTCGGCGTGTGCGAAGGCCCCAGCGGCGGCGGCGCTACCTATCTGCTGCCCGGTCTGGTTGAGGCCAACGAATCGTCGATCCCCGTGCTGGGCATCACGTCCGATGTGGCGGTGGGTTCGCGCGGCAAGTACCCCTTGACGGAGCTGGACCAGGAGGCGATGTACCGCCCCTTGACGAAGTGGAACCGCACGATCGACCGCGCAGACCAGATTCCGGGCATGGTGCGCGCGGCGTTCCGCGCCATGACCACCGGCAAGCCGGGCTCGGCGCACCTGTGCTTTCCGTACGACGTCATGAAACAGCAAGTGGACGGGTCGGATATCTGGGCGCAGCCCGAGCACGGCCAGTTTCCGTCCATGCGCTTTGCGCCGGACCCGGTGGATGTGGCCCGTGCCGCCCAGCGCCTGATCGGCGCGCGTGCCCCGGTCATCATCTGCGGCGGCGGCGTGGTCATTGCGGGCGCCAGCGGCGCCTTGCAAACCTTGGCTGAAACGCTGAAGGCAGCCGTTTGCGTGACGGTCAGCGGGCAGGGCAGCCTGGCGGATACGCACCCGCTGAATGCCGGCGTGGTGGGCTCCAACGGCGGCGTGATGGCTACGCGCGACGTGGTGGCCGCAGCCGACGTGGTGCTGTTCGTGGGCTGCCGCGCCGGCTCGACGTCGACCGAGCACTGGCGCTTCCCGAACCGCGACGTGCCCATCCTGCACATCGATATCGATCCGATGGTGATCGGCGCCAACTACCTGACCGAAGTGGGTCTGGTGGGCGACGCCAAGCTGGCGTTGGAAGCGCTGGGCGCCGAAGTGCAGGCCCGCCTTGCGCACCGGAATTCCGATGCGGTCGATGGCGCGGTGCTGGCCGGTCGCGCCAAGGCCGCGCGCCTGGCGCAGCTGGAACCGCTGGCCAACAGCCTGGATGCGCCGATTCGTCCCGAACGCGTCGTGCAGTCGCTGAACCGCCTGTTGCCTGACGACGCGGTGGTGTGCGCGGATCCCGGCACGCCTTGCCCGTATTTCTCGGCCTACTACGACGTGTCGCGCCCCGGCCGCCATTTCATTACCAACCGCGCCCATGGCGCATTGGGTTTTTCGATGTCGGCCGCGCTGGGCGCGTGGGTCGGTCGGCCGCAATCCAAGTGCGTATCCGTGATGGGCGACGGCAGCTTCGGCTTCACGGTGGGCGAACTGGAAACCATCGTGCGGCACAAGGCGCCGCTGTTGATGATCGTGTTTTCGAATTCGGTCTACGGCTGGATCAAGGCCAGCCAGAAGGCGGGCTACGACGAACGCTACTACAGCGTGGACTTCAACCGCACCGACCATGCCCGCATCGCCGAAGCCTATGGCGTGAAGGCCTGGCGCGTGGAAGATCCGTCCAAGCTGGACGCCGCCATCAAGGCCGCCATGGAGCATGACGGCCCGGCGCTGATCGATGTGGTCGCGCAGCCCCTCCAGGATGCGGCGGCGCCGGTCAGCCAGTGGATGGGTTGATCGAAGACGCATGGCAAAGGGCCCTTCGGGGCCCTTTTTCATGGGGGCGGCGTCTTTGTGCCAGGACGACGTCTGCGCCATGGCGCCAGGCGGGCGTGGCGAAGCCGAAGAATTCGATTCCGAAGGGCGGCTAGCGCTCCTATACTGGTGCGCTTCGGCGCAGCGGCGCATGCCGGTGGCGCGACACGCAACGGGAGCGACAGCATGGACCTGGGGATCGGCGGCAAAACGGCATTGGTCTTTGGCGGCAGCCGCGGCATGGGCCGGGCGTGCGCGCTGCAACTGGCGCGCGAAGGGGTGGCGGTGACGATCGCCGCCCGCAACCCGCAAACGCTGGAGCAGGCCGCTGCGGAGATCTCGCGGGAAACGGGGATCGGCGTGGGCTGGGTGTCCGCCGACCTGACTCAGCCGCAAGGTCGGGACGCGGCGATCGCCGCATGCCCCCACCCGGACATCCTGATCAACAACGCCGACGGCCCCTTGCCTGGGGACTTCCGGGATTGGACGCGAGAGGACTGGATCGCGTCGCTGGATGCCATGATGCTTGGGCCGATCGACATGATCCGGCGGGTGGTTGACGGCATGATCGAGCGCCGCTTCGGCCGCATCGTGAATATCGTGTCGCGCAGCGTGAAAGCGCCGCATGCCGAGCTGGGCTTGTCCAACGGCGCGCGCTCGGGCCTGATCGGCTTCGTGGGCGGGTTGGCGCGTCAGACCGTGCGGCACAACGTCACCATCAACAACCTGCTGCCGGGCGCCTTCGCCACGGACGCGCAGGTCAGGCATATCCAGGGCATGGTGGAGCAGTCCGGCGGCAAGACGTTCGACCAGCTCTGGGACGAGCGCGGGCGCGCGAATCCGGCGGGGCGCTACGGGCAGCCCGAAGAGATCGGCGCGCTGTGCGCCTATCTCTGTTCCGCGCATTCCGGCTACATGACGGCGCAGAGCATTCTGATCGATGGCGGCGGCTACCCGGGCACGTACTAGACGGGATGGGGCCGGCGCCGGGCGCGGCCCGCGGCTGGACGCCGCCAGGCGCAACAGGCAAGATTGCACCACTGCGTTGAGGACACCATGGACCAGACCGATATCAAGATATTGGCGTTGCTGCAGAAGGACGCCACCTGTTCGGTCGCTGAAATTGCCGAGCAGGTGAACCTGTCCGTGACGCCATGCTGGCGTCGCATCCAGAAGCTGAAGGATGACGGCGTCATCGCCCGCAACGCCATCCTGCTGGACCCCCGCGCGCTGGGCCTGAACCTGACGGTGTTCGTGTCCATCAAGACCAGCCAGCACAACGAGAAATGGACGCAGAGCCTGATCAACGCCGTCATGGCACTGCCCAACGTCGTGGAATTCCACCGCATGGCAGGCGATATCGATTACCTGCTGAAAGTCGTGGTCGAGGATATGGCGGCTTATGACCGCTTCTACCGCCGGCTGATCGGCGCGGTGGACTTGCTGGACGTCAGCGCCAGCTTCTCGATGGAAGTCATCAAAAGCACCACGGAATTGCCGCTGGACGCGGTCTAGCCGCCCGCGCGCAAATTTTTTCCGCGCACGCGGGGTGTGGCGGATGCAAATTTCTTTCGGCGTGTTTCGAAGGGCCAATCGCGCAATTCTTTTGCGTGGCAGGCGGCGTAGGATATCGCTCATTCCCGCTGGGGAATGAATCGGGATATCAGAGGACCCTATGTCGTTGGTGGTACCCGCCGGCTGTGCCGGTCTGGCAAAAACGCGGCAAGCGCTATCGGTGGACGACCTGCTGGCCGGATGGAACGGCGTGGACGACTTGTGGGTGTTCGCCTACGGATCTCTGATCTGGCATCCCGGATTTGCTTGGCGCGAGCGCCGCCTGGCGACCGTGCGCGGGTATCACCGGTCGCTCTGCCTGTGGTCGCATGACCATCGCGGGTCGCCGGACAATCCCGGTCTGGTGTTTGGCCTGAACCGCGGCGGCTGCTGCCGTGGCGTGGCGTTCCTGATCGCGGCGAGCGACGTTCCGACGGTGTTTCAGGCGCTGTGGCGCCGTGAAATGGTGACCGGCGCCTATACCCCCCGTTGGCTGACCTGCCACACCGAGGCCGCACCGGTGCAGGGGCTGGTCTTCCTGCTGAACCGCACCTGCCACGAGTACGCGGCCGACCTTAGCGACGACCGCTTGCTGGCGTCGGTGCGCAACGCCGTCGGCCAATCCGGGCCTTGCCTGGACTACGTGGTGGAAACCGAGCGCGCGCTGCGCGCCCATGGCATCGATGATTGGCGGCTGGGGGATCTGGTCCGCAAATTGGGCCAGGCCTTTTAGGGGCGCCGCGCCCCTAGAAGTGCCAGCGGCCGAAGACGAACAACACGTTGCCCGCGCCGGACGAGCCGGGGATGTAGGTCGCGTAGAGCATGGCATCCTTGTAGCCGGCGCCCACCAGCGGCAAGATCCCGGGGAAGGGCACGTAGCTCATGATGTCGTGGCGCGCCGTCAGGAAGACGGTGTAGCCCGCGCCCAGGCGGAGGTTCTCGCTGACTTGTCCGATCTTCAGGAAGCCGTAGCCGGCGATGGGTTCGACCTTGCTGTGCGAATCCAGGAACGCCATGGCGTACAGGCCCTGCCAGTCCCCGTCTTCGTCGTAGATGCTGCGGCCGTAGCCGCCGCCCCAGGCCAGTTCGTTGAAACTGTCGATTTTCTCGCGACTGTAGGTGGCGCGGTTGTGCCACGAGTAGCCCGTCACGTAGAGGTCGTGGCCGCCTTCGGTCCAGATCTGGTCCAGGCGGTTACAGGCCGACTGCGCCCACGAGGGCAGGTCTTCACAAGCGTCGGCGGGGGTGGCGAAAGTCGAGAGCAGCACGAAAAAGAGCGCTGCCCGGAATTTGGCGGTCATGCGGGTACAAGGGAAAAGATGACAGTTCCATGACTTTACATGGAGTCAGCGGGTTTTCCCTGTCAGCTGGCTGTCATGGGACAGCGTTCGCCGTGCCCGCCCACGGAGAATGGCGGGCAGGCAATCGAGACAATATGTGACTGTCGCGGCGAGGCTACAGCAGGAAGAACGTGGCCAGACCCAGGAAGATGAAGAACCCCAGCGAGTCGGTGGCGAACGTGAGCAGCACCGATGAGCCCATCGCCGGATCCTTGCCGAAGCGGGCGCGCACCATCGGCACCAGCACGCCGACGGACGCGCCGACCAGCATGTTGCAGACCATCGCCGCCATCATGACCAGCGCGATCGACATCGAACGGGAGATTACCCAGGCGAACAGCGCGGCCACCAGGCTGCCGCACAACCCCACCAGCAAGGTCACGAAGAGTTCGCGCTTGACCAGTTGCCACAGGTTGCGCCCGGTGATTCGGCCCATGGCCAGCGCCCGGATGATGAGCGTCATGGTCTGGTTGCCCGAGTTGCCGCCGATGCCGGCGACGATCGACATCAGGAAGGCCAGGATCACGATCTGGCTGACCGTGCCTTCAAACTGGGAGGCCACGAAAGAGGCCGTGGCGGCGGTACAGAGGTTAAGCAGCAGCCAGGGGGCGCGGTTGCGCAGGGCGGTGCTGACCGGCGCGAAGATGTCTTCTTCTTGCAGACCGGCGCGCGACAGCGCCTGTTCCTGCGAGTCTTCGCGCATCACGTCCACGACGTCGGCGATGGTGACGCGGCCGATCAGGCGGCCCTGGTCGTCCATCACGGGGGCGGACACCAGGTCGTAGCGTTCGAACGCGCCGGCGGCGTCGGCATCGGAATCCAGCGGGTTCAGCGCCAGGAAATCCGAATTCATGACGGCGCGCACCTCGGTTTCGGGTTCGCTGACCAGCAGCCGCGACAGCGGCAGAATGCCCTGCAGCTTGTCTTGACGGTCCACCACGAAGATCTGGTCGGTGTGGTCGGGCAGTTCGTGCAGGCGGCGCAAATAGCGCAGCACTACTTCCAGCGTGACGTCCTCGCGCACCCGGACCATTTCGAAGTCCATGATCGCGCCCACGCTGTCTTCCGGATAGCCCATGGCCTCCAGCAACTGCGCGCGTTCTTCTTCGGTCAGCCCCTTTTGCACTTCGGCCACCACGTCGGGCGGCAGGTCGGGCGCCAGGTCGGCCAGTTCGTCGGCGTCCATGTTGCCGGTGGCGGCGACCAGGTCCTGGCGGTCCATCGCTTCGATCAGCGATTCCCGCACCCAGTCTTCGACTTCCAGCAGCACGTCCGCGTCGTGCTCGGGACTGACCAGCTTCCAGATGGCCTGGCGTTCGTCCTTGGGCAGCGATTCCAGGATGAAGGCGATGTCGGCCGGATGCAGGCCGTCAAGCAGCGTCTTGAGTTCCGCCTCGTGCTGGCGGTGCACCAGGTCTTCGACCAGGGTGGCCTTGGCGTCGCCTTCTTCCTGGCGATGCACCAGATCGGCCACCAATTGCTGGCGGCGCAGGCGTTCCTGCACTTCGGCCAGGGCGGTCTGGGCGTCTTCCGGGTCGAGGCGGCGGGGCGTCGCGGGCGGTTTCTGCGCGGCGGCGGACTGCGTCATGCGTTACGGCTCAAAGAGTGGGAAGGGGGCGGCTGCGCCGCGCTTCGTCGGTGGCGACGTAGGTCAGCGTGGCCTCGGTGACCTTGACGACTTCGGCGTCCAGGCGCTGACGTTCGGCGTAGACCTCGACCGACACCGTGACCGACGTGGTGCCGGTCTTGGCGATGGATGCGTAGAAGCTGAGGAGGTCGCCCACGAACACGGGCTCTTTGAACTGGAAGGCATTGACCGCGACGGTGGCCACGCGACCGGCGGCGCGGCGGGCGGCGGGTATTGATCCGGCGATGTCGACCTGAGCCATGATCCAGCCGCCAAAGACGTCCCCGTGGATGTTCGCATCCGCCGGCATCGGCATGACGCGCAATACCGGGTCGCGATGGGCGGGCAAAGTCGTAAACGGGGTTTTGGTGCTGGAGGTCATGCGGCCGACTCCAAAGCAAGGGAACCAGCCGATTATGCAGGAAAAACGAGACAGCGGCGTGCGTGGAAGAGCCTGCCGCGGCGCATTGCCGCGGCAGGCTGGTGATCAGGTCGCCAACTTCACGATACCGTAGCCGCCAACCAACAGCCAGGCGTACAGGATAAGGCCCAGGGCCATCACGCGGGGACCGGCTTTCTTGATCTGGGCGAAGCGCGTTTCGATGCCCAGCGCCGTCATGGCCATGGTCAGGGCGAACACGTCCAGGCGGCGGACGGCGGCGATGGCGTCGGGGGGGATGATGTTCAGCGAGTTGATGATGGCCAGCACCAGGAAGCCGACCGCGAACCAGGGAATCGGCAGCTTGGCGCCCTTGGCTTGGCCGCCGGCCTGGCTGGCGGCGCTGCGCAGATACATGCCCAGGACCAGCAGGACCGGCACCAGCAATGCCACCCGGGTCATCTTGACGATGGTGGCGACTTCCGTGGTGGCCGGGTCGATGTTGCTGGCGGCGCCGACGACCTGCGCCACTTCATGGATCGTGCCGCCGATGTAGATGCCAAGCGCCTGGGTATCCAGATTGAGCCAGCCCGCATGGTAGAGAATGGGGTAAAGGAACATGGACAGGGTGCCGAACAGCACCACGGTCGCGACCGCGACGGCGCTTTTGTGGGGGGCGGCCCGCAGCGTGGGTTCGAACGCCAGCACGGCGGCCGCGCCACAGATGGCGCTGCCCGCGGCGGTCAGCATGGCGGTGTCGCGGTCCAGGCCCAGCATGCGCTGGCCTACGACCGTGCCGATCAGCAACGTGCCCAGCACGACGGCCACCGACACCGCCAGACCGGGCAGCCCGACGGCGGCGATCTGCTGGATGCTGATGTTCAATCCGTAGAAGGCCACGGCGATGCGCAGCAGGCGCCGCGCGGTGAAATTCACGCCCGCGCCCCAATCGGCGGGCATCGTGCCGCGCAGGAAGTTGCCGTACAGCATGCCGCATACGATGCCCACGACCAGCGGCGAAAAGCCCAATTGGCGGATGGCCGGCAGGTCGGCCAGCTGCATCACCGCGCCCGCCATCAGGCCGACGAACAGCACGCCGTTGAGCTTGTCGCGCCAAGGCGTGGCCGAGGCGGATGCGGCGGCAGCCGTCGCTGCGGCAGCCGATGCTGCGGCAGCCGATGCTGCGGCAGCCGGCGTTGCCGCGCCTGCTGCGGCGACGGGAAGGGGGGCGGTGGTGCTGGAAGAGGTGCTCATGACTAGCCCTGTGGGCATATCTAAATAACTACACGAAATATTAAATCTGGGCCTATTATTTGAAAAATCTTTATTTTCGATATGTACTATCGGGAAATCTGATAATAAGGCCGCCATGACTCCGGACCAGCTACTGACTTTTGCCTGCGTGGCCGACACCGGCAACATCAGCCGCGCCGCGCAGGTGCTGCATTTGTCCCAACCTGCCGTGTCAGGGCAGTTGCGCATGCTGCAGGAATGGTTCGGCGAACCGCTATACCGCCGCAGCGGCCACGGCATCGCGTTGACCGAGGCCGGCGAGCGCCTGGCCGAACAGGCGCGGCAATTGCGTCAGGTGTATCGCCAGGCGCAGGCGGTGCGCGAAACTTGGCGCGGCCTGGAGACGGGCGCGTTGCGCCTGGGGGCCAGCACCACGCCCGCCAGTTATCTGCTGCCGCGCCTGGTCGCGGATTTCCGCCAGGCGTTCCCGTTCGTCAGCCTGCACCTGTCCGATGGCAATACGCGGGAAATCGTCGAGCGGCTGCCCGCGCTGGATCTGGCTTTCATTGAAGGGGACGTGCCCACCGGGCTGCCGGCGGATACCGCCGTGCATGCCTGGCGGCAAGACGAAGTCGCCGCGATTGTGCGGGCCGACCACGCGCTGGCGGGCAAAGGGGCGGTGACCTTGCGAGATCTGGCCGCGTCCCCGCTGGTCATGCGTGAACCGGGGTCAGGCGTGCGCAGGCTGGTCGAACGCGCCTTCGCGGACGCGGGGCTGGCGCCGTCGGTGGGGCTGGAACTGGCGGGTGTCGAAGGCGTGAAGCAGGCGGTGCGCGCCGGCTTGGGGGTGGGGTTCGTGTCCGTCATGTCGATGCGGCATGAAGACGGGGCATTGGCGGCGTTGCGCCTGTTGCCCAAGCCGCTGACGCGCACGCTGAGCATTCTGGTGCCGCATGCCGACGCCGCCGCCCGCGCCACCGGCCGCTTTTTGGCGATGTGTCTGGCGGTCGGGGCGGGGGACGGCGGGTAGGGTCAGGCCTTGGCCAGGCGCTTGAGCGCCAACTGGACCCAGTAGGTGCCGCCCAGCGGCAGCAATTCGTCGTTGAAGTCGTAGCTGCCGTTGTGCAGCATGCAAGGGCCCAGGCCGTGTCCGCTGTCGCGGTGGTCGCCCGTGCCGTTGCCGATCCAGACGTAGCAGCCGGGCAGCTCCTGCAGCATGAACGCGAAGTCTTCCGCGCCCATCGTGGGTTGCACGTGGTCGTTGACGTTGGCCTCGCCCACGATGTCGCGCAGCACGTCGGCACAGAACGCGGCTTCTTCGGCGTGGTTGATGGTGGGCGGATAGTTGCGCTGGAAGGTGAATTCCACTTCGCAATCCATGGCCGCGCAGGTGTGGCGCGTGATCTCTTCCATACGGCGTTCGATCAGGTCCAGCACCTCCAGCGTGAACGTGCGCACGGTGCCGCGCAATTCGGCATGGTTGGGCACGACGTTGTCGGCGCTGCCGGCGTGGATCTGCGTGATGCTCAGCACGGCCGCGTCCAGCGGATTGCGGTTGCGCGTGATGATGGTCTGCAGCGATTGCGCCAACTGCACGGCCGCCATGACCGGGTCGACGCCCAGATTGGGCATGCCGGCGTGCGTGCCCTTGCCCTTGACCACGATCGAGAATTCGTTGCTGGACGCCATGATGGGGCCCGGCGTCAGGCCGAACTGGCCGGGCTTCATGCCGGGCCAGTTGTGCATGCCGAACACGGCTTCCATCGGGAAGCGCTTGAACAGGCCGTCGTCGATCATGCGCTTGGCGCCGCCGCCGCCTTCTTCGGCGGGCTGGAAGATCACATAGACAATGCCCGCGTAATCGCGGTGCTGCGCCAGGTATTGCGCCGCGGCCAGCAGCATGGCGGTGTGGCCGTCATGGCCGCACGCGTGCATCTTGCCTTCGTTCTTGCTGGCATGCGCGAAGGTGTTGACCTCTTGCATGGGCAGCGCGTCCATGTCGGCGCGCAGACCCACGGCGCGGTCACCGGGCTGGTTGCCGCGGATGATGCCGACGACGCCCGTGCCGCCGAGTCCGCGGTCGACTTCGATGCCCCATTCTTCAAGCTTGGCCGCCACGACGTCAGCCGTGCGGAATTCCTGGAAGGCCAATTCGGGATGCGCGTGGATGTCGCGTCGGATCTTGGAGATATCGTGATGCCAGGCGACGATGGGTTCGAGCAGTTTCATGGGGGAAGTCAGGCGGAAAAAGGGAACGCAACAAGGTTATCATCAATCAAAAATCTATTTAATGGAGACAACTACCATGACACGTCCGTGGCTAGCCCATTACCCGCAGGGGGTGCCGGCAGAAATCTCCACTGAGGG
The DNA here is from genome assembly GCF_002975275.1 of Achromobacter sp. MYb9. Classification (GTDB taxonomy): domain Bacteria; phylum Pseudomonadota; class Gammaproteobacteria; order Burkholderiales; family Burkholderiaceae_B; genus Achromobacter. The sequence goes on along the minus strand of NZ_PCOQ01000001.1, from coordinate 885,373 downwards.
TTATTCCTCACTGGCCGACTTGCTGGACCGGGCCTGCAAGCAATACGCCTCGCGCATCGCCTGCACCGCGATGGGCAGCGATATCACTTATGCGCAACTGGACCGGCATGCGCGCGCATTTTCCGGCTGGCTGCAAAGCCTGGGGCTGCCCAAGGGCGCCCGGGTCGCGTTGATGATGCCGAACGTGCCGGCGTATCTGGTCGGCATGCTGGGCACGCTACGCGCCGGGCTTGTCGTGGTGAACGTGAATCCGCTGTACACGGCCGACGAACTAGAACGCCAATTGCAGGACAGCGGCGCGTCCGTCATCCTGATCCTGGAAAACTTCGCGCACACGCTGCAGGCGGTGAAACAACGCGGGCAGCTCAAGCATATCGTCGTGACGGGGCCGGGCGACCTGCTGGGCGGCCTGAAAGCCCCCATCGTCAACTTCGCGGCGCGGCACATCAAGAAGATCGTGCCGGCCTGGCGAATCGACGGCGCACGCATGCTGCCGCAGGTGCTGGGCGAGGGCGCGGGCCTGCCGTTCACGCCGCCGGCGCTGACGATGGACGACGTGGCGGTGTTGCAATACACCGGCGGCACCACCGGCGTGCCCAAGGGCGCCATGCTGTCGCACCGCAACCTTACGGCCAACGTGCTGCAGACGGAAGCCGTGGCGCAGCCCGTGGTGCATGACCTGGCAGGTAGCCAGTTGACCATCATCAGCGCGCTACCGCTCTACCACGTGTTCGCGATGACGGTGTGCGGCCTGTATGGTCTGCACGCAGGCATGCGCAACGTGCTCATCATCAATCCGCGCGACCAGCCTTCGCTGATCAATGCGTGGCGCAAGGTGCCGATCAATCTGTTCCCCGGCGTCAATACGCTGTTCAACGCGCTGGCGCACAACCCGGATTTCGCGAAGCTGGATTTCTCGGCCTTGCGGCTGACGCTGGGCGGCGGCATGGCCGTGCAGCAACCGGTGGCCGAACGTTGGCTGAAAATCACCGGCCGCCCGCTGATCGAAGGCTACGGCTTGTCCGAGACCTCGCCCGTTGCCACGGTGAATCCCACCAATGCCACGGCGTATTCGGGTTCCATTGGCTTGCCGCTGCCTTCCACCGACGTGGCCATCCTGGACGACGCCGGCCGCGAAGTGCCGCTGGGCGAGCGCGGCGAAGTGGGCATCCGCGGGCCGCAGGTCATGCTGGGGTATTGGCAGAAGCCCGAAGAGACGCAGCAGTCCATGACGGCCGACGGGTTCTTTCGCACGGGCGACATCGGCATCATGGACGAGCAGGGCTACACGCGCATCGTGGACCGCAAGAAAGACATGATCGCGGTATCCGGCTTCAAGGTTTATCCGAACGAGGTCGAAGCCGTGGTGGCGCAGTTGCCGGGCGTGCTGGAATGCGCGGCTATCGGCGTGCCCGACGAACACTCGGGCGAAGCCGTCAAGGTCTTCGTGGTGAAGAGCGATCCGTCGTTGACCGAGGCGCAGGTGCAGGAGTGGTGCCGTGAAAAGCTGACGGGCTATAAGCGCCCGCGCTTCGTGGAGTTCCGCGAAGAACTGCCCAAGAGCAACGTGGGCAAAATCCTGCGCCGCGAACTCCGGCCCGATGCGCCGGCGGCCGCACCCGCGGGCAAGGCCACCGCGTAAACCCGGGCTAAACCGAGCGTAAAGCCCGGCTTAGCCGGGATTGTCCAGGTGCGGCGCGATCATCTCGTGCAGGGCGCGTTCGATGGCGGGGTTGCCCGCCACGACGCGTCCACCAATCGGCCACGGGTCCAGTTTGTGCATGTCCGAACACGCGCCGCCCGCTTCCCGCAGGATCAGCGTGCCAGCAGCCACGTCCCAGGGCGCCAGGCCCATTTCCCAATAACCGTCGTAACGTCCGCAGGCCGTCCACGCCAGATCCAGCGCGGCCGCGCCCATGCGGCGCACGCCGCGCGCGCGCTTGATGGCGTCGTTCAGCATCGGCATGTACTGGCCGGCAAACGAAAAATCACGGAACGGAAAGCCCGTTGCCAGCACGGCGTCTTCGATCGTCTGCGTGCGCGAGCATTTGATGCGGCGGCCGTTCAGCCACGCGCCGATGCCATACACCGCGGTGAACAGCTCTTCGCGGTTGGGGTCGTACACCACGCCGATCACGGGCGTATCTTCCGTCAACGTTTCGGTGGCCGAGACCGCGGTGCCCGCGTGGGCGATCAACGCGATGGACACGGCGTAGTGCGGAATGTCGTGCAGGAAATTGGTGGTGCCGTCCAAGGGGTCGATATACCAGGTGGCGATGCCCTTGGGCTTGCCGCCGGTCTCTTCGGCCACGATGCCGAACTTGGGCGTGCGGGCCTGTAGCTCCTGGATAATGACGGCTTCCGCTTCGCGGTCCGCTTGGGACACGAGATCATTGCGCGCCTTGCGGTCGATCACCAGATCGGCGCGGTGATGCGCGTAGGATTGCAGGATGGCTGCACCGCCATGAGCCGCAGTGACGGCCGCATCGATTGCGGCGCACAGGTCTATGGGCGAAGCCTGCGAACGGGGCTGATCATAGGTATCCATGTAAACCAGTGTAAGCCCATGTATGCGTCAAATTTGAGGCAAAGGCCTGAAACACGGGCGTCGCGTGGTGTCCATCCAACGCCTGCCCGGCAGGCGCTCAATAATTCGCTTTTGTCTCAACCTTGATTGTTTTCCAGGATTCCATGTCCGCGCCCTATGTCCCCTTGATGCCCGCAGAGGTCGGTTTCAGCGCCGACGGCAAGCTGTACAGCCCCTTGTATGGCGATGTCTATCACTGCCCGGCGGGCGCGGCGGGGCAGGCGGAACACGTGTTCCTGCACGGCAACGGCTTGCCCGGCCGCTGGCGCGGCCGCAAGCGGTTCACCGTCTGCGAAACGGGCTTCGGCATGGGCCTGAATTTCCTCACGTTATGGAAGGCGTGGCGCGACGATCCGCAACGGCCCGCCGCGCTGCACGTGGTGTCGATGGAAGCGCATCCGTTCACGCAAGAAGATCTGTCCGCGTTGCTGGCGCGAGAGGCAGCGTCGGGGCCGCTGGCGGAGCTGGGGCAGCGGCTTGCCGCGCAATGGCCGGCGCTGTTGCCGGGGTTGCATCGCCTGGAATTTGAAAACGGCGCCGTGACGTTGACGCTGGGTTTTGGCGACGCGCAGGTGTTGGCCGCGCGGTTGAGCGCACGGATCGACGCCTTTTTCCTGGATGGTTTCGCCCCTGAGCGCAATCCCCGGATGTGGGCGTCGCAATTGTTGCAAAACCTGGCCGCACGGGCGGCGCCGGACGCGACGATGGCGACCTGGGCCTGCACCGGCGAGTTGCGGCAGACGTTGCAGGATGCGGGTTTCGATGTACGGCGCGAGGCCGGCTATGGCGGCAAATGGCACATGACGGTGGGCACGGTCCGGGCCGAAGGGCGCATGGCCGCCGTGCCCGGCCTGGACGCGGCGCATGCCGTGGTGGTGGGCGCGGGGCTGGCGGGCGCGGGGATCGCGCAGGCGTTGGCGGGCCGAGGCTGGCGCGTCACGGTGCTGGACGCGGGTCGGGCGCTGGGCGCACCGGCGCATGCGGGCCATCTGGCGGCGGCGCTGACGCCCGTGGTGGCGCGCGACGACAACGCCCGGGCGCGGTTGTCGCGCGCGGGCAGCCAGCGCGCCCTGGCCCGATGGCAAGGCCTGCCGGGCGACGCCGCGCCGCGCGTGTGCGGCACCGTCCAGGTCGAGCGCGATGCGGGTAAATCCGCCGCGCTGGCCAGTACGCTGGAAACCCTGGCGTTCCCGCCCGATTGGGTGCGCCAGGTGGATCGCGACGAGGCCAGCGCCTTGGCCGGCCTGCCGCTGGCGCGCGGCGGCGTGTTTTTTTCCGAAGGCATGCTGGTGCAGCCCAACCGCCTGATCGATGCGTTGCTCGAGACGTCCGGCGCGACCCTGTTGCCGGGCAAGGCGGCGCGTGTCGAGCCCGTCGGGCAGGGGTGGCGCGTGCTGGACGAGCAGGGCGCTGAACTGGCGCAGGCTCAGGTCGTGATCCTGGCCAATGCGGCGGGGGCGCGCGGCATGCTTGCCGACAGTGGCCTGCTGGACCCGCTGCCGCGGGTCGCGCAGATGCATGCACTGACGGGCGAGGTGACGCTGGTGCCCGCGGCGGCGCTGTCGGGAGGCCCGCGTTGCATCGTCGGGGGCGAGGGATATCTGCTGCCCGACGTGGGGCCGGGCTGCGTGGTGGGCAGCACCTATGTCCACGATGCCGCCGAGGCGCGTGTCAGCGCGGACGGCCAGCGCGTCACGCTGGCCAAGGCGGCGGGACTACTAAGCGGTCACTTCCCGGACTTCGATGCGCTGGTGCCCGGCAGTCTGCCCGGCTGGGCCGGTTGGCGCGCCGTGCTGCCGGGGCGCTTGCCGGCCGTAGGCGAACTGCCCCATGCTCGGGGCGTGTGGCTGGCGGTCGGTTACGCCTCGCGGGGGCTGTCCTGGTCGGCGTTGATGGGCGACCTGATCGCCGCCCGCCTGGCTGGCGAGCCGTCGCCGCTGGAAACCGATCTGGCCCAACTTATTTCGCCAAGGTGAAAAAAAGTCAGGCCGGTGACGGGCCCCGGGGTCAGGTGGCGTAGAATTGCAGTAATTGCCAGGATTTGGCGCCAAATAGGCCGCGTTGGGCTCGAAATTGGCGTTTCGGCGGCTCGTGGGCATCAAGACCAATGGGCGCTGGCCGAGGGCTTTATGCCCCTTTTTTGGATGAGATCGCCTTCCAAATGAGGGACCGAGTTTATTTCAAAGCTCAAATCCGTCAAAATAGCGTCTTTTGATGGTTTTTGGCTTAAGCCGGGGGATGCTCTGTGCCGCCCAAGTTCGACTTTGCCCATACTACCCAGCTCGATAACATTGAGCTGCTGACGTCCCGCCCCAGTCGCTTCGATTTCGATGCGGGCGATGGGTTGCACCTGGTAGTCGAGGCGCATGCGCCTGGTGTTTTTCGCCTGCGCTGCGGCGAGGCGAACCACCTGAATGAAGATAAGCCCAGCGCGCGTGCGCGCGCCGTGGCGGAGATGCTGCTCGCGCGCCAAGAGGCCGTGGGCGAAGCCGCCATTGCCCCTCGCGAAGGCGGGGATGGCTGGCGCATTACCCAGGGCGACGTTGCCCTGGAGCTGCAATCCAACCCCGTGCGCGTGGCGCTCTACCGCAACGATGAACGGGTGTTCGAGTCCGAGGTTTCCGCGCATACGCCCGCATTCGGGCACAACGCGCTGGACCAGGACGACGACGCGGTCTGGTCGGCGGGGTTCACCCTGCAGGGCGACGATCGCGTCTTCGGCCTGGGCGAAACTCCGGGCGACCTGAACCGCCGCGAAGAATCGGTCGTTTCCGATGACCCCGAGCACCGCGCCTTGCCGTTGGCCTGGAGTCCGCGCGGCTGGGGCGTCTACGTCAACACGATGCGTCGCGTCGAGCACGCGGTAGGCGTCGCGCCTGCGGATTCAGCCTACGTGCTGACCGTGGACGATGCCGTCCTGGACTTGTTCCTGTTTGCCGGCGAGCCGGCGGAAATCCTGAACCAGTACACCGCGCTGACCGGCCGTGCCGGCCAGCCCGTGCTGTGGGCGATGGGCGCATGGTTGCAGCAGGCCACGGGCGAAATGCCGACGCAGACGGTGGCGTTGGTTGCCCGCATGCGTGAAAACCAGATCCCGGTCGACGCCGTGACCTTGGCGCAGCCGGCAGCCTGGGGCTTCCAGTCCGACAAGGCCGTCTTCGAATGGGATGCCCAGCGCTTCCCGGACGCCAAGCAGATGCTGGCGCTCTTCCACAAGCACAACGTGCATGTTTCTGCCTCCGGTTTCCCCGGCGTGCTGAAGTCCAGCCCGTTGTTCGAAGAGCTGGAAGACCGCGGTTGGCTGCTGGCCAAGGACGACGGGTCGGCCCAGGTGTTCGACGGCAATGCCGCCACCTCGGGGCAACCTTATGGCCTGCTGGACCTGACCTATCGCGACATTTACAACCAGTGGGTCGAGCGTCATCGCCTGTTGATCGAAGACGGTTTGGACGCGCCAGCGTGCGACGCCCAGATCGCCATTCCCGACGGCGTGACCGCCCGCAACGGCGAAACCGGCCCGGCGCTGCGCAGCATGTATCCGCTGCTGGTGCGCCGCGCGCTGTTCGATGCCGTTGCCGGCCTGAAGGTGCCGCCGGAAGGTGTGGTGCCCAGCTCCGACCTGTTCCCCGCCGCGCAGCGCCTGCCGTGGCAGGTGGGGCCGCAGGTGGAAAACACCTGGGATGGCCTGCGCCATACCCTGCGCACGGCTTTGTCCATCGGCGCCAGCGGCGTGCCCGTGCAGGTGCACGGCATCGGCTCGGCCTCGCGCGATCGCTCGGGCATGACCTCCGAGCTGTACCTGCGCTGGCTGACCATCGGCGTGTTTTCGGCCAACTTCTCGTTCCAGGGCGTTGAAGGCCTGATGCCTTGGGACTTCGGCGAAGAAACGCTGGCCCAGGCCAGGACCTGGATGCAGTGGCGTTATCGCCTGGTGCCTTACGTGCTGGGCGCCATCGAAGACTCGGCCCGCACCGGTTTGCCGGTGCAGCGTTCCATGGCGCTGTCGTTCCCGAACGACCCGCACGCGCATGAATGGGACCTGCAATACCTGTTGGGCCCGGCCCTGCTGGTGGCACCCGTGACGGAACCCGGCAAGCAGGTGCGCGTGTATCTGCCCAAGGGCGAGGCGTGGTGGGACCTGAACACCGGGCACCGCTACGAGGGCGGCACGACCTGGACGATCGACTGCGAACTGGGCCAGTTCCCGGTTTTCGGCCGCGAAGGGCACATGCTCTGTCTGGGACCTGCCGCGCAGCATACGGGCGAGTTCAACTCGGCCCGCATCCTGGACGAAGTGTGGATGTTCGGCATGCCGGTGCATAACCCGGTCGTCATGCGCAACAAGATCCGCGTGATGCAGATGCAGGGCTCCAGCTACATCAAGGGGCTGGAAGGACTGCGCATTTCGCCGTCCGAAGGCCTTGAGGTCAAGCGCCGGGGCGCGGAAGTCCGCATCTCCCGCGCTCGTTGACGGTAGCGTGGCCGGCTGACCGGCCACCGCGACAAAAGGGCAGTCAGGAAGGCTTTCCTTCCTGACTGCCCTTTACGCCTTTTGCCTGGCACCCGATTGCAGCATTTCAAGATAGGCCTGCCGGCCTGCCTGCCGGCGGCCACAGCGTTCTATATTACTTATAGTTATAGAAAATGAAAAAAACGGTCGTTCTCTTTAGAAGAGAAAAGATACAAAATCGCTTGCCATGATTCACATCAAGAACCTATCCAAGACCTATGCCACGCCGCATGGAGAATTCCAGGCGCTGCGAGGCATCAACCTGCATATCGCGCAGGGCGAGGTCTTCGGCATCATCGGCCCCAGCGGGGCCGGTAAAAGCACGCTGGTCCAGTGCATCAATCTGCTGGAACGGCCCAACGAAGGCACGATCACCATCGGGGGGCAACCGCTCACCGGGCTGAACGAAGCACAGCTGCGCGGCCAACGCCGTCGCATCGGCATGGTGTTCCAGGGTTTCAACCTGCTGTCGCGCCGCACCGTCTATGGCAACGTGGCCTTGCCGCTGGAGATCGCCGGCGTGGCCAAGGGCGAGATCCCGGCCCGCGTCGAACGTCTGCTGGCGCTGGTAGGCCTGGAGCATCTGCGCGACCGCTATCCCAGCCAGATCAGCGGCGGCCAGAAGCAGCGCGTGGGCATTGCGCGCGCGCTGGCCAACAATCCCGACGTGCTGCTCAGCGATGAGGCCACGTCCGCGCTGGACCCGGAAACCACGCACAACATCCTGGCGTTGCTGCGCGACATCAATCGCAAGACCGGCGTGACCGTCGTGATGATCACGCACCAGATGGAAGTCGTGCGCGAAGTCTGCGACCGCGTCGCCGTGCTGTCGCAAGGCGAAGTGGTGGAAGTGGGCAGCACGCGTGAAGTGTTCGCGCAGCCGCGCCACGAGGTCACGCGCGGCATGGTGTCGGCCGCTACCGCGTCCGACCTGACCGACGCCACGCTGGCCGCCGTCAAGGAACGCATCGCCACGCTGGCCGCCGCCAATCCGGGTCAGGCCGTGCGACTGCTGCGCCTGTCCCTGACCGGCACGGATGCGTCGGGATCGTTCCTGTCGGATCTGTCCAAGCAATATTCGCTGAACGTCGGCCTGGTCCAGGCCCGCGTCGAAGACATCCAGGGCGTGGCCGTGGGCACGATGTTCGTGCTGGCCCAAGGCGCGCCCGCCGCGGTCAAGGACGCCATCGCCGCGTTGGCCGCCCGTGACATCACCGTTGAAGAAATAGCTCATGAGTCCGCAACTGATCGATCTGCTTATTACGTCGCTGCTTGACACCCTGCTGATGGTGGGCGTCGCCAGCGCCATCGCGGTGGTGATCGGCATCCCGCTGGGCGTGACGCTGACGGTGACCGCGCGTGGCAACATGCTGGAGAACCAGCCCGTCAACCACGTGCTGGGCGCCGTCATCAACGCTACCCGTTCGGTGCCGTTCGTGATCCTGATGGTCGCCATCATCCCGTTCACGCGTCTGGTCGCGCAGACCTCCATCGGCACCACGGCCGCCATCGTGCCGCTGTCGGTGGCCGCGATTCCGTTCATGGCCCGCATCGCGGAAAACGCCATGCGGGAAGTCGACCCGGGGCTGATCACCGCGGCGCGCGCCATGGGCGCATCGCCGATGCAGATCATCCGGAAGGTGCTGTTGCCCGAGGCCTTGCCGGGCCTGATTGCCGCGACCATCGTCACGGTGGTCAGCCTGATCGGTTATTCGGCGATGGCCGGCGCCATCGGCGGCGGCGGCCTGGGCGACCTGGCCATCCGCTACGGGTATCAACGTTTCCAATCGGACGTCATGGCCGCGGTCGTGATCGTGCTGATCGTCCTGGTCCAGGCCATCCAAAGCCTTGGCGACCGTTTCGTGCGCCGCTTGTCGCATCGCTGAACGCAACGGCGCCGAACCACTCTTTTCTCTACATCCGTTATTCGGGATATCGCAACATGAGCATCAAGGTTTTGAAGTCGCTGGCCGCGTTCGCCCTGGGCGCCGCCGTTTTTGCCCAGCCCGCGCTGGCTCAGGACAAGCCGCTGAAGGTGGGCGTCACCGCCGGCCCGCACGCCCAGATCTTTGATGTGGTGAAGGCCGAAGCCGCCAAGCAGGGCCTGAACATCCAGATCATCGAATTCACCGACTACGTGCAGCCCAACGTGGCGCTGGCCTCGGGCGACCTGGACGTCAACAGCTACCAGCACCAGCCCTACCTGGACAACGCCAACGCCGACCGAGGCTACAAGCTGGTCAGCATCGCCAAGACCGTGATTTTCCCGATCGGCATCTACAGCAAGAAGATCAAGTCCCTGGCCGAACTGAAGGACGGCGCCCGCATCGCGCTGCCGAACGATCCGACCAACGGTGGCCGCGCCCTGCTGCTGCTGCAAGCCAACGGCCTGATCAAGCTGCGTCCCGAAGCCGGCCTGAAGGCAACCCCGATCGACGTGGTCGAGAACAAGAAGAAGCTGCGCTTCATCGAACTCGACGCTGCCCAGTTGCCGCGTTCGCTGGACGACACGGATGCGTCGGCCATCAACACCAATTTTGCGCTGGAAGCCGGCCTGAACCCGACCAAGGACGCGATCGCCCAGGAATCGCCGGATTCGCCGTACGCCAACGTGCTGGTCGTGCGTGAAAAGGACAAGGATCGCGCCGACTTCGCCAAGCTGGTCAGCATCTATCACAGCCCGGCCGTGAAGCAGTTCATCGAGACCAAGTACAAGGGCGCCGTGGTGGCTGCCTGGTAATTCCAGGCCCATTCGTACCCGGGAACGGCCGCCGCGTGCGGCCGTTTTTCATGCGCGGCCGGTAGGGATGCAGGGAAGGCGTCAGCCAGGAAGTTAAGGCAGCCTGCGCCAAACTTTTTGACAAGCTTAAGAAAATCCGCCATAATTTCTGGCTTCGGTCGGGCTGATAGCTCAGTCGGTAGAGCAGCGGACTTTTAATCCGTTGGTCGCGAGTTCGAGTCTCGCTCAGCCCACCAACCAAACACCTGCAGTATGAAAAACGCCGCTATTGCTAGCGGCGTTTTTCATTGGTGGTGTTTCCTTGTCAGCTTCTTTGTCAGCGCTTCTTTGTCTTCTGACTGACTAAGAACAGACTCAGGCCGTCAGGGCGCCGCTTGTATGGTGCAAGACCGTCTCTAGCGGGACAAGGCCTTTCATCGCGCCGCTGCCAATCGCCGGCTTGCCGTCTTCAATGGCCGCTGCGAAGCGAAATGCAGGGTCGGCCTCGATACGCTGGCGCAACGCCAGGATGCGCGGATAGTTCCGCGGTTCGATCGCCTGATGGAAATCCACCCAGCGCGCCACGCCGGCGAACACCGCGTCCGCCAGCGTCGGCTTGTTGCCCAGCAGATAATCGCTGTCGCCCATCATCGCCTCAAGCTGTTCATGCCGTAGCGCCACGAAGCTGCGTCCGAACTTGCGCAGCGTTTCCTTTTCACCTTCGGTGGCGTCCGGCGCCTCCAGCGCGACCCACATGGGATAGAACGCGCCGGTGAAGCCGGTATTGAGGAAAGCCAGGTACTGATGCAGCCGGTGGGCCTGCGGCGTGCCGGGTTCGAAGCTGATGCGGCGCTGGGTGTCTCGCGCCTCGAGCCACAGGGCGATCGCCATCGTCTCGGTAAGAACATCGCCTTCTTCGGTGATCAGTACGGGCGTTTCCACCCGGCCATTCAGACGCTTGTAGGCGTCGGTGCGCATCTCCCCCAGCATGTCCACCCGGGTAATGCGATAGGGCTGACCGAGCCATTCGAAAGCGGTAACGAGCCCGGCCGAGCTGCCCAGGGGGAAGCCGGCGATGAAGATCGGTTCAGAGGTGGGGTTCATGTCATTTCTCCGTTGTTGATACGGTGAAATATACATATGTGGACATCTAGGCAAAAGATGGATAAATTGCGACGAAATGTCCACATATGTAGACGAACATGCTGAACCTCAATGACCTGCATTTTTTCGCCCAAGCCGTCGATAGCGGCGGCTTCGCGGCGGCTGCCCGGCGCCTGGGTTGCCCGAAATCGACGGTCAGCAAGCGGGTGGCGACGCTGGAAGCCACGCTGGGCGTCCAGTTGCTTCACCGCACGTCGCGCCGCTTTACGCTGACCGACGTGGGGCGCGACGTGTACGACCACGCCCGCGCGGTGATGATCGAGGCCGAGGCCGCCCAAGCCGTCGTGCACCGGCGGCTGGCGGAGCCAAGCGGCACCGTGCGGATCACGGCGTCGGTGCCCATCGCGCAGTTTCAGCTTGCGGACCGCCTGCCCATCCTTGCGCGGCAATATCCAAAACTGCGTATCCAGTTGCACGTCACGGACCGCTTTATCGATCTGGTTCAGGAGGGCTTTGATCTTGCGATCCGAAGTCATTTCGCGGCGCTGCCGGATTCGGATCTGGTGCAACGACGCATGAGCGAGGAGCCGATTACGCTGGTGGCTGCGCCGTCTTACGTCGCCCGGCGCGGCCAGCCCCCGGCGCCGGAGGCCTTGAGCGAGCACGACGGACTGATGACCAACATGGCGATGAAGCGCTGGCGCTTGGGCGATGCCAGCGGCCGCATCGTGGAGGTCGCGCCGCAGCCGCTGCTGTATGCCGATGAATCGGTGTCGTTGATGAAGGCCGCGGAGGCGGGGCTTGGCATTGTCTGCCTGCCCGAAATGATCTCGGCGCAAGCGGTCAATGAGGGGCGGTTGGTACGGGTGCTACCGGCCTGGACCGCAGGCAGCGTGATGACAACGATTTTGACGCCACACAAGCGTGGCCAGCTTCCCGCGGTGCGCGCCGTGATCGATTTCCTGATGCGGACGGAGTCCGCCAGCAGCGTCGTTATGCCATAGCGCAAAAAAAGCCCCCCACAGTCACACTGCAGGGGGCTTGTTCCTTTGCCCTGGTACGCCCCGGCCCGGAATGGCTGGGCCGAGGCGGGCATGGCTTAGAAGTGCATGGCTTAAAAGCGCATGGCTTAGAAGCGCACGGCCAGCTTGAGCAGACCGGCTTGCTGGCGGTTGCCGCCACCGAACTGCGCGTCGTAAGCGATGCCCGCCGTCGTGTTGCGCGTGATGGCCACTTCGGCGCCCAGACCCAGCACCGCGGCGTCGCGCGCGATCGGGACACCCGTCACCGAGAACGTGCTGCCGCCGCTGAACGCCAGTTCCTGGCGGGGCTTCACATCGCCCATCGCATGGCGCCAGCCTAGCGTGGCGGTCAAGCGTCCCGGCGCCTGGTCGGAGCCGAACTGCCATGCGCCGCGCAATCCCAGCGTGGTGCTGGTGACATCGTCGGAATTCCCCGATCCGTGCAAGGCCGCCGAGCCGCCCGATTCCTGGAAGTCGCGCGTACGCACCTGGTTCCAGGCCAGGCCGGCGTAGGGTTCGATGGTGTAGGCATCGCCCACCGGCAGGTTGTAGCCCAGTTCGGTGAACACTTGCGTGGAAGAGGCGTGATAGGAGGACTCCAGGCGCTGATTCAGGCTTCCGGCGGCCACATCACGTTTCGTGTCGATGTCGTGCCAGGTGTAGGCCGCGCCAGCCATGAAGCGGACATGGCCGGGGCCGGCGGGGAAGTTCCGTCCGCCGAACAACGTCGCGGTATAGCTGTCGATATTGGTGCGCGAGGACGCATCGGCGATGGAGTTGTGGCTGCCGATGTAGCCGACCGCGCCGCCCAACCTCCAGCCGCCGCCGACGGCGCCGTCACCGCCAACGAACAGCCCGCCGGCGGATTGGCTGACGCTTGATGCGTTGCCGTCGCCGCCGAACGTGCTCCAGTTGCCGAATGCTTGCGCCCAGAGCGGCGAGGCGCCGCTTTGCGGCAGCGCGTTGGATGACGCGGCACCCAGTTGCGCCGTCGGGCGTCCGGCCAAGAGCGGCGCGTCGAGGTTGCCGCGCAGGTGGGACAGCGGCATCGTGCGTACGGTATCGCCCTGGCTTTGCAGCACGCTCGCGGTGCTTGCGTACGCTTCGCCAGAGAGCATCTTCAAGGCCGAGCGCGCTTCACCCGGCGTCATGGAAAGGACGGCCATCGCTACCTGGCCTGCGCCCGTATTCCTGGCCGCCGCGTTGCCGCTTTCGACCACCGGCGATTCACTTCCGGCGGTCGGCGTACCGTTGGCGCTCGGGGGCGTTGCAGCGCCTGTCGACGTTGCGTCGCCCGTCGCGGGTGATCCGCTGCCGGTCGACGAGGAACCATTGCCCGCCGTGGACGATCCGCTGCCGGTCGACGAGGAACCGTTGCCCGCCGTGGACGATCCGCTGCCCGTCGACGATGACCCGTTACCGGTCGCCGGCGATCCATTGCCCGTCGCCGGCGATCCGTTGCCAGCCGCGGGAGGCTGCTCCTGATCCAGCGCGCCGCCCACGCTGCTTTCATTGTCGGTGCCGCCGACGCTGCCAATCGGCACGTCGTTGCGCGTCAGCGTCATGAATGCATTTTTGGCGTCGTAGCTGAGCGTGGGGGTCAAGAACGCGTACGCGCTTGAGGCGCCGGTGAACCTGCCCTGTATGCCGCCGTCAGCGGTCAGGATGTTGTAGGTGGTGCGCGGCGCATAGTTGCCGTCGGGGCCCACGTGCGCCACGGTGCCATCCAGGTAGGCGACGCCCGTGACGTGGATGCGGTCGCTTGCGTTGCTGGCCGGATTGGCGTGCACGCGATAGATGGTGTTTTCACCGAAGGTGAGGTTGCCGTTGATGGTGAGCGTGCCGATGGGCGAACCGTCATTGCCCGGAGACACGACGGCGGTCGGGTACAAGGTGGTGCTGCCCAACTGGCCGACGCCCGCCAGCACGACTTCGCGGCCGATATCGACCGGGCCGTTCAGCTTGCCGTCGATCTCCAAGGCGCCGTCGGCGATCAGGATGGGGCCGGTCAGGCCGCTGCTGTCGGCGGTCAGGATCACGGAACCGGGGCCGGTCTTGACGAAGCCCTGCGTGCCCTGCAGCGGGTTGTCGATGGTGTCCACGAACTGGCCGGAGGCATAAGTACCGTCGCCCACGACAATCGCGGGCGGGTTGCCGCCGCTCCCGACCAGGGTAATGGGAGCGCCTTGCAGGCGATACCGGTCGGTGGCGAACTGGATGCCCGACACGCGCACCGGGCCGGCGCTGCCGTCCACGGTCACCGTGCCGGCAGCGCCGGTGAAGATGGCATAGCCACCATCGGGTAGGGCCCCCGTGGCATTGCTGGGGCTGTTCCAGTTGGTGCTGGAGGCGCTCCAGGTGCCGTTGCCGCCACCCGAACGGGTTGCGGATGCTGCGCCGTTGCCATTCCACAGGTTGGTCGTGCTTGGGCCCAGGATCAGGTTGATCTGCTTGTCGCCGGTCAGCGTCTGGATGGTCGCCGCAGGTGCGGAGTCGCCGGTGACGGTGCCCAACGACAGGCCGTTGCCGCTCAACGTGCCGCCATACGACAGGATTCGGTAGTAGCCGGCGTTGACCCCCAGGGTGTTCACGGTGACGTTCAGCGTCGTGTTGTTGAGGGCTGCGTCGCCGCGCACGGTGATGTTGTCGCCGGTGCCCGGTTGCGTGATGGGCAGCCCTGCATAGCCGGTCTCGAAGGCGAATACGGCGTTGTTCATCGACAGGTTGCCGTTGACGACGAGGTTGCCGTTGGAAACCCCGGTCGGCGTTCCGACGGAATACCCCGGCGCCACGCGCGCGTTGCCCGTCACGTTGAGGTCGCCATTGATCGCGCCGAAGCCCGCGACGGTGCCGCCCGATGCCGCATTGACGTTCCCGTCGATGGCTACGCCTGCTCCGCCGCCATTGCCGCCGATCACCAGCGTGCCGCCGTTGACATCGATCCCGCCGGGGAAACGGCCCGAGCCGTCAAACACTTGGGTGTCGCTTGGCGCAACGGTCAGGTCCGCCGCCGTGACGCTGCCGCAGTAGGTCGTACTGAGCGCGAGCGTCGCCGTCAGCCACTTATTCGTGCCGTATCTCAAAACGTGGGTCCTTTATATTTCGATTAATAATTCGATGTCGAAACATTGCTGATTTGCTGCAAAAGTATGGCTACGTAACAGGCCAACCTGCATGAACGTAATCAGCCGTCGAAAAAAAAGGACGCAATGTAAACCAGTTTTTTTGCAATACCAAGAATTAATAAAGGGATACCATCCAAGTGATATGACCCTGCAAAATGGATACCATCCGGTATTTTGTTTCCGTGCTGATGGATACCATCTGAATTATAGAAATGGCGCGAATTGATACATTAAATAATGTTCGCGGGTTCGCGGAATAGGGCGGAAGGCTAAAAAAAAAGCCGCTATTGCTAGCGACGTTTTCTTGATTCCGGGCGGGCGTCAAGCTTGGGCAATGCGCGGTCAAGGGGGGGAGATCGTCAATACGGTAGATCCGGAAAATTCACCCGGCTTGACGATGCCCTTGGTGACCAGCGTCGACTTCAAGGAGATGCGGGTAGGCAGGCCGTTGTCGACCTTGATCAACACGCCGCTCGAGGTCTTTTTTCCGTCGATCGTCAGGTTGGAATACAAGCCTTCGCCAGCCCGCAGCCTGACGCCTAGCGCATCGTCGGCGTCGGTGGTCGCGGTGACGCTGGTTGCTCCCGTGCAAGTCAATTGCAGCTGGGTTTCCGCTTCATTGCCGTCAATCGCATCACTGAAAATCTCGCGATGGTTGATAGTGGTATTGCCTTGTATGTCGCATTGCAATGCCGGCATCGTCACTTTGGCGCATGGACCTATAGGCGATATCGCGCCGCCGACGCCTGACCAAGCGTACCCGGCGGCAAACGTAATGCAGAAACTATCGGATATGCGTTGGTTTTTACGAACTAATAATGTGCCATGGAAAGGGATGGAAAACCCGGCCATTTGAGCAAGCACGCCTGCCATCGTTCTAGACGGCTTGACACGCCAGTAGTGATTGCTGCCTATCATCCATGCAGACTCTCCGGGAGCTTGTGCTCCGTAGAGCTGTATGGAGCAATATACGGCGCTCATGTCGTCGCAGAGCTTATCTCCGCCACTGTCCCAGTCGGACACGGTGAAGTAAAACATGATCCCTTCGGGCACATATTCGCTTTTCGTCGATGTTATTGCGATCGCGTACGAGAGATTTGATAGCGACAGCAGGAAAATAAGAAAGGTGATCTTGTATATATGTAAACGCTTGAACATTAATGGCTCCGCCCAAAAAAGCAACAGAATATGCGGATCTTTGCTTCCGGGATGCAGGGCGTTACGGCAAGGCCTGTAGGGAATTTCCGAGTGATGCGGCGCCGGATGGTCCTCAAGACAACGTGCGCGTTGCCGTGCCCGACAGGTCGTGCAGGCTCAGCCCGCAACTACGGGCGCGTTCGGACAGGGATTCGCTTTGCGCCAGCGCGCGCCGACTTTCTTCCAGCAGCACGTCCAACTGTTCCTGCAAGGTCGCCGCCATGAGCCAGGCCCGTTCCGCGAACAGTTCGGCAAACTGATCAACGCAGGGCTTGCAGATGGCGGCGCCGTTCTTTTCAAGCAGCGGCGCGCCTTGGGTCAATGTCGAACGGCAAAAGATACAGGCGAGTGTGCGGTTCATGCGTAGGGCGGCTCATCGTCGGGTTGGCGGACGGCGCCTGCGGAAAGGCACCTTACCCATAGACAACGGCCACATAGGCCAACTCTTAAGCTGGCGGAAAGCCCTAGTCCTTCAGGTGTCCGAGGCACCTTTAGGCGGAGGCGGCCTAGTCGACGACGAAACCGCTTGGTCCGCTATGGCCCAGCAGTTCGCGCGCGCATTGCATCGCTTCGCCGGGGGTGGCTACCGCCAGGAACGGCATGCCGAACGCGCGGGCCATTTTTTCGCCCTGTTTGCGGACCTTGTCCAGCGCATCCGTGTCGCGTTCGACGGCGATAAAGGCCCGGCAGCGCGCCTTCAGCCGCGGCATGTTGGTCGTCTGCCATTCGATCATGGCCTTGCGGTCGTCGTGGCCGGCTTCGTGGCGCATGTCGGGCACGACCATGACGAAGGTCTGGGGGTTATTCACCAGCAGTTCCATTTCGCGGATCCAGCTTGCCGAATAGCCTTTGGGCGCACCGCCGTGCTTGGCGGTGACGATGGGGAACTGGGATAGGTCGTGGAAGAAAAATTGATCGCGGTTCATTCGAATTCTCCGTGGGGTTGAGCGGGCGCGCCGGGCTTGCAGCCGCAGCCGCCGTAGAGCACCAGGCTGTAGGAATCCAGCGTGAAGCCGCTGCGCTTGGCGATCTTCCTGACCAATTGCGCCATGGCGGGATCGCTGGATTCCAGGATCTGCCCGCAATGCGTGCAGACCATATGGTCGTGGTGCCCTTTGTCGTTGAGCTCGAATACGGTGATGTGCGCATCGAGCTGAGTACGTTTGAGTAGCCCGGCGTCCTCAAGTTGCGTAATCACGCGATAAACCGTCGCCAGGCCGATGCTGCTCCGGTCCGAGATGAGGCTGCGGTAGACGTCTGCCGCGCTCATGTGCTGATTGGCGTGTTGATAGAAGATGTCCAGGATCTTCAGACGGGGGAAGGTGGCTTTGATGCCGGCGTCGCGCAGCCGCGTGGTGTCCATGTGGTTTCTCCGTTCGGGGGGCTGATGCCCGACTGATGAGAATGATGTACATTTTCAACTGAACCCGCTAACGGGAACCCGTCAACCTGTAGCTCAAACCTGCCAACCATGCTTCATGTGGCTATCGCCGACCCGCTTCCCGACGTGCTGCTGACCCCGTTCCGCGTGCAAGGCCGCCGCGAAACCAAAGGCATTGCGGTGCCCTCGCACGTCCATGACGAGGGCATGCTGGTGCTGGTGCACGAAGGGCTGGTGTTGGTGCAGGCCGGGGCCGAGGTCTGGACGGTGATGCCGGGCAGCCTGGGCTGGATCCCGCCGGGCACGCCGCATGGCGCGCGTTGGTTTGGCAATGCGCGAGGCTCATTCCTGTATGTGCGGCGCGACGTCTGCGACCGACTGCCGCCACACTGCCGTTCCTGGCCGTCGTCCAAACTGATCGAAGCGCTGATCGACCGTTTCACCAGCAACCAGGACGGCGCGGTCTCGGGCGCTTACCAGCAGCAGTTGTTCGACGTGTTGCTGCAAGAGCTGGCGCAGCGCGAGCATGCGCCCCAGCTGTTGCCCATGCCCGACGATCCGCGCTTGCAGGACCTGGCCAATACCTTGCTGGACACGCCGGACGATACCGCGGGCATCGACGAATGGGCGCAGCGATTGAACATGTCGTCGCGGACGTTGATGCGCCGGTTCCGGCAAGAAACCGGAGTGACGCTGGGCCAATGGCGGCAGCAGGCGCGATTGCTGCGCGCCCTGGAGATGCTGAGCCGCGGTGGCTCCGTTACCGAGGCCGCGCTGTCGGTGGGTTACGAAAGCACCAGCGCCTTCATCGGCAGCTTCCGCAGCGCTTTCGGCATGACGCCGACCCGCTACCTAGCGGACCGCTAGCCGCGCGGCCGTGCCGCCTTTACGCATCTTCACGTTTCTCCGACATTTTTGCGGATCTTCATTTGCGCCCTGTCCCTAGTATGGCGGCACGGGGTGGGTAAGAGTTCGTTCGTCCACCCGAGATGTTCTTGAGGTGGGAAATGAATGACCTTTCGAAGCCGCGGCGCACCGGCGCGTTGCTTATCCATGGGTTAGGCGGTACGGAATTCGATATGGGCGGGCTGCATAAGGTGCTGGCGCGCGCCGGCGTGGAGACGCACGGCGTGACGTTGCCCGGCCACGCCGGCCAACCGGAAGACCTGCTGGACGTGCGTGTGGAAGACTGGATGGACGTGGTGACGCGGCGTTATCGGGAGCTGTGCGCGCGGTACGAGGTGGTCCATGTGATCGGCATGTGCCTGGGGGCGTTGCTGGCCGTGGAACTCTGCAAGCGTGAATCGCACACGCGCGGCGCGCTGGTGGCGCTGTCGGCGCCCGTGTTCCTGGATGGCTGGAGCACGCCGTGGTATCGCGGCCTGCGGTATCTGCTGTATTACGTGCCGGGGGTGCCGCGGCGGATCCGGGTTCAGGAAGAAGACCCTTACGGCGTGAAAAGCGAGCTGGTGCGCGCCTTCATCAAAGCGGGTTTTGCGCGCGGCGACGGGTTCCATTACCAGTGGGTGCCGCTGGCTTGCGTGCGGCAGGTGGACCGCCTGCGCGGCATGGTGCAGCAAGGGCTGTGGCAACTGGATTGCCCGACGCTGATCATGCACGCCGAAGAAGACGAGCTGACCAGTCCGCGGTCGGCGCGCTTCCTGGGTTCGCGTATTCCCGGCGCAACGGTAGTGATGCTGCAAGACAGCTATCACATGATCTGCGTGGACCATGAGCGCGACCGCGTCATGCGCGACGTGCTGGCCTTTCTGGGCAAGGATCCCGAGCTGGTGCGGGTACGCAAGCGGCCGGCGATGGCCAGCGCGCCGGATCAGGCCGCGGCGGGTTGGTCCGGAAGCAGCGGGCCTTGCGGATCGTTTTCCGCATCCGGGCGCGGCGGCACCGGCGGCAAGCCCAGCCCGATGCGCAGGCGCTGGCAATCAGGGTTGGGCGAGCCGTCCGGCATCCAGATGTCGAATTCCCGGCAGGGCGTGGGGCGGTTCTCGTAGATGGCGCAGTGGATGCCGGGCTGGCCGAGTTCGCCGCGCAGCGATATGCAGCGGCCGCCGCCCATCTCCGTGCCCTTCATGCAGGCGCGCAGCGGACTCATCTTGGTGACCAGTTCCACGGGGACGTGGCCGCCGTTCTCGCCGGCCAGTTCCCCGCAATAGAACGACACCCTGAAGTGCGAGCAGCAGGCGCCGCAATCAAGGCAGGGGTTTGCGTCGGGATGGTCACCGGCCAGCACGGCGGGGGACACGAACGTCAGGACAGCGGTCTCGAGCAGGGACATGGGGAGCAATTCGAAAGCCTGTCCAGGCCGCGGCCGGCGCGGGATCAGGGCGCAAATAGTAGCGGGATTCGGACTGCGGCCGCTACGACTTTTTTCGGGGACGTTGCTGGGGTAGCATCGGTGGCCTGACTGCCGCCTGGAGCAACGCCTTGAACGCTAAAACCGATTTCCCCGACGGCCTTGCCCGTTGTGGCTGGGTGGATACATCCGCCGAATACATGGCTTATCACGACCACGAATGGGGGCGTCCGCAAGGCGATGACCGCGCCTTGTTCGAACAGCTTTCCCTGGAAGGATTCCAGTCGGGCCTTAGCTGGCGCACCATCCTAAACAAGCGTCCGGCATTCCGGCGCGGCTTCGCCGATTTCGACCCTGCCAAGGTGGCGCGGTTTGGCGAACCCCAAGTGCTGGCTTTGCTGGCCGATGCGGGCATCGTCCGGCATCGCGGCAAGATCGAAGCCGTGGTCAACAACGCGGCCCGCGCCCTGGAAATGATTGAAAAAGAAGGCTCGCTGGCGGCGTTCTTCTGGCGCTTCGAAGCCCCAGCCGGCGCCGCCTCGACGTTGGGCGCTTCAACGTCCGAGCAATCCGTCGCCTTGTCCAAGGCGCTGAAGAAACTGGGCTGGAAGTTCGTGGGGCCCACCACCGTCTACGCATTCATGCAGTCGGTGGGCATGGTGAACGATCACAACCCGGGGTGCCATTGCCACGCGCTTAGCGAAAACGCGCGGCGGGACTTCAAGCGGCCGGCGTTCCGGCGGCCGGCGGTCCGGCGGTCGGTGTAGTGGTGGGCGCGGCGGCCTGCTCGGGCACAATGCCCGGCAAGCTGTAGCGGCCTTCGCGGTATGCCCAGCTGGGCCAAAGCGCGTGCGCCAGCGCCTCGGTCGCCAGCTCGGGGTTCAACGCCACGGGCGCGTAGTCTTCCGGGGCGGTGTAGCGGTATTGCAGGGGCGTCTTGTTGGGCGCCAGCACCAGCAGATCGTTTTCCTTCAGATAGCCGTAGGTGCTGTCGTACTGCATGATGGCGCGGCCCGGCGTGCTGCGCGTCAGATCGTGGCCGATCATCGGGTGTTCGGTATCCACGCCAATCAGTGACAGCAGGGTCGGCGGCAGGTCGATCTGGCTGATCAGGCGGTCGTCGCGGCGCGCTTCGATGCCCGCGCCCAGGATCACGGCGGGGATATGAAAGTGGCGTACCGGCACCAGGCTGGCGCCAAACACGCGGGAATCGTGGTCGGCGGCCACCAGGAAGACCGTATTTTCCCAATAGGGCGATGCTTTGGCGCGTTCAAAGAAGCGGCCCAGTGCCCAGTCCGCATAGCGCACGGTATTTTCCACCGTGGCCGGGTTGCCTTCCGTCTGGATGCGGCCGGCGGGGTATTCCCAGGGCGAATGGTTCGATACGCTGAACGCCAGCGTGAACGTGGGCTGGTCGGCGTCTTCGCGCAGCAGCCTGTCCAGTTGGTTGAACATGTCTTCGTCCGACGCGCCCCAGGTGCCCACGAAGGCGGGGTCGACGAAGTCGGCACGGTCAACGATCTGCTTGAAACCGTTGCCCAGGAAAAAGCCCTTCATGTTGTCGAAGTGCGATTCGCCGCCATAGATGAAGCGCGAGTGGTAGCCGTGGCGGCCCAGCAGGTCGGCCAGCGAGAAAAACCCACGCTGCGAACGGGGCAGCTTCAGCACGGCTTGCGCCGGGGTGGGCAGGAACCCGGTCACGACCGCTTCCAGCCCGCGTACCGAGCGCGTGCCGGTGGCGTAGGCGCGCGTGAACGTCCAGGACTCCCGCGCCAACGCGTCCAGCTCGGGCGTCAGGTTGGCGCCGCCCAGGTCGGCGCTGTACTGCGCGCCCAGGCTTTCTTCCAGGATGATCACCAGGTTAAGCGGGCGCGGCGTCTTGCGCGTGGCGGGCTGGCGGTGCAGGCTGGGGTAGTTGGGGTTGGCGGGCGGGTTGGGCAGCCCGGATTGCGCCAGCACCAGATTGTGCATCTTGGCGTCGTCCATGCCGCCGTAAACGTCCGATGCCGACTTCTCGTTCTTCATGCTGTAGATGGCATAGAACACGTTGTAGAGCGAGTTCAGGGCCAGCGTGTTGAGCATGCCGTCGGAGCTGTAGGCGACCGAGGACGGATTGATGGGGCGGTGGCCCAGCGTGCCGCGGATGGCAAGGATAACGATGGCCAGGATGGCCACGCTGGCAAGCGGCATCTGCCACCAGGTAAGTTGCGCATCGGGCTGGGCATGGCCGAACAATCCATACGCGCCCCAGCCGATCAGCGCCACGCCGCCCAGGCCGCCCAGCAGCGCCAGCTTGTATCCGCGCCAGAGCATGCCGGAGACTTCGCGCGGGTGCTTCAGGTATTCCACGAACAACCGGTTGGGCCGTGTGTCGTATTCCACGATGAACGGGGGCGACGCCACCTCCAGGAAGGCCAGCAGAATGAAGGCCGCCAGATACCAATAGCCCGTGATTGTCGCGGCGATGGCGAAGTGCCCCAGCAAGGGCGACAGCACGGCGGGCAGCGCGGCCAACACGGCGATCTGATGCGCGTCGATGCGCAATCCGCCCAGCAGCAGCGGGAACAGGCCGCCGGCGTTGCGCACGCGCGGCCATTGCCAGGCGGCCAGCGCCAGGCGGCTCAGCGTCAGCAGCGCAAATGCCGCGACCACGAAAATCAAGGTTGAATGCCGCATCAGGCCTCCAGGTTGTTCTGCTATCCGACCCGGTGGGGCGGAATCGATCGTCCGCGCATTGGAGCAGGGGGCGCGTTGAAAATTCAGTGAGCTACTGCATTCCGGTCACTGTTCCGGCATTCACAGCCATTTCGTTTTGTAACTGCCGGGCGCGGGGGCCGGGAACACGGCGTGCTGCGCAAACCCCCAGGCGGCGATGGGTCGCAGCGCGGGGCGAGCCGCCCGCCCGCCTGGCTGGCGGAAAGATCCGCACACATTATGGGGCCGGCGAGCTTAACCCTTGCAGTGGGCCGCGATACCCTCGCAGGTAACAGAGGGCCAGCGGCCGTAGGCTGGCCACAACGCCAAGGATAATAACCATGACGCGCACAAGAAAAATAGCGATCGGGATTGTAGGGGGTCTGGCCCTCGTCGTGCTGGTGCTGGGGGTGGTGATCGCCACTTTCGACTGGAACCGGGCCAAACCCATGATCAACGAGCGCGCCAGCGCTGCCATCGGGCGTCCTTTCGCCATTAATGGCGACCTGAGCGTCAAATGGGAGCGCCAGCTTGATGAAGGTGGATGGCGCGCCTGGGTGCCATGGCCGCGCATCATCGCCAACGACATCTCGGTAGGCAACGCGCCGTGGGCCAAAGCCCCTGAATTCGCCACCCTCAAGCGCGGTGAGTTCAGCCTTGCGCCGCTGCCGCTCTTGAGCCAGCGGGTCGTCATCCGCCGCATCCAGCTGACCGAACCCGCCGCCGACCTGGAACGGTTGGCCGACGGCCGCGCCAATTGGGTCTTCACCATGCCGGATACCGGCGAGCCCTCGCCCTGGGTGCTGAACATCAACGAAATCGGATTCGACAAGGGGCGAGTCGGGCTGGTCGACGAGATCCTCAAGGCCGACCTGACCGTGCTGGTGGATCCGCTGGGTAAACCGGTGCCGTTCGCGGATGTGGCGGGCGCCGCGTTCGTGCCGGAAGACGGCGCGGCGTCCGCGCCCCGTGATTACGTGTTCGGCTGGAAAGTGGATGGCAAGTTCAAGGGGCTGGCGACCAAGGGAGAAGGCAAGGTGGGCGGAATGCTTGCCTTGCAGGATGCCAAGCAGCCGTTCCCGGTCCAGGCGGATGTCGCGATCGGAGGCACCAAGGCGGCCGTGACGGGGACGTTGACGGACCCGGCCAATCTGGGCGCGCTGGATTTGCGGCTGAAGCTGTCGGGCGCGTCAATGGCGCAGCTGTATCCGTTGACGGGCGTGACGTTGCCGGACACGCCGCCTTATTCCACCGACGGGCATCTGGTCGCCAAGTTGCAGAACCCGGGCGGCGCCGTGTTCGACTACAAGGATTTCAACGGCAAGGTCGGCAACAGCGACCTGCATGGCGACATCACCTTTGCCCTGGGCGCGCCGCGGCCGAAGCTGAGCGGCAAGCTGTCGTCCAAGCAATTGCGCATGGTCGACCTGGGGCCGCTGATCGGCGTGCCCGCTGGCGGTACGTCGGCGGCGCCCGCCGACCGCGCCAAGGACGCGCCCGCCAAGCCCAAGGGCGGCAAGGTGTTGCCCACGCAGGCCTTCCGCACCGACCGCTGGCGCGACATGGACGCCGACGTCACGCTGGATGCGGGGCGCATCGTGCATGACAGCAAGCTGCCGTTGTCGGACCTGTCCGTGCACGTGGTGCTGCAAGATGGGAAGCTGACGCTGGATCCGTTCCGGTTCGGCATCGCCGGCGGCAGCATCAACGGCACCATCAAGCTGGACGGCGCCAGCGAAGCGCTGACGGGCCGTGTCGACCTGCACGCCCGCCGCATGCGCCTGAAGCAATTGTTCCCGGCGACGCAGGCCATGCAGAAGACCCTGGGCGAACTGAATGGCGATCTGGCGATCAGCGGCACCGGCAACTCGGTGGCCGCCTTGCTGGGCACGGCGACGGGCGACGTGAAGATGCTGGTCAATGACGGCGTCATCAGCCGTAGCCTGATGGAAATCGCGGGGCTGAACGTGGGCAACTACGTGGTGTCCAAGTTGTTCGGCGACGATGAAGTGAAGATCAATTGCGGGGCGGCCGACCTGGCCATGAAGAACGGCGTGATGACGCCGCGCGTGTTCGTGTTCGATACCGAGAACGCGCTGATCAGCATCACCGGCACGGCCGACTTCAAGAACGAAACGATGGACATGGACATTACGCCGGACAGCAAGGGATTCCGCATCTTCTCGTTGCGTTCGCCACTGTATGTGCGCGGCACCTTTGGCGCGCCGGACGTGGGCGTGCATGTGCTGCCGCTGGCGGCGCGCGGGGCGGGCATGGTGGCATTGGGCGTGTTGTTGACGCCCGCGGCCGGCTTGCTGGCGCTGATCGCGCCCAGCACCACCGACGAGAACGCCTGCGCGCCTTTGCTGGAGCAGATGCGCAAGCCGCCCAAGGCGCCCGCGCCCGCCGCGCCCAAGGGGAAGTAAGGAAAAGCCGGCAGAAAGCCAGCAAGGCTGACAGCGAGGGCCGGTCAGTCCGGCGACGCGCCGCGCGAACCGCCGTGCACGTCGTCGTCGGCCACGCACACGGCGTTGCGGCCGTTGTTCTTCGCGTAGTAGAGCGCTTGGTCTGCGCGTTGGAAGACGGCATTCAGCGAGACGCCGTGGTCGGGGTATCGCGCCACGCCCACCGAGACCGTGATGGGCGAACCCATGGCGCCGGGGGCGGGCTGCGAGGCCAGCCGCTGGCGCAGGCGCTCCGCGGCGGAGACGGCCGCGGTGAGCGATACGCCCGGCATCAAGATGACGAATTCTTCTCCGCCGGATCGCGCCAGCGTGTCGCCGCTACGCGAGCCTTCGCTCATCAGCGTGGCCAGGGCCTGCAGCGCCTGGTCGCCGGCGGTGTGGCCGTAGCGGTCGTTGATGCGCTTGAAGTGGTCGATGTCGATGACCATCAGCGCCACGGGCGACTCGTCGGCCTGCAGTATCGCCAGCGCTTCGTCCAGGCCACGACGGTTGAGCAGGCCCGTCAAGGTATCCGTCGTGGTTTCGCGGCGCAGATCGCGGATCTTGTGATGAATCGACGCCAATCCCGTGAGCAGCGCCCGTTTGAGTTGCGCGGCTTCGAAGTACCAGGAGCGGACGCCGCGGATGCGCGCCGCTGAATCGGGATCCTGCATGTGCCGGGCGATGCTGGCCAATTCGCCCAGCGGCCGCGCGATCCAGCGCGACATCAGCCAGATCAATACCACCGACAGCAACAGCAGGGGCAGGGCGTTTGCAGCGGTGGCCATGACCAGGTCGCTCAAGGGTTGCAGGGTGCTGGCCACCGGACGTTGCGCGATCAGGCTCCAGCCGGTGCTGGGCACCGGCGCATAGCCCGCCAGCATGTCGCGGCCTTGGCTGTCCGTGAAGCGCTGTTCTCCGGTTTCGCCCCGGCGGGCCGCCGCGAAGACCTCGTCGTCGGGTGCTTTGTGTCCCAGCTGGCTGCGATCGGGGTGATAGATCAGCGTGCCGTTGCGGTCCATGACGTACAGGGAGGAATCGTCGCGATAGAAATGGTGGCCCAGCAGGCGGTCCAGCGCATTGTCCTCATGTAGGTACAGCGTACCGGCAATGTAGCCAAGATAACGGTAGTCGCGCGAGAAGATGGGATACGAATACAGGATCAGCCAGCGGCCGGTGGCGGTCTGGTAGGGCTCGCTGATGATCGGTTGCTTGGTACGGATCGCGGTCTCGGAGGCGTCGCTGGTCAACTGCTGGCCAAGCAATTCCGGATAGGCAGAGGACACCGCGATCACTTTGCCGGCCGGCGACACGATGACGCTGGAATTGAAATGGCCCAGTTGTCCCTGCTGGCGCCGCGTCTCTTCGGCCATCAGCCCGGGGCGGGATTCCATGTCGGCGAGCACGTCGGCGCTGTACGCCAGATAACGCCGCACATCGCTGAGAAAGGTATCGGTGGTGGACGCCAGTTTGGAGGCATAGGCGCGGTTGACCTCCAGTGCGTTGTGCAGGAGCAGGTCGCGCTGTACCAGATAGCTGGCGTGCAGGCCCCCGGCCAACACCAGGACGACCGACAGCAGGCTGATCCACAGGATGAGGCGCCGAAGGTCGATGCGGAACATGACGGTATCCGTCAGCCGCGGGCGCTGGCCGGCGCAAGGCCGGAAAGCGGCGGGCCTGCGGTCAGGGCATCCCAGGCGCACATGGCTTGGCGCGCCACGCCTTGCAGCGTCTTGCGGGTGGCGCCGTCGCGCGCCTGGATGGACATGCCGTGCAGCACGGTCGTGTAGAAGGCCGCAAGGCTCTTCGTGTCGGCGCCCACCGGCAATTCGCCTTGGGCGACACCCGCGTTCAGGCGGGCCAGGATGCGGCCCTGCATGTCGCGCCGGTTGTCGCACAGAAAGCCGCCCACGCTGGCGTGGTTGACGCTGCCCGACGGCGCGCCCAGCACGATCATGCAGCCCGGCGGCTGGCCGGGGGCGGTGAAGCGTTCGGCTGCGGCCATCAACATGGACTCGATGCCACCGCGCGCCGTGGGCGCGTTTTGCAGCGCGCGCCGCGACGAGCCGCCCTCTGTTTGGCGGTAGAGCTCGACGGCTTCGCGGAATAGTCCTTCTTTTGAGCCGAACGCGCCGTAAAGGCTGGGCGAGTTGATGCCCATCGCCTCCGTCAGATCGGTTAGCGATGCTCCTTCATATCCCTTCGACCAGAAGATTTCCATGGCCTTTTGCAAGGCCTGGGCCCGGTCGAAGCTCCGGGGGCGCCCACGTTCTGCCATGCGGCGATTTTACCCATGACAGTAATTTTGTGTTGATCGATAAAAAAATGATTGACGCCCGCGTCGCGATACGGCGATGATATTTGTACTGATCACTACAAATTAAGGAAGAGCGATGGGCAACCTGACTGGAAAAGTGGCATTCGTGACCGGCGGCAGCCGAGGCATCGGCGCGGCCATCGTGCGACGACTGGCCGCCGATGGCGCCGATGTGGCGTTCACCTATGTCAGCGCGTCGTCCGCCGACGCTGCGCAGGCGCTTGCCGGGGAACTGACCGTGGAGGGGCGCCGCGCGCTTGCGATCCAGGCCGATTCCGAAGACGCGCTGGCGGTGCGGCAGGCGGTGGAAGCCGCGATCAAGGAATTGGGCCCGGTGGATGTGCTGGTCAACAACGCGGGGATCTTCGTCGCGGGCCTGATTGGCGACACCAGCGTGGACGACTACGAGCGCACGATGGACATCAACGTTCGCGCGCCTTTCGTCGCGATCCGCACGGCACAGGCGTCCATGCCGGACGGCGGCCGCATCATCAATATCGGTAGTTGCCTGGCCGGCCGCGCGGGGCGAGCCGGCGTCGCGCTGTATGCCGCCAGCAAGTCCGCGCTGGTCGGATTGACGCAAGGCCTGGCGCGCGACCTCGGCACGCGCGGCATCACCGTCAACGTCGTGCATCCCGGCCCGATCAACACGGATATGAATCCGGCGGACGGCGAACGCGCGGGCGAATTGGTGGCCGTGCTGTCCCTGCCGCACTATGGCGAAACCCGCGACATCGCCGGCATGGTGGCGTTCCTGGCGGGCCCCGAAGGGCGCTACATCACGGGCGCGAGCCTGGCGGTGGACGGCGGCTACGCCGCGTGATGCGGCGGGCGTGAAAAGTTTTTTGGCACATGACTTGCACAAACCAAAAAACCTACATATAATCTTGCTTCTTCGCACTGCACACATAACGAAACGCAGACAGCGGCACCGCACCGGCAACGGTAAAGCGCAGTTGAAAACGAATCGGAAATGAGTGGATTGCAGGGCTGTTAGCTCAGTTGGTAGAGCAGCGGACTCTTAATCCGTAGGTCGAGTGTTCGAGCCACTCACAGCCCACCAGAATTCAAGATGAAAGACGCCTTAGCCGCTTAGCGACTAGGGCGTTTTTTATTGCCTCAGGAAAACGGTCCCCCCGATTCCCCCGCGCACCCAGAAAGCCGGCAGGCGTTTTGGGCATACCACTTGCTAAAGGCTCTTTCGTCATTGGGAGCCGACCATGAAAGAGAACTTTGACGCTGGGAACGGACACGCGGCCATCGCCCGCTCGCTGGGCGTGCTGCGGGACTTCGATGCCGCCGCTGAGCTCGAGGCCAGGATTAATTTTCTTCAAGACTATCTGTTGGCAAGCCGGAAAGCCGGATACGTACTTGGGATCAGCGGGGGTGTTGATTCATTGGTGGCGGGCAGGATGGCCCAACTTGCGGTGGAGCGCATTCGCGCAGGTGGCGGAAGCGCGACATTCGTCGGCGTACGCTTGCCACACGGCGAACAAAAAGATGAAGACGACGCCGCCCTGGCGCTTGAATTCGTCGGGGCGGATCACCGGATGCGCGTGGACATCAAGCCTGCCGTGGAGGCGCAACGTGATGCGCTGGTGTCTGCGGGCCTGGCCTTCAATGATGCGGCCATGGAAGATTTCGTGGCGGGCAACATCAAGGCCCGGCAGCGCATGGTGGCGCAATACGCGATCGCGGGGGCCTTGGACTGTCTGGTCATCGGAACCGATCAGGCGGCAGAAGCGGTGATGGGCTTCTTTACCAAGTATGGCGACGGCGCCGCCGATGTCGTTCCACTCAGCGGCCTGACAAAACGGCAGGTACGTGCGCTTGCGCTCCTTCTTGGCGCGCCCGCGCAGCTGATCGTCAAGGTACCCACCGCCGATCTGGAGTCGCTGTCGCCGTTGCGTCCGGACGAGGAAGCCTTTGGCGTGACATACGACGACATCGACTCCTTCCTGGAAGGCCAAGCCGTGTCCGAGCGGGCTGCCGCGATTATTCGCCGCCAGTACCAGGCCACCGCGCACAAACGCCGCCTGCCCGTGGCGCCCTGACATAGCGCAATGCCATGTGGCGGGCGCGAATGATCGCTACAGGCCCAGTGCCAGCAACATCAGAAAGGTCGTGAACAGGATGAAGTGCGTCATGCCTTCTATGGCGTTGGTCTGGCCGTCATTCAAGTTGATCGCCGCGACCAACAGCGTCACCAGCATCATCAACGTCTGCGGCGGCGTCATGGCCAGGTCGATGCGTTGCCCGGAAATCAGCGCCATGGCCTCCATGGCGGAGACGGTGAGTATGACCGTGGACAGCGAGGCGCCAAGGGCGATGTTCACCACCGACTGCATGCGATTGGCTAGCGCGGCGCGCACCGCGGTCAGCATTTCCGGCGCCGCCGAAATGCCGGCCACGATCAGGGCAACCAGGCCAGCGGGAACATTGACGCCTTTCAGGCTGCGATCAAGCGAGTGCGACATGAGTTCGGCAAGAAGCCCCACGGCGATGATGCCGCACGCCATCATCGCGGCCGAGTATCGCCAACCCGTGGAAGCGGGGGCCGGCGCGGGCCGGCGGGTTTTCTTGTCGGGGTAGCTGTAGCTGAAAAAATAGCTGTGCGGGCCGGTTTGCATGCGGAGGAATACGCCGTACAGCAGCAGCATCGCCACGATCGTGAAGGCGCTATAGGTGCGCCAGTCGGCCTGGGGAACGAATTCGGGAATGATCATGGACACCGTGACCGCGGTCAGGATCATGACGCTATAGGTGCGGGCGGAATCGTCGTTGTAGGCCTGTTCTCCGTGCCTGAAGCCACCGATTAGGGCGGCGATGCCGAGAAGGCCGTTGATGTCGAGCATGACGGCTGAATAAATACTGTCACGCACCAACGTGGGCGAGCCGGTTTTGGCGGAGACGGTCGCCAACACGATGACTTCGACCAGTACCGCCGACAGCGTCAGGATCATGCTGCCGTAGGGGTCGCCCAGTTTCTGGGCAATGCGTTCGGCATGGCGCGCCACATTCAGCGACGCTGCCAGGATCGCTCCGATTAGAAGGATTGTCTCGGACACACTGGCGAGCCGGCCAAAGCCCGCCAACGGGGTGTCCACCGCATAGCCTGCCGCTGCGACGGCAAATGCCAGAAGCAGGGATTTCTCGGACTGAAGAATGGATTTCATCTGGACCGAACAGGTGGCTCGGCCCGAGCTACCAGGGCACGAGGGACATGGCCACCGCAAAGATGACCACGAGCACAACAAGCGTCAGAATGTGTCGGTTTCGCATATTGTCTTTTGGAGTATCGTGAATCGTTGCCGACCCGCGGCGCATTGGCTGCGGGACCTGAACGTTTTGTCAGCAAGCGCTGTGCCCGGAGAGCCCCATGCGCGATGTCGTGCAATTGCGTCCCGAAGGCCTGTACTGCCCGGCAGGCCAGTTCTACATCGATCCGTGGCGGCCGGTGGCGACCGCCGTGCTGACGCATGGCCATGGCGACCACGCCCGGGTGGGGATGGGCTGCTATCACACCAGCGCCGAAGGCCTGCCGATCCTGCAATGGCGATTGGGCGATCAAGACTATCGCGTGCATGAATATGGTCAGCCGTTCATGCTTGGCAATGCCCGCGTATCGTTGCACCCGGCTGGCCACGTGCTGGGTTCCGCCCAGGTTCGCATCGAGGCCGACGGCCAGACCTGGGTGGTGTCGGGCGACTACAAGCGGCAGCCGGACCCGACGTGCAGCCCGTTTGAAGTCGTTGCTTGCGACACGTTCATCACCGAAGCCACGTTCGGCCTGCCCATCTATCGTTGGCCCGGCACGGCGGACGTGGCACAGGACATCGTGCAATGGCGCGACCACTGCGCGGCACGCGGCGAGGCCGCTATTCTCTATTGCTACGCGTTGGGCAAGGCGCAGCGCGTATTGGCGGAACTCAAGCCGTTCATCGACCGGCCGGTCTACGTGCATGGTGCTATCGCGGCCGGTGTGGATGTGTACCGGCATGCCGGCATCGACATGGCCGACACGCAAGGGGTGATCGACGCCGATGGCGACTCGCCGGCCTCAAGGGCCGGCTTCGCGGGCGAGCTGATCATTGCGCCGCCGTCGGCCGCCGGCAGCGCGTGGCTGCGGCGCTTCCGCAAGGCCCAGCATGGCTTCGCATCGGGCTGGATGCGGTTGCGGGGCAATCGGCGCCGCCGCAACATGGACCGTGGCTTTGTCGTGTCAGACCATGCGGACTGGCCGGATTTGTTGCGAACCATCCATGACACCGGCGCGCGCCGCGTCATCGCCACGCATGGCGATACCGACGCGCTGGTGCGCACGCTGAACGAAGCCGGCGTGGCGGCCGAAACGCTGGCCACCCAGTATGGCGAGGACGACTAGACCTAGGAGGCGCACCCTGGCATGAAGCGATTCGCAGCGCTGTATCAAGAGCTGGACCGCAGCACCGCCACCTTGGATAAACGTGGCGCGGTGGCGGCGTACTTCCGCGACGCGCCACCACGCGACGCCGCCTGGGCGCTTTATCTGCTTGCTGGCGGAAAAATCACCAGCGCGCGGCGCAAGATCGCGGGCGTGGCCGAATTGCGCGCCTGGGCAGCCGCCGCGTCGGGCACCGCGCCCTGGCTGGTCGACGCCAGTTATGACCAAGTTGGCGACCTGGCCGAAACGCTGGCCTTGCTGATGCCCGATCCCGCTCATCCCGCGCCGGAGCGCGGTTTGGCGGACTGGATCGAAGAGCGGTTGCTGCCGGTCGCCAATCGTGACGAGGCCGAGCGGCGCGACGTCGTCGTATCGGCGTGGCTTGGCCTGCCGTTCGATGAGCGCCTGGTATTCAACAAACTGCTGACCGGCGCGTTGCGTGTCGGCGTATCCCAACGCATGGTGCAGCAGGCGCTAGCCGAGATGTCGGGCGTGCCGATTGCGCGGATCGCCCAACGCATGCTGGGCGCCTGGGAACCCAGCCCGGCTTTCTTGCGCGACCTGCTCAGTGCCGAGGACCTGCCCGGTGACCGCCAGCAGCCATACCCGTTCTTTCTGGCGTCGCCGCTGGAAAGTCCGCCGTCGACGCTCGGGCCCATTGATGACTGGTTGTTGGAATGGAAGTGGGACGGCATCCGCACCCAACTGATCCGGCGTCATGGCGAGGTGGCGTTGTGGTCGCGCGGCGAAGAGCGCCTGGATGGCCGCTTTCCCGAAGTGGAAGCGGCCGCGGCGGCGCTGGATGTGGATTGCGTGCTGGATGGCGAACTGCTTGCATGGCAAGAAGACGCGGCGCAACCCATGCCGTTCTCGGCGTTGCAAACGCGGATTCAACGGTTGAAGCCGGGCCCCAAGTGGCTGGCCGACGCGCCTGTCCGCATGCTGGCCTACGACCTGCTGGAACTGAATGGCGCCGATATGCGCGAGCGGCCTCAGGCCGAGCGCCGCGAGCAACTGGAAACGTTGCTGCGCCGCCAGCCCGATGCGCGCCTTTGCCTTTCGCCGATCGTGATGCCCGCCAGTTGGGACGCTGCCGCGGCGCTGCGCGAGGAAGCGCGCGAACGCGGCGTCGAAGGCTTCATGTTGAAGCGTCGTCGCGCTGGCTATCAGAGCGGACGGCGGCGTGGCGACTGGTGGAAGTGGAAGATCGACCCGTTGACGATCGATGCCGTGCTGCTGTACGCGCAGGCCGGCCACGGCCGCCGTAGCACGCTCTACACCGACTACACCTTTGGCTTGTGGCAGGGCGATACGCTGGTGCCTATCGCCAAAGCCTATTCGGGCCTGGACGACAAAGAGATTCTGGCGCTGGACCGCTGGCTGCGCGCCCACACGCGTGAACGGTTCGGTCCGGTCCGGTCGGTCGATCCCGTGCAGGTCTTCGAACTGGGTTTTGAAGGCGTCAACCTGTCCAAGCGGCACAAATCCGGCGTCGCCGTGCGGTTTCCCCGGATCCTGCGTTGGCGGCATGACAAGCCCGCCGCTGAAGCGGATCAACTGGACACCCTGAAGGCGCTGGCGCGATGACCGCAACGCCGCGCGGTTGGGATGCTCGGCTGTCGGCCTGGTTCCAGGCGCGCGGGTGGAAGCCGGCCGTGTTCCAGCGCGAGACCTGGCGCCGCTATCTGGCGGGCGAATCCGGGCTGCTGCACACGCCGACCGGTAGCGGCAAGACGCTGGCCGCGTTTGGCGGGCCGCTGCTTGAAGCCTTGGCCGACCCCGCCCTGGCCCTGCCCGTGGCCGGCGCGGGGCCACGCGTGCTGTGGGTGACGCCGCTGCGCGCGCTGGCGGCCGATACGGCGCTGGCGTTGGCGCAAACGGCCCACGAAATGGAGGTCGATTGGACCGTCGCGCTGCGGACGGGCGATGCCAGCGCGCGCGACAAGCGCCTGGCTCGCCAGGGCAAGGCGGACGTGCTGGTGATCACGCCGGAATCGCTGGCGCTGTTGCTGTCTTACGCGGATGCGTCGCAGCGTTTTCGCGCGCTGCGTTGCGTCGTGGTCGACGAATGGCATGAACTGCTGGGCAACAAGCGCGGCGTGCTGCTGCAATTGTGCCTGGCGCGATTGCGCCGCTTGTCGCCGGCGTTGCGCACATGGGGGCTGTCGGCCACGCTGGGCAACCTGGAGGAAGCCCGCGCGGTGCTGTTGCCGCATGCGCCGGATAGCCCCCTGGTCGCGGGCGCCGCGCCGCGGAAGGTCGTCATTTCGACGTTGCTGCCCGAGCGCAGCGGCGCGTTGCCGTGGGCGGGGCACCTGGGGCTGTCTCAGTTGCCGCGCGTGTTCAAGCGCCTGTTCGATGTGCGGACCAGTCTGTTGTTCACCAACACCCGCGCGCAGGCCGAGCTATGGCACCGCGCATTGGAATCCATCTGGCCCGAAGCGGCGTCCACGCTGGCGCTGCATCACGGTTCGCTGGATCCCAAACTGCGGGCGCAGGCCGAGCAGGGGCTGCGCGACGGCGTGATGCGCTGCGTGGTGGCGACGTCGAGCCTGGATCTGGGCGTCGACTTTCCTGCCGTGGACCAGGTGCTGCAGATTGGCAGCCCCAAAGGCGTGGCCCGGTTGTTGCAGCGGGCCGGCCGCGCCAGGCACCGGCCGGGCGAGTCCGGCCATGTGATCTGCGTGCCGGCGCAAGCCCTGGAACTGATCGAATATGCCGCTGCCCGCCAGGCGATTGCGCGCGGCGCCATCGAGTCGCGGCCCCCGCCGCGCGGCAGCCTGGATGTGCTGGCGCAGCACGCGGTGACCTTGGCCTTGGGCGGCGGCTTCAATGCCGCCGAGCTGTATGAGGAAGTCCGGGGCACGCACGCCTATGCTGCCCTGGACACCGCCTCGTGGCAGGCGGTGCTGGACTTCATCGTTCAAGGCGGCCGGGCACTGGAGAACTATCCCGAATTCCGCCGGGTGCAACGGGACGACGATGGCTGCTACCGCGTTCATGACCGCCGCATCGCGCTGCGGCACCGGCTGTCGATCGGCACCATCACTGCCGACGGCGCCGTCTCGGTGAAGTACTTGCGGGGCGGTGGGCTGGGGGCGGTGGAAGAGGGGTTTTTGGCGCGCCTGCGTCCGGGGGATCACTTCCAGTTCGCCGGCCGGACGCTGGAACTGGTGCGGCTGGAAGGCATGACCGCCTATGTGCGCCGCGCCAAGGGCGGCAAGGGGCCCGTGGCGACCTGGCAGGGCGGGCGCATGCCGTTGTCCACGCAGCTGGCGAGCGAGGTCGAAAGCCTCTTCACCCATCCGGGCCGCCACGCGGAGATGCGCGCCGTGGAACCGCTGCTGCGAATCCAGCGCTCGGCCAGCGGGCTGCCGGGCCCCGGCCGTCTGCTGGCCGAGCGCATCGTCACGCGCCGCGGCATGCATCTGTTCCTGTTCCCTTTCGCGGGGCGCGCCGTCCATGAAGGCATGGCCGCCATGATCGCGCTGCGGTGGGGCCGGCGGCAGGCCAACACGTTTTCTTATACGGTCAACGACTACGGGCTGATGCTGACGCTGGCCGAGCCTGCGGAACTGGACGACGCGCTGCTGCGGGAATGGCTTAGCCCCGAGCAGATGGACGTTGATCTGCGCAGCGGCGTCAATCTGGGAGAGTTGGCGCGCCGCCAGTTCCGCGAAATTGCCCGCGTGGCCGGCTTGCTGACCCCTTCGCTGCCGGGGCGCGCGGCACGCTCGCTGCGTCAGGTGCAGGCGTCCAGCGGACTGTTGTTCGACGTGCTGCGCCGCTACGATCCCGATCATCTGCTATTGGCGCAGGCGGAAAGGGAAGTCCTTGAAATCCAGCTGGAAGCCCCGCGCCTGCTGGCGGCCTTGCACGATTGCGCGACGCGGTCGCTGGATCTGCGCGCGCCGCGCGCGCTGACGCCGCTGTCCTTTCCGCTATGGACCGAAAGCCTGCGCGGCCAGCTCAGCACCGAAACCTGGCAGGCTCGCGTCAGGCGCGCCGCGGCGCAACTGGAGAAGCGCTATGCCCGAATCGCGGGATGAAGGGTTGTCCGTGAATTTGGCGGACGAACCGGTGGTGCTGCTGGGTGATCGCGCCATGTACTGGCCGGCGCGGTCGCGCCTGATCATCGCGGACTTGCATCTGGGCAAGAGCCATGTGTTTCGCCAGGCGGGCATCGCCGTTCCGCAAGGCGCGACCCGGGATGACCTGATGCGCCTGGACCGGCTGCTGGATTCCACCGGTGCGCAGCAGTTATGGATCGTGGGCGATGTGCTGCATGGGCCGATGGCCCAGGCGGGCTGGCGCGACACCTGGACGCAATGGCGCAAGCGGCATGCCGCGCTGGACGTGGCTGCCCTGACCGGCAACCATGACCGCGCGCTGGATGGCGCTGCGCTGAATATCAGGCAACTGGGTGAATCGATGGCCGACGGGCCGTTTCTGTTCCGGCATCTTCCGTACGCCGACCCGCACGGCGGACACGTCATCGCGGGCCACGTGCATCCAAAGACCCGCGTGCCTGGCGTGGCCCGCAGTTGGCCCGCGTTCTGGTTACGGGACGGCATGACCGTGTTGCCTGCGTTTTCTGACTTTACCGGTGGGCATGCCGTCGACGCGGGCGATGGCAGCAGGCTCGTCGCATGCGTGGAGGGCAGCGCCTTGGCGATAGGATTCACGTCGTAGACTGAAGGGCGGGCACGGGCACCGCGGAACGTAAGCAAATGGAGAAAAAAATGCGCGAAAAAGGGATTGCCGCGTTGAAGGCGCCGGGCATGTCCAGGGCGGATGAACATGCCTGACCGTGCCTGCCGCGGATCGACACCCGGGGGCGCCGATGGCATCCAGGCGGCGGTCTATACCCGTTGGCATCAGTTGTCGGTGCCGCTGGCATTCGCGCTGGCAGCCGGCGGCTTCATGCTGGTGGTGTTCAACCGTGGCCCGGTGCTCTGGGCGGCCATTGTGGCGCTGGCCGGACTGCTGGCGCCC
This sequence comes from Achromobacter sp. MYb9, assembly GCF_002975275.1. Taxonomy (GTDB): domain Bacteria; phylum Pseudomonadota; class Gammaproteobacteria; order Burkholderiales; family Burkholderiaceae_B; genus Achromobacter. The sequence continues at coordinate 848,544 of NZ_PCOQ01000001.1, read as the reverse complement.
CCCCTCGTGGCCTTCAAAGGGTTTCCCACCCGCAACCGAGTCACGGTGATGCCGGACGGGCTGGTGTTCTCGCGGCGCGCACCGGTTGCGTTTGCCGACTTGACCCGGTGGGGCACCGACGATTTCCTGAAGCTGGTCCGGCCGGGGCGTCCCACGCTGCTCGTCAGCCCGGTCGACGCGCCCAATCGTGAGCGCTTGCTGCGTGAATTCCAGGCCGCGCTTCAGGCTTGGCAGAAGCGTCAGCCGGCGGGCACGGAGCCGGCGCGGCGGACGCATTTCTACGGATCAACGGGCGCCCGCTTGGTTGGCGCGGTGATCACGGCCCTGGGCGTGGGGGCGGCCGTCATGGCGTTGAATCTGCGCGAACCGTCGGTGCCGCTGGCGATTGTCGGCGGGTTGGGGGCGTTGTTCGGCTTGGCGATGCTGGCAGGCAAGCGGGTTTGAGTTAAGCGTGGGCTTAACGATGAGTAAAGGCACGCTGAATCACAGCGGGCGCAAGGCTCTTTATAGTGGCCGCATTGCCATCCCAGGAGTGCCCGCATGTCCCCCCACCAAGGTCCCGCTGATTTTCCGGATACCGATGCCCCGTCCGGCTACCCGCGCGCGGTGCTGTTCGACCTGCTGACCGCCTTGCTGGATTCGTGGACCGTCTGGAACCGCGCGGCGGGCACGGAGGCCCTGGGCCGTGCGTGGCGTGCCGAGTATTTGCGCCGCACCTATGGCTGCGGCGCTTATCAGCCATACGAGCAACTGGTGCAGGAAGCCGCCGCCGCGGTCGGCCTGCCGGCCAGCGCCCCGGATGCGCTGGAAGCGCATTGGGCTGAATTGCCCGCCTGGGACGGCGCACGGGAATTGTTGCAGGCGTTGCGCCCGCATTGCCGGCTGGGCGTGGTTACCAACTGTTCCGACCGCCTGGGCCGCCAGGCCGCCAGCCTGCTGGGGGTCGATTGGGATGTGGTGGTGACGTCGGAAGAGGCCGGTTTCTACAAGCCCGATCCCCGGCCGTATGCCCTGGCGCTGGCGCGTTTGCAGGTGCGTCCGGAGGATGCCGCGTTCGTCGCCGGCTCGGGCTATGACCTGTTCGGCACCAGCAAGGTCGGGCTGCGCACGTATTGGCACAACCGGGTGGGGTTGTCGTTGCCGCAAGGCGCGCCGGCGCCGGAACGGGAGTCGCCCCGGCTGGACGCCGCGCTGCCGTGGCTGGCCCGGTTCCGCAACGGTTGAGCGGCTTGGCGCGCGCGGCGGCAGCCTGGACTGGCCGTGTGCGTAGTACAAAATGTTGCCGGTGCCCTTGTCCGCGCTTGCTAGCATGGCTTACGCCGGAATAATCCGGCGCACCACGGGATAGTGGAGGTTGCCATGAACTCAAGAACAATATTCAACCGGATCGCGGTGGTTGCGGCGGCAGGAGCGCTGCTGGCGGGCTGCGCTACGCAGCAGCAGACGAACACCGCCGTGGGCACGGGGGCGGGGGCGGCGGTCGGCGCCGGTATCGGCGCCCTGATCGGGCACGGCAAGGGGGCGGCGATCGGCGCCGGCATCGGTGCGGTGGCGGGCGGCCTGGTGGGCTACAACTGGAAGGTCGTCAAAGAAGATGTGCAGCAATCCGGCGCGTCGTCCCTGGGGATCGACGTCGTGGAAATGCCCGATGGCAGCCTGAAGGTCAATATTCCCAGTGGCGTGTCGTTCGACACGGATAAGACGCAGTTGAAGCCCGCCTTGCTGCCGGTGCTGGACAGCGTGGCGCGTTCGCTCAACCAGCATCCAGAGCTGCGCACCAAGGTGGTCGGCCATACGGACAGCACGGGGGCGTTGGCGCATAACCAGACCTTGTCGGTCAACCGCGCCAAGAGCGTGACGGACTACCTGGCCAAGCAAGGCGTGGCGGCCGGCCGCATGGCGGCGGAAGGGCGCGGCCCGAACGATCCCATCGGCGATAATGCAACCGCCGAAGGGCGCGCGCTGAATCGGCGCGTGGAAATCTACCTGTACGCGGTCAAGCAATAGGGGCTGTCATGAGCATGTTTCCTCCCGCCCGTATCGGGTCCGATATCGCCGTGGCCGCGCTGTCCGGCTGGCAGGCCGCGGCCACGCGCGACGCCATCGAAAAGCGCTTCCGCTTTCCGAACTTCAATGCGGCGTTCGGATTCATGGCGCGGGTGGCCATGTTCGCGGAAAAGCTGAACCACCACCCGGAGTGGACCAACGTCTACAACCGGGTGGATGTGACGCTGACCACCCATGACGCCGGCGGCGTGACCGAATTGGACGTGCGCATGGCGCAGTTCATGGACGAGGCCGCCGCGCAGATGGGGGCCACGGCGCCTGCGGCCGGCGCCTAGCCGTCTTCGCCGTCCGTGTCGTCTTCCCGGGCTTGCAGATGGTCGATCAGGCGATCCAGCATGTCGCCCAGGGCGCGCTGTTCGTCCGCATCCAGGCAAGCGAAGATCTCGTCGTTGCGTTGCGCGATCAGGGCGATGATGCGCTGGTACTGCGCCAGGCCGGCGGCCGTCGGCGTCAGCACCACGCCGCGCCCGTCGGACGCGGACAGCGTCTTTTCGACCAGCCCGCGTTCGACCAGCGCTTGCGCCGAACGGCTGGCCTGGCCCTTGTTCAGGTTGGCCGATCGCGCCAGGTCGTTGACGGACAGCGGCGCGTAGCGGCCAATGGCCGCCAGGCAGCGCGCTTCACCCAAGGGAATGCCGCAGTCCGACACATAGGCGCGATTCGTGTCCCGGTCCGTGATCTTGTTGAGCACGTGCAGGCGATAGGTCAGGAATCGTTCCAGGGCGGGCGGTTTCACGTCGGGCGGGCAGGAGTGGGGGCGGGATAGTTTGCCACAGCGTCTTCGCCCAGGCAGGCGCTTTCTGCCTGCGCCAGCAGCGCCAGCGCCGATGCGGCGTCCGGCTGCCGGCTCAGCAGCGACAAACCGAGTATCGACAGAAATAGCGGCGCGCGCGGTTCACCCATGCGCGTCAGCGCTTGCGCCATGCCGGTGTACACCTGGTCCAGTTCTTCGGGATTCATGCTTGGCCTTCCTTGTGCGCGGATACGGTGATCGAAGGGTAGTAGGGGGCGAGGGCGGCGCGCAGGCGGGCGGCGTCCGGGGTATTCCAGCGGCCCAGCACATAACCGTCGGGACGCAGCAGATAGACGAGGCCGTCCGCGGCGCCGTAGCGTTGCTGCAATTGGCCATGCGCATCGTCCCAGCCGCCGGCGCCCACGCGCACGATGCGCAGCGGATGCGGCGCCCCTTGCGTGCTTGCCGCCAGCGTATCCAGATCGGCCGCCAGCGCGGCGGTCGGAGAAACGGCCAGCGCCACGAAGCCCTTGCCAAAGCACGCGCTTAGATAGCGCGGCGCATCGCCGTCCTGCAGCCATGCGTCGGGCGCGGGTTGGCCGGGCGCGGCGCCCGGGCCGGCTTGGGGCGCGCCGTCGGCCAGATTCAGCGGCGAGGTGTCGTAGGAAATAGGCGCGGATTGGCGCGGGTTGATCAATGACCGCACGGTGTCGTCCGCCAGGGCCAGGCGTAGCGCGGCCTCGCGCATCAGGCGAAAGCCGAAATCCGGCGGCGCCATGAATTCGGTGCTCTTGGCGCCGTAGGCCAGGTTTTGGCGGGTGGCGTGCACGCGTTCGGTGCTGTAGCTGTCCAGCAGGCTGGCAGGGGCTTGGCCCTTCAGCACCCAGGCCAGCTTCCAGGCCAGGTTGCCGGCGTCGTCCAGGCCGGAATTCAGCCCGCGCACGCCGAAGATCGGCACAAGGTGGCCGGCGTCTCCGGCGAACAGCACGCGGCCGTGGCGGTACTGGTCCAGCGTCAGGCATTTGGCGTTGTAGATGGAGATCCACAGCGGCTTCCAGGGCGCGGTCTCGCCAATCATGTCCAGATGGCTTTGCACGCGCGGCAGCACGTTCTCGGGCTTGACGGCTTCGTCGGCATCTTCGTCGTCGCGGATCTGGTAATCCACGCGCCATACGTTGCCCGGCTGCCGATGCATCAGCAGCGTCGAACCAGGGTTGGACGGGGGGTCGAACCACGCCAGGCGTTCGACCGGGCGGGTGGACGCCTGCTCGATATCGACGATGACGTAGCGGCCTTCGTATTGCATGCCTTCCAGCTTCAGGCCCATCGCGTCGCGCACGGTGCTGCGTCCGCCGTCGCAGGCGATCAGCCAGTCGGCGCGCACCGTCTGGCGCTGCCCGCCCGCATCGACCTCGACCTCGACCGTCACGCCGTCGGCGTCCGCGCGCAACCCGGCTACGCGGGCCGACCATTGCAGCGCGGCCCGTTCGGGATGGCGCTGCATGGCTTGATGGGCGTATTCCTCGATCGAGTACTGCTGGATGTTGACCATCGGCGCATAGCGTTGCAGCGGGTCGTGCGGCATTTCAAAGTGCAGGACTTCGCGGTCGCGGTAGTAGCTGCGCCCGCCGGTCCAGGGCAGGCCGGTCGCCGTAAGGGGCTGGTCGGCGCCGGCCCAGCCCAGGATTTCCTGGGACCGGCGCGAGATGCAGATCGCGCGGCTGCCGGTGCAGTAATCATCGTCGGCTTCCACCGTCAGCGAGGCGATGCCGTATTCGGCCAGCAGGGCGGCAAGCGTCAGGCCGACGGGGCCTCCGCCGGCAATCAGGACGGGAACGTGCGAGGGGAGCGGCATCTTGTCTCCGAAATGTAGTTGTGTGCGCAACTATATTATTGAAAGGTTGCGCACGCAACCAATTTCGCCAGGCAAAAAAAACCCGCCTGATCAGGGCGGGGTTTCGCAGCGATGCCGAAGCGTCAGTTGCGGACGTAATAGATGCGCATCGCCTGTTGCTTCTGGCCGCCGTCCATCACGCGCAGCACCACCACCTTGGGGGTGAAGCCGTCTGGCAGCTTCAACTGGCCCAACGCGTAGTCGTAGCGATCGACGGTCAGTGCCGGACCTTCCGGCGTGACGGTGGCCGCGCGGCCGTTGGAGTAGCTGCCGTCGATGGAGAACGTGAGCGTGCCCTTGAAGGGCGCGCCGGTGCGTTCTTCGCGCATGACCAGCACCTGGTAGTCCAGCTGGCCGGGGGCGCGCTTGAACGTGGCCGAGCGGATGCCCAGGTTGCCGCCGCGCGGATCGGGCGGCATGGCGTCCTGGAACAAGACCAGTTCCTTGTTCATCGTCTCGATCTTGCTGCGCGCTTCGGCCAGGTCGGCGGTCAGCTTTTCGTGGCCGGACTTGTTGGCGTCGCGCTGCTGGGTGGCTTCGTCCAGCTGGGTCTGCAGGCGCTGGCGTTCCAGGTTGGAAGCGCTGAGCTCGCTATGCAGCGACTCGGACTGCTCTACGGTCAGGCGTTGCGGACCGTAGTTGGTTTGCAGGAAGAGCACGCCGCCCGCACCCAGGGCAATCCCCACAAGAAGCAGGACGAGCCAGCGCGGCAGGCGCCGCGTGCGTTGACCGGGTTGGTATACGGAGGGCTTGAATACGGCCCGTTGCGATCTTCCAAACATCCCCATTCCTAGAAAACTTCCTGTGTGTTGCTCGTTCGCGCGAAGCTCGCGCGAGCCAAAGCGTCAGAGAATACCCCGTTACCCGGGGGCGTTGGGTGCGCGGAAAATCCTGGTTGCGCACCTTGATATTGTGAAATATGTGAGCATCAACGCGCCGCCGCGTGGAGCTCGGCGTCCAGGTCGGCAAGCCGTTCCGGGGTGCCGACGTCGGTCCATCGGCCAGTATGGTGGGCGCCGCGAGCCAGGCCTTTGGCCATCGCCTGCCGAAAAAGGGGCAGCATGGGCATCGCCGCGCCGCGCGGGACATCCGCAAACAACGAGGGATGGTAGACGGCGATGCCCGCATAGGTCAAACGAGGCTCCCCCTGCGCGTGCAGGCTGCCGTCGGGGGCGAGCCGGAAATCGCCATGGGGATGCTGAACCGGGTTGTCGACCATCAGCAGCCACGCTCCTCCGTCGGGCAGACCGGCAGCCAGGCCGGCCGCGGCCGCGGGGTCCCAATCGCACCAGACGTCCCCGTTCATCACCAGGAAGGGGGCGTCTGCCAGCAGCGGCAGCGCGTGGGCGATGCCCCCGGCTGTTTCCAGCGCGGTGCCTTCCGCCGAATAGCGGATCCGCACGCCGAAAGCCGCGCCGTCGCCCAGCGCGCGTTCGATTTCGTGGCCCAGCCAGGCGTGGTTGATGACGATGTCGCGGATGCCGGCCGCGGCCAGGCGCTCCAGGTGCCAGACGATCAACGGTTTGCCGCCGACCACAAGCAGGGGCTTGGGGCACCGGTCGGTCAAGGGGCGCATGCGTTCGCCGCGCCCCGCGGCAAGAATCATGGCCTGCATCAGAAGGTGTATCCGACGCGGACCTGGCGGTCGTCCAGCTTGTCCAGCAGACGCAGCAGAGGGGTGAAGACCCCGTAGCGTTGCGCCACCTGGCGCACGTAGCCGTTCATGCGCGGCATGTGGGCCAGGTAGTGCGCCTTGCCGTCACGGTGGTTCAGGCGCGCGAACACGCCCAGAATGCGCAGGTTGCGCTGCAGGCCCATCCACTCGTAGGCGCGGTGGAACTCGGCGAAATCGGACGCGACCGGCAGCCCGGCCGCGCGTGCCATTTCCCAGTAGCGGATGGCCCAGTCCAATTGCTGCGGTTCTTCCCAGGTGGTGCGGGCATCGGTCACCAGCGACGCCAGGTCGTAGGTGATGGGGCCGGCCAGCGCGTCTTGAAAGTCGATGATGCCGGGGTTCGGGCCGTACTGCGGCTGGCGGCAGACCATGAGATTGGGCGAATGGAAATCGCGGTGCACCAGGACTTGCGCCTGCCCGCCATTGCTGGCCGACAGCAGCGCGAAGATCTTATCGAGAGCGTTGGCCGTCTTGTCGTCCAGTGCCTCGCCGTGGTGCTTTTGCACGTACCACTCGGGGAACAGCTTCAGTTCGTCGGCCAGCCGGGTGCTGTCGTACGTGGCCAGCCCGGCGGTGGAGGCCTTTTGCAGTTGGACCAGCGCGGCCAGCGCCTCGCGATACAGCGTCTGGAGTTCGCTGTCGGGCATCCCGGCCTGGATGCGCTGGTAGTAGGTCTGTTCTCCCAGGTCGGACAGCAGCAGCAGGCCCAGGTCCAGGTCCTGCGCCAGCACCTTGGGCACGTTCAGGCCGGCGTCGGCCAGCAGTTGCCCCACATGCAGGAAGGGGCGGCAGTCTTCATGGGCAGGGGGCGCGTCCATGACAACCAGGGTGCGCTCGCCGGCGTCCAGCCTGAAATAGCGGCGGAAACTGGCGTCGGCGGAGGCGGGGCGCAGCGTGTCGACGGCCAGATCCAGGTCGGCGGGCAGGCTATCCAGCCAGTTGCGGATCTGCGCCAGGCGGGGGTCGTGATCGTTTTTCAAGGAAGATCCGTGTCAGAAAGGCAATATTGCTGAAATTTGCGTCCGGCGCACATAAGGCTGGGCGTATGGCGCGGCTTCTCTATAATACCGGCTCGTTTCCGTTCGCATTGGCCCTTCCGCGGTGCCGATGCCAGGTTTTCCCATCGTCACAAAAGGGCAGTTTTCACTCGTGCGCAAGGTTCGGTGGTTGATCCTCTCTGCTGTCAGCGTCGCCGCCGGGGCCGTCCAGGCCCAGGGCAGCCAGGATCCGGCTTCCGCCGCATCATCCGCTAGCGTGTCGCCCGCGGCCCCGGTGCTGCGTACGTCCCCCGGTTTGCGGATGCACCGCCTGCCCGACGACAGCATCCCCGCGTATATGGAAGCGGACAGCATCGAGGGGGATCCCGAGTCCGACCTCACCCTGACCGGCAGCGCGCAAGTGCGCCGTATCGACGGCATCATCAAGGGCGACCGGATCAACTACCGCAAGGACACCGGCGAAGTCGACGTGCAGGGCAGCGCGCGCATGATGCGCGACGGCACGCTGGTGACCGGCCCCAACGCCAAGTTCAACGTCGACAAATATTCCGGCGAAATCGAAAAGCCGAATTTCTGGATGGGGGCCACGGGCGGGTTCGCCGTGGCCGAGCACGCGGACATCTTCAGCAAGTCGCAGATGCGGCTGCACACCGTCACGTATAGCGGCTGCGCGTGCGAGACGCCGTCCTGGTACATCAAGGCCAATACGGTCGACATCGACTTCGACGAAAACGAAGGCGTGGCGCGCAATGGCGTGCTGTATTTCAAGGACGTGCCGATCCTGGCTTCGCCCTACATGACCTTCCCGGTCAAGAAGGAGCGCAAGTCCGGCTTCCTGGTGCCGACGTATGGCACGACGAGCCAGGGCGGCTTCGATTTTTCGCTGCCGTACTACCTGAACCTGGCGCCGAACTACGACGCGACGATCCAGCCGCGCTATTTCTCCAAGCGCGGCATGCAACTGGGCGGCGAATTCCGTTACCTGGGGGCGAGCCACCTGGGCACCATCGATGGCGCCTATCTGCCCAACGACAACGTCACCAGCGAAGACCGCTGGATGTACTGGTGGCGTCACCAGCAGACGTTCTCGCACGGCTTCTACGCAGACTGGGATATCGCGAAAGTCTCGGACGACAACTACTTCCGCGATATTTCCCAACTGGGCCTGAACCAGGCGTCCACCACCTATCTGCCGCAGCGCGGCCGTGTGGGCTGGGCTTCCAACTACTGGAGCGCCTACGCGCAGGTCTACAAGTACCAGACCCTGCAGGATCCGGACGCGCCCCTGCTGCCCCCGTACGATAAAGAACCCGAGCTATACCTGCGCGGCGCGCGCTATGACTGGGGCGGCTTCGATGTGGACTGGACCTCTACCGCGGTGCGTTTCCGCCGGCCGGATTTCGGTTCGACCGTACGCTATCCGGAAGGCGACCGCCTGCAGACCTACCCGACGGTGTCCTATCCGATCGTGCGTCCGGGTTGGTTCATCATTCCGAAAGCCGGCGTCAATTACACGCAGTATCAGACCAAGTGGTATGGCGTCGATGCGCTGGGCCTGAACGGCGGGACGGCGGATGGGTTGCCGCGTTCGCAATCGCGCACGGTGCCGATCATGTCGCTGGATGCGGGCCTGATCTTCGAACGCGATACCTCGCTGTTCGGCAAGGCGTCCACCCAGACCCTGGAACCGCGCCTGTACTACCTGCGCGTGCCGTACCGCGACCAGTCCAAAATGCCCGTCTACGACACGTCGTTGGCGGATTTCAGCTTCTCGCAGGCCTTTGAAGAAAACATCTACACCGGCGGCTGGGACCGTATTTCCAACGCCAACCAGCTGACCGCGGCATTGACGACGCGCTGGCTGGACGCCAACACCGGTTTCGAGCGCATGTCGCTGGCCGTGGCGCAGCGCCTGTATTTCGCGGACCAGAAAGTCACCTTGCCGGGCGAAACTCCGCGTGAAAACGTGCGCTCCGATTTCCTGGTGGGCGCCAGCGCCGCGCTGACCGACACGCTGAGCACCGACGTGGCGGCCCAGTACAACCCCTACGACAACAAGTGGTCGCGCGGACTGATCAGCGCGCGCTGGTCGCCGCAACGCCTGACGACGGTGGCGCTGTCGTATCGTTATCAACGCGATCCTCCCACCGGCGTTTCGTACCAGCCGCAGGGCCAGAACCAGGTCAGCCTGGCGTTGCAATGGCCCTTCACCAAGCGCTGGTACGGCGTTGGCCGGGTGGATTATTCGTTGCGCTCCGGGCCCTCCAGCACCGTGTCCAACACGATGGAGTCCCCGCGCGTGACGCAGGCCATTGCCGGCCTGGAGTACAAAGGCGATTGCTGCTGGGTGGGCCGCGTGGTCTACCAGCGCTATGCCGTATCGGCTACGGACGCCAACTCCGCAGTGTTCTTCCAGCTTGAGCTGACCGGCCTGGGTTCCCTGGGGACCGATCCGATGAACCTGCTGAACAGAAGTATCCCCGGCTACTCCAGCGTTACACCGCCCGTGCCGGCTGGGACCACATTTGAAAGGTATGAATGATGCGTAGGTTGCACTCTTTGCGTCGCCTGTCGGGCAGCGCGCTGCTGCTGGCTCTTTGCACCGGCTTGCCCGCCGCGCATGCGGCCGAGCAGACCGGCCGGACCACGAACAATGGCGCCAAGGCCGCGCCGCAGGCCGCGGCTCCCGCAGCGAAGGGCGAGCAGTTCGTCGACGGCATCGCCGCCGTGGTCGACAAGGACGTGATCACGTTGCGCGAACTGCGCGATGCGTCGCTTCGCATTTCCGGCGAACTGAAGTCGCGCGGCATCCAGGTGCCCGACGACCAGACCTTGCAGCATCAGGTGCTGCAGCGCCTGATCATGGAGCGCGTGCAACGCCACGAGGCCGACCGCCTGGGTATCCGGGTGGATGATGCCCAGGTCGATCAGGCGATCCAGACGATCGCCGGGCGCAACAAGATCAGCGTGGCGCAGTTGCGGGCCGAAATCGAAAAATCGGGCACGACGTGGGACGCCTACCGCAAATCGCTGCGTGACGAGATCCGCACGGACCGCCTGCGCCAGCGCGCGGTGGACTCCACCATCGTCATTTCCGATACCGAAGTGGATGCCTTCCTGAAGGACCAACGCCGTAATCCGGCGTTCGGCGCGGCGCCGCAAGCGGCGCCCCAGGCGCAGCCGGAACCCCAGCCCGAGCAGGCCGCCGTGCCCGCTGGCCCCATGCTCTACGCGTTGGCGCAGATCCTGGTGCGGGTGCCGGAGGGCTCGTCCTCCGAACAGCTGGCCATCTTGCGCAAGAAGGCAGAAGGCATCCTGGCGCGCGCCAAGCGCGGCGACGATTTCGCCAGCCTGGCCGCGGCGTCCTCGGACGGCCCCGAAGCCTTGCAAGGCGGTGTCATGGGCGTGCGTCCGCTGGATGGCTGGCCTGATCTGTTCGTCAAGGCCATCAGCAATCTGCAGAAGGGCGAAGTCACGAACCTGATCCAGAGCGGCAACGGCTTCCACATCATCAAGGTGATGGACCGGGGCACCGCGCAACCGGCCCCTGGCCGCACCGCCCGCGCCCCGGCGCCCGCGCAGGCGCCCCAGCCTCAGCAGCCCGCCGCTCGTCCGCAAGCGCCGGCCGCGCCGCAAGGCCCCACGGAAGTCATGCAGACCCGGGCGCGCCACATCCTGATCAAGACGTCCACCGTCATGAGCGACGAGACCGCGCGCCAACGCCTGGAACAGGTGCGTCAGCGCCTGGTGGCCGGCGATGCGAAGTTCGAAGACATGGCGCGGCAGTATTCGCAGGACTCGACCGCGCCGCAAGGCGGCGAGCTGGGATGGTTGAACCCGGGTGAAACCGTGCCGCCGTTCGAAGCTGCCATGAATGCCTTGAAGCCGGGCGAAATCAGCCCTCCGATCCAGTCGCCTTTCGGTTGGCACTTGATCGAGGTTGAAGAGCGCCGCCAGCATGACGTTACCGACGAATTGGCCCGCATGAAGGCGCGCCAGACTCTGTTCGAACGCCGTGCCCAGCCTGCTTTCGAAGATTGGCTCGACCAGTTGCGCGCACAAGCGTACGTCGATAACCGTCTTGAAAAGCAGCAGAAGATCCAGCAGAACAACCGCTAAACGCATTACGGGCTTTTCATGTCTCAACACCAGGCGCGCAAGCGCTTTGGCCAGAACTTCCTGACCGACGAAAGCGTCGTCGAGTCCATCGTCCGGGCGGTTGCTCCCGCCCGTGATGATGCCGTGGTCGAGATCGGCCCGGGTTTGTCTGCGCTTACCCGGCCGCTGCTTGAGCGGCTGGATCACCTGACCGCCGTCGAGATCGACCGGGATCTGGCCGCCCGGCTGCGCAAGCAGTTCGAGGCCAGCCGCCTGACCGTTGTCGAAGCCGACGCGTTGACGGTGGATTTTTCGCAGTTCGGCAGCGCGCTGCGTGTCGTGGGCAACCTGCCCTACAACATCTCCAGCCCGCTGCTGTTTCACCTGATGGCGTGGGCCGACCACATCCGCGACCAGCATTTCATGCTGCAGCGCGAAGTGATCGACCGCATGGTGGCGCAACCGGGGTCGGGCGATTTCAGCCGCCTCTCCGTGATGTTGCAATCGCGCTACCGCATGCACAAGCTGTTCGACGTGCCGCCCGAGGCTTTCGATCCGCCGCCCAAAGTGGTGTCGGCCATCGTGCGCATGGTGCCGCTGCCGGCCGACCGCCTGCGTCCGGTCAGCACGCGGGCGTTCGAAACCGTGGTGGCACGCGCGTTCTCGCAGCGCCGCAAGATGCTGCGTCGCGTGTTGGCCGACTGGGCGGCGCAGGTGCCTTGGGAAGCCCTGGACATCGCCCCGACGGCGCGCGCCGAGGACATTTCGGTGGACCGCTACATCCGCTTGTCGGATGCGTTGGTGGAAGCGGGCATTCTGCAATCCACCTGAAACACCGTGCCCAACAGAAAGCCCGCTGACGCGGGCTTTTTTCGTTGATGCAGCCTGGGGCCGTTGGCGGGTCGGTGCGTGTTGCGCAGTTTCCGTTCAACGGCAACGACTGCGGATCAAAGCATGCGCTTCTGCGCCGCCATCCATAGCTGCATCACGTCGCGAGCGCGGTCGGCAAGCAGCTTTTCGGCATCCGTCAGCGCCTGTTGCAGCGTGATCGGGCCGGGGGCCAGGCTGAACGCCGCGCTGATGCCGCAGGCGTGCAGCGCTTCGTAGCCATCGCCCAGCGATCCCGCCAACGCGACGACCGGCACGCCGGCCTGCTGCGCGATCCGGGCCACGCCTGCGGGCGTCTTGCCGCGCAGTGTTTGCGCGTCCATGCGGCCTTCGCCGGTGAACACCAGCGTGGCGCCTTCAATGGCCTTGGCCAACCCGCCCAGTTCGGCCACGATTTCGACGCCGGGCCGGAAGTGTGCTTGCAGGAATGCATGAGCCGCGAAGCCCAGGCCGCCGGCGGCGCCCGCGCCGGGCTTGTCGCGGTGGTCGACGCCCAAGTGCCGCGCGCAGACGTCGGCGAAATTCGTCAGCATCTGGTCCAGCGCCAGCACTTGTTCCGGCGTGGCGCCTTTCTGCGGTCCGAAAACATGCGAGGCGCCGTGCGGGCCGCACAGCGGGTTGTCGACGTCCGAGGCGATGTCGATGCGGATGCCGGCCAGCCGCGGGTCCAGCCCGCGCGTGTCAAGGCTGGCCAGCTTGCCCAACGCGCCGCCGCCGGGCGGCAGGCTATGGCCTTCCGCGTCCAGCAGGCGCACGCCCAGCGCCGTCAACATGCCGGCGCCAGCGTCGTTGGTGGCCGAGCCGCCCAACCCGAGGATGATGCGCGTGGCCCCCGCGTTGATGGCGGCCAGCATCAGTTCGCCCACGCCGTGGCTGCTGGCGCGCATCGGGTCGCGCCGGGACGGGGAGATCAATTCCAGGCCCGCCGCTGCGGCCATTTCGATGACGGCGGTGCCGTCTTCCAGCAAGCCCCAGACGGCATCGACCTTGTAGCCCAGCGCATCGTTGACGGTCAGTTGCTGTTCCTTGCCGCCGGTGGCGGCCAGCACGGCTTCCACCGTGCCTTCGCCGCCGTCCGCCATCGGCACGCATATCGTGTGGGCGCCGGGGCAGGCGGCTTTGACGCCGCGCGCGATGGCCGCCGCCGCGTCCGGCGCGGAAACGCTTTCTTTGAAAGAGTCGGGAGCGATGACGATTTTCACGGGTTTGTCTGGGCTCGTTGAAGGTCAGGGTGACGACCATGATACCCGTGCGGACGCAGGCGGCGTACCATAGCGCTTTCGTTGTTTTTGCGAGAGTGGACCGTCATGCCTGTATTGCGCCGCACAAAAATTGTCGCCACGTTGGGCCCTTCGACTTCGTCGCCCGAACGCATTGATGCGCTGATCCGCGCAGGCCTGGACGTGGCCCGGTTGAACTTCTCGCACGGCAACGCGGACGACCATCGCGAGCGTGCTCGCCTGGTGCGCGAAATCGCCGCCAGGCAAGGCCGCTTCGTCGCCATCATGGGCGATCTGCAAGGGCCCAAGATCCGCATCGCGCGCTTCACGGACAAGCTGGTGCAATTGCAGGTTGGCCAGCCATTCACGCTGTCGCGCGTGCATCCCAAGGAAGCCGGCAACGCCAGCATCGTGGGCATCGATTACCCCGAGCTGGTGACCGACTGCCGCGTGGGCGACGAACTCCTGCTGGATGATGGCCGCGTGGTGCTGGTGGTGGACCGCGTCGAAGGCGACGAGGTCCACACGACCGTGACGGTGGGTGGGCCGCTGTCGAACAACAAGGGCATCAACCGCCGCGGTGGTGGCCTGTCCGCGCCGAGCCTGACCGACAAGGATCGCGTCGACATCAAGCTGGCCGCCGAAATGGAACTTGATTATGTGGCCGTGTCGTTCCCGCGCTACGGAAGCGATATCGACGAGGCCCGCACCCTGCTGGCCGCGGCCGGCAGCCAGGCATGGATCATCGCGAAAATCGAACGCGCCGAAGCGGTGGCCGACGACGAGGCGCTGGACGCGCTGATCCGAGCCAGCGACGGCGTGATGGTGGCGCGCGGCGACCTGGGCGTGGAAGTGGGCGATGCTGAACTGGTGGGCATACAGAAGCGCATCATCCAGCACGCGCGCACGCTGAACAAGGTCGTGATCACGGCAACGCAGATGATGGAGTCGATGATCTCCAGCCCCATGCCCACGCGCGCGGAAGTGTCGGACGTGGCCAATGCGGTGCTGGACTACACCGACGCCGTCATGCTGTCGGCCGAGAGCGCGTCGGGCCAGTATCCCGTGGAAGCGGTGCAGGCGATGGCGCGCGTGTGCCTGGGGGCGGAAAAGCACCCGACCACGACCAAGTCGCATCACCGCGTGGGCGAAACCTTCACGCGTTGCGACGAGACCATCGCGCTGGCCGCCATGTATTCGGCCAACCACTTTCCCGGCGTCAAGGCAGTCATCGCGCTGACGGAAAGCGGGCACACGCCGTTGATCATGTCGCGCATCCGTTCGGGCGTGCCGATCTACTGCTACAGCCCGCACAGCCTGACGCAGAACCGCGTGGCGATGTTCCGTGGCGTTTATACGGTGCCCTTCGCACCGTCTGACTACGAACCGGCGGATCTGAGCAACGCCGCCATCGACGAATTGCGCAAGCGCAACCTGGTGCAGTCGGGCGATTGGGTGATCTTGACCAAGGGCGATTTCTATCGCGACAGCGGCGGCACCAACGGCATGAAGATCCTGCTGGTGGACTAGGGCTGGCAAGGGCGGGGCGCAAGCCCCGCCGTGGCGCTTAACCGAAGAACCAGTAGCACACGCCGATCGCGGCCAGCACGCCGGCCAGGTCGGCGATCAGCGCGCAGCCCACCGCGTGGCGGGCGCGCAAAATCCCCACCGACCCGAAATACACCGCCAGCACGTAGAAGGTGGTTTCCGTGCTGCCTTGCATGATCGCGGCCAGCAGCGCGGGGAAGCTGTCCACGCCATGATGTGCCATGGTTTCCAGCATCATGGCGCGTGCCGCGCTGCCCGAAAATGGCTTGACCAGCGCCGTAGGCAAGGCGTCGACGAAACGCGTGTCCCAGCCGGCGTACTGCGCCAGCCACCGGATGCCGTCAAGCAGGAAATCCAACGCGCCCGACGCCCGCAGCACGCCTACGGCGCACAGCATCGCCACCAGATAGGGCAGCAGGCTCTTGGCGATGTCGAAGCCTTCCTTGGCTCCTTCGATGAAGGCCTCGTAGACGGGGACCTTTTTCCAGGCGCCCACGACCAGGAATGCCAGGAGGATGCCGAACAGCGCCAGGTTGCCCAGCAGCGACGACAGCGACGCGATGGCAGCGGCCGACATGCTGGCCAGCAGCGCCATGAAGCCGCCCATGATCAGCGCCGCGCCGCCCAGCCATAACATCACGACGGGATCCGTCAGGCGCAGCCGCTGGCAGGCCGCCACCGCCAGGAAACCCGCCAAAGTGGAGGCGCTGGTGGCCAGCAGGATCGGCAGGAACACCAGTGTGGGGTCGGCCGCGCCCTGTTGCGCGCGGAACATGAATAGCGTGACGGGCAGCAACGTCAGCGACGATGCGTTCAGCACCAGGAAGAGAATCTGGGCGTTGCTGGCGGTTTCAGGCGTGGGGTTCAGCGACTGCAGCTCGCGCATGGCGCGCAGGCCGATCGGCGTGGCCGCGTTGTCCAGTCCCAGGCCGTTGGCGGCAAAGTTCAGCGTGATCAGGCCGATGGCGGGATGGTTGCGCGGCACGCCAGGCATCAGGCGCGCGAACAGCGGCCCCAGCAGGCGGGCCAGTTTTTCCACCAGGCCGGCGCCTTCCGCGATGCGCAGGAACCCCAGCCACAGCGTCAGCGTGCCAAACAGCAGCACCATGACTTCCACGGATACGCGCGCCATGTCGAACAGGCTGGCCACCATTAGCCGGAAGACGTCGGGGTCGCCGACGGCCAGCCAGCGGTACAGGGCGGCTGCGGCGGCAGTCAGGAAAAAGCCCAGCCAGAGTTTGTTCAGCATGCGGAAAGTGCCCGGATAGCGGTTGATTGCGCACCAGCGCGGCGACGCCCATTGTCGCAGAGTCAGCACGCCCAGGCTTGGCCGCGCCCCGCCAATTCTGGTACTTTGGCCTGATACGCCCTAGGGCCATTACAGTGGGGGACACGCATGGATTTCAATGCCTGGCGCCGGCGCCGCATCTCGGAACCCGCGTATCGCTGGGCGCGCAACGCGTTGCCGGCCATGTCGGCCACCGAGCGCGAGGCCATCGAGGCCGGAGACACCTGGTGGGATGCCGACCTGTTCACGGGAAATCCCGATTGGCGCAAGCTGCTGGACGTGCCCGCCGCCACGCTGACCCGCGAAGAGCAGGCGTTCATCGACGGCCCCGTGGCGCAGCTGTGCGCCATGCTGGACGAGTGGGACATCACCTGGAACCGGCGCGACCTGCCGCCGCAGGTCTGGGCCTTCCTGAAGGCGCAACGCTTCTTCGGCATGATCATCCCGCGCCGTTACGGCGGCCTGGGCTTTTCCCCTTATGCGCATTCCGAAGTCGTCAGGCGGATTTCGGCGTATTCCATTACGGCCGGCGTGACGGTCATGGTGCCGAATTCGCTGGGGCCGGGCGAATTGCTGATGCAGTTCGGCACGCCCGCGCAGCGCGACTACTGGCTGCCGCGCCTGGCCGATGGCCGAGAGGTGCCGTGCTTCGGCTTGACGAGCCCCGAGGCCGGCTCGGATGCCGCCTCCATGGTGGATACGGGCATTGTCTGCCGCCAGGTCGTGGAGGGCCGCGAACTCATCGGTATCCGGCTGAACTGGCATAAGCGTTACATCACGCTGGGGCCGGTCGCGACGGTGCTGGGCCTGGCGTTCAAAATGTCCGACCCCGACGGCATCCTGGGCGGCCCCACGGACATCGGCATTTCGGTGGCGCTGGTGCCCACCGAAGCGCCGGGCGTGGAGATCGGCCGGCGCCATCTGCCTGCGATGCAGGTGTTCCAGAACGGTCCCAACACCGGCCGCGACGTGTTCGTGCCGTTGGACGCCCTGATCGGCGGCGAGGCCCGCGCGGGCCAGGGCTGGAAGATGCTGATGAGCGCGCTGGCCGCGGGGCGCGGCATTTCGCTGCCGTCGCTGTCAGCCGCCGCCGCCGTGATGTGCGCGCACACCACGGGCATGTACGCGCGGGTGCGCGAGCAGTTCGGCATCCCGGTCGGCAAGTTCGAAGGGGTGCAGGAACAGTTGGCCAGCCTGGCCGGCAATGCCTACATGGTGGAAGCGGCCCGGCGGCTGACCTGCGCCGCGCTGAACCAGGACGTGAAGCCGGCCGTCGTGTCGGGCATCATGAAATACCACGCGACCGAGCGGATGCGCAGCTCGGTGAACGCCGCGATGGACGTGCATGCCGGGCGCGCCGTGATGGACGGCCCCGGCAACTATCTGGGCGGCTTATACCGCGCGGTGCCGATCGCCATCACGGTCGAAGGCGCCAACATCCTGACGCGCAACCTCATCATCTTCGGCCAGGGCGCTATCCGGGCCCATCCGTACCTGATGCCGGAAATGCTGGCGCTGGCCAATCCGGACGAAGAGCGCGGCATCGAGGTTTTCCACGACGTGTTCTGGCGGCATTTGCGCCATGCCGGAAAGAACACGCTGCGCGCCATCGGCCGCGCCTGGACGGGGGCCGTGCTGGCGCCTTCTCCGGTGTCGGGCCCGACGGCCGGCCATTACCGGCGGCTGGGGCGCTATGCATCCGGCTTCGCGTTGCTGGCGGACGCCACGTTGGCGCAATTGGGCGGTGGGTTGAAGCGGCGTGAAATGATCTCGGCGCGGCTGGGCGACATTCTGTCCGAGCTTTACCTGCTGTCGGCGGTACTCAAGCGCTGGGAGGATGAAGGGCGCAAGCACGATGACCTGCCGCTGGTGCATTGGTGCATGGAGCAGGGCTATGCCACGATTGAAAAGAGCCTGGACCAGGTGTTGCGCAATTTGCCGGGACGGGTGCTGGCCTGGGGATTGCGCGCGGCCATCCTGCCGCTCCGCCTGGCCAGGGGGCCGAATGACGCCTTGACGCGCGAGTGCGCCGAACTGCTGCTGAAGCCGTCGCCCACGCATGTGCGATTGGCGGCCGACCTGCATCGCGAGCCGGCCAGTGCCCCGTCCGCCGGCGTGCTGTTGGGGGCGGGCCGCGCAGGCCAGGACCCATTGGCTGATCTGGCCCGCGCCTTCGCGTTGGTGGACGCCGTGCAACCGATCCGCGACCGTCTGCGCCAATCGGGTGTGCGCGACTGGCGCGAAGCGCATCAGCGCGGCGCGATCACCGACTCGCAGGCCGCGCAGCTGGAAGCGGCGGAGGCCATGGTGTCGAAGGTCTTGCAGGTGGATGATTTCGCGCCAGCGGAGTTGTCGCCGCAGGCTCCAGACCCAAATGCGAACCCAATCGCCTAGTCGTCGGCGTTCGGGTCCATGCCCGGAAACAGGATTTCAGTGAAGCCGAACTTCGAGAAATCCTGGATGCGCGACGGATAGAGGCGGCCAATCAGGTGGTCGCACTCGTGCTGTACCACGCGGGCGTGGAAGCCTTCGGCTTCTCGCTCGATCAACTGGCCATAGGGGTCGCGCCCGCTGTAGCGGATGTGGCGGTAGCGCGGCACCTGGCCGCGCAGGCCCGGCACCGACAGGCAGCCTTCCCAGCCGTCTTCCATCTCGTCGGATAGCGGCGTGATGACGGGATTGCACAGGATGGTTTGCGGCACGGGCGGCGCGTCGGGGTAGCGCTCGTTGCGGTCGAAGCCGAAGATCACCAGTTGCAAGTCCACGCCGATCTGCGGCGCGGCCAAACCCACGCCTTGTGCAGCCGCCATGGTTTCGAACATGTCGTCGATCAGGGCGTGCAGCTCCGGCGTGTCGAAGCGATCAACAGGCGCCGCCACGCGCAACAGGCGCGGGTCGCCCATTTTCAGAATGGGATGAATCATGGTTTCAGTCTTGTCGGTCTTTCTTCTGGATGAACTCGATCTTGTAGCCGTCGGGATCTTCCACGAACGCGATGACCGTCTTGCCGTGCTTCATCGGGCCGGCTTCGCGGGTGACTTTGCCGCCGCGTTCCTTGACCTTGTCACAGGCTTCGTAGGCGTTGTCCACTTCCAGCGCGATGTGGCCGTAGCCGTTGCCCAGGTCGTACTTTTCGGTGTCCCAGTTGTGGGTCAGTTCGATGACCGCGCCTTCGGACTCGTCTTGATAACCCACGAACGCCAGCGTGAACTTGCCTTCCGGGTAGTCGTTGCGGCGCAGGACGCGCATGCCGAGCACGTTGGTGTAGAAATCGATGGACTGATCAAGATTGCCGACTCGCAGCATGGTGTGGAGCATACGCATGGAGGTCTTCCTTAGGCGATGAGGGGTTGGGGCATGAACCCGGGGTTGCCGGAGTGTTGCCGTGTAATGCCGATGTCGCGCAGTGCGCCGCCCATGGCGACGACCGCCTGCCGCATCTGGTCCGCGCCAAAGGCGCCGATGCAGCCGACCCGGAACGTGGGTTGTTCGGTGTTGCTGAAATTGCTGAGCACGTAGCCGCGTGCCTTGAGGGCATCCACGAACAGCTGCAGGTTCCAGGTCGGGGCGTCTGGCGCGCAGACGTTGACGACGATGGGGCCCTGCAGGTCGCGCGGCAGGTAGGGCGACAAGCCTAGCTCGATCACGCCATCATATAGCGTGCGCATGTTGGCCGTGTAGCGGGCCAGGCGGGCCTCTCGGCCTTCCTGTTCAAAGAGGCCCAGCGCCACGGCCAGCGCCGCCAGGGTAGGCGCGGGCGGCGTGAATCGGGGCCCGGCGTTGGGCGCCAGCGTGTGCTGATGGATGTCGGCCAGGTCCAGCGACCAACTGCCCGCGTTGCCGCGCGCGGCTTCCAGGCGGTCCACGCGGGCCACCACGAAGGCGGCGCCCGGCAGCCCTTCCAGGCACTTGTTGGCCGTCAGCACGACGGCGTCGACCGCGGGCAGGGCGGACAGGTCCAATGGCAGCGCGCCGAAGGCGGATACCGCGTCGATGATGACGCGGCGGCCCATCGCGTGGGCAACGCGAGCCAGCTCGGGCACGTCATGGCAGATGCCGCTGCCGGTTTCGCTATAGACCAGCGCCAGATGCGTCAGCGTGGGGTCCCGTTCCAGCGCCGCCGCGACGGCGACCGGGTCCACGCGCGCCGTCGCGGCGACGGGCAGGGGCACGGCGACCCGGCCCGCGTCGCCCGCCAGCTTCTGCAGGCGTGAGGCGTAGGCGCCGGTGGACGGCGCCAGCAAACGTCCGCCGGGCGGCACGAAGGTACGGATCGCGGCTTCCACCGCGAAGTGGCCGCAGCCGGGCAGCGCCAGCGCGGCATGCGTGTCGGACGACGCCTGCGCCGCGCGCAGCACCCCCGCGCAGACCTGACGGTAGGTCTCGCGGAAATCGTTGTCCCACGGCGCGTAGTCCTGCGCCATGGCGGCCTTCACCCGCGCGTCGGTCGTGACCGGGCCGGGAATGAGCAGAAGCATCTTGTCTCTCCAGAGGGGCTTCTAGAACTGCGGAAGGGAAGCAGGGTCGTGGCGCCGCAGGATGTTCTTGGCGTCTTCGAAGTCGGGCAGGATATGCCCCACCTCGCGCCAGAAGTCCTGGCTGTGGTTCATCTCGCGCAGATGCGCGAGCTCGTGCGCGATGACGTAATCGATGATGGCAGGCGCGAAATGGATCAGCCGCCAGTTCAGCATGATGTTGCCGTCGCTGGTGCAGGAGCCCCAGCGCGTGGCGGCGGACGACAGCCGCCAGCGGCGGATCTTCAGGCCGCTGATCTGCAGGAAGTGCGCCAGCCGCGCGCCGAACCAGGCACCGGCGCGCTGCTGCAGCCAGGCCTGCGCGGAATCGCGGATGCGGCTTTGCTCGGCCGTGGACGGCAGGGCCAGCCAGAGGGTGTCGCCGTCTTGCGGCGCGTCCGCGTCGCCGGACAGCCGGGCCTGGCGGCTATCGCCGCCCACGCCGATCAGGATGCGCTTGCCCAGATAGGGCAGTTCGCCGCCCGGCTGCCAACGCGTGTGCGCCATGGCCAATTGCTGCTTGCGGGCATGCCATTCACGCAGCTTGGCAAGGATCCAGCGCGCCTTTTCACGCACTGCGTCATCGATCTGCGCCAGCGTGACCCAGCTGGGCGCGGTGACGCGCAGGCCGTCGTCGGTGATCACGAAGCCGATGCTGCGACGGCGCGAGCGCAACAGCACGAAGCCGATGGGCTGATGTTCCGTGGGCACTTCACGCCAGCGCGCGCCGGGGGGCAGCGGGTCGGGGCAGGGCGTGGGCACCCGGGACGACGCATTGGGCGACAACGTCAGCAGCGGTTCGCCTGCAGGGGCGGAACCCGTCTGCGCATCGGGGAACAACGTCTTCGGGGTACGCGGCTGAGGGGGGGCAGGCTGCGGGGCGGCAGCAGGCGGAGGCGCGCTGCGCGGCGCGGCGGGCCGAGGTGCGTCTTGCGGCTTCGGCGTGGCGATCAGCGGCGACGCGCCCTGGGGCGCGTCGTCTTCTTGCACGTCGAACAGGAGTTCGAGCTGATCAGTGCTAGACATACCTTTCGGGATTGAGACGCCGCATTTCCCCTTCGATCCATTCCTGTACCTTTTGGTTCAGTTCATCGGGGGAGAGTCCCTTGGATTCTATCGCGGGACCGATCGATAGGGTGACGAGGCCAGGATATTTGACGAAAGCGTTGCGCCGCCAGCACTCCCCGGCGTTATGCGCCACGGGAATGACGACCGCGCCGGTGCGCGAGGCAAGCAGCGCGCCGCCCATCTTGAAGCGCGCCGTTTTGCCTGGGGCGACGCGCGTGCCTTCGGGAAACAGCAAGGGCCAGCGGCCTTCGTCCATGCGGGTCTGGCCTTGCTTGACCACCTGGTCGAACGCGTCGCGGCCCTTCGCGCGGTCGATGGCGATCATGCGCAGCAGCGCCAGGCCCCAGCCGAAGAACGGCACCATGTGCAGCTCTTTCTTGTAGACGAAACACACTTCACGCGGCATGTGGGCCGGGAAGAACAGCGTTTCCCAGGCCGACTGGTGCTTGGAGAGGATCACGGCCGGGCCGTCGGGCAGGTTTTCCCAGCCCTTGACCTGCCAGCGGATGCCGCAGAAGACCTTGGCGCCCCAGATTGCCAGGCGTGGCCAGCCCACCGTCAGTTTGTAGCGCCAGTGCAGGGGCAGCGGCGCCCACAGGATGCAGAGGATGGCGTAAGGGATGACCGTGATGGCCAGGAACAGAAAATACAGCAGCGAACGTAGCCGGGCCATCGAATCAATTGTCCTGCAACAGGGTGTCGGCCACGGCCGACAGGTCTTCGCACACACGCGTGTTGTCGGGCAGGCCGCCCTTGGCCAGCGTCTTCTTGCCATTGCCCGTCTGCACCAGCCAGGGCGAGCAGCCGACGGACGACGAGGCCTGCAAATCGCGCAGCGAGTCGCCCACGGCCGGCACGCCGGTCAGGTCGATGTCGTACCGACGGCCGATCTGCTCGAACATGCCGGGGCGCGGCTTGCGGCAGCTGCAATTGTCATCGGGACCATGCGGGCACAGGAACACGGCGTCGATGCTGCCGCCCACCGCGGCCAGCTCGCGCCGCATCTTGGTGTGAATGGCAGTCAGCGTGTCCATGTCGAACAAGCCGCGCGCCAGGCCCGACTGGTTGGTGGCAACCACCACCTTCCAACCCGCCTGCGTGAGCCGGGCGATCGCCTGCAGGCTGCCTGGCAGCGCGATCCACTCGTCGGGATTCTTGACGAACGCATCACTGTCCTGATTGATGACGCCGTCGCGGTCTAGGATGATCAGTTTCACTGTGCCAGCCTGGAAATGTCTGCCACCTGGTTCATCAGGCCATGCAACTGGCCCAGCAGGGCAAGCCGGTTGGCGCGCACGGCCGGGTCTTCGGCCATGACCATGACGTCGGCAAAGAACGCATCCACCGGTTCGCGGGCCTGCGCCAGCGTGGAGAGGCTGCCGGCGAAGTCGCCGGCGGCAAGCTGGGCCTCGGCCTGCGGGCGCAGGGCGGCAACCGCGGCGGCCAGGGCCTTTTCGGCAGGCTCGACCAACGCGGCGGCGTTCACCGCGCCGATCTCGCCTTCGGCTTTTTTCAGCAGGTTGCCAATCCGCTTGTTGGCGGCGGCCAGGCTGGCGGCTTCGGGTAGTTGCGCGAAGGCGGCGGCGGCGCGCACGCGTTCGGCCACTTGATGCAGCGGCGGCGTCAACGCGATGACGGCTTCCACCGCATTGCGGTCGAAGTCGTTGATCAACTGGTTGCGGTAGCGTTCATAGATGAAGGTGCGGACTTCAGCCAGCGTGTCGGACGGGACTTTGCCGGCCGGGAACGTGCCCGCGGCCAGCTCCAGCAGGCCGTCCAGGGACAGCGGGCCGTCTTCGCTGATCTTCAGCCAGCCGCCTGCGGCCAGTTGTTCGAAGGCGCTGATCAGGCCCAGCGCGGCGCGGCGCAGACCGAAGGGGTCGCGTTCGCCCGTGGGCGCCAGGCCGATGGCCCAGATGCCGACCAGCGTTTCCACGCGTTCGGCGATGAAGAGCGTGGCGGCGGTCAACGTGTCTTCAGTGACGGGCGAGTCATAGCGGTTGCGGTACTGGCCACGCAGCGCCTGCACGACGCTGTCGGGCTCGCCGTCGCCGGCGGCGTAGTACGCGCCCATGATGCCCTGCAACTCGGGGAATTCGCCCACCATGTTCGAGCCCAGGTCGGCCTTGGCCAGCATGGCGGCCCGATCGGCGGCCGTGACGTCGCCGCCCAGTTGGCCCGCCACGCCGCGCGCGATGGCGCGCACGCGTTCCACGCGTTCCAGCTGGGTGCCCAGCTTGTTGTGATAAACGATGGAGCCCAGTTGCTCGACGCGCGCGGCCAGCGGCGTCTTGCGGTCGGTTTCGAAGAAGAACTGCGCATCGGCCAGACGCGGGCGCACCACGCGCTGGTTGCCTTCGACGATGTTCACCGGGTTGTCCGTGTGCATGTTGCTCACGATCAGGAAGCGGTGCGTCAGGCGGCCGGTGGCCGGGTCGAACAGCGGGAAGTACTTCTGGTTCAACCGCATGGTCAGGATCAGGCATTCCTGCGGCACTTGCAGGAACTGCTCTTCGAACTGGCCCACGTAAACGGTGGGGTGTTCGACCAGCGCGGTCACTTCGTCCAGCAGCGCGGCAACTTCAGGGTCGTCGCCCAGCGTGGCGGACAGGCGGCCGGCGTGGTCCAGCAACTGGCGCTGGATCTCGTCGCGGCGGCCTTCGAAGGACGCCACGACGCGGCCCTTTTCAGCCAGGGTGGCGGCGTAGGAATCGGCATCGGCGAACGACACCGGGCCGTTGCTCATGAAGCGGTGGCCCAGCGTGTCGCGGCCGGCGGTGAGGCCCAGCGCGGACACCGGCACGACGTCCGCGCCGAACAGGGCGACCAGGCCGTGCGCGGGGCGCACGAACTTGACGGTGGTGACGCCGTCGGCCAATTGGTAGCGCATGACCTTCGGAATCGGCAGGCTATTGAGCGCCGTGTCGATGCCTTCCTGCAAGCCCGTGGCCAGTTGTGCGCCGGCGGCGGTGCCGCGGGCGACCAGATAGTCTTGCTTGCCGTCGGATTCGCGGTCCAGCGTGGCCGGGTCAATGTTCTCGAGGCCCTTGGCGGCCAGTTTTTTCTGCAGCGCCGGCGTGGCCTGGCCGTCGGCGGTCAGGCCGATCTTCACGGGCATCAGCTTTTCGGCGTAAGGCTGGTCGGGCGCCTGCGCCAGCACGGCGGACAGGTGCACGGCCAGGCGGCGCGGCGTGGAATACGCGGTCACGGCGCAGCCGTCGGCCAACAGGCCGTGGCGCTCCAGCGTGGCGCGCACGCCTTCGGCGTAGGCTTGTCCCAACTTTTGCAGGGCCTTGGGCGGAAGTTCTTCGGTCAGCAGTTCGACCAGCAGCGGGCGGATGTTCGTCGTCATTTATGCAGCCTCCCCGGCCTGGTTGCGGCGCAGCATGGGAAAGCCCAGTCGTTCGCGGGAATCGAAATAAGCCTGCGCGACGGTGCGCGACAGGTTGCGGATGCGGCCAATGTAGGCGGCGCGCTCGGTGACGCTGATCGCGCCACGCGCGTCCAGCATGTTGAAGGTGTGCGCGGCCTTCAGGGCGGCCTCGTAGGCCGGCAGCGCCAGCGGCACTTCCATCAGGCGGCGGGCCTCGGCTTCATAGTCGTTGAAGTGCGCGAACAGCATGTCGGCCGACGAGTGTTCGAAGTTGTAGGTGGACTGCTCTACTTCGTTCTGGTGGAACACGTCGCGGTACAGCACGCGGTTGCCGTTGGCGCCTTCCGTCCAGACCAGGTCGTACACGCTTTGCACGTCTTGCAGGTACATGGCCAGACGTTCCAGGCCGTAGGTGATTTCACCCGTGGTCGGCGTGCAGTCCAGGCCGCCCACTTGCTGGAAGTAGGTGAACTGCGTGACTTCCATGCCGTTCAACCAGACTTCCCAGCCCAGGCCCCAGGCGCCCAGCGTGGGATTTTCCCAGTCGTCTTCGACGAAACGGATGTCGTGCTGCGTCGGGTCGATGCCCAGCGCTTTCAGCGAACCGATGTACAGGTCCAGGATTTCCGGGGGCGCCGGCTTCAGCACGACCTGGTACTGATAATAGTGCTGCAGGCGGTTGGGGTTTTCGCCATAGCGGCCATCCTTGGGGCGGCGCGACGGCTGGACATAGGCGGCGCGCCACGGCTCCGGGCCGATCGCGCGCAGGAATGTGGCCGTGTGCGAGGTGCCGGCGCCGACTTCCATGTCGTAGGGTTGCAGCAGGGCGCAACCCTGCTTGTCCCAGTATTCCTGGAGCGTAAGGATGATTTGCTGAAAGGTGAGCATAGGATTCTTGGAATTCGGTCGCCCGAGCAAGGCTTGCCGTGGGCGTGGGAAACCTGGCATTTTAACTGGCGCCGGGCGGCGCGTCCCGAAGCGGGCTAGTAGGTAGGGGGCGTGACCGCGCTGACGATTTCGCTGGGGCCGTCGTGGACGTTGCGAAAGCGGTGGGGAACCCGGCTGTCGAAGTAGTAGGAGTCGCCGGTTTGCAGCACGCGGGTCTTGTCCCCCACGGTGACTTCCACCGCGCCGGCCAGCACCAGCCCGGCTTCCTGGGCCGGGTGGCTGAACAGTTCCCCGGTGTCGGCGCCCGGCAGGTAGCGTTCCTGCATCATGAGCATGGCCCGATTGGCGAAACGGCCCCCGATCATGCGGTAGGAAATGGCGTTTGGGTTGCCGATCTCGGGCAGATCCTCGGGCGTATAGAAGGGCGATTCGGCCACCAGCAGCCGGCTATTTGAAAAAAATCCGACGATGGTGGTGCCCAAGGCGTCCAGTACCGCCGCCAGCGTGTCCAGCGACGGACTGATCTTGTCGCGCTCGATCAGCGAGATCGATGCATGCGATACGCCCGAGCGCTGGGCGACTTCACGTATGCCCAGGCCGCGGCGGCGGCGTAATTCCCTGATGTCTGCCCCGATTCTCGGCATCGTGTCTCCTCCTGGCGGACCGGTCACCGGACCGGCGGTCGTTCCGCCATGCAGGATACACGGGCGACGCTCACCCGCGAGCCGCCCGTGGCGGGCGCAGTTCAATAATTTGGGGACGGTACGCTGGGGTGTCCAGGGGATAGAGTGGCCGGGCCAGGTCAAAGGGCAGCCGTTCGGGATGGTAGCCGGTCAGCCCGGGCGTTTCGGCGCAGGCGCAATCGCCCATGTCGGCGAAGGCCAGCTTGAAGTGATAGCCGGACTTCACCACGATCAGGTCCACGGCATCCAGGTCGATGCCGGCATCCAGGTAACAGCCGGGGTCCTGCGACATGACGGCGTCTTGCGTGATCAGCAGGTCGTAGCGTTCATTGCGGAGCACTGCGTGGGGACCCAGCCGCAGCGTGGCGCCGCGCATGAACGCGCCGCGGTTGCGGAAGGTGCCGTCGCCCAGGGCGGCGACGTGCCCCGACACGGCCAGGGGCTGGCAATCCGTGCTGTAGCGGCCACCGGCCTGCAAGTTGACCAGGGCGCCGGCGCCTGCCTGCTGGCACACACGCAATGCCTCGGGGTCGGTGACGATGGCGGCGATGCGCCCGGGCGTCAGGGCGAGGGCGCGCTGGAGCACGTGCAGGCTGTCACCCGGGCCGCCCGCCAGCACACGGTCGCCGAAGTCGCCGACGATCAGCCTGCGGGAAGACCGCGCGTGGCGTTCAAGCAGCGCGTCGGTGTCCGGCAGGTCATGGACGTAGTCGTCGCGCCCGTCCCACAGCGCCTGGGCAAGCTCCGTGGCGAGCGCCCGCGTCCGCGGCAGGTCGGCGGCGGTCCGAGCATACGCCAGGACGGTCTGTCCGACGCCGGC
This sequence comes from Achromobacter sp. MYb9, assembly GCF_002975275.1. Lineage (GTDB taxonomy): Bacteria > Pseudomonadota > Gammaproteobacteria > Burkholderiales > Burkholderiaceae_B > Achromobacter. Next base: position 820,789 of record NZ_PCOQ01000001.1, on the reverse strand, counting down.
GCCGTCGATGAAAGGATTCACGTTGAAGAGGGAGACGTCCAGGATGCCGGCGCCGGCCCGCACGGCGGCCAGCGCCCGCGCGTGCAGCTGCGCAAGCGGGCCGTGCGAGGTTTCGTCGTTGCCCCGGGTCAGCATCGGCACCAGCACGCTGATTCCCGCCGGGCGCTGGCCTGTGTCCAGCATGTGCAGCAACTGCCCGGCCACCCGCAAGCCCGTCTCGGCGGCATCGGCATGCGGATTGGTCTTGTAGGCCGAGGCAAAGTCCAGCTGGCCCAGCAGGGCGGGCACGGCATGGGCATGCAGGTCGAACCCCGCGACGATCGGCATGTCGGGCTCGACGATGGCGCGCAGGCCCGCCAGCAGATCCGCTTCGGCGCTGTCCAGGCTGACGGTCTGCATGCATCCGTGCAGGCATAGGGCGATTGCGTCGAAACCGCCTGCAGCCGCCGCTTCCAGGATGCCTTGCCGCAGCACCGCGTAGGCGCTGTCCTCGACCCGGCCGCCGGGCCGGGCGCGCGCGGCGAGCGTGGGAACGGCTTCGCAGCCCTGGGCCTGCAGCGTGCGCAGGATGCCTCCCAGCACCGAGTCGGCGCCGGCATTGGCGCTCAGCATGGCCTGGCCCCGCTCGATCTCGAATGCCGACAAGGGAGTGGTCACCGGGGTGAAGCCGTGCGTTTCCTGGAAGAGTTGACCCACCAGGATGCGGTAGCGGGCAGGCATGTGTCTGTCTCCGAATGGTGGGCCTTCGCGGCCCGAGGATCTACTTGAGGCTGATATTGGCGCGTTGCGCCGTCGCGCGCTGCTTATCGATCTCGGCCTTGAGCTGGGCAGCGAACTCCGCGGGCGGATTGCCCACCGGCACCGCGGAGAATCCCGCCAGCTTTTCCTTCACGTCCGGCATGGCAAGAACCTGGGCGACGGCCTGATAGAGCTGCTGCACGATGGCGGGCGGCGTGTTCTTGGGCGCAACCAGGCCAAACCACGATGCATCGTTGACCTCGGGGATACCCGCCTCGGCAAACGTCGGCACATCGGGCAGGGCCTCGATGCGCTGCGGATAGGCGACCGCCAGCGCTTTCAAGTCGCCGCTGCGGATGAAGGGCAGTGACGAAGGCAGATTGTCGAATACGGCGGCGATCTGGCCGCCCAGGGCATCCTGCAGCGCGGGGCTTGCGCCCCGATACGGCACATGCATCATCTCGGTGCCCGTGCTTAGCTTGAACAGCTCGCCCATCATGTTGGACTCGGAACCGGCGCCGGCCGAGCCATAGGTGTAGGCGTTGGGCTTGCTCTTGAGCAGCTTGACGAAGGAGGCCATGTCGTTGGCGGGCACCGCCGGTCCGATGGTCAGCACATTGGGCACCGACGCGAGCTTGGTGATCGGGGCCAGATCGCGCGTTACGTCGTAGGAGATATTGTCGTAGACCACCGGGGTCACCGCGTGCGAACTGACCGTGGCGATGCCGAGGGTGTAACCGTCGGGGTCGGCGCGGATCACGTATTCGCTGCCGATCCGGCCGGCCGCGCCGTTGCGGTTTTCGACGACGACCGTCTGCTTGAGCAATTTGCCCAACGGGTCGGCGATGGTGCGCGCGAGCACGTCGGTGGTGCCGCCGGGCGGGAAAGGCACGACCAGCTTGATCGGCCGCGATGGATAGGATTTCTGGGCCTGTGCGGGCGTCGCCAGGCTGGCGCCCACGAGCGCCAGCGCGCTGAAGATGATGCCGAGTTTCATTGTTTTTCCCCTGTTGGACGATTTATTGGAACGGGCCGCCGCCGGCCGTCCAGCCAGGCGGCGCCTGGGTTCAACCCATGCGCAGCGCGGCGGCGCGGCGGTGTCCTTCCATGCCTTCGGTGCGGCTCTGGCGTTCAGCCGGGGGCGCCACCGCGGCCACGCCGCGCGAATCGAGCCATTGATGCGTGCAGATCTTCAGGAACGACCCGACCCAGAGTCCCCCGGTGTACCGGCCCGCCCGCATCGTGGGCAGGGTGTGGTTCGTGCCGCAGCATTTGTCCGAATACACCACACTGGCCAGCGTGCCGATGAACAGCGAGCCGTAGTTGCGCAGCTTGGCGGCCGTGGCATGCGGATCGCGCGTATGGACCTGCAGGTGTTCGGCAGCCACGAAGTCGGAGTAGGCCAGCATCTCGGCCTCGTCCGCGCACAGCACGATCTCGCCATAGTCGGCCCAGGCACGCGCCGCCACGGGGGCGGTGGGCAGGTCCGCCAGTTGGCGCTCGACGGCGCGCAGGGTGTCGCGACCCAGCTGCTCGCTGGTGGTGATCAGCCCGACCCGGGTGCGTACGTCGTGTTCCGCCTGGGCCAACAGGTCCGTGGCAATCATTTCCGGATCACCGGTCTCGTCGGCGACCACGAAGATCTCGCTCGGGCCCGCCAGTTGGTCTATACCCACTTCGCCAAATACCTGCCGCTTGGCCTCGTTGACGTAGGCGTTGCCCGGGCCGACGATCTTGTCCACCGCAGGAATGGATTCGGTGCCGCAGGCCATGGCGGCGATGGCCTGGGCGCCGCCGACCAGGAAGATGCGGTCGGCGCCCGACAGGTGGCAGCCCGCGATCATTGCCGGGTGGGCACCCGGCGGCAGGCAGGCGATGACTTCATCGCAGCCCGCGACCTTGGCGGGGACGATCGTCATGACGGGCGCCGACAGGATCGGATACCGGCCGCCGGGCACGTAGGCCCCGATGCGCTGCACCGGAATGACGCGATGCCCCAGGTGCAGTCCGGGCAGCGTCTCGATTTCCAGGGGCAGGACTGTCGCCAGCTGGGCCTGGGCAAAGGCGCGCACGCGCTCGATGGCGAACTCGGTGTCCTGGCGGGTCTGTTCGTCCAGATCGGCGACGGCCTGCAGCCGGGCTTCAAGCGAGACCTCCAGCGCCGGCGTGTCCTTGCCGTCGAATTTCACGGAGTACTCACGGACCGCGGCATCGCCGCGGGCGCGTACCTGCGCAATGATCTCGCGCACCGTATCCTCGATGGCGCTGGCGCTATCCTCGGCGCGGGCAGCGGGCGACTTGATGTAGTTCAGTTGGGTTGTTGCGGGCATGGAAGGCTCTTCGTGAGGGAAGCGTTGCGGGTGAAGGCCACTATAAGAGCGGCCCCGGGTCTTGTTTCATGCCTGCGGTGGGGTGGTAACTATATTGACCGGCGCGGCCGTTTCCATGGGCGCGCCGCCGGGCTGAACGCCCGCGCGATGGCGCGATCCCCGGGGGGCGGGGCCCGCTGCGGCGCGCTGTGGGGCGGCGGGGCTGGTGAATATACTGATCAGGGGGTGCGGCAGCGCCCGCCGCCCAATGGTCGTATGATTCCAGGTTGAGTCCCAAGTCTTATATAAAACCCGGAACCCGATTAACACCCGCAATTCCGAGAATTCCCGGAAGGAGCAGCCTCATGTCAGACCTGATCACGGTGGAAGTCACCGACGGCATCCAGATCATCACGATCAACCGCCCCGAAGCCAAGAACGCCATCAACCTGGAAACCGCCCAAGCCATGGCTGCCGCGCTGGACCAGCTGGATAGCCGCGACGACATCCGCATCGGCATCCTGACGGGGGGCGGCGGCACGTTCTCGTCGGGCATGGATCTGAAGGCGTTTGCTAAATCGGGACAGCGTCCGTACGTGGATGGCCGCGGTTTCGCGGGCCTGAACGAAAAGCCGCCCAAGAAGCCGCTGATTGCCGCCGTTGAAGGCTATGCCCTGGCCGGCGGTTGCGAAATGGCCCTGGCCTCGGACCTGATCGTGGCCGCCAGCAACGCCAAGTTCGGCCTGCCCGAAGTCAAGCGCGGCCTGGTGGCCGGCGCTGGCGGCATGCTGCGCCTGCCGCGCCGCCTGCCGTACCACATCGCCATGGAAGTGATCCTGACGGGCGAAATGCTGACCGCCGAACGCGCCTACTCGTTTGGCCTGGTCAACCGCCTGACCGAACCGGGTGGCGCCCTGGCCGGCGCGCTGGAACTGGCGCGCGCCATCGTTGAAAACGGTCCGATGGCAGTGCAGACCGCCAAGAGCATCGTGTCGCAGGCCGTTGATTGGGACCAGGAAGGCATGTTCGACCGCCAACGTCCGCTGATCGCCCACATCTTTTCTTCGGCCGACGCCAAGGAAGGCGCCACCGCTTTCGCCGAAAAGCGCAAGCCGGTCTGGCAAGGCAAGTAATGAGTATTCCCGGCCGCCGTTCAAGGCGGCCGGGCAGCAACACCGATCTGTTCTCCCATGTGGTTGGTTTCATCCTACCAGCCGCGTTTTCATGTTTTCCATCTTGACCCGCAAATCGCCATGTCCGTCATCATTAAAGAAGAAGACCTTATCCAGTCGATAGCCGATGGCATCCAGTTCATCAGCTATTACCACCCCGTGGATTACATCCGCCATCTGGCGCGCGCCTACGAGCGCGAGGAAAGCCTCGCCGCGCGCGACGCGATGGCGCAGATCCTGACCAATTCGCGCATGTGCGCCGAAGGCAAGCGCCCGTTGTGCCAGGACACCGGCATCGTCAACGTCTTCCTGAAGATCGGCATGAGCGTGCGCTTCGACACCAAGCGCACCCTGCAGGAACTCTGTGATGAAGGCGTGCGCCGCGGCTACCTGAACCCGGACAATCCGCTGCGCGCCTCGGTGCTGGACGATCCGCTGTTCGCGCGCAAGAACACGCGCGACAACACGCCCTGTATCCTGCACGTCGAACTTGTCCAGGGCGACAAGGTCGACGTGCAAATCGCTTCCAAGGGCGGCGGTTCGGAAAACAAGACCAAGTTCGCCATGCTGAACCCCAGCGATTCGCTGGTGGACTGGGTGCTGAAGATCGTTCCGACGATGGGCGCCGGCTGGTGCCCGCCGGGCATGCTCGGCATCGGCGTCGGCGGCACCGCTGAAAAGGCCATGCTGATGGCCAAGCAGTCGTTGATGGAAGACATCGACATGTACGAACTGCTGGCCCGCGGCCCGCAGAACAAGCTGGAAGAACTGCGCATCGAACTCTACGAAAAGGTCAACGCGCTGGGCATCGGCGCGCAAGGCCTGGGCGGTCTGACGACCGTGCTGGACGTCAAGATCAGCACCTTCCCGACGCACGCCGCCTCCAAGCCGGTCGCGATGATTCCGAACTGCGCCGCCACGCGCCACGCGCACTTCGAATTGGACGGCTCGGGCCCCGCGCGCCTGGATCCGCCGTCGCTGTCGGAATGGCCGGAAGTGCACTGGGCGCCTGACTACAACAAGTCCAAGCAAGTCGACCTGAACACGCTGACGAAGGAAGAAGTCGCCAGCTGGAAGCCGGGCCAGACCCTGCTGCTGTCGGGCAAGATGCTGACCGGCCGCGATGCCGCGCACAAGCGCATACAGGACATGCTGGCCAAGGGTGAGCCGCTGCCGGTGGACTTCACCAACCGCGTGATCTATTACGTGGGCCCGGTGGATCCGGTGGGCGACGAAGTGGTCGGCCCCGCCGGCCCCACGACTGCCACCCGCATGGACAAGTTCACCGACATGATGCTGGAGAAGACCGGCCTGATCTCGATGATCGGCAAGTCGGAACGCGGCCCGGTCGCCATCGAAGCGATCAAGAAGCACGGCTCGGCCTACCTGATGGCCGTGGGCGGCGCGGCGTATCTCGTGTCCAAGGCGATCCGCGGCGCCAAGGTGCTGGGTTTTGCCGACCTGGGCATGGAAGCCATCTATGAGTTCGACGTGAAGGACATGCCGGTGACCGTGGCGGTGGACGCCCAGGGCACCTCGGTCCACACGACGGGTCCCAAGGAATGGCAGGCCAAGATCGGCAAGATCCCGGTCGCCGTGGCGTAAGCACGCGCGACACGAAGACGGCCGCTGACATCCAGCGGCCGTTTTTTTTTTCCTATTGCGGTTGCGGCGCCTGCAGGACGTTGCGCGCCACGCCCGTCGCCTTACGGCGTCTTCGCGGTGGCCGCCTTGAATGCCGCGATGGCGTCGGCCGATTTACCCAACACCTCGCGCAGCACTTCCTCGGTGTGCTCGCCCAGCAAGGGCGGCGCGCGGCGATAGACGACGGGCGACGCCGAAAACCGCAGCGGGCTGGCGGTAACCGGCGCCATGCCGCCGGCGGGATGCGGCAGGTCGCGGCGCAACTGCCTGGCCTGCGCCTGCGGATGCGCGAACGCCTGCGCGATGTCGTTGATGGGGCCGCACGGCACGCCCACCGCTTCCAGCTTGGCGATCCAGTCATCGCGGCGGCCTTGCAGCATGATCTCCGTCAGGATGGCGATCAGGACTTCGCGATTCGTCACGCGCAGCCGGTTGGTGGCGAAGCGCGGGTCGTCGCCCAGCTCGGGCACGCCGATGGCGCGGCAATAGGCGCGGTACTGCGATTCGTTGCCGGTGGCCACGATCAAGTGGCCGTCGCGGGCGGCGAACACCTGGTACGGCACCACGTTCTGGTGCGCGTTGCCGGCGCGCTTGGGCGCCACGCCGGAATTGAAGTAGTTGGAGTTCTGGTTGGCCAGCAGCGCCACGTGGCTGTCCAGCAGCGCGATGTCCAGGTGCTGCCCCAGCCCGCTGCGATGGCGTTCCTGCAAGGCCGCCAGGATTGCGACGGTGGCGTACATGCCCGTCACGATGTCCGTCACCGCCACGCCGGCCTTTTGCGGTCCGCCGCCAGGCAGATCGTCGCGCTCGCCGGTGATGCTCATCAGCCCGCCCATGCCCTGGATCATGAAGTCGTAGCCGGGCCGTTGCGCAAAGGGGCCGTCCTGGCCGAAGCCGGTGACCGAGCAATAGATCAGGCGTGGGTTGATGGCTTTCAGGCTGTCGTAGTCCAGGCCGTACTTGGCCAGGCCACCCACCTTGAAGTTCTCGACCAGGATGTCGCTTGCCGCCGCCAACTCGCGGATCAGCGCCGCGCCTTCGGACGTGGCCATGTCGGCTTCGACCGACCGCTTGTTGCGGTTGGCGCTGAGGTAATAGGCGGATTCGTTGGTGTCCTGGCCGTTACCGTCCTTCAGATACGGCGGCCCCCAGGCGCGGGTGTCGTCGCCGACGTGGGGGCGTTCGATCTTGATGACGTCGGCACCCAGATCAGCCAGGTTCTGCGTGCACCAGGGGCCGGCCAGGATGCGCGACAGATCAAGCACGCGGATGCCGTCAAGCGCGGGCGGGCGCGTCATGATTGCACCGTCGCGGTGCCGTGGCTCATGACGACGAGATCGCGTTCGCGCGCTCGCACCTGAAAGCGGATCTGTCCGTCCGGCATGTGCCAGATGTCGCATTGCAGGGTCTCGCCGGGATACACGGGCGCCGAAAAGCGGGTGTTCAGGCTGGCCAGGCGCGACGCATCGTAGCCGCAGCAGCTTTTGACGATGGCATGCGCCGCCACGCCGTACGAACACAGGCCGTGCAGGATGGGCCGTGGATAACCCGCCTGGCGCGCGACCTCGGGGTCGGCGTGCAGCGGGTTGCGGTCGGCGTTCAGGCGATAGAGCAAGGCGGCGCTGGGCGGGACGCGCAGTTCGCATTGCAGGTCCGGCTTGCCGTCCGGCACGGCGGGCAGGGCCTCGGGGCTGGCGTCGCCCTGGCCGAAGCCGCCGTCGCCGCGGCAAAAGGTGCTTTGCCGCAGGGTAGCCAGGCAGGCGCCGCTTTCATCATGCAGCGTGCGCTCGGTAATGACGATGGCGCCCTTGTCCGCGCCCTTGTCGATCACATGCGTGTTGCGGCTCTTGCCGATGACCACGCCCGATGTCGGCAACGGCGCATGCATCGTCAGACGCTGCTCGCCGTGCACGACCTTGACCCAGTCGATGCCGGCGCGCGGGTCCTGCACCCAGAAGCCGGGATAACCCAGCACCACGCTCATCGTGGGGAAGGCCTGTAAGTCCTTTTCGTACACGTAGCGCAATTGGCCAGCGTCTTCGGGGTCCTGGCCCAGGCCGATGCCCAGGGCATACAGCATGGTGTCTTTCTGCTCGTAGCGCTGACGTACATCGTCAAAGCGCCAGTTTTTCACGGTCGCGTAATCCAGGGGCATGGCGGTCTCAGATGGGGTCCCAGTCGATGACGTCGGGCGAGCGCTCCAGGGCGTAGAAGTGTTTACGCATGGCCGGCACGGCGATCTCGGCGATGCGCTCCGGCGTCCACCCTTCGCTGTTGTGCACCGTGCGCAGCGGTCGCGGCTGGCTCATCAGCATGATTTCGTTGGCACGCACGGCGAAGATCTGGGCGGTGATTTCGCTGGCCGCATCGCTCGCCAGGTAGACGGCCATCGGCGCGACCTTGCCAGCTTCCATCTTCTTCAGCTTTTCAACACGGGCCTTCTCTTCGTCGGTTTCCGCCGGGATGGAACTCGTCATGCGGCTCCAGGCGAACGGGGCGATGCAGTTGGACCGCACGTGGTAACGCGCCATGTCCAGCGCAATGGACTTGGACAGGGCCACGATGCCGAGCTTGGCGGCCGCGTAGTTGGCCTGGCCGAAGTTGCCGATCAGGCCGGACGTGGACGTCATGTGCACGAAGGCGCCCGATTCCTGTTCGCGGAAATAAGGCGCTGCCGCGCGGCTCATGAAGAACGAGCCATTCAGGTGCACGTCGATCACCTGGCGCCATTCTTCTTCGCTCATTTTGTGGAAAACGCGGTCGCGCAGATTGCCCGCGTTGTTGATCACCGCATCAATGCGGCCGAACGCGTCGATCGCGGTCTGCACCACGCGGCTTGCGCTGTCGTAGGCGGCAACGCTGTCCGTGTTGGCGACGGCCTGGCCGCCGGCCGAGATGATCTCTTTCACGACCGCTTGCGCCGGCCCTTCCGCGCCGCCTTCGCCGGTCAGCGACACGCCGATGTCGTTCACGACGACCTTGGCGCCCGCCTGCGCCATCGCCAGCGCAATGCTGCGCCCGATGCCGCCGCCCGCGCCCGTGACGACCACTACCTTTCCGGAAACCATGCCGCTCATAGCCTGTGACTCCTGTGCTGCGGCGCATGCACCGCCTGTGGAAAACAGTTCCGCATCAACCGATATGGTTCGCGGGACCGCGGCCTGTTAGTGTTAACAGGCCATGGTGCATGGTAGATTCGACCCGGCATTCGAAGAATTCAAAATTAGAAATGCCCCCCTTCTGCGTGGTGGAACATGAGACATGATTTGACTGACCTGCGTTTGTTTGTGAACGTAGGGGAAACACTCAATTTGACCCGGGCCGCGGAACGCACGTTCCTGTCATTGCCGGCGGCAAGCGCGCGGGTCAAGCACATGGAAGAAGCCTTCAAGGCGCGCCTGCTGGTGCGCCTGGCGACCGGCGTCGCGCTGACGCCGGCGGGCGAGGTGCTGCTGAAGCACGCCAACGCCGTCTTCCGGCAACTGGAATGCCTGAACGCCGATCTGCAGCCCTATGCCAGCGGGTTAAAGGGACGCTTGAGATTGCTGGCCAACACAACCGCCACGAACTCGTTTCTGGCGGATGCCCTGTCCACGTTCCTTGCGGAAAACCCTGACGTGGACGTCGAGCTCGAAGAGAAGATATCCGGGGACATCGTCATCGCGATCCGCGCGGGCGCCGGCGATCTTGGCCTGGTGGCCGGCAACATCGATGTGGAAGGGCTGGACGTCACGCCGCTGTTTCGCGACGAACTCACCGTGGTGACGTCGTTGGACCATCCGCTGGCAGCCTCCAAGTCGGCCCATTTCGCGGACCTGGTCGATGCCTATCAATTCGTCGGTATTCACCCCGACAGCGCCATCCAGACCTTCCTGGAAGACATCGCCAGCGGCCTGGGCAAGCGCATTTGCCAGCGCGTGCACGTGGGCAGCTTCGAAGCGGTGTGCCGCATGGTGGAAGCGGGCGCGGGCATCGCCGTCGTGCCGCGCGCCTGCGCGGCGCGCTACAGCCGGCCCGATTCGCTGCACGTGCTGAAACTGGAAGACCCTTGGGCGCTGCGCGACCGTCTGCTGTGCCGCCAGCGCGGCCGCGATCTGCCCAGCTTCGCCGAGTGCTTCATCGAACACGTGCAGCGCGCCGCGCGCGGGCAATGAACGCAGCAGCGGGCGGCCATGCCGGCGCCTGCTCCGTTTTCCCTAGGCCGGGTGTCGCATCCGCGCATCGTCCCGAGGTAGATCGTGTCCGCTGACCGAACTTTCCTGCCCGTGCGAAAGAGGGGCTTTTGAAAATGTGTAGCGGCGATTTGGCGCGGCCGGAAAATAATAAATAAGAGCGGCGGGCAGCAGTTCTTGAAGCTTGACCGTGAATAACACCAAGACTCAGGAGACTGCAGTGACCGATCTTCAACGCCGCCGCGTCCTCACGGGGCTGGGCGCCGCGTGCGCCGCCGCCGTCGTGCCCGCCTTATTCCCCGCCACGGCCCGCGCCGCCACCTGGCCGGGCCATGCCGTGACTTTCGTCGTGCCGTTTCCGCCGGGAGGGCCGGTGGATACCACCGCGCGCTTTACGACGCAGCCGCTAGGCCAGCTGTGGTCGGTGCCGACGGTGGTCGATAACAAATCGGGCGCGGGCGGCATTGTTGGCGCGCAATTCGCGGCCAAGGCCGAGCCCGATGGCTACAACTTCTTTTTCGCGTCCATCCACCACGCGGTGCTGCCCAGCTTGCGCGACAACCTCAGCTACGACATCACGCGCGACTTCGTGCCGGTCGGCATGGCGGCGGTGTTTCCCATCGTGCTGGTGGTGAATGCGTCGTTGCCCGTGAATACGGTCAGCGAACTGATCGCCTACGCCAAGGAGAACCCCGGCAAGCTCTCGTTCGGCTCGTCGGGCACGGGCGGCGGCACGCACCTGGCGGGCGAACTCTTCAATGCGATGGCCGGCGTGCGGATCCAGCACATCCCGTATCGCGGCAGCGCGCCCGCCATGCAGGACTTGCTGGGCGGGCAGGTGCAGGTAATGTTCGCGGATGGTCCGTCGGCCGTGCCGCATCTGAAGGGAGGCAAGGTGCGCGCGCTGGGCGTGGGCAACCCCACGCGTTCCAGCATGCTGCCGGATGTGCCTACCATCGCCGAATCCGGATTGCCGGGCTACGAGGCGTATTCGTGGAGCGGCGTGATGGCGCCCAAGGGCACGCCGCCGGACATCGTGAAGCGCATGAACGCCGATATGGTGAAGGTGCTGTCGGACCCCGCCACGGCCAAGGGCATGATCGCCGCCGGCGCCGAGCCCAAGCCCGGCACGCCGGAGCAATTCGGCGAGTTCGTGCAGCACGAGATCGTGAAGTGGCGCGACCTGATCAAGACCGCGAACATCAAGCTGGAATAGGGCGGCACGGACCACGCGGGCGGGCTCGTAGAGAGCCCGCCCGTTTTTCTTACGCAGCCATCAAGGCATCGCGGGCGCTGCGGTATTCCGCTTCCAGTTGATCCACCAGCGTGGCGATAGGCAGGACTTCCTGCGCGGCGCCCACGCCCTGGCCGGCGCTCCAGACATCTTTCCAGGCTTTCGGCCGGGTGTTCTTGTCCATGTTGGCGGGCGGCGCCTCGCCGTGCTTTGCCAGGGTCAAGGGATCCAGCCCGGCCGCCTGGATGCTGGCGGAAAGGTAGTTGGCTGGCACGCCCGAGAAATACGGGGTGTAGGTCACATCGGCCGCTTGCGCCTGCAGCACCATTTCGCGGTACGCCTCGCCTGCCAGCGACTCTTGCGTGGCGATGAAGCGCGTGCCCATATAGGCGAAGTCGCAGCCCAGGATCTGCGCTGCAAGAATGTCCTTACCGTGGCTGATGCAGCCCGACAGCGCCAGCGGGCCGTCGTAGAACGCCCGGATCTCGTTGACCAGCGCGATGGGGTTGATCTGTCCCGCATGGCCACCGGCGCCGGCGGCCACCAGAATCAGGCCATCGACGCCGGCCTCCAGCGCGCGCTTGGCGTGGCGCACATTGGTGACGTCGTGATAGACCAGCCCGCCGTACGGATGCACGGCTTTCACCACGGCTTCCGGTGCATGCAGCGACGTGATGATGAGCGGCACACGCCGTTCGGCGCAGATGGCCAGGTCGCCCTGCCAGCGCGGATTGCTGGGATGGATGATCAGGTTCACGCCATACGGCGCGACGCGGGCGCCGGGGTCGGCCTGGCGCCTGGCGGCCAGGCCTTCCTCGATGCGGGTGATCCAGTCGTGCAGCTGCTCCTGCGGCCGCGCATTCAAGGAAGGGAACGTGCCGATGATCCCCGCCGCGCATTGCGCCACCACCAATTCCGGCCCGGAAACCAGGAACATGGGGGCGCCAATGATGGGCAGGCGGGTCTGGGCGTGTAGCGCAAGCGGAGGATGCATCGTGGAGCTCCGGTGGGGTCAGTTGGCCTGGATGTTGGCGCTTTGGATAACGTCCGACCACAAGGCGTACTCGCGGTCGATACGGGACTGCAACGCCTTCGAGTCGCCGGCGTTGATGGTGTAGCCGCCTTCGGTCATGGCTTTGCGGAAGGCGGGATCCTTCGAGACCTCGTCAAGCGCGCGGGTCAGGCGGGCCGAGACGGCGTCGGGCAGTTTCTTGGGGCCGACCAGCGCGTACCAGCCGACGACTTCGTAGTCCTTCATGCCGGCTTCCATCATCGTGGGTACGTCGGGCAGTTCCGGATTGCGGGTCCTGGACGTCACGGCCAGCGCGCGCGCCTTGCCGCTCTTGATGAAGGGAATGGCGGTGCTGGTGATGTCGAACATGAAGGTCACCTTGCCGCTGATTACATCCATCATCGCCGGCGAATTGCCACGGTACGGCACGTGCAGCATCGACGCGTCGGCCTGCTTCTTCAGCAGTTCGGCCGACAGGTGGTTGGATGCCCCGATGCCGGCGGATCCGAACGACACCGCGTCCGGGTGCGCGCGGGCGTAGCCGACGAGTTCGCCGACATTCTTGGCGGGGATCTGCGGGCCGATCAGCAGCACGTTGGCGTAATCGACCACCAGCCCGATCAGCGAGAAATCGCGGCGCGGATCGAACAGCGTGCTGCGCTGGACCAGCGGCGACATGGTCAACGTGGGGCTGGCGGCAAAGCCCAGCATGTAGCCGTCGGGCGTGGCCTTGGCGGTGGCGTCGGACGCGATCATGCCGCTGGCGCCGGCGCGGTTCTCCACCACGACGGTCTGGCCCAGCTTGTCGCCCAGGTACTTGGCGAAGACGCGGGCCGTGGTGTCCACGGGGCCGCCAGGGGCGTAGCCCACCAACAGGCGGATGGGGCGTTCGGGGTAGGCGTCCGCACGGGCGGAAGCCGCCGTGGCAAGCGCCGCCACGGCGATGGCCGCGGCGAACAGAGTCTTGATGTTCACGCTGTTGTCTCCTTGTGTAGTAGCGGCGGGTCGTGGAGCGGAACAGCGAGTCCGCGCCTACGCCAGCCTTTCTTTCAGCGGCTGCTTCAGGATTTTTCCGCTGACGGTCGTGGGAATGGTGTCGATGGGGATGATTCGTGCGGGCCGCTTGTAGGGCGCCAGCTGTGCGCGCAGGTGCAGCATCAGCAAATTGGTGTCGATCGTGGCGCCGGGCACGGGTTCGACGAAGGCGATGACTTCTTCATTCTGGTCGGCCGTGTCGCGGCCCACCACGGCGGATAGCCGCACGCCGGGGAACGCGTTGATCACCGATTCGACTTCGATGGGGTACACGTTGAACCCGGACCGGATGATCAGGTCTTTGGAGCGGCCGGCGATGAACAGCGCGCCGCTGTGGTCGACATAGCCGATGTCGCCCGTGTTGAGCCAGCCGCCGGGCAAAAGCGCTTGCGCCGTTTGTTCGGGGCTGCGGTAGTAGCCCAGCATGACGCCAGGGCCGCGGATCAGGATGTCGCCGCGCTCGCCAGGCGCAGGCGTCCCGCCGTCGGGGCTGCCGATGCGCATTTCGACGCCGTCCACCGCGTAGCCGGCCGAGCAGTCTTCGCGCGGCGCGTCGATGCGCGTGATGAACATCGATCCCGCATATTCCGTGATGCCGTAGCCATGGTGCATCGACACGCCGAAGTAGCGTTCGGCATCGCGCTTGAGCGTGGGGTCCAGCGCGGCCCCGCCGGTGTACAGGTAACGCAACGCCGGGGCGCGCAGGTCCGCGCGCGGCGGCGCCACGGCCATCATCCGGCTGAACATGGTGGGCACGCCCTGCAGGATGCTGACGCCAGGATGGGCTAACGCCTTGAACGCGTCTTCCGCATCGAAGCGGCTGCGCAGCACCAGGCTGGCGCCGGCGTGCACGGTGGCCATCAATACCGTGGCGATGCCGAATATGTGCGACATGGGCAGCGCCGCGTAGCCGATGTCGTGCGGTGTCAGGCGGCGCGATGCCGCCGACACCCGCGCGAAGTGCAGCAGCCCGCGATGGGGCACCATCACGCCCTTGGGCGCGCCGGTGGTGCCGGACGTGTAAATCACGGTGGCGACTTCCGCGGCCAGTTCGCCGGTCTCGGCCTGCGTGGGAACGGCCGCCCGCAAGGCCTGCACGCCCGGACCCCAGATGGCCGGGTCCGCGTCCGTGGCGGAGGCGGCCGCGGCATGCGCGGCCGCCGCGGACGAGATGCCCGTGGTGTAGAGCATCAGCTCGGGCTGCGCATGCTGTCGGATGTTGTCGACCTCGCGGGCGGACAAGCGGGCGTTCACCCCAACCGGCCAGGCGCCCGCCAGGCCGCATCCGAACAACGCGGCGATCATCGCCGCGCAGTTTTCCCCCACCATCAGCACCCGGTGGCCGGGTTGCACGCCCTGTTCGCGCAACCAGCCCGCTACGGCCTGCACGCGTTGCCACAGTTGGACGTAGGTCAGCGTGCCGCCGCCTTCTTCGTGCAGGCAGACGGCGTCGGGCCGCTGGCGCGCTTGCAGCGCCAGGACTTCGTGGATGCGGGTGATGGGTTCTGCTTGGGACATCGGTGTTGCCGTGAAGGTCAAAGGGTGGCCTGGGTGCCCAGGATTGCGGTGGATTGGCTGGACAGCGTGCCGCCATTGCCATGCACCAACGCCAGTTGCGCGTCGGCAACCTGGCGCGCGCCGCATTCGCCGCGCAACTGCCGGACGGCTTCAATCATGATGAAGACGCCATACATGCCGGGATGCACGCAGCACAAGCCGCCGCCATTGGTGTTCACCGGCAGCCTGCCGCCTGGCGCGATGGCGCCGTCCGCGATGAAGTCCTTGCTTTCGCCCTTGGCGCAGAAGCCCAGGTCTTCCAGGAAGAGCAAGGTGTTGATGGTGAAGGCGTCGTAGAGCTCGACCACGTCGACGTCTTTGGGCGTGACGCCGGCCATGTCGAAGGCGCGCTTGCCGGATTCGGCCGCGGCCGTCACGGTCAGGTCTTCCATGGACGAGATTTGCCGGTTCCACACCGCCGTGGCGTTGCCCAGCACGTAGACGGGCGGACGCGGCAGGTCGCGCGCCCGGTCAGCCCGCACCAGCACGTAGGCGCCCGCGCCGTCCGTGACCAGGCAGCAGTCGCGCACGCTCAAGGGGTCGGACACCATGCGGGCCGACAAGATCTGGTCCAGCGTGGCCGGCTCGCGCAGTTGCGCCTCGGGGTTCAGCTGCGCCCATTGGTTGGCCGCCAGCGCCACTTGCGCCAGGTGTTCGCGACGCGTGCCGTACTGGTGCATGTGGCGCGCCGCCGCCAGCGCATACGACGACAGCGGGCTCAACGGCTCGTATGGCGTTTCGTAGGGCTGGGGGTCGAACTGCTTGCGGACCCGGCCGATTTCGGCACGGCTCAGCGTGGACGTGCGCTGCGTGCTGCCGTAGCAAACCAGCACTGCGTTGCATTGGCCGGAGGCCAGCGCATGCAGCGCCGGCATCAGGTGCGCCACGAAGCTGGAGCCGCCCAGCATGGTGCTGTCGATGAAGGTGGGGCGGATACCCAGGTGTTCGATCACCGGCATGGCCCACATCGGCGCCGCGACGCTGGCCGTGCAGATGCCGTCGATGTCGCGCATCGTCAGGCCGGCGTCGGCCACGGCGCGCTGCGCCGCCTGCACCAGGATTTCCATTTCGGTATAGCCCGCGGCCTGCCCAAGCCCGGCGTGGCCCACGCCCGCCACCGCGACGGCGCCGCGCAAATCGTTCAGCGTCATGGCGCCTCCTTGTTGGGTACGAAAACCACGAGCCCGTGGCCGTCCTGTTGCGCCACGCGGGCGCGCACCGCCATGCCGATATGCACGTCGGCAGGCGCCACGCCTTCCACGCGGCTCATCAGCCTGACGCCTTCCTGCAGGTCGATCAGCGCCACGTTGTAGTCGCCGCCCGCCTCGGGCTTGCGCCGCACCACGGTGGAGGAATAAACGGTGCCGCGCCCGTCGGGCTCGGTCCAGGCCAGCTTGTCCGCGCCGCAATGCGGACAAATCATTCGGGGATAGAACACGGCGCGGTCGCAACCGGCGCAATGCTGGATAAGAAAACGGCCCTCGTCGAGCGCCTGGCGGTACTGCGCCTCGACGCCCTGCGACACGCTTTCCTTGTGATCGGGAACAGTCATGGTGCGATGGGACTCCGGTAGATGACGGCTGCTAGTGTCCGCACTGGCGTCGGGTTCGGCCATTCTTCATTGCTGAAGCAGGCCTTTTGCGCGCCTGTAGAGGGGGCCCGCCCTACATCCTGCGCGAAGCCGGTCTTCGGAATAGGCAGATTGCCGGTCCGCCCGCGCCGTGGCTAGATACCGGGCAAAGGAGGTAGACCATGAACCTGACCTGGACGCCGCAAGAGCGCCAATTCCGCGACGAGGTGCGCACGTTCGCCGCGGCCAACCTGCCGGCCGATATCCGCGACAAGGTACTGCGGCATCAGCGGCTGGAACGCGAGGACTACGTGCGCTGGCACAACATCCTGGCCGACCACGGCTGGGGCGCGCCCAATTGGCCCGTCGAGCACGGCGGCACCGGCTGGAACGCCTTGCAACGTCTGATCTTCGAAGTGGAGTGCTTCAAGGCGGGCGCCCCGCGGCTGCTGCCTTTCGGCTTGTCCATGATTGGTCCCGTGCTGATGAAGTACGGCAGCGCCGAGCAACAGGCGCGCCTCTTGCCGCGCATGCTGCGCGTGGAGGATTGGTGGTGCCAGGGCTATTCCGAACCGGGTTCCGGTTCCGACCTGGCCTCGCTCAAGACCCGCGCCGTGCGCGATGGCGACGAGTATGTCGTCAACGGCCAGAAAACCTGGACCACCCTGGCCCAGTACGCCGACTGGATGTTCTGCCTGGTGCGCACGGACCCCGACGCGCGAGCGCAGCGCGGCATCTCGATGCTGCTGCTGGACATGCGCACCCCAGGCGTGACCGTGCGCCCGATCCGCACGCTCGATGGCGGCCACGACGTGAACGAAGTCTGGCTGGAAAACGTGCGGGTGCCGGTATCCAACCTGGTGGGCGAAGAGAATCAGGGATGGACCTACGCCAAGTATCTGCTGGGTCACGAGCGCACCGGCATCGCCGGGCTGGGCCACTGCCATCGCGAGCTGGGCATCTTGAAGCAGATGGCCGCGCGCGCGCAGTCGCATGGCAAGCCGCTGCTGGCCGACAGCCGCATCCGCGACCGCATTTCGCGGATAGAAGTCGACATCATGGCGCTTGAAATGCTGCTGTTGCGGGTGGCCTCCAGCAACGACGGCACGCCGGGGCCCGAGGCGTCCGTGCTGAAGATCCGCGGGTCCGAGATCCAGCAGGACCTCGCCATGCTGCAGATGGAAGTGGCGGGGCCGGATGCCTGGCCCTACGACCCCGACTGGCTCCAGGCCGGTGCCGATTTCCATGGTCCGGGCCCCGAGATGGCTGCCGCATCCGGTGCGGGCTACGCCGATATGCGCAAGACCTCCATCTACGGCGGCACGACCGAAGTGCAGAAGGGCATCATCGCCCGGCTGGTGCTGGGCCTGTAGGCCCGCCCCGCGCAATCCGACAGGAAGACACGCATGGATTTCATCTACACCGAAGAACAGCGCATGTTGGCCGACAGCCTGCGCCGCCTGGTCGACCAGGCATGGACGTATCCCCAGCGCCGCACCCGCCAGGCAAGCGGCACGCTGGACCCCAAGGCTTGGGGCGCGCTGGCCGAACTGGGCGTATTGGGCCTGACCATTTCACAGGACTTCGGCGGATTCGGCGAAGTGCCGGCCAGCCTGCTGCCGGTGCATGTGGAACTGGGCCGCGGACTGGTGTCCGAACCGGTCATTCCCAGCGCGGTCATGGGCGCGGCGCTGCTGGACGCCTGCGGCGACGCCCTGCGCGGCCGCTGGCTGCCCGCCATCGCATCGGGCGAGGCCATCGTCAGCGTGGCCTACCAGGAACCCGGCCGCCGCTACGACACTCTTCCGCAGCATTGCCGCGCCGCCAAGACCGCCGAAGGCTGGCGCCTGGATGGCGTCAAGCACCTGGTATGGCATGGCGCCGCGGCGACGGCATGGCTGGTCAGCGCGCAAGGCGCCGACGGGCAGACCGTGCTGCTGGCGGTGCCGTCCGACTCGGCCGGCGTGCGGGTGACCGATACGCCCACGTTGGACGGGGCGCGCTGCGCCCGGCTGGACCTGGACGCGGTGGGCTTGCCCGCCGATGCCTTGCTGGCCGAAGGGCCAGCCGCGGACGCAGCGCTGGCGCAAGCCTTGCAATGGGGCACGGCAGCGCTGTGCGCGCATGCGGCGGGCGCCATGGAGCGCCTGCTGGAGATCACGGTCGACTATCTGAAGACGCGCAAGCAGTTCGGGCAGCCGCTGGCGTCGTTCCAGGCCTTGCAGCATCGGCTGGCCGAGATGCTGGTGGCCAAGGAACTGGCCTTGTCGATGGCCTATGTGGCGGTTGCGGCCTTGACCGAGCCGGATGCCGCGCAGCGCCGCCGCATGATCGCGTCGGCCAAGCTGGAAGCCGCGCGCGCCGGGCGTCAGGTGGCGCAGATGGCCGTGCAATTGCACGGCGGCATGGGCATGACCGACGAACTGGATGTAGGCGACTATTTCAAACGGCTGACGGTGGTGGACCAACTGCTGGGCGACACGGCCGAGCAACTGGCCGTTCTGGAGGAACTGGCATGAGCGCAACCGCGTTCCATCCGCCCCAAGGGGCCGAATACACCCAGATCCGCTTTACGCTGGATCGCGGCGTCGGCGTCATCACGCTTGACCGCCCCGACCGGCTGAACAGCTTCACCGAAGTCATGCACGCCGAGCTGGCGCGCGCGCTGGACGCCATGGAGGCTGATCCGGGCCTGCGTGGCCTGATCATCACGGGGGCGGGCCGCGGCTTTTGCGCCGGCCAGGACCTCTCCGAGCGCAAACCCGCCGACGACGGATCGCGCCGCGACCTGAGCCAGATGCTCGAGAAATGCTACCGGCCGCTGATCACGCGCTTGCGTGCATTGCCCGTGCCGGTGGTGTGCGTGATGAACGGCGTGGCGGCGGGCGCGGGCGCCAGCCTGGTGCTGGCATGCGACGTGGTGTTCGCCGTGGAGTCGGCGCGCTTTATTCAGGCCTTCAGCAAGATCGGCTTGCTGCCCGACGCCGGCGGCACGTGGTTCCTGCCTCGGCTGGTGGGGTCGGCCCGCGCGATGGGGGCGGCGCTGTTCGGCGAAGCGGTCAGCGCCCGGCAGGCGGAATCCTGGGGCTTGATCTGGCGCGTGGTGCCCGACGACGCGCTGGCCGCCACGGTGTCGGACGTCACCGCGACCTTGGCGGCGGGGCCCACGCGGGCCTATGCCGCGACCAAGGCGGCGCTGCATGCGTCCAGCGGCAACACGCTGGCGCAGCAGTTCGATCTGGAATGCCGTTTCCAGCGCGAGCTTGGCTACACCGACGACTACCTGGAAGGGATGCGAGCCTTCGCTGAAAAACGGCCGCCGGCGTTCACCGGCACGTGACGCCGCAGGCGGGCGCTGCGGGCGTCAGGGCGCCCGTGGCACCTGGATCTGTTCGATCAGTTCTCGCGCGCAGCCGGGCAGGGCATCGATATCGCGCACCAGCAGTTTGCGCTCTCGCACCACCCACGGTTCGTCCAGCTCTACGACGCGCAGCTTGGTGTCGGCGCCGTAGCGGCGGGCGGCGGAGTCGGGGATGACGCCGATGCCGACGCCGGCCTGCACCATGCGGCAGATCGAATCGAAGCTATAGAGCTGGATGCGTTGCGGCAGGCGCTGCCCGCCGCGTTCCAGCTGGTCGCGCAGGAAGGCGACCAGCGTGGAACCCTCGTGCATGGTGATGAACGGATAACGCACGGCGTCCACCAGCTTGACCTTTTCCTGGTCTTGCAACGGGTGGCCGTTGGGCACCACCAAAACCAGCCGGTCGGTGCTGAAGTGGATCGTCTGCAATTCGGGGGCGTCCACCGGTCCGGCCACGATGCCCAGGTCGGTGGTGCCGTCCAGCACGCCCCGCACGATGTCGCGCGTCAGGCGTTCCTGCAGGTCGACCGTTACCCCCGGATGGCCCGACAGGAACTGCGCCAGGATGTCCGGCATGAATTCGGTGACCGCCGTGGTGTTGGCGAAGATCCGGATGTGGCCGGCGTCGCCGTCGGACTGCTCCTGGAAGTCGTGCTTCAGGTGATCCACCTGCCGCATGATGACGCGGGCGTGCTGCAGCAGCTTCTGGCCGGCGGGCGTGATTTCCACGCCGCGGCTGTCGCGGTACAGCAATCGGGTATTGAGCTGGTTCTCCAGCGCTTTGATCCGCACGCTGACCGCGGCCAGGGACAAGTGCGCCCGTTTGGCCGCCTGGGTCAGGCTGGGGGATTCCGCGATGTGGATGAACAGGCGTAGGTCGGCAAGGTCGAAGTGCATGGGGCATATATTACGGCGCGCGGCGCCGGGCTGGGCATGGGCCGTCGATTCAGGCGCCGCAAACCCCGCCTTGAGGAAAAACGAATTCACATTGAGGACGGCTTGCGGGCATGCTTCAGGCTGAGAAAACCCCACCAAAGGATATCGGCATGACTTCTACAGATCCGGCAGGCTGGATCGGCAGCGGCGAACGCAAGGCGGACGCGATGGATCCCGGCCATGCCGCGCGCATCGCGGCCACGCTGGGCGGTGCGGCGCCGGCCCAGGGCGAGGCCCTGCCGCCCCTGTGGCAATGGGCGTTTTTCATCAGCACGGTGGGCATGGACGGGTTGGGGACGGATGGGCACCCGTCGCGCGGCGGTTTCCTGCCGCCGGCCCAGGACCGCAACCGCATGTGGGCCGGCGGCCGGGTGGAATTCCGCCAGCCGTTGAAGGTTGGCGTTCCGGCTGAACGCGTGTCGACCGTCGCCGACGTCAAGGAGAAAACGGGCCGCACCGGCGCGCTGCTGTTCGTGACCGTGCGCCACGAATACCATCAGGCGGGCCAGATCGTCATCCAGGAAGAGCAGGACATCGTCTACCGGCAGCCTTCGCCGCCAAAGCTCGTGGGCAGCGAACCCGCTCCTCAGGCGCAATGGCGCGACACGGTCCATCCGTCTTCCGTGCTGCTGTTCCGCTATTCCGCGGTGACCTTCAACGGCCACCGCATCCATTACGACCATCCCTACGTGACGGGCACCGAGGGCTACCCCGGCCTGGTGGTGCACGGCCCGCTGATCGCCACCGAGATGGTGGCCGCCTTTACCCGCGCCCATCCCAAGGCCCGTCTTGCGCACTTGTCGTACCGCGGCTTGCGTCCGTTGATTTCGCCCGCGCCCTTCCAGGTGGCCGGCCGCTTGACCGAGCCGGGCGTGGCCCAGCTGTGGGCCGAGCAGGACGGCACGCTGGCCCACCAAGCTGAACTGAGGTTTACCGAATGAGCACGCAGGCCACCCGCCCCTTGGACGGCATCACCGTCGTCAGCCTTGAACACGCCATCGCCGCGCCATTCTGCACCCGCCAACTGGCGGACATGGGCGCGCGCGTCATCAAGATCGAACGTCCTGGCAGCGGCGACTTCGCCCGGGGCTACGACGAACGTGTGCGCGGCCTGTCCTCGCATTTCGTCTGGACCAACCGTTCCAAGGAGAGCCTGACGCTGGACCTGAAGCGCGACGAAGCCGGCGGCATCATGGACCGCCTGCTGGAATCGGCCGATGTGCTGGTGCAGAATCTGGCGCCCGGCGCGGCTGCGCGGCTGGGGCTCTCGTTCGACGCCCTGCACAAGAAGTACCCGCGCCTGATCGTGTGCGACATCTCGGGCTACGGCGAAGGCGGCCCCTACCAGGACAAGAAGGCCTATGACCTGCTGATCCAGAGCGAAAGCGGCTTCCTGTCGGTCACGGGCACGAAAGACGATCCCGTCAAGGCGGGGTGCTCGATCGCCGACATCGCGGCGGGCATGTACGCCTATTCGGCCATTCTGAACGCCTTGCTGCTGCGCCAACGAACCGGATTGGGCAGCCGCCTGGACGTGTCCATGCTGGAAAGCATGGTCGAATGGATGGGCTTCCCCATGTATTACGCGTTCGAAGGCGCCGCGCCGCCCGTGCGTGCGGGGGCCGCCCATGCCTCGATCTACCCCTATGGGCCGTTCCCCGTGGGCGACGGCTCCACCATCATGCTGGGCCTGCAGAACGAGCGCGAATGGCGTGTGTTCTGCGCTCAGGTGCTGCGCCAGGCCGATCTGGCCGAAGACCCGCGCTTCCTGTCGAATTCGCAGCGCACCGCCAACCGCGATGCCCTGCGCGACCTGATCGTGGCAGCCTTTTCCGATTTGTCCGTCGCGCAGGTCACGCAGCGGCTGGAAGACGCCCAGATCGCCAACGCGCGGGTGAATGACATGGCGGGCGTCTGGGCGCACCCGCAATTGCAGGCGCGTGCCCGCTGGAGCCAGGTCGACAGCCCCGCCGGCACGCTGCCGGCGCTGCTGCCGCCAGCCAGCAGCAACGCTTTCGCGCCACGCATGGCCGCGGTGCCCTCGGTGGGCCAAAACACGGATGCGGTGCTAGCATCATTGGGATACGCGCCGGATCAGGTGGCGCAATTCCATGCCTCGGAGGTCGTGTGACGCATCCCGTCGTTCGTAGCGCCCTGTTCGTGCCGGCTTCGCGCGCCGAGCGCATCCCCAAAGCGCTGGCCGCCGGCGCGGACGCCGTCATCGTCGATCTGGAAGACGCCGTCGAGCATCTGGCCAAGGCGTCTGCCCGCGAAGCGCTGTGTGACTTCCTGGGGACGCATCGCCAGGCGCGCCTGTGGGTGCGCATCAACGACGCGTCCACGTCCTGGCACGACGACGACCTGAAAGCCTGCCGGGGTCACCCCGGCGTGGCCGGGATCCTGCTGCCCAAGGCCGAAAGCCTGGCGCAGGTCCGGCACGTGGCGCAGACCGGCCTGCCCGTCATCCCCATCCTGGAAACCGCCCGCGGCCTGCTGAACGCGGCCGAGGTCGCGGCCACCCCCGGCGTGGCGCGGCTGGCCTTCGGCAGCCTGGATTACGGGTTGGACATGGGCCTTACCCCCGACACGCCCGGCGCGGAAACCGTGCTGGACCACGCACGGGTGCAGGTGTTGCTGCATACCCGTTCTGCCGGGCTCGCGCCCGCGCTCGATGGCGTATTCCCCGGCGTGCAGGATCAGGCCGGCTTGGCGCACGCGGCGGGCCGCGCGCAGCAGATGGGGTTCGGCGGCATGCTGTGCATCCATCCCACGCAGGTGCCGGTGATCCACGCGGCGTTCGTGCCGGCGCAAGAAGAGCTGGAGTGGGCGCGCCGCGTGGTCGCCGCCCATCGCGAAACGGCGGCGGGCACCTTCATGCTGGATGGCAAGATGGTCGACGCGCCCGTCATCGCGCGCGCGCGGCTGGTGCTGGCGCAAGCCGGCGAGCACGGCGCGTAGCCGGGGAAGATCGCCTATCCTCGGGTTTCCCTCTTTTTTCACAGGCTGCGGCATGAGCGATGCGCTCTTCATCGGACACACCTATATCGACGTCACCGTGCTGGCCGACGAATGGCCCACGGGCGACGAAAAAAGCGTGGCGCGGGACTACGCGGTGTCCTTCGGCGGCAACGCCGTCACGGCGGCGTTCGCTTGCGCGCGGCTGGGGTCGCCCCCCGACCTGGTCTGCTCGCTGGCGCCCGACTGGCTGGGGCACATGTACACGGACATGGCCGCGGCACATGGCGTGACGCTGCACGGGCGCCATGTGCGCCGCTCTTCCTTGTCCTTCATCATGCCCAACCACGGCAAGCGCGCCATCGTGCGCGCCCGCGACGTGGACTACCTGAACGATTTTCCCCGCCTGGACATCAGCGGCTATCGCGCGCTGCATCTGGATGGGCATCAGCCCGACGCCGCGCTGCACTATGCGCGGGCATGCCGGCAGGCAGGCGTGCTGACGTCGCTGGACGGCGGCGGCGTGCGCGAGAACACCGACGAGCTCTTGCGCCACATCGACATCGCCGTCTGCGCAGAGCGCATGTGCGAACAGCTGGGCCTGACGCCGGAAGGTCTGCTGGACTTGCTCAAGGCGCGCGGTTGCCGCATTGGCGCCGTGACCATGGGCGAACGCGGCATGCTCTGGTACGACGAGACCGGCCGTGTCGACGTCCTGCCGTCACTGGACGTGCCGGGCAACCGCATCGTTGATACCTCGGGGGCGGGCGACGTGTTCCACGGCGCCTATGTGTGGTCTTACCTGAACCGCCCGGAGCAACCCTGGGCGGAACACTTCACGTTCGCGCGCGCGGCGTCCGCGCACAAGATCCAGCACCTGGGCAATGAAGCCGGGCTGCCGAAAGTGGAAGACGTGGAGCGGGCCATGATGGCGTTCGCCGCCAAGGCGGGCTGAACGAAAGGCAGGGCAGGGGCTTGCGGCCAAGGCCGCGTGAAGATGGCCTGCGTGGCGCTATTGAACAAGCCGTTCGATCGCCTGGTCCTGGATCGCGTCGATCCATTCTCCGATCGGCTTGCCTTCCACCCACATGTCCGGCGCCAGATCGCGCAGCGGCAGCAGCACGAAGGCGCGCAAGTGCATCCGGGGGTGCGGCAGGATCAGGCGTTCATGGTTCTGCTGCGTGTCGCCATATGTCAGCAGGTCCAGGTCCAGCGTGCGCGGGGCGTTCTTGTAGGGACGCTGGCGGCCGTGGCTATTTTCCAGCGCTTGCAGGGCGTCCAGCAAGGCCAGCGGCGGCAGGCGCGTGTCCAATGCCGCCACGGCGTTCACGAAATCAGGGCCGGTGGCGTCCACCGGCGCACTGCGGTAGAACGGTGACGCCGTCACCGCGGTGATGCCGTCGGTCGCCTGCAATTCGGCCAGCACGCGGCGCAGGGTGGCCGCGCTGTCGCCAAGGTTGGCGCCCAGGCCGATATAGGCGCGGACGATGGCGGACGACATTCCGTTATTCGGCGCTGGCCGGGCCGCGTGGCGCCGAGCGGCGCGGACGGCGACGCTTGCGCGGGGACGATGACGCGGGCGGAGCACCGAAGCCGCCACCGCCACCACCGTCACCGGCTTCGCGCGGCAGGCGCGAGACTTCTTCGATCATGTCGGCGCGCAAGACGTCGTCGGCGTTGGCCAGGTCCATCCACCACTGCGCCAGCACGCTGTCGAACTCGCCGGCGGCGGCGCGCAGCTGCAGGAAGTCGCACGCGGCGCGGAAGCGCGGTTGTTCGATCATGCGGAAGATGGTCTTGCCCATGCGGCGTTCAAAACGCGGCTGCATGAACCAGATTTCGCGCATGTCGGACGAGAAGCGGCGCTGGATGGCCAACTTCTCGGTCTGCTCGTCCAGCACGGAATCGGCCGCTTGCGACAACGCCGGGATGGTGTGTTCGCCTTGGGCGCGCAGTTGCTTCCAGCGCACATCGACCTGCTGCCACAGCAACGCGGCAAACAGGAAGCTGGGGCTGATGGTCTTGCCGGCGCGCACGCGCGCGTCGGTGCGTTCCAGCGCCAGTTCCACGAAGTGTTCGCCACCGGGCTGTTCCAGCACCACGTCCAGCAACGGCAACAGGCCGTTATGCAGCCCGTCGGCGCGCAGTTGGCGCAGGCAGTCCATGGCGTGGCCGCACGTCAGCAGCTTGAGCATTTCGTCGAACAGGCGCGAAGCTGGCACGTTTTCGATGAGCTCGGCCATGGTGCTGATCGGCTGGCGCGTCGCCGGGTCGATCGTGCCATTGAGCTTGGCGGCGAAACGCACCGCGCGCAGCATGCGCACCGGATCTTCGCGGTAGCGCTTGACCGGGTCGCCGATGATGCGGACCTGGCGCTTCTTCAAGTCGGCCACGCCATTGTGGTAGTCGATGACTTCCTCGTTGTGCGGGTCGT
The DNA here is from genome assembly GCF_002975275.1 of Achromobacter sp. MYb9. GTDB lineage: Bacteria > Pseudomonadota > Gammaproteobacteria > Burkholderiales > Burkholderiaceae_B > Achromobacter. The sequence continues at coordinate 794,660 of NZ_PCOQ01000001.1, read as the reverse complement.
AGTACAGCGCGTTCATCGTGAAGTCGCGCCGTTTGGCGTCTTCTTCCTGCGAGCCGAACACGTTGTCGCGCAGGATGCGGCCGTGCTCGTCGGTCTCTTGTTCTTCCGAGGCCGGAGCGCGGAAGGTCGAGGTTTCGATGATCTCCTGGCCGAACACCACGTGCACCAGCTGGAAACGGCGGCCGATGATGCGGGCGCGGCGGAACAGCGGGCGGATCTGCTCGGGCGTGGCGTTGGTGGCCACGTCGAAGTCCTTGGGCTCCAGGCCCACGATCAGGTCACGCACGGCGCCGCCGACGATATAGCCTTCATAACCGTGCTGGCGCAGGACTTCGCAGACCTTGATGGCATGGCGCGAAACGTTACGGCGGTCAATGCCGTGTTTGTCGCGCGTGATGCGCAACGGCCCCCGGGGTGCCGGCGCGAACAAGCGGCCGACGAATTTTTTTATGGTTTCAGTGATCATTTAGGACTTCGAATCTTCCATGTGGTCGAATAAGTCGATCACTTGCCAGCCGCGTTCCTGGGCGATATTGCGCAGGGTCGGGCTGGGGTTGGCGGCGATCGGACGGGTCACCTTTTCGAGCAGCGGTACATCATTGACTGAATCGCTATAGAAAAACGATTCGGGGAAATCCGCAAGCCCTAGCCCCATATTGGACAGCCAATCGTTCACGCGCACCACTTTGCCTTCCTTGAAGCTGGGCGTGCCCAGAATGCGGCCGGTGTAGCGGCCGCGCAAGTATTCGGCATCGGTGGCCACCAGATGTGGCACGCCGAAGGCGCGGGCGATGGGAGCGGTGACGAAGCTGTTGGTGGCTGTGACGATGGCGCACAGGTCGCCGGCGTCCAGGTGGGCTTGCACCAGACCGCGCGCGTCGGCGGTGATGGACGGGCGGATCACTTCGCGCATGAAATCCTCATGCCAGTCCGCCAGGTCGTATGGCGAATGCGCCGCCAGCAGGCCCAGCATGAACTCGGCGGCCTGTTCGGCGGTGAGTTCGCCGCGGTTGTAGCGGTCCATCAGGTCGTCGTTCTGACGGCGGGCGATGTCGGGGTCTCCCGCGCGGCCCGTGCGTGCCAGATAGTCGGCCCATTGGTAGTCGCTATCCAGCGGCAGCAGGGTGTGATCCAGGTCGAACAGGGCGAGACGTCGGGTGGTCATGTGCGTTGCGAATCAGGGTCTGCGAGCATGGCCCGCAGCAGGGGCAGGGTGATGGGGCGGCCGGTGGCCAGGGAATAGCGGTCCAGCGCGTCGAGCAGCGCGGCCAGTTTGCGGATGTCGCGCTCGTGGTGGATCAACATCCAGTTGATGATCTCGGGCGCCAGGTGCATGCCGCGTTCGGCCGCCTGGGCGGAAAGCGCGGCCAGCTTGTCGGCGTCCGACAGCGGGTCCAGGCGGAACACGAGGTCCCAGCCCAGACGGGTGCGCAGGTCTTCGCGCAGCGGCATCGACAGCGGCGCGCGGTCGCCGGCCAGGGCCAGCGCAAACGCGCGGCCCGTGGCCGCGGATTCGCGCCAGCGGTTGTACAGCGCAAACAAGGCCGCCTGGCGGCTGTCGTCCATGCGGTGCACGTCGTCCACCGCCACGAACTTCGGCATGGGCGATTTGGAATCCGCTTCGGCCAGGCGGCGCAGCATCATCTCGCCCTTGGCCGGATCGACAAACACGGCATCGGGGCGCGCGGTCAGCGCGCGCAGCAGATGGGTGCGGCCGCAGCCCGCGGCGCCCCAGATATACAGCGCCCGGCCCGGATTGAGCGCGCGCACGGCTGCCAGCGCTTCCCCGTTGGGGCCGGCGATATAGTTGTTCAGCGATGGCGCTGGCGCGGGAAGAACGTCGAGCAGCAGCTGGCGGTTCATGAGAGTTATCGATCAGGCTTGCAGCGTCGCGAGGACATGCCGGTGTTGCCGGAAAAGCCAAAAAACGGTGATACAAAGGGCCGGCGCAAGATTAACCCGCCAGAAACTGGCAAAATCCATACCGGCCAACCCAACACTTTAAACCACCTGGGTAGATAGTGTCGCGCCGAAGCGCTTTGCCAGGCTTGGGTTTGCGCCATTTTTGCCCGTCAGCCGGCCCGGCCGGCTCACGCCGCGATCCCAGCGCCCGGTCGGCATGAACCCTGCTCAGGCCCGCAACATCGTAAAATGCAGGGCGTTCCACCAAATTCCCAGCAATTGTTACATACCCCACGGCATTTCTCATGACGAATCAACCTAAAGCCCCCTTGACCTACCGCGATGCCGGTGTCGACATCGACGCAGGCGACGCCCTGGTCGACCGTATCAAACCCCTCGCTGCGCGCACGATGCGCCCCGGGGTGCTGGCCGGTATCGGCGGCTTTGGCGCGCTGTTCGAAGTGCCGAAGAAGTACAACGAGCCCGTGCTGGTGTCGGGCACCGACGGCGTGGGCACCAAGCTGCGCCTGGCGTTCGAGTGGAACCGCCACGACACCGTGGGTATCGACCTGGTCGCCATGAGCGTCAACGACATCCTGGTGCAGGGCGCCGAGCCCCTGTTCTTCCTGGATTACTTTGCCTGCGGCAAGCTTTCGGTGGACACGGCGGCGTCGGTGGTGGGCGGCATTGCCAAGGGCTGCGAATTGTCGGGCTGCGCGCTGATCGGCGGTGAAACCGCTGAAATGCCGGGCATGTACCCGGACGGCGAATACGACCTGGCCGGTTTCGCGGTGGGCGCGGTGGAAAAGTCCGCGATCATCGACGGCAAGTCGATCAAGCCGGGCGACGTGGTGCTGGGCCTGGCCTCCAGCGGCGTGCATTCCAACGGTTTTTCGCTGGTGCGCAAGATCATCGAACGCGCCGACGCCAAGCCCACCGACGACTTCCACGGCCAGCCGCTGGTCGACGTCGTGATGGCGCCCACGCGCATCTACGTCAAGCAAGTGTTGGCCGCGTTGGCCAAGCACGGCACCAGCATCAAGGGCCTGGCCCACATCACCGGTGGCGGCCTGCTGGACAACGTGCCGCGCATCCTTCAGCCCGGCCTGTCGGCCAAGCTGCATCGCGACGGCTGGGAAATGCCCAAGCTGTTCCAGTGGCTGCAAGAGCAGGGCGGCGTGGAAGACACCGAGATGCACCGTGTTTTCAACTGCGGCATCGGCATGGTGCTGGTGGTGGACGCGGCCCAGGCCGACGCCATCGCCGCGACCCTGCGTGAGCAGGGCGAAACCGTCAACAACATCGGCGAAATCGTCGAACAGACGGAAGGCATGGCGCAAACCTTCGTGGTGTAAGCGTCTGCGGCCTAAGGCTTTTTGGCTAGCGCCATGGCCACCGCGTCGATCGTCTGCGGGACGGCGTCGGCGGCCAGGCAGTCCACGATGACGCGTTCGGGTTGCGCCCGCAGCCACGTGATCTGACGCTTGGCCAGCTGGCGCGTGGCCGCGATGCCCTGTTCGCGGGCGGTGGCCAGGTCGATGTCGCCGTCCAGGTGCGCCCACATTTGCCGGTAGCCCACGCAGCGGACGGACGGCAGGCCGGGATGCAGGTCGGGCCGCGCGCGCAAGCCACGGACCTCGTCCAGCAAGCCCTGGGCCACCATCGCGTCAAAGCGTTGTTCGATGCGCGCATGCAGGGCGGCGCGGTCGGAGGGTTCCAGGCTGATGGTCAGGTACTGGTTGGCGTCGTCGTCCGGTTTGCGCTGCCCGCGTTGCAGCAGCGCCGACATGGGCTGGCCCGATAACTGGCAGATTTCCAGCGCACGCTGGATGCGCTGGCTGTCGTTGGGCGCCAGGCGGGCGGCCGTCACGGGGTCCAGCACTGCAAGCTCGGCGTGCAGGGCAGGCCAGCCTAGCCGGGCCGCGCGGGCTTCGAGTTCGGCGCGCAAGGCGGGGTCGGCCTGCGGCAGGTCGTCCAGCCCGTCGCGCAGGGCCTTGTAATACATCATGGTGCCGCCGGCCAGCAGCGGAATGCGTCCGCGCGCGCGGATCTCGCCGATCAGGCGCAGCGCGTCGGCGCGGAATTCGGCGGCCGAGTACGACTGCGCCGGGTCCAGGATATCCAGCAGGTGCTGCGGCACGCGGGCCTGTTCGTCCCGCGACGGCTTGGCCGTGCCGATGTCCATGCCGCGGTAGATCGTGGCGGAATCGACGTTGACGATCTCCATTGGCCAGCGTTCGGCCAGCGCCAGCGTAGAGGCGCTTTTGCCGGCCGCGGTGGGGCCGGCCAGGCAGATGACCAGCGGCGTATCGGGGGGGGCGGAAGACGACAAGCTTATTGTCCGCGCAGAAAGAGCTTGTCCAGGTCCGACACCGACCACTGCACCCAGGTCGGGCGCCCGTGGTTGCACTGGTCGGCCCGTTCGGTGGATTCCATCTGGCGCAGCAGGCCGTTCATTTCTTCGATGGTCAGCTTGCGGTTGGCGCGCACGGAGCCATGGCAGGCCATGGTGGACAGCAGTTCGTTGCGCTGTTCGGTCAGCAGGCGCGACACACCCACGGCGCCCAGGTCGCGCAGCACCGCGCGTGCCAGCGTTTCGATGTCGCCGCGCGCCAGGATGGCGGGCACCGAGCGCACGGCAATCGACGTGGGGCCCGACGGGCGCATCTCGAAGCCCAGGTCGGCCAGTTGCGCCTCGAATTCCTCGACGATGGCCACGTCTTTCTCTTGCGCGTGGAACACCACCGGCACCAGCAGGTCCTGGCGGGGCAGGCTGCGCGCGTCCAGCGCCTGCTTCAGCTGTTCGTATACGACGCGTTCATGGGCGGCGTGCATGTCCACCAACACCATGCCGCGACGGTTCTGCGCCAGGATGTAGATGCCGTGCAATTGCGCCAGCGCCATGCCCAGTGGATGTTCTTCGCCTGCCGGCAAACCGGCCGCCGGGCTGGGCTCCCGCACGGGCGTGACGTTGGCGGCCGTGTCGTCGGACAACGGGCGGTACAGCGATTGCCAGTCGGCCGCGGGGATGCCGGCGGGTTCGGCGTGCAGGCGGAATGGCACCTGGGTGTGTGCGCGTTGCGGGGCCGGCGACGGGCGCAGGCCATAGCCGGCGTTGCCGCCCGGGTTGCCGCCGGAATAGCCGCTGGAATGGCTGCCGGAATTGCCACCGGAATTGCCACCCGAATAACCCGGCCGGGGGGCGTCCGCCAGGCGCGTGGCGTCCCCGGCGGGAGCGCTGGGCGGGGCAGAGGCGGTGGCGAGTCCGGCAGACGAGGGCGCGGCGGTTTGTGCGACGGTTTCGAAACCGCCGTCATCCGCCTCGCTTTGCGACGCGGGCGAGACCGCCGACGAGCCGCCCGTCTGCGCCAGGGTCTGGCCAACCGCGTGCGACACGAAGCGGTGCACGGCGCCGCTGTCGCGGAATCGGACTTCATGCTTGGCCGGATGGACGTTCACGTCCACGGCGGCAGGGTCGATGTCCAGGAACAGCACGTAGGCCGGCTGGCGGTCGCCATGCAGCACGTCGGCATAGGCGGCGCGCAACGCATGGCTGACGGTGCGGTCGCGCACATAGCGGCCGTTCACGTACAGGTACTGCCGGTCGGCGCGGGCGCGCGCCGCCGTCGGACGCGTGATCATGCCGGCCAGGCTGACCGTGCCGACCGAGTGCGACAGCAGCAGCCCGTGCTCGGCGAATTCGGCGCCCAGCACGTCGCGGATACGCTGGGGCGGTTCGGCGGGCAGCCATTGGCGTTGCGCGCGGTCGTGGTGGAACAGGCGGAACGCGATCTGCGGGTGCGCCAGGGCGATGCGTTCCATCGCATCGACGCAGTGGCCGAATTCCGTGGCTTCGGACCGCAGGAACTTGCGTCGGGCCGGAACCGCGTCGAACAGCTGGCGCACATCCACGGTGGTGCCCGGCGGGCCCGAGGCGGGGCTGACCTGCATGTTGCCGGCGTCGATCTGCCAGGCGTGCTCGCCGTCGCGGGTACGCGAAATGATGGTGACCTGGGCGACGGACGCGATCGATGCCAGCGCTTCGCCGCGGAACCCCATCGATGCGACGGATTCCAGTTCGTTCAGCGACCGGATCTTGCTGGTGGCGTGGCGCGCCAGCGCCAACGACAATTCGTCGGGGGGGATGCCCCCGCCGTCGTCCGTGACGGCGATCCGGCGGATGCCGCCGCCTTCCAGGCGCACTTCGATGGCGCGGCCCCCCGCGTCGATCGCGTTCTCGAGGATTTCCTTGAGGACGGAGGCGGGGCGCTCGATCACTTCGCCGGCGGCGATCTGGCTGATGAGCAGGTCGGGAAGCGCAAGGATGGAACGGCGTTCGGTCATTAGGCTGGAGGTCTGGTGAGGCTGTGTGGATGATTTTAGCGCCATGGCCCGGTGGGCTATAGTCGCTGGGGTCTAATCCCTCTTATGACTTCCGGGCTGCTGAATGCTTGAATTCTTCAATATGGTGCTCCACATCGACAAGACGCTGGGCGTCTGGGTCGCGCAATACGGCGTGTGGGTGTACCTGGTGCTGTTCCTGATCGTCTTCGCGGAGACGGGGCTGGTCGTCCTGCCTTTCCTGCCGGGCGATTCGCTGTTGTTCATTGCCGGCGCGTTCGGCGCCACCGGGCATATCGACCCCGTCATGATGGCGGTGCTGCTGATCGTCGCGGCAATTTCCGGCAATACGCTGAACTACATGATAGGCCGGTACATCGGGCCGCGCGTGTTCTCGATGAACCTGAGGTTCCTGGACCGGGGCGCGCTGATGCGTACCCACGCGTTCTATGAAAAGCATGGCGGCAAGACGATCGTCATGTCGCGCTTCATTCCGGTCGTGCGAACGTTCGCGCCCTTCGTGGCGGGCGTGGCCGACATGTCGATGTCGCGGTTCCAGCTATTCAACATCCTGGGCGCGCTGCTGTGGGTCGTCAGCCTGGTCGCCGCCGGCTATTTCTTCGGCAACATCCCGCTGGTGCGCGAACACCTGAACACCATCGTGCTGCTGGGCCTGGCTGCGGCAATCGTGCCGGTCATCGGCGCGGGCGTATTCAAACTGGTCAAGTCGCGCCGCGCGTAGGACGGGGCGCGCGAGCCCCGCGTCACGGGCTCCCAAAGAAAAAAGGGCAATGCGCTTCACGACGCATTGCCCTTTTTTTCGCCAGCGCGTTCAGCTGACGTCGCCCAGCCGCGCCAGCGGCGGGTTGGCGGTGAAGTAGCGCTGGATGCCGGTCATCATGGCTTGCGCCAGCTTGTCCTGATGCGCGTTGCTGCGCAGCAGGGCTTCTTCCTGGGGGTTGCTGATGAAGGCGGTTTCAACCAGCACGGATGGAATGTCCGGCGCCTTCAGCACGGCAAAACCGGCCTGTTCGACGCTGTTCTTGTGCAGACGGTTGATCTTCTTGATTTCGTCCAGAAAGGCGTTGCCGACCTTCAGCGAATCATTGATCTGCGCGGTGGTGGACAGGTCCAGCAGCACCTTGGCCACCTGGCGGTCGTGGCTGCCCAGGTTGACGCCGCCGATCAGGTCGGCCGCGTTTTCCTTATCGGCCATCCAGCGCGCTTGCGCGCTGGTCGCGCCGCGCTGCGACAACGCGAACACCGACGAGCCGTTGGCCGAGGGCTTGACCCAGGCGTCCGCGTGGATCGAGATGAACAGGTCCGCGTGGACGCGGCGTGCCTTCTGCACGCGCACGTGCAGCGGCACGAAGTAGTCGTCATCGCGCGTCAGGTACGCGCGCATATAGGGCTGGCTGTCGATCAGCGCCTTCAGGCGCCGGGCGATGCGCAGCACCACGTCTTTTTCACGCAGGCCGCTGCTGCCGATGGCGCCCGGATCTTCGCCGCCGTGGCCGGGATCCAGCGCGATGGTCACCATGCGCTGCTTGCCGCGGCCGGCGGTCGCGGGGGGAGACTTGGGCGCCGTGGGCAGCGGCGGGGCGGGCTGCTGGCCCTTCACGCGGGGCGGTTCGGGCGGATCGGCGCGGGTCGCCGGATTGCGCTGGATGTCTTCCAGAATGCGGGCCAGGGGATCGTCCGCGTCGGCGCCGCTTTTGTTCAGGATCGCCACCAGCGGGTCTTGGGCGACCTTCGGGTACAAATCCAGCACCAGGCGGTACTGGTAGTCGGCCACGGGCTTGAGCGTGAACACCTGGGGCGCCACGGGCTGCTTCAGGTCGAACACCAGCCGCACGACGTTCGGGCGGTTCTGCGCCACGCGCAGGCTTTGGATATAGGGGTCGTCGGGCCGGACCTTGGATACCAGGTCGTTCAGGGCCGCGCTGATGGTCAGTCCCTCGATATCCACCACCAGGCGGTGGGGGTTTTCAAGCGTGAACTGTTCGGCCTTGAGCTCGCTGTCGAGTTCGAGCGTGACCCGGGTGTATTCGTCGGCCGGCCAGGTACGCACGGCCAGGATCGTCGCGGCCTGCGCCAGGCGCGGCAAGACCGGCAGGACGAGCAGCGTGGCCGCGACGCTGATCAGGCGGCGCCGGGTGGCGCCTGCCGAGCAAAGGGCGCCGTCTTGGGCGGGGGGACAATCGCGTTCAACCATGTTTGTCCTCGAGCGGTGTTCGCGGTCAGGGTGGCGTCACGTCCCTCGCCGGCATAAGCCAGGGAAATCAGCAGGTCGGGCGGGGGCAAAAGACCCTCGGCCCGCTCCGGCCATTCGATCAAAACGACCGCATCGTCACGCAGTAAATCCCGGAATCCTGCGTCCAACCATTCGCGCGAATCACTAAATCTATAAAAATCAAGATGATAGAAGTATAAGTTAGAAACTTTATAGGATTCAAGCAGCGCGTAGCTAGGACTTTTGATTCGGCCTGTGATGCCGCATTCGCGCAACAATGCCCGGGTGAAGGCCGTTTTTCCTGCCCCGAGGTCGCCTTGAAGGTGGATGCAGGCGCCTGCCGGGCCGGTTTTGCCCCCGGAAACCAGGGGGGCGAGCTGCCGCGCCAACGATTCCGTGGCGGCTTCGTCGGGCAGGTGCAAGGTCAGGCTGCAAAGAGGGGCGGACATGGCGCTGGGCGAGTGGTAAAAATCGATGGAGGGAACACGGGTTTCGGCAATTATAGGAATGCGGGTTTCTGCTAATCTATTAATTGATTGCTATTCTCAATATGTCGCGCCTGGCGAGTGCCGCTGGACGCGACTGACGCCGCCACGGAGTTGTACGCGCCATGAAGACCCGCATCGAAAAAGACACGTTTGGGCCCATTGAAGTCCCCGAGGATCACCTCTGGGGCGCCCAAACGCAACGTTCGCTGCATTTTTTCGCGATTTCCACCGAGAAGATGCCCGTTCCCCTGGTCAACGCGATGGCGCGCCTGAAGCGCTCGGCGGCCAAGGTCAACGCCGAACTGGGTGAACTGGATCCGACGATCGCCGATGGCATCATCCGCGCGGCCGACGAAGTCATTGCCGGCAAATGGCCCAACGAGTTCCCCTTGTCGGTCTGGCAGACGGGCTCGGGCACGCAAAGCAACATGAACATGAACGAGGTGCTGGCGAACCGCGCCTCGGAACTGTTGGGCGGAGAACGCGGCGAAGCGCGCAAGGTGCACCCGAACGATCACGTCAACCGCGGCCAGTCGTCCAACGACACCTTCCCGACCGCCATGCACGTGGCCGCCGCCGTCGAGGTCGAGCACCACCTGCTGCCGTCCCTGAAGGCGCTGCGTGCGACCTTCGCGACCAAGAGCGCCGAGTTCTACGACATCGTGAAGATCGGCCGCACCCACCTGCAGGACGCGACGCCGCTGACACTGGGCCAGGAACTCTCGGGCTATGTCGCGCAGCTGGACCTGGCCGAACAGCAGATCCGCGCCACGCTTGCCGGCCTGCATCAGCTGGCCATCGGGGGCACCGCCGTCGGCACCGGCCTGAACGCGCACCCGCAGTTCAGCGCCAAGGTATCCGCGGACCTGGCGCATGCCACCGGCACGGCCTTCGTGTCGGCGCCCAACAAGTTCCAGGCCCTGGCGTCCCACGAAGCGCTGTTGTTCGCGCATGGCGCATTGAAGGCGTTGGCCGCCGGCCTGATGAAGATCGCCAACGACGTGCGTTGGCTGTCCAGCGGCCCGCGTTCGGGCCTGGGCGAGATCAGCATTCCCGAAAACGAACCGGGCAGCTCGATCATGCCGGGCAAGGTCAACCCGACGCAGTGCGAAGCCATCACGATGCTGGCCGCGCAGGTGCTGGGCAACGATGTGGCCATCAACATTGGCGGGGCCAGCGGCAATTTTGAACTGAACGTGTTCAAGCCGCTGGTGATCCACAACTTCCTGCAGTCCGTGCGGCTGCTGACGGATGGCATGGCCAGCTTCAACGAGCACTGCGCCGCCGGTATCGAACCCAATCACGCGCGCATCGCCGAACTCGTCGACCGTTCGCTGATGCTGGTGACGGCGCTGAATCCGCACATCGGCTACGACAAGGCTGCACAGATCGCGAAGAAGGCGCACAAGGAAGGGCTGTCGCTGAAGGAATCGGCGTTGGCGTTGGGTTATGTGACCGAGGCGCAGTTTGCCGAATGGGTGGTGCCGGGCTCGATGACCAACGCGCACAAGCCGTCGTAAACGGTCGCGCCGCAATGACGATGGCCGCCGATGGGCGGCCATTTTCATTGCGGCGCGCGGCAAGCTCGAAACCCCGCGCAACGCGCATTCCGCCGGATCAGGCGTGTCCGGTGAACAGCAGCCACATCGGGATCGTGGCCGCCGAGAATAGCGTGCCCAGCGAGATCAGCACCGCCACCATCCGGCCGTCTCCGCCCATGCGCATCGCCAGCACGTAGGCGGCGGAGGCGGTGGGCAAGGCGGCAAACAGCAGCAGCATCCGCGACTCCAGGGGCGGCAGGCCCAACAGGTGCGCGACCAGTAGCGCCACGGCGGGCAGCGCCACGAGCTTGACGCCCAACATCCACGTGATCAGCAAGCCATAACCCTTGCCGCCTTCCCATGCCAGGCTGGCGCCCACGCAAAGGATGCCCAGCGCGATGGCCGCCGCGCCCAGGCGCGCCAGCACGGTATCCACGGGGCCGGGCAAGTGCAGCCCCGCGAGGTTGCAGGCCAGGCCCAACAGCGTGGACACGACCAGTGGATTGCGCGCCAGCTCGCGCAGCAGGTTGCCGCCGCTGTGGCGCGCCAGCCCGTAGACCGCCGCGATGTTGGCCATGGGCACGGCAAAGCCAATAATCAGCGCCATCACCGTCTGGCCCTGCGAGCCGGCCAGGCTGGCCGACAGCGCCAGGCCAATGTACGTGTTGAACCGGTAGCCGCATTGCGCGGACGAGGCCAGCCCCAGCGACGACGGCCGCAGTATCAGGCCCGCCAGCCAGGCCAGCGCCACGCCCGAGGCCACGACGGCCGCGGTGGCCTGCAGCAGCAGGGCCGCGTTGCCCGCCGTGATGGGGGTGCGCAAGATGGATTGGAACAGCAGGGCGGGGAACAGCACGAAGTAGACGAGGCGTTCGGTGCCCGCAAAAAACTCGCGTGAAAATCCCAGTTTGTGACGTAGCGCCCAACCTAGCGCGACCAGCAAGAAATCAGGGAAAACCAGAAGGGCGACCGACATGGATTAAGGCGTTATTTCAGGGCGTTGGCCGGGGATCGGCTCGCTATGCGGGTGTAAGCATTTGCTGCTATTCTCCGTCATTCTGGCGGGCGTGTGTGCCACAAGCAATCCATAAAAGCAGCGCGAAACACGCAGCACACGAGCAATGCGCCCCCACCGTTAACTGCTGGTCCGCCTACAGGCGGGCACAACACACAACGGGCCGTTTACATACGGGCTCGCAATCTTGGAGGAAACACACCTATGAATAAAGTTCGCTCCCTGGCCGTGGCTATCGCCTTGGCAACCGGCGCCGCCGGCACGCTTGGCGTCTCCGTCGCGCACGCCGCCGACAAATACCCCAGCAAGCCGATCCGCGTGATCGTTCCGTTCGCGCCTGGCGGCTCGACCGACATCATCGCGCGCCTGGTGACCCAGCGCATGAGCCAGGAACTTGGCCAGCCGATGGTTGTGGAAAACAAGGGCGGCGCAGGTGGCGCCATCGGTGCGTCGGAAGCCGCGCGCGCCGATGCCGACGGCTACACGTTGTCCATCGCCACCGTCTCGACGATGGCCGTGAACCCGGCGTGCCGTCCGAAGGACCTGCCGTACGATCCGATCAAGGACTTCCAGCCGGTCACCAACTTCGCCAACACGGCCAACGTGGTCGCGGTGAACCCGAAGTTCCCGGCCAAGGACTTCAAGGGCTTCGTCGAAGAGCTGAAGAAGAATCCGGGCAAGTACTCCTACGGCAGCTCGGGCACGTGCGGCGTGCTGCACTTGATGGGCGAATCGTTCAAGATGGCCACGGGCACCGACATCGTGCACGTGCCGTACAAGGGTTCGGGCCCGGCCGTGGCGGATGCCGTCGGCGGCCAGATCGAAATCCTGTTCGACAACCTGCCGTCGTCGATGCCGCAGATCCAGGCGGGCAAGCTGCGCGCCATGGCCATCGCATGGCCCGATGAAATCGCTGCCGTGAAGGGCGTGCCGACGTTCAAGCAAGCCGGTTTCCCGGTCTTGAACCAGCCGGTCTGGTACGGTCTGCTGGCCCCCAAGGGCACGCCGATGGAAGTCGTGAACAAGCTGCGTGACGCCGCTGTCGTGGCCCTGAAGGACCCGAAGGTCATCAAGGCGCTGGACGATCAAGGCTCGGCGCCGTCGGGCAACACGCCGGAAGAGTTCGCGAAGGAAATCAAAGAGCAGTTCGACTGGGCTCAAGACGTCGTGAAAAAGCAGAACATCAAGCTGGACTGATGTTGCGCGGGGGGCGGCCCAGGCCTGCCCCGGCTTGCACGGCAAAACGGACGCCTTCGAGCGTCCGTTTTCTTTTGGCGCAAGGCCCGTTTAGCAGGCCGCGTCCAGTGTGGCGATGCGCTCGGCGCAGGCAGCGCGCAGGCGTTCGATCAGGTCGCGGTGCAGGGAAGACAAGGGGTCCTGGTTGCGCACCATGATGCTGATCGGCACGCGCAGCGCCGGTTCCAGGCGGCGCAGATGCATGCCCGGCCGCAGCATGGCCTGCGCGGTGATGGCGTCGACGATGGCGTCCCCGCAACCGGCATCGACCAGCGCGCAGGCCACGTAATGCGTCTGCACCTGGATAGCGACCTGCGGATCCAGGCCTTGCGCGTCCAGCGCCATCTGCAGCAGCGCGCCGGAGGCGTCGCTGGCGTCCAGCACGATCAGCGTGCCGCCTGACGGGGTGGCCAACTCCGGCAGGCGCATCGGGCCGGAAGCGGGCGTGCGGCTCAGGTGCACCAGTTCGGTATGGCCCAGGCCCATACGCGTAAGGCCGGGGTAGTCATTGGTGTCGAAGGTGACGGCAAGGTCCAGCTCGCGCGTCAACAGGCCCTGCACCAGTTCGGCACTGTGATGGGTGTGGATATCGAAGGTGATGCCAGGCTGCGCGTCGCGGCTGTCGCGCACGACGCGGGGCAACAGCCCCAGGCCCAGCGCGGGCGCGCAGCCCAGGCGCAAGTGGCCGTTGGGCCGGTCCCGCAGGCTGGCGGCCAACCGGCGCACGCTGTTCAAGTCTTGATTCAGCCGCGCGACTTCAGGCGTCAGGATGTCGGCTTCGCGCGTGGCGACCAGCCGGCCCTTCACGCGTTCGAACAGCTTGAAACCCAGTTGGGCTTCGGCGTGCGCCAGCAGCTTGCTGGCGGCGGGTTGCGAGATATGCAGCGCGGCGGCAGCCTCGGTCAGGGACCCGGTACGACGGATCGCTTCGAAAATCTCGATATGGCGCAGGCGCATGGCACGATGGGGATAAGGGACCGGAACCGCGATTCTATGTCGGAAGGCGCAAGCGGGCATCCCGGGGCGGCCGGCGCGACAGCGGCGGGTGCCTTGACTATGATGGACGCCTGCCGGCATGCCGGCGCTATCCCGGAGCCCGATCATGCGCGCCTGCCGCCACGCCGCCGCCCTCCTGCTTGCCGCCGCCCTGGCGGCGCCTTTAGCCGGCATGCCCGCCGCCTGGGCCCGCACGCCGCCGGCGGCCGAAGACCGCAATCCCGAAGCCGCCAGCGGCGCGCAAGCGCGCGAACTGGTGCGCGCGTCGCGCTACATGATGGTTTCGGCCAATCCGCTGGCGACGCAAGCCGGTGACGAGATGCTGCGCCGGGGCGGCAGCGTGGTGGACGCCGCCATCGCGACCCAACTGGTGCTGAACCTGGTGGAACCGCAGTCTTCCGGTATCGGCGGCGGGGCATTCATGGTGTTGTATTCCGCCAAGACGGGCCGCATCCAGACCTTCGACAGCCGCGAGACGGCGCCCGCGGCCGCACGCCCGGACCGCTTCCTGGATGCCGAGGGCAAACCGTTGCCCTTCGCGCAAGCCGTCAACAACGGCATGTCGGTCGGCGTGCCGGGCCTGCTGCGCGGCCTGGAGCTTGCGCACCGGGACGCGGGCGCGCTGCCCTGGGCCGACCTGTTCCAGCCCGCGATCCGGCTGGCTGAAACGGGGTTCGCCGTATCGCCGCGCCTGCATACGCTGCTGGCGGGCAACAAGGCCTTGCCCAGGCAGGCAGCCGCCGCCGCCTATTTCTACGCCCCGGATGGCACGCCCTGGCCGGTGGGCCATGTGCTGAAGAACCCCGATTTCGCCAACACGCTGCGCGCCGTGGCGGGGCAAGGCGCCGACGCGTTCTACCAGGGCGACATCGCCCGCGATATCGTGGCCGCGGTGCAAGGGCACGCCACGCCCGGCGACCTGAATCTGGCGGACCTGGCGAATTACCGCGCCAGGACGCGCGAGCCGGTGTGTGGCGCGTATCGGGGCTACCAGCTATGCGGCATGGCGCCGCCCAGCAGCGGTCCCATCGCCGTCCTGCAGATGCTGGGCGAGCTGGAACAGTTTCCGATGGCAAGTTACGCGCCGGGCTCGCTACAGGCCGTGCATTACTTTTCGGAGGCTGGCCGCCTGGCATTCGCCGATCGCGACTTCTATGTGGCGGACCCGGATTTCGTGCGGGTGCCGGTGCGCGCCATGCTGGACCCCGCTTATCTGCGCGCGCGTGGCGCATTGATTCAGCCGGACCGCAGCATGAAGGTGGCGCTGCCGGGCGATCCGGAAGGAAAGCTGTTGTCGCTGGGCCAGGACAACGCGCTGGAGCTGCCCTCCACCAGCCACCTGGTGGCGGTGGACGCGCAAGGCAACGCCTTGTCCATGACGACCACGATCGAAAGCGAGTTCGGCAGCAAGATCTTCGTGCGAGGCTTCTTGCTGAACAATGAAATGACGGATTTTTCGTCGTCGTTCAAGGATCCCGAGGGCCGTCTGGTGGCCAATCGCATCGAACCGGGTAAACGTCCCCGCAGCGCGATGGCGCCGATCATCGTGCTGCGCGACGGCAAGCCCGTCATGCTCGTGGGCTCGCCGGGCGGCAGCGCGATCATCAATTACGTGGCCAAGACAATCGTGGGCGTGCTGGATTGGGGGTTGGATATCCAGGCGGCCATCGCCTTGCCCAACATGGGCAGCCGCAACAAGGAAACCGAGCTGGAAAAAGGCACCGCGCTGGAAGCGCTGGCGCCTGCCCTGGAGCGGATGGGGCACCCGGTGCGCATCACCGAATTTCCCAGTGGCATCCACGGCATCGTCATCGACGCGGGCGGCTTGCAAGGCGGAGCGGACCCGCGGCGCGAAGGGCTGGCCGCGGGGGGCTGAGGCCGGAAGCCGGCCGCCGCCTTTGCCGGCTACTCCAGTCTGGAAGGGTCCAGTTCCATGCGTGCTTCCTTGCGGTGCGCCAGGTACGTCACGCCCCACATCACCACGCCCAGCAGCAGCAGCCAGCCCGCCACCTGATACTGGATGACGTCGCGCCCCGTGAGCGGCGTGACCAGGAACAGGCAGGCCGCCGCGCCCAGCCACGGGATGATCCGGTTGATGCGGAAGTGTTCGTGCTTGACGATGTCGCGGCGCAGCACCAGCACCGCGACGTTGACGAACGCGAACACGCCCAGCAGCAGCAACGCGGTGGTGCCGCCCAGCGCGCGGATGGCCTGGGAATCCGCCAACGCCACCAGCACGATCAACGCCAGCGCCAGCGCCGTCGTGAACAGGATCGCGGTCCACGGCGTCTGGTTCTTGCGGTGCACGTGCGCCAGGAAGGCCGGCAACACGCCTTGGCGCGACATGCCGTAGAGCAGCCGGCTGGCCATCATCATGTTGATCAGCGCCGAGTTCGCCACGGCGAACATCGAGATGACGGGCATGATGTATTCCACGGGCAGGCCGGGGGCGGCGCGCTTGACCACCAACACCAGCGGCGTCGAACTCTTGGCCAGTTCGCCCACGGGCACCAGCGCCACGGCGCAAATGGACACCAGCACGTAGATCACGGCGGTGACGCCCAGGCCGGTCAGCATCACCTTGGGGAAGATGCGGCTGGGTTCGTGGGTCTCTTCGGCCATGTTGACGGAATCTTCGAAACCGACCATTGCGAAGAAGGCCAACGCCGTGGCGGAGGTCACCGCCAGGAATACGCTCTTGTCTTCCGGCGTGTCGAACGCGATTACGCGCGAGAAGTCGGCCTGGCCGCCCGCGATGGCGTAGAAGCCCAGCAGGATCACCATCAGCAGGCCCGACAGTTCGATCAAGGTCAGCACCACGTTGGCCTTGACGCTTTCGGCCGCGCCGCGCAGGTTCACCAGCATCACCAGCAGCATGAAGCCCAGCGCGCCGGAGGTGATCCAGGCCTTGTCCGCCTTGATGCCGAAGGCGGCGAACAGATTGGCGGCGAAGGCCTGCGACGCCGTGGCGGCGGACGTCAGGCCTGAACACATGACCGTGAAGCACACGATGAAGGTCAGGAAGTGCACGCCGAACGCCTTGTGCACATACAGCGCCGCGCCGGCGGCCTTGGGATACTTGGTAACGAGTTCCAGATAGGACAGCGCGGTCAGCAAGGCCACCGCGAACGCCACCAGGAAAGGCAGCCAGGCCGCGCCGCCGACTTCGGCGGCCACCTGTCCGGTCAGCGCATAGACGCCTGTGCCCAGGATGTCGCCGACGATGAACAGCAACAACAGTTTGGGGCCCATCACCCGCTTAAGCGGGGCGTGGTCTTTCGTTTCGTTCGTTTCTTTCGTGGCCATGGTCCTTCTCCTCTTTCTTTGAATTTGGGGGAGGCGCTGCCCGGCAACGCTAGGCGATTCGAAAAGTCTACGGCCCTATGCGACCTTTCGATGCAACATCGTTGCAACGAAATGTCTTAGTTGTTGGCATTCTTTGAGTATCGCGGAAGGTACTCCTTACGGGGTGTCGGTTTGGGGGGCGAGCGACGGCGGCAGCTTGCGCAGCGTGGCGGGCGTGCGTGACAGTTTGATCGGAGACCCGACGCCCTGGTAGTCGCCGTGTTCCAGCACCATGCCCCGATGGCGCGTGTGCGGGTGCGCCAGCGCCTGGTCCACCGTTTGCACCGCTGCCGCCGGCACGCCGGCGCGCAGCAGGCGGTCGGCCAGCGCGGCCGCGTCCTGTTCCGCCAGCAAGGCGGACAGGTCGTCGCGCAATGCCTGGCGATGCTGCAGGCGGTCGGCGTTGGCGGCGTAGCGCGGATCTGTCGCCAGGGCAGGCGCGTTCAACACCTGCGCCAGAAGCGCGAATTGCCGGTTGTTGCCCACGGCCAGGAAGATCGGGCCGCTGGCGGTGGGCAGCGTTTCGTAGGGGGCGATGTTCGGGTGCGCGTTGCCGCTGCGCGTTGGCACCTTGCCGCTGTAGAAGTAATTGGCCGCATGCGGATGCAGCAGCGACAGTGCGCAGTCGTACAGCGTGATGTCCAGGAACTGGCCCAGGCCGCTGCGGCCCCGTTCATTCAGCGCCAGCAGAATGGCCACGGCGGCGTTCAGGCCGGTCACCATGTCCACTACCGGCAGGCCGACGCGGGTAGCGTCGCCGTCCGCGTCGCCGTTCACGCTCATCAGGCCGCACATGGCCTGCGCGCAGGCGTCGTAACCGGGCAATCCGCCCAACGGGCCATCCGATCCGAAGCCGCTGACACGGCAATGGATCAGCTTGGGGAAGGCCTGGCTAAGGGACTCGAAACCCAGGCCCCACTTCTCCAGCGTGCCGGGCTTGAAGTTTTCGACCAGCACGTCGGCGTCGGCCAGCAGGTGGCGCAGCAGCTCCTGGCCGGCGGCTTGCGACAGGTCCAGCGTCATGCCGTCCTTGTTGCGATTGACGCCGATGAAGTACGACGCCGTGTCGCCCAGGAAGGGCGGGCCCCAGCCTCGGGTTTCATCGCCGCCAGGCGGTTCGATCTTCAGCACGTCGGCGCCGTGGTCGGCCAGGATCTGCGTGCAATAGGGACCGCCCAGCACGCGGGACAGGTCGATCACTTTGCATCCGGCAAGCGCGCCGGCATTGGGTAGGGTGGGAGCCATGGCGTGTCAGCTTCAGTCGATGGAAACGTTGGCGCTGGTGATGAGCTCGCGCCACTTGGGGACTTCGGTGGTGATGAAGGCGGCCAGGCCTTGCGGCGTCTGATCCTGCGCTTCGACGATGCCCTGCGAACGCAGGGTCTGCTTGATGGTGGGGTCGGACAGCGCGGTCTTGAATGCCTGGTTCAGCGTGTTCACCACGTCTGCCGGCGTGTCCTTGGGGGCGACGATGCCGAAGAAGACGCTGACGTCATACCCTTGGAGCCCCTGCTCGGACAAGGTGGGCAGGTCGGGCAGGGCCTCGGAGCGCTGCGCGCTGGCCAGGCCGATGGCGCGCAGTTTGCCGGCCTTGATGTAGGGCAGCGCGGTCAGGATGTCGGTGAACGACATCGACACCTGCCCGCCCAGCAGGTCGTTCAGCGCCGGCCCGGTTCCCTTGTAGGGAATGTGCATGATCTGGGTGCCGGCCATCTTGTTGAACAGAATGCCCGCCAGATGCGACGACGCGCCGTTGCCGGACGAAGCGTAGCTGAGCTTGTCCGGATTCTTCTTGGCGTAGGCGATGAGTTCTTGCGCGTTGGTGGCGGGCACCGACGGGTTCACGACCAGGATGTTGGGCAGGTGGCCCAGGCGGATGATGGGCGCGAAGCTGGTTTCGGGGTTGTAGCCCTGCCTTTTGTACAGACTGACATTGATGGCCAGCGGGCCGGACGTGCCGAACAACAGCGTGTAGCCGTCGGGCTTGGCCGAGGCCACGTATTCGGATCCGATGTTGCCGCCCGCGCCGCTGCGGTTTTCAACGATGACGTTTTGCTTCAGGGGCTCGCGGAGTTTCTCGGCCAGCCGGCGTGCCATGGCGTCGGTGGGGCCGCCAGGGGGGAAGGGCACGATCAGCGTGATCGGGCGGGCCGAGGGGAAGGCGTCCGCGGCCAAGGCGGGAGCGGACGGAGCCGCGGCGGCGGCCGCCGCCAGCATCAGGGGGGCAAGAAGGCGTTTCATGGTGGTGTCTCCTGGGGGACGCGCCGGCTGTGCCGCCGGCGTCGGTTTACAGCGCGTATTGCAGAATGGCCTGGCAGGCCGCGCTTTCGTTGGGGGGAATGGCGTAGGGGGCGTGCGGCGCCAGGCGATGCAACAGCACCTGGTCGGCCAGCTGCGCGCGGCTTTCCAGGCCGGCGCCCGTGGCTTCCCAGCGCAGCGCGGCCATCGATACCGCGTGGTACAGCAGCGATGCGGCCTGGCGGGCGAGTTCGGCGTGGTCGCCTTGCGCGGCGTGTTCGGCCAGCGCGAAGGTCTTGTCCAGCGCCTGGGCCTGGCGTTCGGCCAGCGCGGGCGGGCAAGGCGCGCCCTCGGCCAGCAGGCGGTCGACATGGGCGCGCAGCGCGGGCAGGGACTGCTCTTTCTTGATGGCGCGCAGCACGTCCAGCGCGACGATGTTGCTGGTGCCTTCCCAGATGGAACCCAGGTGTGCGTCGCGCACCAGGCGCGGTTCGGTCCATTCCTCGATGTAGCCGCAGCCGCCGCGCACTTCCATCGCGTCGCCGGTTACCTTGCGCGCGTCGCGGCAGGCGCGGAACTTGATCAGCGGCGTCAGGATGCGGGCCAGCGCGGGATCGGCCGCGCCCTGGTCGGCGTCGGCCAGCGCCCGGGCCGTCTGGAACATGACGCTGCGGGCCTGTTCGGCCCATACCGTCATCTTGACCAGCTGGCGTTGCATCAGCGGCATGTCGATCAGGCGTTTGCCGAAGGCGCGGCGGTGTTGCGACACGTAGACGGCCTCGGTGACCGCGCGGCGCATCAGGCCGGCCGCGCGCATGCCGTTGGACAGGCGCGAGTTGTTGATCATGTCGGCCATGTGCTTGAAGCCGCGGCCGCGTTCGCCCACCAGCCAGGCCACGGCCCCTTCCAGGCGGATTTCGCCGCTGGCCATCGAGCGGGTTCCCAGCTTGTCCTTCAAGCGCAGGATGCGGTAGTGGTTGTGGCTGCCGTCGGCCAGATCGCGTGGCAGCAGGAACAGCGATACGCCCTTCAGGCCCGGCTGCGGTTCGCTGCGGGCCAGCACCATCGCGAATCCTGCGTCGGGGTTCGAGCAAAACCATTTGTCGCCGTGGATACGCCAGGTACCGTCGTCTTGCGCCTCGGCCGTGACCTCGGTGGCGCTGACGTCCGAACCCGCGCCCTGTTCGGTCATGAACATGGCGCCTTGGCGCAATGTGTCGAAATCCTGGGAGGTCACCTGGGGCAGCACGCGTTCGACCAGCGCCGGGTCGCCGAACTTGCGCAGCGTGCGCGCCAGCGAGTCCGTCATGCTGACCGGGCAGCACAGGCCGAATTCCGCCTGCACGAACAGGTGGCTTAGCGCGTATTTGGCGGCGGCCGGCATCGGTTCCGGCCAGCCCAGCACGCCGCCGCGGTGCGAAAGCGCCGCCAGGCCGAATTCACTGTAGGCCAGGCGTTCCAGCTCGACATAGGCGGGGTGCTTGTCGACGCGGGATTCGTCGGTGCCGGCGCGGCTGCGCACGGACAGGGTGGGGGGATGCTTGTCCGCCGTGGAAGCCAACTCGTCCATGATGCCGCCGGCCAGTCCACCCAGCCGTTGCAGGTGCGGCAGCAAGTGCGCGTGCAGCGGGGGCGGCAGGTAGCGCTGGCTGAGGGCGGCGGCATAGGGATCGGCGTTGAAGAGGTTCAGGCCGCGGGAGTCCGGAACGGGCGTGACGGCAGTGGCGATCGGGGAGATCTTCGGAGCATCCATGGCGGCATCCTGCAAAAGACGGGGAAGATGGCGATGTTGCGCGGGTCGATTAATCTATACAAATACCGTTTTTGTGTAGAACAATTCATAAAAAATATGGATCGGAAGACGCCGTGGATCTGGACCCCCGCCTGTTGCGCTATTTCATCGCGGTCGCCGAAGAGCGGCATTTCAGCCGCGCCGCCGCGCGCCTGCACATTTCGCAGCCGCCGCTGAGCTACGCCATCCGCCAGCTTGAAGACAACGTGGGCGCGCGCCTGCTGGCCCGCACCAGCCGCCACGTGGAACTGACCGATGCCGGGCAGGTGCTGTACCGCGAGGCGCTGACCCTGTTGCGCCAGGCCGAGGAGGTGCGCACGCTGGTGCAGCGGGTGGACGCGGGCTTGCGGGGGCGGCTGCGCATCGGTTTCGTGGGATCGATGCTGTATCGCGGCCTGCCCGCGCTGCTGAACGCCATGCGCGCCGAGCTTCCCGATGTGGAGCACGTGCTGACCGAGCTGAACTCCCACGAGCAGATCGAAGCCGTTCGGCGCGGCGAACAGGACTTGGGCTTCATCCACGCCAACCCGGTGCCGGACGAGGTCCAGGCGCGCGATCTGGTGGCCGAGCCATTTGTTGTCTGCCTGCCGGATTCGCACCCGCTGGCGCACCGGGCGTCGCTGCGATTGGCGGACCTGGCGGGCGATGATTTCGTGTTCTTTGCCCGCGCGGCGTCGCCCAGCTATTACGAAACGGTGCTATCGATGTGCGTGGCGTCGGGATTCATGCCGGTGATCCGGCACGAGGTACGCCACTGGCTAAGCGTGGCGTCGCTGGTGTCGCAGGGCCTGGGGGTGTCGATCGTGCCGGCCTGCCTGTCGCGTAGCGGCCTGGCGGGCACGCGTTTCATCGCTTTCCCGCACGAGGCGCGCTCCATCAGCCAGGTGATCTGGCCAGCGCAGGCGGGCTCGCCGCTGCAGCAGAAGGCGATGGCGCTGGTGGCGCGCCAGTATCCGCCCGCTGCGACAGGCTGAGATCAGCGGAACACGACGGTCTTGTTGCGGTTCAGCAGGATGCGGTGTTCGACGTGGCTGCGCACGGCGCGCGACAGCACCAGGGATTCGATGTCGCTGCCGACCTGGGTCAGGTCCTGGGCGGTCATCGTGTGGTCGACGCGTTCGATATCCTGGTCGATGATCGGACCTTCGTCCAGGTCGGACGTCACGTAGTGGGCGGTGGCGCCGATGATCTTCACGCCGCGCGCATGCGCCTGGTGATAGGGACGGGCGCCCTTGAAACTGGGCAGGAAACTGTGGTGGATGTTGATGGCGCGGCCGTTCAGCGCGCGGCACATGTCCGCCGACAGGATCTGCATGTAGCGGGCCAGCACGACCAGGTCGGCATTCGACTGTTCGACGATTTCCAGCACCTGCTTTTCCTGTTCCGCCTTGGTGTCCGGCGTGACCGGCAGGTGGTGGAACGGAATGCCATAGGAGGCCGCCAGGCTAGCGTAATCGTTGTGGTTCGACACGATTGCGGCCACTTCGGCGTGCAAATGCCCGCTATGCACGCGGAACAGCAGGTCGTTCAGGCAGTGGCCCTGCTTGCTGACCATGATCAGCAGGCGCTCTTTGCGGCGCGCATCGTGCAGCTTCAGGTCCATGCCGTATTCGCCCGACATGGCGTCCAGGCGGGCTCGCAGGTCGTCGGCGGCCACGGGGGCCGGCAGGTCGAAGTGCACGCGCAGGAAGAACTGGCCCGTTTCCTCGTCACCGAACTGTTGAGAATCCAGGATGTTGCAACCCAATTCGAACAACAGGCCGCTGACGCGGTAGACGATGCCGGTGCGGTCGGGGCAGGACAGGGTCAGGATGTAGTCGTTGTGCTGCATGGTGCGGAAATAGGCCAGGAAAGGAAAGGGATGGGGCGGAGTCAGGCGGCCAGGCGCGCCAGGGCTTCTTCCGCCAGGGCCAGGCTGGAGGTCAGCCCGGGAGATTCGATGCCGAACAGATTGACCAGGCCGGGCACGCCGTGCACGGCGGGGCCGGCGATGACGAAGTCGGCGGCGGGTTCGTGCGGGCCGGAGATCTTGGGCCGGATGCCGGTGTAGCCGGGCGCCAGGGCGTCGTCGGGCAAAGCGGGCCAGTAGCTGCGCACCGCTTCGTAGAACACCTCGGCGCGGGCCGGGTCCAGTGTGTAGTCTTCGGTGCCGACCCATTCCGTGTCGGGGCCGAACTTGGCTTGGCCGCCCATGTCCAGCGTCAGATGCACGCCCAGGCCGGCGTGTTGCGGCACGGGGTAGATCAAGCGCGAGAACGGAGCGCGGCCGGACAGCGTGAAATAGCTGCCCTTGCAGAGGTAGTCGGTGGGAATGCTGGCGGGCGGCACGCCGTCGATGCGGCGGGCCAGCGCTGGCGCCTGCAAGCCCGCCGAATTGATCAGCACGTTGCAGGTCAGGGTCATGGCCTCATCGCCGCCGAACTGCAGGGCGAACCCGCCCTCGGGGCGGACGCGGCCGGACACCAGCGGCGTATGGAACACGCATTGGGCGCCGGCGTTTTCGGCGTCGCCCTGGAACGACAGCATCAGCGCGTGGCTGTCGACGATGCCGGTCGACGGCGATACCAGCGCGGCCGTGCATTGCAGCGCGGGCTCCAGGCGCGTGGCGTCTTCGCCGGAAATGTATTGCAGGTCATCGACGCCGTTGGCACGGGCGCGCTGCGCGATGCCTTCCAGTTGCGCGGCCTGTTCGCGGTCGGTGGCCACGATCAGCTTGCCCAGCCGCTTGTGCGGGATGGCGCGTTCGGCGCAGTAGGCGTACAGCAGGTGCTTGCCGCGCACGCAAAGCCGCGCCTTCAAGCTGCCGGCGGGGTAATAGATGCCCGCGTGGATGACTTCGGAATTGCGCGAGCTGGTGCCGGTGCCGATGGCTTCCGTGGCTTCGGCCACCAACACTTCGCGGCCGGACTGGGCCAGCGCGCGGGCAATCGCCAGGCCCACCACGCCCGCGCCGATGACGACGCAATCGACGTCCACGCTCATGACGTCTTCCTTTCGGACCGCGATCCGGCCGGGGTCAGGTCGAAACCGCCTGCGTGGAACACCAGCGGCGGTTCGCTGCTGTGGCCGCAGCGCTCGACCTCGCCCACCATGATGATGTGGTCGCCTTCTTCGTAGCGGCTGCGGTTGCGGCATTCGAACCAGGCGGCGCAATGACCGTCCAGCATCGGCGTGCCGCCGGGCGCGTGGTGCACGGTCAGGCCAGCGTAGCGGTCCGGCGTCTTGCCGGTGGCGAAACGCCGCGCCAGCGCGATCTGTTCGGCGCTAAGCACGTTGACCACATAGCGTTCGCACTGTTCGAACGCCGCCAGCGAGGAAGAACCGCGCGACAGGCTCCAGAGGATCAGCGGCGGGTTCAGCGACACTGAATTGAAGGAGCTGACCGTCAGCCCGATGGGCGCGCCGTCGAGGCCGGCGGCGGTGACCACCGTTACGCCGGTGGCATAGCGGCCCAGCGCGGTACGGAAGAATGAGGCGTCAAAGTCAGGGGAGGAGGCGGGCATGCAATCGTTAAGTCGGGCGGGCGCGCAAGGCGCCCGGCATCAAGGCGACAGGCGTTCGATATTCCAGGCCGTGCCGTCGGCGACATAGCGCAGGCGGTCGTGCAAGCGCGACGGCCTGCCTTGCCAGAACTCGAAAGCGGTGGGCTTCAGGCGGTAACCGCCCCAGTGCGGCGGACGCGGCGGCTGTTCGCCGAACCGTTCGCGGAATTCCTGTTCGCGCGCTTCCAGCGCTTCACGGGTGATGGGCTGGCTTTGGCGCGAGGCCCACGCGCCGATGCGCGAACCGGCGGGGCGGCTGTGATAGTACGCGTCCGACTCTTCGGCAGCGACTTTTTCCACCGCGCCTTCGATCCGCACCTGGCGTTCCAGCGGCTGCCAGAAGAACAGCAGGCAAGCGCGCGGCTCGGCCGCCAGGTCCTGGCCCTTGCGGGATTCGTAGTTGGTGAAGAACGTGAAGCCGTGCTCGTCAAAGCCCTTGATGAGGACGATGCGGGCGCTGGGCTGCCCGGTGGCGTCCACCGTGGCCAGGGTCATGGCGTTGGGTTCCGGCACCTTGGCGGCCAGCGCTTCGTCGAACCAGCGGGCAAACTGCTGGAACGGCGAGGCGGCGGCCTGGCTTTCCAGCAGGACGTTCTTTTCGTAGCTTTGACGCAGATCGGAGACGGACATGAGGCGTGGGATTCAGCGTTGATAACAGGGAGTTTATACCGCTTGGGGCATCGCTCCCTTATTGACCCCGCGCAGGTCTCAGGCATGTTTCCCGCCGGGCGGCGGGCAGGGGTGGTCAGGCGCCTTCGGGTAGCGGCCGGCCATCAAGTTCCAGCCGGCGGGCGATGGCGTCCAGCCGGGCGTCATGGATGCCGGCGGCCCGCAGCGCCTGGGCGGTCTGGACCACGTAGTCGGTGCACGGCCCGTAGCGGCCGGCGGCCCGGCGCACGATGGCCAGCAGCTCGGCGTCGGGCAGGGCGCGAATGTAGGCCGGATTGTCGCGGTTCATGATGAAGACCAGGGCGCGGACGGGGCCGGCGTCGGTCGCGCAGTTGATCCAGCGCGGCAGATAGGCGCCGGTGGACATTTCACGTTCCCAGAGCGCGGGGAAATAGGTGGGGACCTGGTCGCCGGCCAGACGGTAGACCACGCCCCGGCAGGAGCCGCCGCGGTCCAGGCCGAATACCAGTCCGGGGCATTCCGGGGTGCCGCGGTTCACGCGCGACCACAGGCACAGCGCCCGGTGGTGCCCGCGCAAGGTCGCCAGGCGGCGTTCCATGAAGTCGAAGTCGGGGCGCCAGATGAGTGATCCGTACCCATATACCCAGACGTCTTCCCCCGACTGCCAGTGCTGCAGCGCCTGGTCCAGCGAAGCCCGTCTTTCTTCGGGCGTCCACAAGCGGAAGGGCAGGCTGGCGCCAGCGATGGCGGAAGATGGGGACGGCGTGTTCACGACTACGGGTTCCGGTCAGATTCGAGCGGGGGGTTGCGGTTGGCCCAGCCGCCAGCCATCAAGGCCAGCGAATAGGCCCAAAACAAGGGGGCAACACCAATTACCGCGCCCAGCGCGCCGAAGGTCAATGGCAAGGACACCTGGGATCCGTTGATCAGCGCCATCCGTAAACCAACGGCTTCGGCGGCGCGCCCAGGCGGCGAATGCTGGTGCAGCAGGGATAGCATACTCGGTTGGCAGCACCCCAAGGCAAGGCCCAGGATGAACGACAGCACGATCAGGACGGTAACGTCGGTGAACAGCGGGTAAAGCATGAAATCGATCGCCGCCGTCGCCATGGCCACCCGGACGAGCGTCCAGGATCGGACCCGGCGCATGATCAGCGGCAATATCAGGCGGATGACGAACGTTGCCGCCGCGAAGGACGCAAGAATGACGCCGATCGTGGTGGCCGACAGCCCGATCGCGACGCCGAAGATGGGAACGACGAACAAATGGGTGTCCCAGGCGCCAGACAGGATGGTGTTGACCATCAAGATCCGGCGCAGCGCCGGAACGGCCAGCAATTCGGTCACCCGTCGGCGCTGGGCTTCTTTGACGCCGGTCAGTTGCGAATCCACGGCCTTCAACTGGTGACGCAAGGCATACAGGCCGATGCCCGACAAGATTGGGCCCAGGGCCAGCAGGCCGAAGGCGGTGCGCGTACCCAGATGGTCGATCGCCAGCCCGGCGATCAGCGGCCCGGAAAATCCCGACCCGGCCAGCGCGAGCGACATGAACGAGAAATTGCGCAGGCGCTGCGCGGGTTCCGCGTGGCCCAGCAAGTCTTGCGTGGCGACCTGGTGCAGCATGAAGCCGATGCCGATGCAGCAGGACGCAATCAGCAAGGCGGTCTGAGTCTGCGAGATAAAGGGTAAAGCGGTGCCGATCGCTACCAAAGCCGTCCCGATGGCGAGCGGACGAACGATGCCCACCCGATCGACCCAGCGGCCGGCGCGCACCGAGAACAACATCGGCAGCACGGCAAACACGGCGACCAGGGTGCCCACCTTGAAGGTGGACAGGCCCATTTGCAGCGCCGTGAGTGAAACGGTGATCCGTCCCCCGGTAAGCGCCACGTGATTCATCATTGCCAGCAGGCACAGCAGCACCGCCCCGGAAAATTCCGGGGAACTTGAAGGCGAGGAGGGGGATCTGTGAGAGGTAGGCACGGCGTAACTGCATTCATTCTGTGCGGATCGTCGGCCTATGTCGAGGCGCGGCGTTTTTGCAGTGCCGCAAATTGTTTCAAGCGCGGGTGGCAAGATAGGCGCCAACTAATGCGCAAGTCGGCGACTTACGGGGCAAGATGGCGGCATGTTCGGCGCATGTGCAAAAAAGGCGGTTCCGCGCATGCGCCGCAGCCGTTGTATCGTTCTCGCAACGGAACAATCCGGCGCCTGCCGGACGGACCGGTACTGCTTTACTGTTTTTCACCGTTTTGGCACAGATTGGCCATCGTTTGGCAGGGTCGCCCGTTTAGGATGGGCGCCTATGCTTTGCAATACCGGCGCGGGTCCACAGCCCTCGTCTCCTATCACCAGGTTCAATGAAAAAGCCCCGCAGCAAGTTCAAGCGTTATGCGTTGATCGCCGTCGTCGTCCTACTTGTGGCGTTCGCTTTGCGCGTCGTCTTTTTTTCAGCGCCGCCGCCGCCCACCTTTGCGGTGGGCGAGGTCAGCCGGGCGAACCTTGAGGACAGTGTCCTGGCCAGCGGCACCATCGACGCCATCGAACGCGTCAGTGTGGGCGCCCAGGCCACCGGCCAGTTGAAGTCCCTGAAAGTGGAACTGGGCGACCGCGTCAAGAAAGGCCAATTGGTCGCCGAGATCGACGACCTGACCCAGCAGAACGAACTGCGCAACGCCGAGGCGGCCCTGCAGACGCGGCGCGCCGAACGCGCGGCCAAGGTCGCCACGCTGAAGCAGGCCGAATTGGCCTTCAAGCGCCAGCGCCAGATGCTGGCGGCCGACGCCAGTTCGCGCGAGGCCTACGAGACGGCCGAGGCGACACTGGCCGTGACGCGTGCCGAGATCGCCTCGCTGGACGCGCAGATCGCGCAGGCCGAAATCCAGGTGGACACCGCCCGCGTCAACTTGGGCTACACGCGCATCGTCTCGCCCATCGACGGCATGGTGGTGGCCGTGGTGACCAAGGAAGGCCAGACCGTCAACTCCATCCAGAGCGCGCCCACCATCATCAAGGTGGCCCAGGTGGACACCATGACGATCAAGGCCCAGATCTCGGAAGCCGACGTGACCCGCGTGAAGGCCGGCCTGCCCGTGTACTTCACGATCCTGGGCGAACCCGATCAGCGCTATCAGGCCAAGCTGCGCGCGGTGGAGCCCGCGCCGGACTCCATCCAGAAAGAAGACGCCACGTCGTCGCTCACGTCTTCCAGCGGCAGTTCCACCACCGCCGCCGTCTATTACAACGGTTTGTTCGATGTGCCCAACCCCGATGAAAAGCTGCGCATTTCGATGACCGCCCAAGTTTTCATCGTGCTGGGCGAAGCCAAGGACGCCGTCGTGGTGCCGGCCTCGGCGCTGGGCAAGCGTGGCAAAGACGGCCGCTATACCGTGCGCGTGGTCTTGAAAGACAACAAGACCGAGGAGCGCCAGGTCAAGATCGGCATGAACAACAACGTGCAGGCGCAGGTGCTGGAAGGGCTGGAGGTGGGCGAGCGGGTCGTGACGGCGGATTCCGCGCCTGCGGCCGCCGCAGCGCGGGGAGGCTGACATGGGCGGACCGCTGATCTCGCTTTCCGGGGTGCGCCGCGAGTTCCCCGCGGGCGAGCAGACCATTGCCGTCTTGAAAGACATCGACCTGACCATCGAGGCCGGCGAAATGGTCGCCATCGTGGGCGCGTCCGGTTCGGGCAAGTCCACGCTGATGAATATCCTGGGCTGCCTGGACCGCCCGACCCGTGGCGATTACCGGGTCAGTGGCCGCAGCACGGGCGAATTGGACCCCGACGAACTGGCCGAACTGCGGCGCGAGCACTTCGGCTTTATCTTCCAGCGCTATCACCTGTTGTCGGACCTGACCGCGCAGGGCAATGTGGAAATGCCGGCCGTATACGCCGGCAAGCGGCGCGAGGCCCGGACGGCCCGCGCCGAGGAACTGCTGAAGCGGCTGGGGCTGGGCGACCGGTCGGAACACCGACCCGGCCAGTTGTCGGGCGGCCAGCAGCAGCGCGTGAGCATCGCGCGCGCGCTGATGAACGGCGGCGACATCATTCTGGCCGACGAACCCACTGGCGCGCTGGACACGCACACCGGGCAGGAAGTGCTGCGCATCCTGGAAGAGCTGAACGCGGCCGGCCACACCATCATCATCGTCACGCACGACATGAATGTGGCCCGTCACGCGCAGCGCATCATCGAGATCAGCGACGGCGAGATCGTCGCGGACAAGCGCAATCCCGACGCGCCGCGCGTGGAAGCCGAGCGCGACGCGCCGCCGGAACTGCCCAAGCGGCCCGCCTGGCAGTCGTACCTGGACCGTTGCGGCGAAGCGCTGCGCATGGCGCTGCTGTCCATGAACGCCCACCGGCTGCGCACGTCGCTGACCATGCTGGGCATCATCATCGGCATCGCGGCGGTGGTGTCGGTGGTGGCGCTGGGCGAAGGGTCGCGGCGCAAGATCCTGGACGACATCAGCGCCATCGGCACCAACACCGTCGAAGTGTTCCCCGGCAAGGACTTCGGCGATGAAAAAGCCGTCACTATCCGCACGCTGGTTGCGGCCGACGCCGACGCGCTGGCCCGCGAACCCTACGTGGACAGCGTCACGCCGGAAGTCACCACCAGCAACACGCTGCGCTACCGCAACGTGTCCGTGAACGGGTCGATCCAGGGCGTGGGCGAACAGTACTTCCGCGTGCGGGCCATCAAACTGGCGCAGGGCAAGTTCTTCGACGAGACCAGCGTGGTGCGCCGCGCGCAGGAAGTGGTGATCGACGAAGGCACGAGGCGGACCTTGTTCGGTTCGCACACGGAGCCGATCGGCCAGGTCGTGTTCCTGGGGTCGATGCCCGCCCGCGTGATCGGCGTGACCGAGAAAAAGGAATCCGTCTTCGGCAACAACGAATCGTTGAATGTCTGGATCCCCTACACCACGGCGCTGTCGCGCGTGCTGGGCCAGCAGCACTTGAAGAGCATCACGGTGCGCGTCAACGACGCCACGCCGCCGGCGGCGGCCGAACGCGCCATCGAGCGCGTGCTGGTCCGGCGTCACGTGGTGAAGGACTTCTTCGTGTTCAACACGGACGCGATCCGCAAGACCATCGAACGCACGACGGCCACCATGACTTTGCTGGTGTCCCTGATCGCGCTGATTTCGCTGATGGTGGGAGGGATCGGGGTGATGAACATCATGCTGGTGTCCGTTACCGAGCGCACCCGCGAGATCGGCGTGCGCATGGCGGTGGGCGCGCGCCGCAGCGACATCATGCAGCAGTTCCTGATCGAAGCGGTACTGGTCTGCCTGATCGGGGGGGCGTTGGGCATCATCCTGTCGCTGGCGTTGGGCGTGCTGGTGTCCAAGGCCACGGGCGGTTCGTTCCAGATGATCTATTCCACGGCATCGATGGTGGCGGCATTCACGTGCTCGACGCTGATCGGTGTGCTTTTTGGCTATTTGCCGGCGCGCAATGCGGCGCGCCTGGATCCCGTCGAGGCGTTGGCCCGGGAATGAGGACGATGAAAGCGGTTTCCCTGATTCGCACACCCGCCGCCCTGGCGCTGCTTCTGGCGCTGGGCGGTTGCGGCAGCCTGTTGCGCACCGATTACGAACCGCCGCTGACCCAGGCGCCCGCCGCCTGGACGCACGCCGCGCCCGGTGCCGCGCAAGCGCCGTTGGCCGACGGCGGCGCCTGGTGGCGCAATTTCAACGACCCGGTCTTGAACGGGCTGGTCGATGCCGTGCTGGCGCGTAACAACGACCTGGCCGCCGCGGCGATCCGGGTGCGCCGCGCGCAGTACCAGGCGGGGCTGACCGAGGACCAATTGACGCCGCAATTGGGCGGCAGCGCCAACGTGGCGCGCAACCGCAATCTGTACGGCGACCGCGCGATCACACGCACCAACGCCGCTGAACTGACCGTCGGCTACGAGGTGGACCTGTGGGGCAAGCTGTCGCGCCAGCGCGACGCGGCCCAATGGGAAGCGCTAGCCACCGAAGAGGACCGGGCGGCCGCGGCCTTGTCGCTGGTGGGCACCACGGCCACGCTGTACTGGCAGACCGCCTTCATCAATCAGCGCATCGCCAGCAGCGAAGAGAGCATCGCCTATGCGCGCCGCACGCAGGACCTGGTGCGCGCGCAATACGCGGCGGGCGGCGCATCGGCGCTGGAACTGGCGGAAGCCGAGCAGACCGTGGCCAGCCAGCAGGCCGCCCACACCTTGCTGGTTCAACAGCGCGTGGAATACACGAATGCGCTGACGATTCTGTTCGATGGGCCGCCGGACCGCAGCATGGCCGACCCGGCCCGCTTGCCGCAGTATCCCTTGCCTGAAGCGCGCGCCGGCGTTCCCGCCGATCTGTTGGGCCGTCGCCCGGACCTGCGCGCGGCCGAGCTGCGTTTGCGCGAAGCCTTGGCAACGGTGGACGCCACCCGTGCGAGTTTCTATCCGCCGGTGACGCTGACGGGCGCGGTCGGCACCGCCAGCCCGACGCTCTCCAGCATGCTGCAAAACCCCGTTGCGTCGCTGGGCGTGGGCTTGACGCTGCCGTTCCTGCAATGGACGCAGATGCAGCTGAACATCAAGATCTCCAAGGCGGACTACGAAGAGCGTGTCGTCAATTTCCGCCAGTCGCTGTATCAGGCGATGGCGGACGTGGAGAACGCGCTGTCGAACCGGACGCAACTGGCCTTGCAGGCGGAACAACTGGCGGTGTCGCTGCGAGCCGCGCGGGACGCTGAGCGCTTGTACGAAGTGCGCTATCGGGCAGGGGCCGTGTCGTTGAAGGACTGGCTGGACGCGCAGGAAAAGCGCCGGACGGCCGAGATTGCGCGGGACGAGAACGGGTTGAATCGGTTGGTGAATCAGGTGACGGTGTATCAGGCGCTTGGCGGGGATGATGTTGTGGCGCGTGATGTCGGGGTCGATGCCGGGGGTGATGTCTCGGGTTCTTGAGACGCCCGGCGTGGCGGGGCTCGCGTGTGCAACAGCCAACAATTCCCTTGGCCTATAAAATACCCGCCATGAACTCGCCCGATCATCCGATTCCGCCCGCCGACCTGGATCGCCGCTTCGGCGGCCTGTCCCGTCTGTACGGCCCCCAAGCGCCCGCACGTTTGCAAACCGCCCATGTTGCGGTGGCAGGCCTGGGGGGCGTCGGTTCGTGGACCGTCGAGGCCTTGGCGCGTTGCGGGGTTGGCGCCCTGACCTTGATCGACCTGGACCACATCGCCGAATCCAACGTCAACCGGCAGATCCATGCGCTGTCGTCCACGTTGGGGCAATCCAAGGTGGACGCCATGGCCGAGCGGGTGCTGGCGATCAATCCGGAATGCCGGCTGACGCGGGTGGATGACTTCGTGTCGCCCGAGAACGTCGCCGACGTATTGCCCGGGCCTTACACCGTCATCATCGATTGCACCGACCAGGCCACGGCCAAGATCGCGATGATCCTGCATGCGCGTGCGCTGGCGGTGCCGATGCTGCTGTGCGGGGGGGCTGGTGGCAAGACGGATCCGCTGGCGTTGCGGGCCGGCGACCTGTCGGCCGCGGTGAATGACGCCTTGCTGGCCAAGCTGCGCAACAAACTGCGCAAGGAACACGGCTTTCCACGCGCTTCCGATCAGAACGGCAAGGCGCTCAAGCGCGTGCCGAAGATGGGCATCCATGCCCTTTGGTTTGACCAGCCCGCCATCCTGCCCGACGCCTGGACCCGCCCCGACGAGGGCGAGGACGACCTGGGCGCTTCGGGTCTGAACATCGCGCCGCAAGGGCTGTCGTGCGCGGGCTACGGTTCGGTCGTGACGGTGACGGCGGCCATGGGCATGGCGGCCGCCAACGAGGCGCTGCGGCTGGCGATCTGATCGCCAGCGGGATTTCGTACCCCGGCCTCGGGCGCGATGAAGGTCGTCCGGCTCCTCGAGCCTTGCGTCACAGCGCCACGAACACGATCCCGTCTTCGATCCTGACGGGGTAGGTCGCCACGTTTTCCCGCAACGGGGAACATAGCGCCCGGCCGTCGCGCACGTCGAAACGGCCCTGGTGCAAGGGGCATTCGATTTCGTGGCCTTCCAGGAAACCATCGCAAAGGCGGGCGTTGCCGTGCGTACAGAGGTTGGAGGTCGCGTAGACCTCGCCGTCGACGCCATACAGCGCGATCTCGCGGCCGCCCGCCTGCACGGCGATGACGTCTTCGTCCGGCACATCGGCCCGCGCGATGGCCTTGATCCATTGCGTGCTCATAGCGGCTTTCCTTGTCAGATGGGGTAGATGAGCGAATTGGGGATCAGTTCGCTGTCGAAAATGCACAGCCGCGATTCGAATTTCAGGCCATCGGGCGTCTGGCGCACCACGTCCAGGTAGCGGCCCACGTTGAATACGGTGGTCAGCTGGCTGGGCTTGGTGCGGAACACCGCGTAGCTGGCCTCGGATTCGATGCGGTCGCCGTCCACCGACAGCACGCGCGGCGCGCCCACGACGTGGCGTTGGTAGTAGGGGTCATGGAAGATCGTGTCCGTGGCGCCGTAGATGCGGTCCTTCAGCATGCCGCGGCTTTCAAAGGCCATGGTCGCCAGGGGGTAGCCGCGTTCGTGGTTTTCACGCGGCAGCACCTTGTACGTGCAGGCTTCCAGGAAGAACTCCGGCCATTTCTCCCATTCCTCCGCATCCAGCGCGGCGGCGTAGTCGGCATACAGGCGGGTCAGCTGGTAATAGAGCGGAAAGTCCAGCATCGTCATGCCTCCATCACGCGACGCCAATACGCGTACATGCCGCGGATCAACGTTTCGGTGACCATGTGGCTGGTGTTTTCGGCGGTCTTGCCGCCCAATTCCGCCACGCTGCGGTGCCAGGGCTTCTGTTGAAAACCCGCTTGCGAGAATTCGATGACCTCGCCGTCGTCGGCGGAGACAAACCCGGCCGGCCCGAACAGATTGGCCTGGCGCAGGCGTCGGCGCGTCATCTCGGGCGTGTCGTCGGCAAAGCCGAAGTGGGTCCAGACGAAGTCAAAGGCGTCATGGCCCACGGGCTGGATGTGGCGGGTGGACAGCGAATTCACCTGCTGCTGGATGATGACGCTGGGAAACAGCGTCATCAGCACGGCGGTCGGGCCGTTCCACCAGGGTTCCTGGACGATGTCGAGGAAGCGGTCATCGTTCAGGGACATCTGTTCCTTGAAGCTGGATACGCCACTGGTGACACTGCCTTTGCCGCCCTGGCCGCGCGTGGAGATCATGGCGGCGTGGCGGAAGTGCCGGTCCATCTTCAGTTCCGAGCGGTTGTCCGCGCGCCACAAGCCGAAGGTGACGAACCAGGTGTGCAGCAGGCCGGGGTGGTAGGGGTCCTTGATGTTCTCCTGCATCAGTTTCCAGTTGCCCGGGATGCGCTGGCGGCTGTAGCCGTGGATCACCAGTTCGCGGCCATCGAAGACGCGGTCGAAATAGTGCAGGATGTCGGGCCCCAGGTAGTCTTCCAGCGGCTCCACGTCAGGGTCGAACGCGGCGAACACCACGCCGTTGCGGCAGGTCATCGTCAATTTGGTCAGGCTGTGCGCTTCGGGATCGAAATCGGGCGGCATGCCGCCGTTCACCTTGCCATCCTGCTTCACGCCGCGTCGGAACGGCACGCCGATCAGATTGCCTTGCAGGTCGTAGTTCCATTGGTGATAGGGGCAGACGAATTCGCTGCGATTGCCGGCGCGTTCGCGGCAGAACTGCACGCCACGGTGGGCGCACACGTTTTCCACCACACGCACCTGGCCGTCGTTGTCGCGCACCAGGATGACGGATCGTTCCCCCACGGCGGTGCGCTTGAAGTCGCCCGGGTTGGGAATTTCGGCCTCCAGGCCCACGTAGCTCCAGTGCCCGCGGTAGAAGAAGCGTTCCAGCTCGCGTTGGTGCAATGCGGCATCGGTGTAGACGCCGAAGGGGATGCGGTGAGAGCCCTCGCCCTGCCAGGGCGGGACGAAAGCAAGCGGTTGTTCGGGCGTGTTCATGGGCGGCCTCGTGCGTGGCCGCCCGGACGACTGGGCGTGGCGGGGTGCATGGTTTGTCTCCATTTTCGTCTGGCCCGCCTGGGGCGAACCGGGGGCCGGCGCGGCATCGGCGCAGGTAGTTTTCGCATCATCTTCGGGCAGGTGGTGGAATAAATAAATAGAATCTGCTTGATAAGCCTAATCACCAGAATCAATATTGGTGGAGACACGCGCATGAACCTGAAAGACGTGGACTTGAATCTGCTGGTCGTCTTCAACGAATTGCAGAAGCACGGCCGGGTGTCCGCCGTGGCGCAAAGCCTGGGTATTTCGCAACCCGGCGTCAGCAATGCGTTGGCGCGTTTGCGCAAATTGCTGGGTGACGAGCTGTTCCTGCGCACGTCGCGCGGCATGGTGCCGACGCCCTACGCGGAATCGCTGGCCCAGCCCATTGCCGATGCGCTGAGTGCGTTGCTCGTCACGTTGAGCGCTCGCGCGCGCTTTGACCCGGCGCGCAGCGAGCGGGCGTTCGTGATCGGCGTGAACGACGTGGGCGAAACCTATTTCCTGCCGCGCCTGATGCGGGCGCTGGATGGCGCGGCCCCCGGCGTCACGATACGAACCGTGCGCACGACGTCGATCAACGTGAAAGACGAAATGGAGCGCGGCCGCATCGACTTGGCCATGGGTTTCCTGCCGAGTCTGAAAAGCGGCTTTTTCCAGCGAAAATTGTTCAGCCAGCCGTATGTGTGCGTCTTTCGGCGCGGCCACCCGCTGGCGCGCACAGGCGTGTCGGCCAGGCAGTTCCGCGCGGCCGAGCACGTGGCCATCGTGTCCGAAGGCACGGGCCACGGGGTGGTGGACGAGGTGATCGAGCAAGCCGGCATCCGCCGCCGCCTGCGGCTGACGGTGCCGCATTTCATGGCGGTGGGGCCCGTGCTGGCCGCCACCGACATGATCGCGGTCGTGCCGCGGCGCTTTGCCGATTGCGCCTGCGAGCCTTTCGGGCTGGCGACGGCGCCCTGTCCGGTGAAGATTCCGGAATCCGTCATCAACGTGTTCTGGCACGCCCGCAGCCACCGCGAACCCGCCAACCAGTGGTTACGGCAAGTGGTGGTGGACGAGTTCGCGGACTAAGGCGGGGGTGGGAGCGAGCTGGCGCGGGCCGCGCGGCGCCGCAGGGGCAACGCGCACCTGCACGGAATCTGCGGTCAGGTTTCTCGCAGCGTGACCGTGAACCAGCCGCGCAGGGCGTTGGACAGGCGGATCTCGTCGGCCTCGTGCAGATCGGCCAGGGTCAACACCCGTTCCTGGACATTGCCGGTGTCCAGCAGTTCGCCGCGCTGCACGCCGGGCAGGCAGCCGCTTTCCACCGGTGGGGTGTACCAACGGCCGCCCATGCGCAGATACACGTTGCTGCGGCTGCCTTCGCACAGTTCGCCGCGCTCGTTCAGATAAAGCAGGTCAAAGATATGCGGATGCGCCGGTAGCCATTCGATTGTCTTGGTGTACCAGGGGCGGTGCGTGGTCTTGTAGCGCAGCAGCGGCTCCGAAGCGCGCAGCGTCTCGGGCGCCAGCATGACTTCCTGGACGGCCGGCAGCGGCGGCAGCCGGGCGGTCTGGATATGGCGGGAGCCGTCGCGGGCAACCAGCAGGCGCAGGCGGTGCGGGCCCGGCGTGACCAGGCCCGTCGCGGCGATCATGATGTCGCCTTCCACGGCCCGGCCGCCCCAGGGGTAGCCCAGCGCCTTGCAGGACGCCTCCAGGCGCTGCAGGTGGCGGGCCAGCAGGGGCACGCGCTGTTCGGCATCGACCAGGATGGTCTCGATCAATTCAGGTTGCATGGGACTCTCCTGGGAAACGGCGAGCGGCGCCGCGCTCTATGCTACTACCGCTGCCGGCGTTGTTTCCAGCGTGATCCTGCCGGCCCGGGGCGGGCGCCATCAGGCGCGCAGGATGCGGGCCTTCCAGTGGCACTCTTGCCATTCCTCGGCGGGATCCGAGTCGTGCACGATGCCGCCGCCGACGCTGTAGACGCCGCCGCCGGCCGGGTCCAGGACCAGGGTGCGGATCGCCACATTCAACGAAAAGTCGCCATCCGGCGCCAGCCAGCCCACGCTGCCGCAGTACAGGCCGCGCGGGGCGGTCTCCATTTGGCGAATGCGCCGCATGGCGGCCACCTTGGGGGCGCCGGTGATGGAACCGCAGGGAAAGAGGGCGTGCAGCACGTCTTGCAGCGTGGCATCCGGCGCCAACGCCGACACCGTGGACGTCATGGTCCAGACGGTGGGATAGCGCTCCAGCGAGAACAGCGCGTCGACCGTGACCGAACCGGGCTCGGCCAGCCGGCCCAGGTCATTGCGCAGCAGGTCCACGATCATCAGGTTTTCGGCGCGGTTCTTTTCGCTAGCCAGCAATTCCTGGCCCAGCCGCGCATCCTCGACGGGATCGGGATGGCGCGGCGCGGTGCCTTTCATCGGGCGGGTCGTCAGCCGCGCCCCGTCGCGCCGCACAAAGAGTTCGGGTGAAAAAGACAGTACCGTGCGGTCGCCATCCTGGATGAACGCGCCGTGGGCCACCGGGTTGCGGGCGGCGATGCGGCGGTAGAGCGTGGCCGGATCGCCCTGGTATTGCAGATCAAGCGCCTGCGTGAAATTGACCTGATACAGCTCGCCGTCGCCGATCAGGCCGCGGATGGCGTCGATCTGGCGCACGTAGCCGGCTTCGGTCATGCGTGGCGTGGGCAGGCTGATGGAGGCGGGCGCGCTGTTGGCATCCGGCGCGTCCCAGGGCGTGTCTTCCACCTTGCGGTCGAACACCAGCGCGGTCAGGCGGGGGCGCCCGTCATCCCGCGGGGGCGTCCAGGGGCCAGCGGGCGCGGGCAGGGCTGCTTCAGGCAACAGCCATTCGCCCAGTTCGTAGTCCAGCAGCAGGGCGACCCATCGCCCCTGCCGCCGCGCGGCCTCGATGGCCGCCAGCGCGGGGACGACTTCGGCCGCGGCGCGCGCTTCGATGCGGGAGCAAAAGCCCTCGAACCGCAGCGCGCGGCCTGCCAGCCGGTCTTCAAAACGACATTCCATGCGTGTTACTGCTGTTGTTGTTGCGCCAGGAATTCCGTAAGGACGCGTCCGGTGTGGGAGTGGTCGGCCAGGGTCATCACATATTCCGGCGAGCCTTCGCCCACCAGCTTGCCGCCGCCCGTGCCGCCTTCGGGGCCCAGGTCCAGCAGCCAGTCGGCTTCGGCGATGACGTCCAGATTATGCTCAATCACGACGACCGTGTTGCCCGCTTCCACCAGACGATGCAGCACATGGATCAGCTTTTCCACGTCGGCCATGGACAGGCCCACGGTGGGTTCGTCCAGCACGTACAGCGTATGCGGGATGCGGGACGCGCGGCCGGTCTTGATCAGGCCGTCGGTCAGGCGCGCCTTGGAAAGTTCGGTCACCAGCTTGATGCGCTGCGCCTCGCCGCCGGACAGGGTTGGCGACGGCTGGCCCAATGTCAGGTAACCCAGCCCCACGTCCTGCATCAGCTGCAGCGGCCGGTGAATCTTCGGGTGCGCCGCGAAGTAGCCGATGGCGTCGTCCACTTCCATGGACAGCAGTTCGCCGGCGTTCTTGCCGCGCATCTGCACGCTGAGCGTGTCGCTATTGAAGCGCGCGCCGTTGCAGGCGTCGCACGGCACCTTCACGTCCGGCAGGAAGTTCATTTCAATGGTGCGCATGCCCTGGCCTTCGCAGATCGGGCAGCGGCCATCGCCGGTATTGAACGAGAAGCGCGCCGCCGTCCAGCCGCGCATGCGGGCTTCGCGGGTGTCGGCGAACTGCTTGCGCACGTCGTCCCAGAACCCCACATACGTGGCGGGGCACGAGCGCGGCGTCTTGCCGATGGGGGTCTGGTCCACTTCCAGCACGCGGTCGATGGCTTCCCAGCCCTTGATGCTTTCGCAACCCGCCCAGCCCGGCGACTTGCCTTGCGAGACGGCCTGGCTCAGGTTGTCCAGCAGCACTTCGCGCGCCAGCGTCGACTTGCCGGAACCCGACACGCCCGTCACGACGCTCAGGCGGCCCACCGGGATCTTGGCGTCCACACTGCGCAGATTGTGCAGGCGCGCGCCGCGGATCTCGATCATCGGCGTGTCGGCTTCGACGGGCCGGCGGCCTTGCAACGGGTGTTGCAGCGGCGTTTTCAGATAACGTCCGGTGACGGATTCCGGCGCATCCATCAAATCCTGCACGGAACCTTCGGCCACGACGCGCCCGCCGCGGATGCCCGCGCCCGGCCCGATGTCGATCACGTGCGAGGCGCGGCGGATCGTGTCTTCGTCGTGTTCGACCACCACCAGCGTGTTGCCGTTTTCTTCCAGGCGGGCCAGCGCATTCAGCAGAATGCGATTGTCGCGCGGATGCAGGCCGATGGTGGGTTCATCCAGCACGTAGCAGACGCCTTGCAGGTTGGACCCCAACTGCGCGGCCAATCGGATGCGCTGCGCTTCGCCGCCGGACAGCGTCGGAGCGGCGCGGTCCAGCGCCAGGTAGTTCAGGCCCACTTCCTGCATGAAGTTCAGGCGGCCGCGGATTTCGGTCAGGATATCGCGGGCGATCTCGCCTTCCCGGCCGCGCGCCACCAGTCCGGTAAAGAAGGTGTGCGCGTCCGACACCGGCAGCGAAGCCAGTTCGGCAATCGATTTGTCGCGCCAGCGCACGGCGCGCGCCACGCGATTCAGGCGTTGCCCGTCGCACTGCGTGCAGGCGCGGGCTTCGCCTTCGTACCAGGCGTTCCACGCGGTTTCCTCGCCGGTCTGCTCTTCGTCGAACCCCTGCAATTGCAGGCCCGTGCCGAAGCACCCCGTGCACCAGCCGTGCTTGGAGTTGTACGAGAACAGGCGCGGATCGGGTTCCGGGAAGCTGGTGCCGCACGACGGGCACGCGCGCTTGACCGAAAAATGCTGTTGCTGCAATTCGCTGTTCAGCGCTTCGTGCAGCTTGTTCACCGGCCAGACCACCGACATCACGCCCTGGCCGTTTTCCAGCGCGCTTTTGACGGCGGCGCGCAGGTCGGCTTCGTTGGCGGGGTCCACCACCACGTCCGCCACCGGCAGCTCGATGGTGTGTTCCTTATAGCGGTCCAGGCGCGGCCAGGGGGCCACGGGGATGAACTCGCCGTCCACGCGCAGGTGCGAATGGCCCTTCGAACCGGCCCACTTGGCCAGATCCGTGTAATAGCCCTTGCGCGCGGTCACCAGCGGGGACAACAGGCCGATGTGCACGCCCTTGTGGTCGCGCAGCAGGCGGGCCACGATCTGGTCGGTGTTCTGCGGCTCGACGGCCACGTTGCAATCCGGGCAGTACTGGGTGCCCAGCTTCACGTACAGCAGGCGCAGGAAATGGTGGATTTCCGTCATCGTGGCCACGGTGGACTTGCGGCCCCCGCGGCTGGTGCGCTGTTCGATGGCCACGGTGGGCGGAATGCCGAAGATGGCGTCCACGTCCGGCTTGCCGGCCGGCTGCACGATGGCGCGCGCGTAGGCGTTCAGCGATTCCAGGTAGCGGCGCTGGCCTTCGTTGAACAGGATGTCGAAGGCCAGCGTGGACTTGCCCGAGCCGGACACGCCGGTGATCACGGTGAATTTGTCGTGCGGGATTTCGACGCTGATGTTCTTCAGGTTGTGTTCGCGCGCGTTGCGGATTTCGATCGCCATGTTGCCTTGGCGGCGCGCGCGCATCACGGACTGCAATGGCGTGCCTTCGCCGGCGCCGGAGGCCTCGGCGGCCCCGTCGGTGCTGTGATACGCGGCGGCCGGTTCGGCGATGCGGGCGGTCAGGCCGGCTTGCTCGACTTCCTGCGCGTCGATGTCGCTGGTGACCACGACGTCGGTCGGCAGGATGCTGACTTCGTAGTCGCGCAGCGCGGCGCCCGTGTGCGACTTGGGGTTGTCCATCAAGTCTTGCGGCGTGCCTACGCCAAGCACCAGACCGCCGGCATCGCCGCCTTCCGGGCCCAGATCGATCAGCCAGTCGGCCGCGCGAATCACGTCAAGGTTGTGTTCGATGACCAGCAGCGTGTGGCCGGCGGCCAGCAGCTTGCGGAACGCGCGCATCAGGCGGGCGACGTCGTCGAAGTGCAGTCCGGTGGTGGGTTCATCGAACAGGAACAGGCTGCCCTTCTTGGCGACCTTGGCGGTAGAAATACCGCTGCGCGCCGCTTCGGCCAGGTGGCCGGCCAGCTTCAGGCGCTGCGCCTCGCCGCCCGACAGCGTCGGCACGGGCTGGCCCAGGCGCACATATTCCAGGCCCACATCGGCCAGCGGCGCCAGGCCCGTCTGCACGTCGCGCAGGCCCTTGAAGAAGTCCAGCGCTTCGCTGACCGTCATGGCCAGCACTTCGTCGATGGACGCGCTCTTGCCCAGGTGTTCGACGCGCACTTCCAGGACTTCGGGGCGGAAGCGCTTGCCGTCGCAATCCGGGCAGCGCAGGTACACGTCGGACAGGAACTGCATTTCCACGTGCTCGAAGCCGGTGCCGCCGCAGGTGGGGCAGCGGCCGTCGCCGCCGTTGAAGCTGAACGTGCCGGCCGTGTAGGCGCGTTCGCGCGCCAGCGGGGCCTGGGCGAACAGCTTGCGGACGGCGTCGAATGCGCCCACGTAGCTGGCGGGGTTGGAGCGCGCCGTCTTGCCGATGGGGGTCTGGTCCACCATGACCACGTCGGCGATCTGCTCGGCGCCCAGCAGGCGTTCGAACGCGCCCGGCGCCTCCGACGGCTTGCCTTTCTGCTTGAGCAGCGCGGGGTACAGCACGTCCTGCACCAGCGTGGACTTGCCTGATCCGGACACGCCGGTCACGCAGACCAGCCGGCCCAGCGGCAATTCCACCGAGACATTTTTCAGGTTGTGCGCGTTGACGCCTTCCAGCAACAGGCGCGGCGTGTTCTTGGCGACTGGCATCGGACGCGGCGCTTCCACGCGCTGGCGGCCGCCCAGGTAATTGCCCGTCAAGGTGTCGGCCGCGCGCAATTGCTTGGGCGAGCCGTCGAAAACGATGTAGCCGCCGCGTTCGCCCGGGCCGGGGCCGATGTCGATGATGCGGTCCGCGGCCACCATGACCTGCGGGTCGTGTTCCACCACCACCAGCGTGTTGCCCGCGTTGCGCAACCGGTGCATGACTTCGACCACGCGATGCATGTCGCGCGGGTGCAGGCCGATGGAGGGCTCGTCCAGCACGAACAGCGTGTTCACCAGCGAGGTGCCCAGCGCGGTGGTCAGGTTGATGCGCTGCACTTCGCCGCCCGACAACGTGCGGCTCTGGCGGTCCAGCGTCAGGTAGCCCAGGCCCACGTCGCACAGGAACTTCAGGCGCGCGCGCACTTCCGTCATGAGCAGGTCGGTGGCGGCGTCCAACGCGCCGGAAAACGATAATTCGTCGAAGAAGCGGCGTACCCGTTCGA
This sequence comes from Achromobacter sp. MYb9, assembly GCF_002975275.1. Classification (GTDB taxonomy): domain Bacteria; phylum Pseudomonadota; class Gammaproteobacteria; order Burkholderiales; family Burkholderiaceae_B; genus Achromobacter. The sequence continues at coordinate 751,949 of NZ_PCOQ01000001.1, read as the reverse complement.
TGGGCAGCAGCATGACGTCATGGATCGACAGGCCGCCCAGGTTGTTCAACTGGTCGCGCGACCAGTCGGCCCCGACCGGCATGAAGCGCCGATAGCGGCCGTCTTCCGGCGGCAGCACCGTGTCGGCTTCTTCCTTGGTGCCCAGCCGCCACAGCAACGCGTCCGGCTTCAGGCGCGCACCGTTGCAGGTGGGGCAGGGCGTATAGCTGCGGTACTTCGACAGCAGCACGCGCACGTGCATTTTGTAGGCCTTGGTTTCCAGCCAGTCGAAGAAGCGCTGCACGCCATACCACTGGTGTTTCCAGGCGTCGTTGCCGCCTTTCCAGTCAGGGGTGCCGTACAGCACCCAGCGCTTGTGCTCTTCGCTCATCGACTTCCAGGGCACCCCCAGCGGCACGCCCGCGCGCGGCGCGTACTTTTGCAGTTCGTCCTGGCATTCCTTATAGGACGGCGTGGTCCACGGCTTGATCGCGCCTTCCAGCAGGGTCTTGTTCTCGTCCGGGATCACCAGGCCGAAATCGATGCCGATCACCCGGCCGAAGCCGCGGCAGGACTCGCACGCGCCCAGTGGCGAATTGAACGAGAAGCTGCTGGGCAGCGGGTCGGTGTATTCGATGTTGCAGTCGGCGCAATGCAGGCGGTCGCTGTACTTCCAGATGTCGGCGTTGCCGCCTTCGGCGTCCATGACATAGACGGCAAGGTGGCCGGCGCCCATGCGCAGCGCGGTGTCCAGCGCTTCCATCACGCGTTCGCGTTCGGTGCCCGCGAAGCGGAAGCGATCCTGGATGACGTGCAGGATGCGGCGGGCTTCGCCCGCGTCCTTGGACGCCTTGGTTTTCTTGGCGCCCTTTGCGGCCTTCGCGCCCTTGGCCGCGGCGGTGGCGCGCGGCACGGCGGTTTCCTCGGCGTGCACGCGGGTGTAGCCCTGCTGCTCAAGGAAGCCGCGCACTTCGTCTTCGGTGAAGTTGGCGGGCACGGCGATGGGGAAGGTCACCACCAGGCGCGGGTCGCCCGCCACCGCGGCGCGTTCGGCCAGCGAATGGTAGATGGAGTCCGGCGTGTCGCGGCGCACCACCTTGCCGCAGCCGCGGCAATACAACCTGGCGCCGCGCGCGAACAGCAGCTTCAGGTGGTCGTTCAGTTCGGTCATCGTGCCGACCGTGCTGCGCGAGCTGCGCACCGGGTTGGTCTGGTCGATGGCGATGGCCGGCAGGATGCCTTCGATGCGGTCCACCTGGGGCTTGTCCATGCGGTCCAGGAACTGGCGCGCATAGGGCGAGAACGTTTCCACGTAGCGCCGCTGCCCCTCGGCGTACAGGGTGTCGAACGCCAGCGAACTCTTGCCAGAGCCCGAAACGCCCGTCACGACGACCAGTTCGCCAGTGGCGATAGTCAGGTCCAGGTTCTTGAGATTGTTCTGGCGTGCGCCAACGATGCGGATTTGGGAGCTCATGGACGGTATCGTAGCCTGAGGAAGCCGCCTGCCCGAGCGATGACCCTTCGCTGGTTTCGAGCGCGGCGATATGGAATAATTGCCTACATAGTGACGCATTGGTCCATAATATGGACAATCATGCGCTGACTAGCTGTACAAATAAACAGTATCGCAGATTCGTCTGACATTCGCGCTGTTTGCCTTGCGAAATCTGTTTGTTCATAGTTAAAGGCCGGTTGCCTCTATTTGGGGACGTTCTTGTCGGAAACCAAGGTCGCGGGCGCTGCGGCGTTCGCCAAATTCATGACGGTGCTGCAGGCGGTGGCCGATGCGCCTGAACCGCCTACGGCGGCCTCGCTTGCGCGCAGTTGCGGCTACCCCCGCCCGACCGTGTATCGCATCGTGGCGGCGCTGGCCGAGCAGGGCATGGTGGCGGAGACCGGCGGCGCCTATCGCCTGGGCACGCGCCTGATGTCTCTGGCCAGCCGCGCCTGGTCGCAGTTCGACCTGCGCGCCGCGCTGGCGCCCGATCTACAGGCGTTGCGCGACGCCACGGGCGAAACCGTGCACCTGGCGGTGCCCGCCGGCCAGGAAATGATCTATATCGACAAACTGGAAAGCCCGGGCCCGGTGCGCATGGTGTCGCGCGTGGGGTCATCGGTGGCGTTGCATTCCAGCGCGGTCGGCAAGGCCTATCTGGCTGCGCTGGACGATGCTGCCCGCGAGCGCCTGCTGCACGGCCTGCCGTTGCCGGCGCGCATGCCGGGCACCGTGACCAGCCTGCCGGCCCTGCGCGCCGTGCTGGACGCGGACCGCGCGCGTGGCTACGCCATGGACAACGAAGAAAATGAAGCCGGCATCGTCTGCTACGGCGTGGCGCTGTGCGACGCGGCCGGCCGCCCCGTGGCGGGCGTCAGCGTCAGCACCCTGCTGTTCCGGCGGCGCGACGACCCGCAAGCCGCCTATATCGATCCCTTGCTGCGGCTGCGCGACGCCGCCGCAGCCAAACTCGCCGTCCTGCCGGCATCGTCCGGCGGCGTCTGACCGCCCGTCCCAGAGGAATTCCATGACCGCCTCCGCTCCCATCGCCTCCAAGCTTTCCGCCCTGCTGGCTGCCCGGGTCGTGCCCGTGTTGCGCTACACGGACGCGGCCACCGCTGCCTATGCCGCCGAAGTCGCGGTAGCGGCTGGCTGCACCACGCTGGAACTGACCTGGACGATTCCCGGCGTGACCGACCTGGTGCGCGCGCTGCGCGACAAGCATGGCCCCAGCCTGTTGCTGGGCGTGGGCACGGTGCTGGACGAAGCCCAGGCCCGTGACGCACTGGTGGCCGGCGCCGACTTCCTGGTGTCGCCCGCCTTGGCCAGCGAGATCGTCGACATGGCGCACGCGGCCGACGCGCTGTGCCTGCTGGGCGCGTTCACGCCTACCGAAGTGCTGGCGGCCCGCCGTGCCGGCGTGGACGTGGTGAAGGTGTTCCCGGCCGACACCGGCGGCCCCAAGCACCTGGCCGCGCTGAAGTCGGTCTATCCGGACACGATCTTCTGCCCGACGGGAGGCATCACCCAGGACAACATGGGCGCGTACTTCGCGGCCGGCGCCGGGCTGGTCGGCATCGGCAGCAACCTGTACGACAAGGCTGCGTTCGCCGCGCGCGACACGGCGGCCCTGGTCGCCCAGATCACCCGCACCCGCGAGGCCGCCCATGGCTGATTTCGACATCGTCGCGCTGGGCGAGCCGCTGGTTGAACTGAACCAGACGCACAAAGGGCAGTTGCAGTACTTGCAGGGTTTTGGCGGCGACACGTCCAACGCGGTCATTGCCGCCGCCCGCCAAGGCGCGCGCTGCGCCTACCTGACCCGCGTGGGCAATGACACGTTCGGCGCCCAGTTCCGGGACCTGTGGCAGTCCGAGGGCGTGGACACGGCGGGCGTGCAGACGGACGACGACGCGCACACCGGCCTGTATTTCGTGCAGCACGGCCCCGACGGCCACGCGTTCAGCTATCTGCGGCGCGGCTCTGCCGCCAGCTTGATGACGCCGGCCTTGCTGCAAAGCGGCCTGATCGAGCGCAGCCGCTTTCTGCATGTATCGGGCATCAGCATGGCGATCAGCACCAGCGCCTGCGACACCGTCTTCGCCGCGATGGCCCGCGCGCATGCCGCGGGGGCGCAGGTCAGCCTGGATTCGAACCTGCGGCTGCGGCTGTGGCCGGTGGACCGCGCCCGCGCGGTCCTGCGCGAAGCCATGCGTGACGCCGACCTGTTCCTGCCCAGCATGGACGACATGCAGCACCTGACGGGCAACGACGATCCCGAGCGCACGCTGGACTGGATCCGCGACGGCGGCGCGGCGGGCGTGGTGGTGCTGAAACTGGGCAAAGACGGATCCATCATTGACGACGGGCACACCCGCACGCCAATCGCGGCCCTGCGGGTGGATGCGGTCGATGCCACCGGGGCGGGCGACTGTTTCGCAGGCAGTTTGCTTGCGCGCCGCTGCCAGGGCGATTCCTGGGAAGAAGCCGTGCGCTACGCCAACGCGGCGGCGGCGTTGTCCACATTGGGCTATGGCGCGGTCGATCCGCTGCCTCGCGCGGAACAGGTCCGGGAACGGCTGAAATCGCTGGAAGACTAGAAGCAGGCAGGGGCGGGGCGCCCAAGGGGACGGACCACACCGCCGGCTCCATACCCTGTTTTCCACCCAATTGGCGCGGCCTGGAGATTTCAGGCTAAAATGCCAAGTTATCCGAATTTTTCCGCCAGCCCTATTTCCGGTTGTGCGGGCCACTTTCCGCAAATTCAACAGGAGAATCAACATGGCTGAACGCAAACGCGTGCGTCGTAACACCCTGGAACGCCGTTGCTTGGGCAAGGCTTTCAAGCGCTTGTTCGTCAAGTCGCCCAAGGGTGTTTTCAAGATGCTGGAAAAGATCAAGCGCGTCTAATCCACGCCCCTGATTTGAAAAATCCCCGCATGGCGCAAGCTGTGCGGGGATTTTTCTTGGGGTCCGCCATGATGGGTGCGCCATGATGGGGCGCGGCGGAGGGCACGGCGGAGGCCAGAGCATAATGCTCCGCCCCATCACTCCACGGTCGGCCCGAGCTTTGGCTTGATGAAGTCCATGAACGCCCGGGTTTTGGCCGGCTGGATGCTGGAGGGGTACACCACGTAGATCGAGATGGGGTCTACCGACCAGCCCGGCAGCACGCGCCGCAGCGAGTTGCGCTTGATGATCGGGTCCAGCGCCTGGCAATGCGGCATGCGGGTGATGGCCAGGTCCAGGCCGGCCAGGGTGCCGGCGATGCTCATGTTGTTGGCGGCCAGATGGCCGCTGACCGGCACGCGCTCGCTCACGGTGCCGTTGTGCAGCGTCCAGTGCGAATGCGCGTCGTCGATCGTGGTGCGCAGGCATTGATGCTGCGTCAGGTCGGCGGGCGTCTTGGGTTCGCCATGACGCTCAAGATACCGGTCGGAGGCATACAGATAGTTGTCCAGGGACACCAGTTCCTGCACCACGGCGCCGTCACTGCGCGGGATGGCCCCGCCGTTGCCGTTGCCGTTGCCCGTGTCCACGGGGGCCAGCGGGTAATCGGTATTGCGGCCAAAGCGCAGCACGACGTCGAACGGCGTGCCTTGGGCGTCGGACGCCGTCATCATGCTCAGGTCGAACTCGCATTCCACTTCCGGATAGCGGTCGGTGAAGTCGTTGATGGTTTCCGGCAGCAGCCAGATCGCCAGGCTGTACGGCATGGACACCCGCAGGTTGCCCGACGGGCCGCCCGACAGCGACAGCAGTTGCTCGTGCGCCAGGCGGGCTTCGTCGATCAGGCCCTGGCAGCGGCGCATGTAGGCCGCGCCGGCCTCTGTCAGGTCCAGCCTGCGCGTATTCCGGTTGATCAGCCGCAGGCCGATCGCGCGCTCCAGTTCATTGATTCGGCGCGACAGCGTCGACGTGGGCATGTCCAGCGCGCGCGCCGCCAGGCTGAAGCTCTTGCGCTTGGCAACCTCTACGAACAAGGCGATGTCATTGAGCTGGACGGTCGAAGCTTCCATAGGCATTCCGGATTTGGCCGCCCGAGTTTACGCCACTCCCGCGCACCGCCCAACGCATAATGGTCCGGAATAGCCGCCAAAAAACGCACGGGTTGACAGATTTGATTGCAAATTCGAATGCGCCGGCATCAGTTCCCGCAGGCATATCCCCTACACTTCAGGCGAAAACAGTTAGACCAAGACCGCAGCGGTGGCACGGAGATCGCAAAGGGGCATAGCAGGCATGATCGATACACCAACGTTTTTCACCGTTCTGACGCCCACCTACAACCGGGCGGGTACGCTGCACCGGGTGTATGAATCGCTGTCCCGGCAGACATTCAGGGAATTCGAATGGGTGGTGGTGGACGATGGTTCCACCGACAACACCCACGATTCCATCCTGGATTGGCAGAAGCGCGCCGATTTTCCGATCCGCTACATCTGGCAGAACAACCAGCACAAGAAAACGGCATTCAACCGTGGCGTACGCGAAGCGCGTGGCCAAATGGTCGTGGGCCTGGACAGCGACGACGAAATGCCGCCGGACGCGCTAGCCACGTTCAAGGACGCCTGGGACAGCATTCCGCCCGCGCGGCGCGATTCCTATGTGGCCGTGACCGGCCTGTGCGCGCGGCCCGACGGCAGCATCGTCGGCGACCGCTATCCGCAGGACGTATTCGACAGCACGGCGGTGGACGTGTATTTCCGCTATCGCATCAAGGGCGAGAAATTCGGCTGTATGCGCACCGACATCCTCCGGAAGTACCCCTTTCCCGAAGACGTGGCGGGATTCGTGCCGGAAAGCCTGGTGTGGTGGGCGGTGGCGCGCGCGGGCTATCTCAGCCGCTTCATCAACCGCGTGGTGCGCACCTATCACGACACCCCGGGCGGCCTGAGCCAGGGCCCCGTGTCGGTGGCCAACAATGCGCAGGGCCTGTACCTGCTGGCCTGGGACATGCTGCAGCACCACCTGGAGTTCTTCCGCTTCCGGCCGCGCGAATTCATCATGGCGGCCGCGCGCTACACGCGCTTCCGCCTGCACCTGAAGCACTCCGGCGTGCCCACTGCGGTGCAGGCCTACCGGCTGACGAACCCGGCCGCGACGTTCATGGTGGCGGCGATGTGGCCGGTGGGCTACGCGCTATACCGCCGCGATCGCCGGCGCGGCGTGGCCTGAGCTCAGGCGGGCGTCGCCGCTGGCGCGCCGTGGCCCAGCCCCAGATACACCTCGACCACGCGCGGGTCCACCGCGACTTCCGCTGCCGGACCTTCCAGCGTGACCGTTCCGGTTTCCAGCACATAGGCGTAGTCGGCCACTTGCAGCGCCGCGCGCGCGTTCTGTTCAATCAGCAAGATCGACACGCCCATCTCGCGCAGCCGCGCAACAATCTTGAACACTTCGCGCACGATGCGCGGCGCCAGCCCCAGGCTGGGTTCGTCCAGCATCAGCAGGCGCGGCTTGGCCATCAACGCGCGCCCCACGGCCAGCATCTGGCGTTCGCCGCCGGATAGCGTGCCGGCCAGCTGCGCATGGCGTTCCTTCAAGCGCGGGAACAGCTCGTAGACCTCGGCCAGCGTCTTGTCCTGGTCGCGCAGGCCGGTGCGAAAACGATGGAAGCCGCCCAGCATCAGGTTGTCGTGCACCGTCATTTCAGCGAACAGTTCGCGCTTTTCGGGCACCAGGTTCATGCCGGCCGCCACCATTTCCTCGATCTCGGCATGTTCCTGCGGCTTGCCGCCGAACACGATCTGGCCGGTTGAGGGAAGCACGCCCATGATGGCCGACAGCAGGGTGGTCTTGCCCGCGCCGTTGGGGCCGATCACGGTCACGATCTGGCCTTCGCCTACCGTCAGGCTGACGCCCGACACCGCTTCGACCTTGTCATACGCCACGCGCAGGTCGCGCACTTCCAGCAGATTCGCGCTCATCATTCCACTCCGCCCAGATAGGCTTCAAGCACCGCGGGGTTGTGCTGGATTTCGGCGGGCAAGCCCTCGGCGATCTTCTCGCCGAAGTCCATGACCACCACGCGATCCACCAGCCCCATCACGAAGTCCATGTCGTGCTCGACCAGCAAGATGGCCATGCCTTCCGAGCGCAGCTTCTTCAGCAATTCGGCCAGTTCGCACTTTTCCTGATAGCGCAGCCCGGCGGCCGGCTCGTCCAGCAGCAGGATGCAGGGGTCCGAGGCCAGCGCCCGCGCAATTTCAAGAATGCGCTGCTGCCCCAAGGCCAGCGAACCGGCTTCGTCGTGCAGGTGCTTGCCCAGCCCCACGCGTTCGACTTGCCGCGCGGCCTCGGCCAACAGGCGCGCTTCTTCGGCTCGGTCCAGGCGCCACGCGGCCGGCAGTACCCCACGGTGGCCGCGCAGATGCGCGCCAATGGCCACGTTTTCCAGCACGCTCATGCGGCCCAACAGGCGCACGTGCTGGAACGTGCGCGACAAGCCCAGGCGCGCGATCTTGCGCGCGCCCGCGCCCGCCACGGACTGCCCCAGCAGCGTGACCTGGCCCGACGTGGGCGTGTCCACGCCCGAAATCTGGTTGAACATCGTGCTCTTGCCCGCGCCGTTGGGGCCGATCAGCGCCAGGATTTCGCCAGCGCGGATTTCCAGGTTCATGGCGTTGTTGGCGACCAGGCCGCCAAACTTGCGCGTCACGTCCACCGCTTTAAGCACTACCTCGCCGCGCGCCGGCATCGGCTTGCGTGGCAAGGGCTCGGCGCTCATGTCCACGCGGCGCACCGCCTTCTTCACGCGGATCCAGCGCGTCAGCACCGGCCACAGGCCGCTACGGGCGCGGTGCAGCAGCAGCACCATGCCGAAGCCGAACACGATGACCTCGAAGTTGCCGGTCTGGCCCAGCAGCCTGGGCATCCAGTCTTGCAACCATTGCTTGAGGATCGTGAATACGCCAGCACCCACGAGCGCGCCCCAGACCTGTCCCGCGCCGCCGATGACGGTCATGAACAGGTATTCGATGCCCATCTGCAGGCCGAACGGGTTGGGGTTCACGAAGCGCTGCATGTGGGCATACAACCAGCCCGACGCGCAAGCCTGCAACGCCGCGATGATGAAGATCACCATGCGCGACCGCGCCGTGTTCACGCCCATGGATTCGGCCATCACGCGGCCGCCCTTGAGCGCGCGGATGGCGCGGCCTTCGCGCGAATCCAGCAGGTTCTGCGTGGACCAGACGGCCACCATCAGGAACGCCCAGATCAGGTAGTAGATGCTGCCGCCCTGGTTCAGCGTCCAGCCGAACAGGTTGATGGCCGGGATGTCCGGAATGCCGGTGTGGCCGCCCAATCCTTCCACGGAACCGAACGCAAAGTACAGCGACAGGCCCCAGGCGATGGTGCCCAGCGGCAGGAAGTGGCCCGACAGCTTCAGCGTGATCGCGCCCAGCAGGTAGGCGATGACCAGCGTCAGCAACAGGCCGGCCAGCAGCGTCAGCCAGGGCGACGCGCCCAGCCAGGCCAGCCACGACGGCAGCGTGTCGGCGCGGGTGGTCAGCAGCGCCGTGGTGTAGGCGCCCACGCCCACGAAGGCGGCCTGGCCGAAGCTGGTCAAACCGCCCACGCCGGTCAGCAGCACCAGGCCCAGCGCCACCAGCGCGTACAGGCCGATGTAGTTCAGCAGCGTGACATAGAACGGCGGCAGGGCCAGCGGCCCCAACGCCAGCAGCGCCAGGAACGCGACGAGGATGATGCGGGGGTTCATTCGTCTTCTTCCTCGACGTGATGGCTTTTCAACGAGCGCCAGAGCAGCACGGGAATGATCAGCGTGAACACGATGATTTCCTTGTACGCGCTGGCCCAGAACGACGAGAACGCTTCGATCAGTCCGACCAGCACCGCGCCGGCCGCCGCCAAGGGATAGCTGACCAGGCCGCCGATGATGGCGCCCACGAAGCCCTTCAGACTGACCATGAAGCCCGAATCGAAGTACATGGTGGTGATGGGGGCGATGAGAATGCCCGACACCGTGCCGATCAGCGCGGCAAGAAAGAACGTGGCGCGGCCGGCGAAGATGGGCGAAATGCCCATCAGCCGCGCGCCCAGCCGGTTGAACGCGGCGGCGCGCAGCGCTTTGCCGTACATCGAGCGTTCAAAGAACTGATACAGCACGATGATCAGCACCGCCGACACCGCCACCACCCACAGTGCCTGGCTGTTGATGTTGATGGGACCCAATGCCAGGCTGGCGTCGGAAAAGGGCGCGGTGCGCGCACCCTCGGCGCCGAACGCCAGCAGGCCCAGGCCCACCAGCGCCAGGTGCACGGCAATGGACACGATCAGCAGCACCAGCGTGGACGCCGAGGCAATCGGCTGATAGAACAGCCGGTACAACTGCGGCCCCATCGGCACCACCAGCAGCAGCGTCAATAGCGCCTGCACGGCCATCGGCAGCTGCGCCAGTGGCAGTTGGTACAACAGCCCCGCCAGGATCAGCGGGTAGATCGCCTTGGCCGCGATGCGCCAAAGCCCCCGGGACCGGCCCGGGCGCTTGGCCCGCGCCATCAGGTCGGCCACGGCTTCGGCCAGCGCGAACGCCAGCAGCAGCCACACCAGCAGCACGGGCTTGCCGGCCTGGATGGCCGCCATGGTCAGCGCGCCGAAGGCGACGAACTCGCCCTGGGGGATGAACAGCACGCGGGTAACGGTAAAGACCAGCAGGATCGACAACGCCAACAACGCATAGATCGCGCCGTTGGTGATGCCGTCCTGCCCGAGTATCAAGGCGATCTGAGCATTCATGCGAAAAGGTCCAGGCCGTTACTTCACCAGCGTCCAGTTGCCGTCCTTGACGGTGATGAGCTCGCGGCCGCGGTCATCGAAACCGCTGTGGTCGGCGGCGCTCATGTTGTAGACGCCTTGCGTGCCCACCAGCTCCTTGGTCTGTTCCAGCGCGTCGCGCAGGGCGCTGCGGAATTCCTTGGTGCCCGGCTTGCCGGCCTTCTCGGCAATCGGCACGGCCTTTTCCAGCAGCAGGCCGGCGTCGTAGACGTTGGCGCCGAAGGTGGCGGGCTTGGAACCGTTCAGCTTTTCGTACGCGGCGATGTAGTCGGTGGCGACTTTCTTGGACGGGTTGCTGTCGGGCATTTCCGGCAACACCAGCATCAGGCTGGCGGCCAGCACCGTGCCTTCGACCTTCTTGCCGCCCAGTTTCAGGAAGTCGGGCAGTGCGGCGCCGTGGGTTTGATAGAACTTGCCTTTGTAGCCCTGATCGAACAGCGTCGTCTGCGGCAGCACGCTGGCGGCGCCCGGGGCGGCCACCAGCACGGCGTCCGGCTTGGCGGCCAGGATCTTCAGCGCCTGGCCCGTCACCGAGCTGTCAAAGCGCAGGTAACGTTCGTTGGCGATGATCTTGATGCCTTTCTCGGTGGCCAGGCCCGAGAAGACCTTGTACCAATTCTCGCCATACGGATCGTTCAGGCCGATGAAACCCACCGTCTTGATGCCGGTCTTGGCCATGTGGTCGACCAGCGCGCGGGCGATGATGTCGTCGTTCTGCGTGGTCTTGAACACCCACTTCTTCTGCTCGTTCATGGGCAGCACCACGGCCGCCGTGCCCACCGGCGCCAGCATCGGCACGCCGGCCTCGGCGGCAAACTGGATCACGCCCATGGCGTTGGGCGAGCCCGACGGCCCGATCAGCGCGTCCACGTTCTGTTCCGAAATCAGCTTCTTGAACGCCGTGACCGAGTTGGTGGAATCGCTGGCGTCGTCCAGCGAGACGTATTCCACCGTCAGGTCGCCGATTTTCTTGGGCAACAGCGGCACGGTGTTCTTCTGCGGAATACCGACCAGCGCGGTCGGACCGGTGGAAGACGTGACGACGCCGACTTTCATTTGCGCCAACGCGGGCAGGGCGAACAGGGCGGCGACGGCGGCGGCCGCGGCCAGGGGGAGTTTCTTCGACAGCATGGCAAAACCTCCGGATAGGGAGCAGAGTGGGGGTGCAGCTGAAAAGCGGAGAAAACAGGAACAGCGGGAATTACTTGTTGCTTAAAATTTCTAACCTGCAAGGATGAGCACTGTAGACGGGCTCTTGGTGCTTACCTATCCGTCAAAACCCGAAGCATGCATCGCGAACGTCCGCTAGATGGTGATGGAGCTGACGCTGGCGCCGCCGCAGACGAACAGCGTCTGGCCGGTCACGAAGCTGTTGGCGGGGTCCGCGAAGAACATCACGGCGCGCGCCACGTCGTCGGACCGGCCCAGGCGCTTGACCGGAATACCGTTGGCCAGCTGCTTTTCGCGTTCGCTGCCGGGTTCGATCACTTCGTAGAACATGTCCGTCTGGATCGGGCCGGGCGCCACCACGTTGACCGTGATGCCGTAGGGCGCCAGCTCCAGCGACCAGGTGCGCGCCATGCCGACCATGCCGGCCTTGGTGGCCGAATAGGCGGTGCGGGTGGGCAGGCCCAGCGCGCCGCGGGACGACATCATCACGATGCGGCCGAAATGGCGTTCCTGCATGCCGGGCAGCGCCGCTTGCACCAGGCTGATCGCCGCGCCCAGGTGGATCTGCGTCAGGCCGTGCAGTTCTTCCTGGGTGACCTGCGGCAGCAGGTTGGGCCAGATGACGCCCGCGTTGTGGATCACGTGGCTGATGGGGAATTTCGCGGCAGCTTCACGGCCGGCCTGCGCCGTGGCTTCCGCGTCCAGCAGGTCCACCTGCATGTTGTGCAGGCGCGGGTGGCTGAAGTCGGCCGCGCGGCGTGCCATCGAAATCACTTCATAGCCCGCGTCCAGCATGTTGCGGCAGATTTCCGCGCCGATGCCGGCGCTGCCGCCGGTGACGAGAGCGACATTCGCGTGTGTCATGGAATCCCTTTGTTGGTGATGGCCGTGTCGGATCAGGCCTTGGGCGCCAGCGCCAGCACGCGCAGGGGGCTGCCCGAGCCGCTGCGGATCTTGAGCGGGGCCGAGAAAATCACCGCGCCGGTGGGCGGCAGCTGATCCAGGTTGGTCAAGCACTGCAAGCCGTAGCGGTTGTTGCCGTGCATGTAGTAGTGGCAGGGGTAGGGCGGGTTCAGGTGATGGGCCTGGCCCGCATCGGTGCCGACGGATTCGGTGCCGAAACCGTGCACGTCGCGTTCCTTGATCAGCCAGGGCACCACGTCCGCGTCGGGGCCGGGCGAGTGCGCGCCGTCGGCCTGCATGTTCAGATATTCGGCGGGCTTGGCGCGCTTGGACCAGTCGGTCCGCATCAGCACCCAGGAACGTGCCGGGATGCGGCCGTGCTTTTCTTCCCAGGTCTTCACGAAGTCGATGGTCAGCAGGAAGTCCGGATTGTCGCGAGCTTCGGCGGAACAGTCGATGACGCAGGCGCTGGCAATGAATGACTCGATCGGGATCGTGTCCACCGTGTTGTCGGGCTGGTCCTTGCCCGTGACCCAATGGGCGGGGGCGTCGAAGTGCGTGCCCGTATGTTCCGAACACGAGAAGTTGTTCCAGTACCAGGCCGGGCCGCGTTCGTCGTAGCGCGAGATTTCTTCCATGCGGAACGGCCACGCCTGGCCGAATTCCGGCGGCAGCACGATAGTGGGGAATTCCGGCGTCAGGGTTTCGGTCAGGTCCACCAGGCCGATGCGGCCCGACACGAGTTCCGACATGAATTGGGCAAGAATGTTCTGGCTCATGCTGCTGCTCCTCTTGGTTCGTGCGTTATCGGAAGGCGGGGCGTCAGGCGCCCAGTTCCCGTTCCAGTCCCTTGGGGCTCTCGGCCAGCCGGGCGCGGAACTCCTGCGCAACGTCGCCGACGTACACGTCTTCGATGCCGTCCTTCAGCGCCCGCACGATGGCGGCCGCGATCGCGGCGGGCGCCACGCGCGGCGGGGGCGTGCGTTGCTCCCATTCGTGGTCCACCGGGCCCGGGAACACGTTGACCACCCGTACCCCCGCGCCGCGCATTTCGGCGCGCAGGCATTGGGCCAGCGACAAGGCAGCGGCCTTGGACGCCGACCACATGCCGCGGGACGGCAGGTTCATGTGCGCGTAAATGGACAGCACGTTGACCCAGGCGGTCGCGCTGTTCACGCCGTCGGCGGCGCGGCCGCACAGCGCCGGGCCGAAGCACTGCGCCAACCGCATCAGGCCCAGCACGTTCACGTCCATGGCATCGCGCGCCGTGTTGACGTCCTTGCGGCCGAGCAGCCCGCCTTCGCGTTCCAGGTCGGCCGTGTTCACCAGGATCTCGACCTTGCCGCCGATCGAGGCCGCCACGCGTTCGACGGAATCGGTGTCGGTGACATCCAGCGTGACGGTCTGCACGCGCGGGTCGGCGGCCAGGGCGTCGAAGGCGTCGTCTCGTTTCCAGGCCTGCGGATCGCCCAGGAACACGGCGGGGCAGCCGGCATCCAGCAGGGCGCGCGCCACCGCCAGGCCGACGGCGGACTTGCCGTCCGTGACCAGCGCGCGGCGGAACTTCGGATCGCACGAGGTCTCGCGCAGGGTCTTGTCGTCTTCCATGTTCGGGGTATTCCTTTCTGGCAGGGCGATCATCACGGCCTGGCCGCCGCGGTCCAGTTTCAGGGTCAGCCGCACGCGTTCGCCGTCGGCGCAATCCTGGTGCACGTGCGCCACGACGGAGGGGCCGGCGTCCATGCGTACCGTGCCGACGCGCCACGGCAGGCGTTCGCGGAAGTACAGGTCGTTGCTGTGGTGCAGGACGGTGCTGACCAGCAGCACGCCGTTGGGATCGGCCGGGCGCCATGGCAGGTGTTCGGACAGGCAATGGCCGCACACCTCGCGAGGCGGGTACTGCACCGCGCCGCAGTCGGCGCAGGTTTGCAGGTCGAAGCGGCCCTCGGCAGCGGCGGCCGTCAGCCCCAGCGCGCTGCGGCTGCGCCAGCCGGGCGGCAGCGTGGGCTGGCGGGTGCGCGCAACCGGATTCTTCCGGGGCGGCTTGGCTAGCGGCTCGGTCATGCATCGCTCCTTGCCAGGATGGCCGCGGCGGTGCAAAGCCCGCGGTCGTAATTGATCATGCCGAAGCCGCTGACCATGCCGATGCGCGCGTCGGCCACCTGCGTGCCGCCCGCCGTGCCGGTCAATTGGCGCAGCGCTTCGATCAGGCCCAGATAGCCGCCGGCCGCGCCGGCCTGACCCACCGATAGCTGTCCGCCGTTGGTGTTGAAGGGGAAGCTGCCGTCCACGGTGAAGGTGTTGCCGCGTACGAATTCCGGCGCGGCGCCCTTGTCGCAAAAGCCCAGGTCTTCGATCTGCATCAGGTTGATGACGGGATAGTCGTCATAGGCTTGCAGGAAGTCCATGTCAGCCGGCGCTGCGCCGGCCTGGCCATAGAGTTCGTCCACATCCATGGTCCAGCCGCCGCGCGTCTGGATGGGGTCTTCGATCCAGGCGTTGTGCCGTTCGATGGTGGACAGGATGCGGGCAAAGGGCAGGTTCAAGGCGCGGGCCTGGTCTTCACGCATGACCAGGAAGGCATCGGCGCCGGCGCAGGGCATCACGCAGTCGAACAGATGGATGGGGTCGGTAATGACGCGCGCGTCCAGGTATTGCCGCAAGCTCAGCGGCTTTTTCATCAGCGCGTGGGGATAGCGCAGCGCGTTGTCGCGCTGGGCCACGCACAGCTTGCCGAAATCCTCGCGCGTGGCGCCTGTGGCGCGCATATAGTTCGCGGTCAGCAGCGCGAAGCTGGCGTTGGGGCCGCCCGCGCCGTAGGGGTAGACGGCGTCTTGCGCAAAGCGCGAGAACTGGCTGACCGTGTTGCGAAACGAGTCCACGTGGTTGGTGTCGCCCGCGATGCAGGCCACGATGTTCGCGTCGCCCGCCTGCACGGCGCGGGCCGCGCGGCGCAGGGCGGCCACGCCGCTGGCGCCACCCATGGGAATGTGGTCGAGCCAGCGCGGGGTCATGCCCAGGTGCTGGACCAGGCCGACGGCGGTGTCCGGCGCCAGCGTGAAACTGGATACGCACAGGCCGTCCACATCCTGCTTGGCCACGCCCGACTGCCGGATCAGCGCGCCCAGCGCGCGGCCCAGCCACCAGTGGGCGGCGTGCGTGGAATAGCGTTCGTACGGGATGGTGACGGGCAGGGCCGCCACGATGCCGTCATACCCCAGGCGGCTCATCGGGTAGGCTCCTGGCGCTTTTTCATGGCATTGGTGTCAATGCAGCGCGTCGTGCCGGGCAAGGTCGGCGCCAGCGCTTTCATTTCGCCGCGCTGGATCTTGTTGGTGGTGGTCAGCGGCAGGCTGTCCACAAAGGCCACATAGCCGGGCGCCTTGTAATAGGCCAGCTGTTGCAGGCACCACTGCACGATATCGCGCGCGGCATCGGCCATGGCGGCGTCATCGGCCGGCAGGGTGTCGGCCACGACGCAGGCCAGCACTTCGTCGCCGCGCACCGGGTCGGGCACGGCGGCCACGGCCACGGCCTTGACCAGCGGGTGCTGCATCAGCACGCTTTCCACTTCCACGGCCGAGATGTTTTCGCCGCTGCGGCGGATCACGTTTTTCTTGCGGTCCACGAAGCGCAGCGCGCCGTCGGCTTCGCGGCGCACGATGTCGCCCGTATGGAACCAGCCGTCCTGCCAGGCCTCGTCGGTGGCGGCTTCGTCTTTCAGGTAGCCGGCAAAAAAGCCGTAGCGCGGGTCGTCGCCGGCGTGCCGCACCAGCAATTCGCCGTGTTCGCCCACGGCGGCGGGCTGGCCGGCGTCGGTCACGATGCGTACCTGCACGTCGTCTTCTTCGCGGCCAAAGCTGCTGGTGCCGACGTGGCGCGGTTCCTGGTTGGCGATGATGACGGCGCCCGCGCCGGTTTCGGTCATGGCCCAGGCTTCCAGCAAGGGGAAGCCGAAGCGCGCTTCAAACGGCGCATGCAGCTTGCGGTCCACGCCCGCGCCGAAGCCGAAGCGGATGGCCGGTTGCAGGTCGCGGTCGGACGACGGCGCCTTCATCAGAATGGCGGGCATCACGCCCAGGTAATGCAGCACCGTGGCGCCGGAGTCGCGCACGCTGTCCCACCACGTCTTGGGGTGGAAGCGGTCAAGCGGAATCAGGCAGCCGCCGGTCAGCACCATGGCCATGGCGGAATACGCCATGGCGTTCATGTGCACCAGCGGCAGCGGGGTCAGCATGCGTTCCTGGCCGGGGCGCAGGGCCGCCAGCCCGCCGATGCGCGCATACCAGCCGCCCGCGTGCAGGAAATAACGGTTGGGCAGGATGCAACCCTTGGGCCGGCCCGTGGTGCCGGACGTGTACAGCAAGGCGCATTCGGTCAGCGCGTTGGGCGCGGTATCAGCCAGCGGCGCGGCGAAGGGCGCGGGCGGCGGTGCATCGTCAGGCCCCATCACGCGCAAGGGTCGGCCCGCACGTTCGGCGGCGGCCAGCAGGTCGGCGTGACGGTTGGGCAGGGCGACGGCCAGGGCGATTTCGGAATGGCCGGTCAGGTATTCCAGCTCGGCCGCGCGCAGGTCCGGGTTGATCGGCACGACGGAAACGCCTAGCGCGTTCAGCGCAAACCAATGCAGGAAGAAGGCGGGGCGGTTCTCCAGCAACAGCCCGACGCGATGGCCGTGGCCGTAGCCCGCTGCCGCATAGGCGGCGCGCAGCGTTTCAATGGCGTCGGCCGCGCGGGCATACGACAGTTCGCCAGCGGCTATGGCATAGGCGTCGGCCGTTTCCGGCAGGATGCACAGGAAGGGCTGGGCGCCGTAGCGCGACGCGGTGTCGCAAAATGCCTGGTGGACAGTGGTGCTCACAAGCCGCTCCTACATGAACAATTGGATGTTGCCGAAGGCGGCGTCGCAGTTGACCAGGTCAACGCGCTTCAAACGGATGCGCAGTGCGCCGTCCTGTTCCACCAGGTGGTGCGTGGCCCAGCCGGCGTACAGCGTCTGCATGTCCTGGCGCGTTTCAACATAGTGAAAGGCGGTGCGCACCACATGGCGGCCTTCTTCGGGCGCGGCATCGGGGTGGCCGTGTTCGACGGTGGGCGCTTGCAGCAGATGATGGCAGCGGCTCTTGGGCTGCTGCGAAAACGTGCGTTGGCCCGCCAGCCGTTCCACGCGCACGCGCAGCAGCAGCTTGTCTTCGTACATCAGGGACGCGTGCAGCTTGGCGTCTGTCTGGCCATGCGCCAGCGGCATCCAGTAATAGCCGTCTTCGGCGTACAGGTTCAGCCAGTCTTCAAAACGCAGCTCGTCCAGCAGGCGCGCTTCGGCGTAGACAAAATCGATCAACTCGCGGTCGCTTGCGCTCATACCGACTCCGATCCGGTCATGTAGCGGCCCCATGCGCGATATTGGTTGCGCATCTGCCATTCGTTGGTGCCGTTGGTGGTGACGTTCTTCTGGGCAACTTCGTCGGGCGTATACAGCCGGCCCACATTGACCCAGTCGCGCGCGCGGGAATTCAGGCCGTCTTGCGCGCGTTCGTACATTTCCAGGTCGTCATGGCCGACAACGGACGTGGGCGCGTTGATCAGCCGGTTGTACATCAGCGTGCGTTCCAGCAGCAGGTCGGGCGCGCCGACCAGGCGGAACGTCCAGGACTCGACCAGCGTGCGGTCGGCGGCAATGGGCTTGAAGATGCGCAGCGTCTGGATCGGGCCCTTCACCATGATGTTGGGGAAGTACACGGTGTTGTGGCGCACGTCGCCCAGAATCTGTTTGGCGCGTTCCTCGCCGTAGGCGGCCACCATGGATTCCCAGTAGCCCGGCACGCCGGAGTACGACGCGTGAATCGAGTCCGACACGCCGGTATGGCCGTGGCCGTTTTCCCAGACGCGAATGCCCATGTTCTCGAAGAACTCGTACGGCGAGATAAAGGGCGCGAACAGTTCCACCGCCATCGGCTTGGGCGTGCCTTCGGGCGCCTGCTCCCACACCTTCACGGCCGTGCCGGCCGACGATTCGTGCGCCACCATCGGGTGGCAGGTGTCGGTCTGGTTATCGACCAGCATCTTCCAGTTGCAGCGATGCATGTAGCGCAGCACGCCGCCGGCCACTTCCAGCCGGCCCTCGGGCGAGCGGTCCACCATGTTGTCCAGCGTGGACAGCGAGTCGCCGAAGAACTCCTCGAACGACTGGCCTTCCGGATTCAGGCGGCAGAAGACAAAGCCGCGGTGGTTCTTTACGTCCTTGACGGCGGCCATGCCCTGGCTGGCTTCGCAGCTTTCCAGGCCGGTGTTCTCGTAGCCTTTTTTCAGCGGGATAGACAGCAGGCTGCCATCGGTCTTGAACGTCCAGGCGTGGTAGGGGCAACGAAAGAACTTGCCGGTGTTGCCGCAGGCGTCGCCGGCCACCATCGTGCCCTTGTGCGGGCAGCGGTTGTGCAGCACGCGCACGGTCTTGTCGCTGTGGCGCACCATCACCACGGGCTGGTTGCCGACGGTGGTGGTGATGTAGTCGCCATTGTTCGGCACCTGGCTGTCGTGGCCGACGTAGACCCAGGTGTTGGCGTACAGGCGTTCCATTTCCAGGTCGAACAGTTCCTGGTCGATGAACAGGTCCTTGTGCACTTCCGTGTCGCGCACCAGGGCGCGGATGGCGTCGGGATTGTCGCGGTATTTAGCCATGGTCGCTTCCTTGTCTTCGGGGCCGCGGCGTTACAGGTCCAGCACCAGGCGGGCGGATTTCGCGCGCGAGATACAGATCTGGATGATCTTGCCGCTGGCCTTCTCGGTGTCCGAGAGGTAGTAGTCGCGATGGTCGGGCTCGCCTTCCAGCACGGTCGCCTGGCACACGCCGCATTCGCCGCGCTTGCAGTCGTACATCGGGTCGCAGCCTTCTTCTTCCATGACGTCGACGATGGTCTTGTCGGCGGGAATGGTCAGCGTGCGGCCGGACTGGCGCAGCTCGACTTCAAAGGCCTGGTCGCCGGCTTGCGCGGCGGCGGTGACGAAGAGTTCGAAGTGGATGTGGGCATCCGGCCAGTGGCGGGCCTTGGCGCCTGCGATGACGGCATCGATCAGACCCTTGGGGCCGCACACGTACAAATGTTGGCGCGGGTTCGAGGCGGCCAGCAGCGCTTGCAGGTCAAAGCGGCAGGACGGATCGTCATCCGCGTGTACGGTCAGGTTGCCGCCCGCCAGCGCTTCAAGTTCGCCCAGGAAGGCCAGTTGGTCCTTGCTGCGGCCACAGTAGTGCAGGTGGAAGGCGCGGCCGGCGGCTTTCAATGCGGCAGCCATGGAGGCCACCGGCGTGATGCCGATGCCGCCCGCGATCAGCACCACGGGTTCGTCGCCCGCCGGAGATTCATGCAGCGGAAAATCGTTCTTGGGGCCTTCGACGCTAAGCGTGTCGCCTTCGGCCAGCGCATGCATGTGCCGCGATCCGCCCTGGCTGGTTTCCTCCAGCCGCACGCCCAACCGGTATTCCATGGGCTGCGCGAACTGGCCGGCGTCGGGCGTCAGTTGCACCAGCGAATAGCAGCGCGGTTCGCGCAGGCCGGGCACGGTGACCTTCAGGTGCGCGCCCGGGCCGAAGGCGGGCAGCGGCCCGGCATCTTCGCGCGCCAGCCGAAAGGAACGGATCAACGGCGATTCTTGCCGGACTTCCCGGACGATCAGTTTCAGTGTCTGCACGGCGTTTGTCTCTTTCGGTATTCGGGTATCTGGATCAGGCCGCCAGCTTTTCAGCCATCTGGCGTTCCATCGGGGCGCAGCTTTCATTGGCCAGCGCGGTCTCGCGCAGCGTACGCAGCGTCTCGGCCGCATCGGGCCGGCCGACCAACTGCGCCGCCGCCGCGATCAGCTGCCGGTATTTGCCGCCGCCACGCACGTGCGTATCGCTATAGCCCTTGACCAGGCGCCGGCAGTTAACGGTTTCAACGGCCAGCGCATAGTCCTGCGGCACCAGCCGGGCAATCAGGTCCAGCCATTGCTGCAAGCCTTCCGATTCGATCTGATGCCGCAACGTACGGCGGCGAAAGCGGCGCATGCCGGCCAGCGAATACAGCATCAGGAAGCCGCCCAGCGTGCCGCTTTGCATCAAGCGGCCTTTGCCCAGGCGGCGTTCCACAAAGCCGCCGAAGGCCTTGGACCCTTCCAGCCAGCGGCCCATGCGCGTGGGCATCGTGCCGCAGATTTCTTCCAGGCGCGGGTGCATGTAGTCGGTCGTCATGACCAGCTGTTCGGGGCGCGCGCCCACTTCACGGCGGACGCGTTCAAAGCGGGTGCCGCGCGTTTTCAGGTCGGCCACGCGGATCACGTCGTCGTAGGCCATGGCCGTGGCTACGTAGCGCGCGGCGGCACAGGTCAGGGCCCAGCCTTGGGCGTCGCCGCCGTGCTGCGCATCCAGGTCGCGGAGCGCTTTCATGTGGCGCAGGTAGTCGGCGGCGTAGGCGGCGTCCTGGAATTCAAGCTGGCGGCGCACGCCGGCCGTCAGCATGGGCTGCGCACAGGCGGGGAAGTCGCGCTTGATGGTGTCCAGCAGCGCTTGCGTGCGCGGGCTGGCGGCGCGTTCGGGCACGTCGGCCACGGGGCGCGTCAGGTCGATGGCGGCGGGTTGGACGGGCGCGGCATGGGCGGCGTCAAAGCCCAGCGCAAAGGCGCGCAGGCTGGCCTCCACGCCCAGGCCCGCGCGGCGCACGGTGGCCTCGTAGTCTTCGCGCGTGAAGGGCAGGGCGCCGCTGCCGGCCACCGCGCCGAACAGGCTGGCGCTGATGACGCTGCCGGCGCGGTCGGCCAGGTCTTGCAGGTCAAAGCACAGGAAGCGCTTGGCGGCGGCGCGGCCGGCTTCCAGCACTTTGTTGGGGTCGGCAATGCCGTTGCCGGGCGCGGATTTCTCGCTGACGGCGTAGCTGCGGTGCGACGAGGACAACAGCACGGTGCGTTCGGGCGTGACCAGGCCACGCTGGATGGCACGGCCGCCTTCCATCAGTTCGGCGGCCACGACCAGGTCCACGTCGCCGGGGGTGGGCATCAACGCCAGCGCGGGCGGGCGTCCGGCCCGCGCCACGTCTGCTTCGGGCAGCAGTTCCAGGTAGTAGATGGTGGCGCCGGTGCGCTGCGCCACGCCGGGCACCGACGTGGTCTGCGCCCACCAGCCGGCGTGCTCGGCCATGTCGACGATCCAGTCGGCCAGGACGCCGCCGCCCTGGCCGCCCATGGCCAGGATGGCGATCTTGATGGGGTTGCCTTGCTGCATTGCCGGCGGGTTCATGAAAGGCTTGTCCTTACAGGGCGTATTGAGCCAGCCGCGCGGCGCGGCGGCGTTGCAGGAAACCGATGACCGCACCGCGCATGCGCGCCAGGAAGCGGTCGGCGCCGGTGGGGTTGTGCACGATGTCGGCGCGGTAGAAAGACGGGCACAGCACGGCGGCATGCGCCACTTCGCCGCAGTTGCCGCAGCCCACGCAGCTGCTTTCCACGTGCGCCACCGGGTCTTCCTTCAAGGGGTCGCCGCTGTCCTTGATGGACAGCGACGGGCAGCCCGACAGCCGGATACAGGCGTGGTCGCCGGTGCACACGTCGGGGTCCACGCCAAAGCGTTCCTTGACCACGCGGCGGCCTTCCTTGACGGCCTTGTTGAACAGCGGCTTGATGCGGCGCTGCTTGTTCAACATGCATTCGGACTGCGCGATGATGACTTTCGGACCCTTGATGTCGGTGGTCAGCGCTTCTTCGATGGTGGCGCGCACCTTGGCCACGTCGTAGGTGCGGTCCAGCGTGCGCACCCACTTCACGCCCACGCCGCGCACGGCGTGATCGATGGGGTTGTTGGTGGACCGGTCGGGGTTGTCGGCGCGTGACGACAAAATGTCCTGCCCGCCGGTGGCCGACGCATAGAAGTTGTCGACGATGACGATGACGCCGTCGTACTTGTTGAATACCGCGTTGCCGATGCCGGACGACAAACCGTTATGCCAGAAGCCGCCGTCGCCCATGATGGAAATGGGGCGCTTGGCGGCGGGCACGTTGAAGGCCGCCGCGCTGGACGCGCCCAGCCCGTAGCCCATGGTCGTGGCGCCAAGATTGAAGGGCGGCAGGATGGAAAACAGGTGGCAGCCGATATCACAGGAGATATGGTGCTGGCCCAGTTTTTCCTGCGCCAGCGTCAGCGCGGAAAAGATGGGACGTTCGGGGCAGCCCGTACAGAAGCCGGCGGGCCGTGGGGGCACCACCGACGCCAGGCCCTCTACCTGCTTGTGGAAGGTGATGGGCTGTTCGACGGGTTTGGCGGGCTTGGGGCGCGAGACCTCGGTGATTTCCAGTTGGCGCGCGCCGGCTTCGGCGTCTGCCGCCACTGCGGGGTGCGTCTGTAGCGATTCGGGGCGATGGCGCTTCAGGAATTCGCGCACGCCGTCACGCATCACCTGCGTGGTGTATTCGCCCGCCATCGGCAGCACGTCCTTGCCGGACAGATGCGTGTCGATGCCGGCTTTGCGCAGCACGGCGTGCAGGTTCTGTTCGATGTAGTCGGGCTGGCCTTCTTCCAGCAGCAGCACCGCGCGCTTGCCACGGCAGAACTCGGTGACCTCGTCTTCGATGACGGGGTAGGTCACGTTCATGACGTACAGCGGAATGCGGCTGTTGCCGAAGTTGTCGGCCAGGCCCAACAGTTGCAGTGAACGGATCACGCCGTTGTACAGGCCGCCTTGCAGGATCAGGCCGATGTCGTTCTGGTCGCCGTCGAAGTGCTCGTTCAGCTTGTGTTCTTTGATGTAGCGGATGGCGGCGGGCCAGCGGTCCTTGATCTTCTCCTGCTCGTGCAGGAACGACGCGGGCGGCAGCACGATGCGGCTGGTGTCGCGCGCCGGGCTTTCCAGCGCCTGGGCCAGCGAGAACGCGGGCCGCTTGTTTTCCTTGGCGATGAAGCGGCCATGCACGTGGCAACCGCGAATGCGCAGTTGCAGCATCACCGGCGTCTTGCTGGCTTCCGACAATTCAAAGCCGTCTTCCACGGCCTTGACCATGCTTTCCAGGTTGGGGCGCGGGTCCAGCAGCCAGATCTGCGACTTCATGGCGAACGCGTGCGAACGTTCCTGCATGATGGACGAGCCTTCGCCGTAGTCTTCGCCCACGATGACCAGCGCGCCGCCCGTCACGCCGCCGGAGGCCAGGTTGGCCAGCGCGTCCGAAGCAACGTTGGTGCCCACCGTGGACTTCCACGTGACCGCGCCGCGTATCGGGTACATGACGGATGCCGCCAAGGTGGCGGCGGCGGTGGCTTCCGAGGCGCTGGCCTCGAAATGCACGCCCAGTTCCTGGAGGATGTCGTTGGCATCGGCCAGCACATCCATCAAATGCGAAATGGGCGACCCCTGGTAACCCGCCACGTAGCCTACGCCCGATTGCAGCAACGCTTTGGTGACGGCAAGAATGCCCTCGCCGCGAAACTCTTCGCCGGCGCCGATGCGCAACTGCTGGACTTCTTTCTTGAAAGACCTTTCAGCCATCTCGAACTCCTGGTTGGGCCGGATGACCGGTCCTCAAGCCTTGCTGCCGTGCAGCATCGTCGTGCCACGAAATTGTCGCCTGAAAAATACTTTAGGAGTCAACGTTTTAGCTGTCAACAAAAAAGATGAAATTTCATGGAAATCAAAAAATATCACGCTAAAACAAGGGTGTATATACTGGTTGTTCTCTAGCTCCATGGTGGCATTTCAGCGCCGTCATGGTGCAAAAACGGGTTGCGATTCCGGGTATACCCTGTGCTGCGCAACAGCATTGCGGCACATCATGGCGCGTCGTTGCGCCGTCGTGGTGCAATGCGCTTTTCGGCCGTCGGCCAAACATGAATTCCGGTGCGTGGGAGCAAAGCAACATGCGGTTGGACAAGCAGCGGGAAACGCTTCTGACAGGTCGGGGCGCGGCGGGGCCGCGTTTCGTCGATGGCTACCTGGCTTATCTGCTGGCGCAGGCCAGCCAGCGCATTTCGGCCGAATTCCATTTGCAAGTGAAGGCCGCCGGCCTGTCGGTGACCGAATGGCGCGTGCTGGCCAGCCTTGAAGGCAGCCCCGGCGAAACCATCGGCACGCTGGCGGTGCTGGCCATCACCAAGCAGCCAACGTTGAGCAAGGTGGTGCAGCGCATGGAGGCCGAAGGGCTGGTGGCGCGCACCGGCGTGCGGGCGGATCGCCGTCAGACGCGGGTCTGCATCACGACCAAAGGCACGCACCTGATCGCCGGCTTGTGCGTACAGGCGTTGCAGCACCAGAAAGCGGTGCTGGCGCCCTTCGGCGAAGAGCGGGCGGCGGCGCTGATCGAGATGCTGGGCGTACTGATGACCGAACACGTGCCGCTGGAACTGCCGATCGACGTGGACGAGTAAGTCCGTTGCGCGCGCGCACTCGAACACTGTTCGCTTCAATTATTTTGTTACAAGCATATGTGTCCCTCATTGTTCCTCCTCTATAAAAACCGTCTCCGGTACGCATAAACCCTGAATTGACTGGGGTCATACGCGTAGGCACACTCGGCGCCGGTATTCAGACTAATGTCAGGAGTTAACCCCTATGCGCCGCACTTTGATTGCTATCGCGATCGCCGCCGCCGTGGCCGTGCCCTCGATCGGGCAGGCCAAGACTTTCCGTTGGGCCGCCCAGGGCGACATCCTTACTTTCGATCCGCATTCGCAGAACGAAGGCATGACGATCGCCGCCAACAGCTATATCTACGAACCGCTGGTGGACTACGACAAGACGTTCAAGGTGGTGCCGCGCCTGGCGACGGAATGGGAACAACTGTCGCCCACGCTGTACCGCTTCAAGCTGCGCCCGGGGGTGAAATTCCATGACGGCGCCGCCTTCACGGCGGACGACGCGGTCTTCTCGATCCACCGCGCCATGGCGCCCACGTCGAATTACAAGGCCTACACGACGGGCATCAAGGAAGCGCGCAAGGTCGACGACCTGACGATCGAGATCGAAACGTCGGCGCCCAACCCCGTGCTGCTGCGCCAACTGACCAACGTGTTCATCATGAACAAGGCGTGGTCCGAAAAGAACAACATCGCCAAGCCGCAGGACTACGTCAACAAAGAAGAGACCTACGGCGCGCGCAACACCAACGGCACCGGCCCCTACAAGCTGAAGACGCGCGAAGTGGACGTGCGCACCGTCTTTGAAGAAAACAAGGACTGGTGGAACAAGGCCGGCAAGGTCGGCAACGTGACCGAAGTGGTGTTCACGCCGATCAAGCAGAACGCCACGCGCACCGCCGCGTTGCTGTCCGGCGAAATCGACTTCGTCCTGGACCCCGCCGCGCAGGATCTGGAGCGTCTGCGCCAGGCGCAGAAGGTGGTCGAAGGCAACGAATACCGCACCATCTACCTGGGCCTGGACCAGAAGCGTCCGGAATTGCAGTACTCGAACATCAAGGGCAAGAACCCGTTCCAGGACATCCGCGTGCGTGAAGCGCTGTACCGCGCCATCGATGTGGACGCCATCAAGCGCGCCGTGATGCGCGGGCTGTCAGCGCCCACCGGCACGATGATCGCGCCGCAGGTGCATGGCTGGGCGGAATCGGTGCACAAGCGCGTGCCCTATGACCCCGAAAAGTCGCGCGCGCTGTTAAAGGAAGCCGGCTACGACGGCACCCTGAACTTCACGCTGGACTGCCCGAACAACCGCTACATCAACGACGAAGCCATCTGTCAGGCCGTGGTCGGCATGTGGGCCAAGGTGGGCGTGAAGGCCACGATGAACGCGATGCCGCGTTCCACGTACTTCCCCAAGGTGCAGTCGTTCGACACCAGCGCCTACCTGTTCGGCTGGGGCGTGCCCACGTTCGACGCCATGTACTCGTTGCAGAACCTGATCCGCACCAAGGGCGAAGGCGCGGACGGCATGTACAACCTGGGCGGCTACAGCAACAAGGAACTTGACGTCATCATCGATCGCATCAAGACCGAGACCGATCCCGCCAAGCGCGACGCCGACATCATCACCGTGCTGCAAGGGCACGCCAAGGACTTCGGGCATATCCCGCTGCATGACCAGGTCATCCCCTGGGCGATGCGCAAGAACGTCACGGTCATCCACCGTGCCGACAATCGCCTTGTTGCCGATTGGGTCAAGGTTGACTGATCCCGGCTAACCAGACGGCGTGGAGCCTACCCGGCTCCCGCCGTTTTGCTTTTGGTTGTTCCCCGCCTATGTTTGCTTTCATACTGCGTCGCCTGTTGCAGGCCGTAGCGGTGATGCTCACCGTCGCGCTACTGGCCTTTGTGCTTTTTCAATACGTCGGCGACCCTGTCACCATCATGCTGGGGCAGGACGCCACCGATGCCGAGCGCATCGAATTGCGTGAACGGCTGGGCCTGAACGAGCCCGCCATTGTTCAATTCGGCCATTTCGTGGCCAACGCCGCGCAGGGCAATTTCGGCATTTCCCTGCGCCAAAGCGAACCCGTCTCGACCTTGCTGAAGTCCCGCCTGCCGGCCACGCTGGAGCTTTCCATGGTGGCGGCCTTGCTGGCGTTGGTCGTCGGCGTGCCGCTGGGCGTGTATACGGCGCTCAAGCGCAATAGCCTGGTGTCACAGATGTTGCTGGCGGGCTCCTTGCTGGGCGTGTCGCTGCCCACGTTCCTGATCGGCATCCTGTTGATCCTGGTGTTTTCGGTGCAGCTGGGCTGGCTGCCCAGTTACGGGCGCGGCGATACCGTCAGCGTAGGTTGGTGGACGTCCGGCCTGTTCACCGCCACGGGCTGGAAGCACCTGATCCTGCCGTCCATCACCTTGTCGCTCTTCCAGATGACGCTGGTGCTGCGTCTGGTGCGATCCGAAATGCTGGAAGTGCTGCGCTCGGACTACATCAAGTTCGCGCGTGCGCGCGGCCTGAAGCGCCGCGCCATCCACTTTGGCCATGCGCTGAAGAACACGATGGTGCCGGTCATCACGATCACCGGTTTGCAGCTGGGCGGCATCATTGCCTTCGCCATCGTCACCGAGACCGTGTTCCAGTGGCCGGGCATGGGCCTGCTGTTCATCCAGGCGGTCCAATTCGCCGACGTGCCGGTGATGGCCGCGTACCTGTGCCTGATCGCGCTGGTGTTCGTGGTGATCAACCTGGTGGTCGATCTTCTGTATTTCGTCGTGGACCCGCGCTTGCGTTCGGGACTGACCCGCGGCGTGGGGGCTCACTGATGCGCGCCATACTCAAACGCTGGTGGGATAGCGACCTTGCCTGGGCCTGGCGCCGGGCGCCCGTGGCCATCGTGGCGACCGTGATGCTGGCGACGCTGCTGATCGGCTCGTTCGGGGCCGGCTGGGTCGCGCCGCACAACCCGTTCGACCTGACGACGGTGGAATTGCTGGACGCCTTGCTGCCGCCCGCCTGGGAGGCCAACGGGCAACAGACCTATCTGCTGGGCACCGACAGCCAGGGCCGGGACTTGTATTCGGCCATCCTGTACGGCACCCGCGTGTCGCTGCTGATCGGTCTGGCGTCGGTGGTGCTGTCCATGTTGATCGGCATCGTGCTGGGGCTGATTTCCGGTTACGCGGGCGGGCGCATCGATGCGTTCATCATGCGGGTCGCGGATGTGCAGCTGTCGTTTCCCGCCATCCTGATCGCGTTGCTGATCGACGGCGTGGCGCGCGCCGCGGTCCCGCGCGAGATGCACGAGCTGATCGCGTTCCCGGTGCTGATCGGCGCCATCGCGCTGGCCGGCTGGCCGCAGTATGCGCGCACGGTGCGCGGGTCGACGCTGGTGGAGAAGAACCGCGAGTACGTGCAGGCCGCCCGCGTGATCGGCGTGGCGTCTCCCGTGATCATGTTCCGCCATGTGCTGCCCAACGTGTTGGGGCCGGTGCTGGTGTTGGCCACGGTGCATTTGGCCACCGCGATCATTACCGAGGCGACGCTGTCGTTCCTGGGTGTGGGGGTGCCGCCGACGGCGCCGTCGCTGGGCACGCTGATCCGTATCGGCAACGATTTCCTGTTTTCCGGCGAATGGTGGATCACCATTTTCCCGGGCGCGGCGCTGGTGCTGCTGGTGCTGTCGGTCAACCTTCTGGGTGACTGGCTGCGCGATGCGCTCAACCCGCGGCTGAATTGAGGCAACCATGAGCGCACTTCTAGAAGTCCGCAATCTGCGCGTGGAGTTTCCCACGCGCCGCGGCACGCTACGCGCCCTGGACGATGTGTCCTTTTCCATCCAGGCGGGCGAAGTCCTGGGCGTGGTGGGGGAATCGGGCGCCGGTAAATCGCTGACCGGCGCATCCATCATCGGCTTGCTGGAACCGCCCGGGCGCATTGCCGCGGGCGAGATCCTGCTGGCCGGCCGCCGCATCGACAACCTGCCCGACGAGCAGATGCGCCGTGTGCGCGGCCGCGAGATCGGCGCGGTGTTCCAGGACCCGCTGACCTCCTTGAATCCGCTGTACACGGTGGGGCGGCAGTTGGCCGAAACCATCGTCACCCATCTGGACATGACGTGGTCGCAGGCGCGCAACCGCGCCGTCGAGCTGCTGGCGTCCACGGGCATTCCGGCGGCGCGCGAGCGTATCGACCACTATCCGCACCAGTTCTCGGGTGGCATGCGGCAGCGCGTGGTGATCGCGCTGGCGCTGGCGGCCGAGCCTAAACTGGTGGTGGCCGATGAGCCGACCACCGCGCTGGACGTGTCCATCCAGGCGCAGATCATCGAACTGCTTAAACGCCTGTGCCGCGAGCACGGCACGGCGGTGATGCTGATCACGCACGATATGGGCGTGATTGCCGAAACCGCCGACCGCGTGGCGGTGATGTACGCGGGTCGCGTGGCCGAGATCGGTCCGGTGGCGGACGTGATCCACAAGCCGCGCCATCCCTACACGTCCGGGCTGATGGGGTCGATTCCGTCGCTGGACGGGCATACCGAACGGCTGGTGCAGATCGACGGCAGCATGCCTCGGCTAAATGCCATTCCGCCGGGCTGTGCGTTCAACCCGCGTTGCGGCCAGCGCTTGCCGCGCTGCGCGACCGAGCGCCCCGAACTGATGCCGGCGGGCACGTCCCGCGCGGCCTGTTGGTTGCATGACGATAAAACGATGGTGGCCGCATGAGCACGCCCTTGGTGGAAGTTAAAGACGCGGCGCGCTGGTTCGATGTGTCGCCGCCCTGGCTGGAACGCAAGCTGGCCGGCAAGCCGCGCGTGATGCTGCGCGCGGTGGACGGCGTGTCGTTTGACATCGCGCGCGGCGAAACGCTGGCGCTGGTGGGCGAATCGGGCTGTGGAAAATCCACAGTCGCGCGCATGCTGGTAGGCCTGTACGGGCTGACGCGCGGCGATATCCGTTTCGATGGCCAGCCGCTGTCGCGGATGTCTGAGAAAGGCGGGCGCAACTTGCGCAAGCGCTTGCAGATGATCTTCCAGGATCCTTATGCCAGCTTGAATCCGCGCTGGCGCGTGGGCCGCATCATTGCCGAGCCGATGCTGACGCATACGCAGATGACGCCGGACGAGCGCGTGGCGCGGGTCAGCGAATTGCTCAAGCAGGTGGGCCTGGATCCGGCGGATCAGGGGCGCTATCCGCATCAGTTTTCGGGCGGCCAGCGTCAACGCATTTCGATCGCAAGGGCGTTGGCGGTGAATCCGGAATTCCTGGTTTGCGATGAGCCGACGTCGGCGTTGGACGTGTCGGTGCAGGCGCAGGTGCTGAACCTGATGAAGGATCTGCAGCGCAAGCTTGGGCTGACGTATTTGTTCATTTCCCACAATCTGGCGGTGGTGCATCACGTGGCCGACCGGGTGGGGGTGATGTATCTGGGGCGCATGGTGGAAGTGGCGCCGCGGGACGAGTTGTTCGCGCGGCCGCGGCATCCTTATACGCGGATGCTGCTGGAGGCAATTCCGGATATCAACGGGGCGGGCAAGCCGCGCACCGCGGTCGCCGGGGAAGTGCCGAATCCATTGAATCCGCCATCAGGGTGCACGTTCCATCCCCGTTGCCCGCATGCGAATGAGCGGTGCCGGGCCGAGGCGCCGTTGGCCCGGTTGACGGGGGGGGCCGTGGTGGCTTGCCATGCGGTGGAGGAGGGGCGGATCTCGGGTTGATCCGTCGGTACTTTAGGCGTCAGGGGCGGTATTCAAATCAATGACGCGGCTCTTCCACGCGCTCGTACGGCGTGTCGTCGTCTTCGTCATCTTCGTCGTCTTCCTCTTCGTCCTCGACCGGGTCCGGTTGCGGTTCTTCCGTCAGGGCGAAGGGCAGGACGTCTTCCAGGTTGTCGGACCAGGCGGATTCTTCGCCGTCGTGGTCCAGCTTGATGAAGCGTTCGCCCTCATTCATGGAAATCTGGACGGCCCAGAGATACAGGCAATCGTAGGTGTCGTCGTCGGCATGGGGCAGGCCGCCGCGGTTGCCCAGGATGCGGGCGCCGGGGCCGCCGAGCTGCACGTGGGTCTGGTCTTCTTCGACTTTGGCGTTCTCGTCCATCGGGACACCGTAGGTGACCCATTCGGTGCCTTCATCGCCCAGGATCACTTCGGCCAGCACGGCCTTGCCCAGATAGGCGCTGAGCGCGTCGGCGGTCTTGGCCAGCATGTCCAGCTCGGATGCGCTGAAGTGGGTCACGGAGGGGGGAGGGGTAGCAGAGGCGGACATGAAGGAGATTCCTGGGCGCGATGAAGCCGCGACGGCACGGCAAGATACATAAGGTCAGGCGTTATTGTCGCGCGATCGGCGTTGCCGTGCATCGGACGCTTGGATGACGACGGTGGCTGCCCGGTTAGACGGGGGGCGGGGCGCTCCGTTTGCGGGCGCTGTCCGGGGATTCGCCGGTCAGGCGCTGGAACATCGCGATGAAGGCGGACGGCGTGCTGTATCCCAGGTCGCGCGCCACGGCTTGCACCGGGCGGCCTGCGCCCAGCATGCCCAGCGCCGAGACCACGCGCAGACGCTGGCGCCATTCGTTGAAAGACATGCCCAGGTGCTGCTGGCAATGGCGTAGCAGCGTGCGCTCGGTGATGCCGGCGCTGGCGGCCCAGTGCGAGGCGCCACGCTTGTCGCCCGGACTGCGCTGCAGGGCGGACAGAATGGGTGCAAGCACCGGATTGGTGCTTGAGGGCAGGTAGCTGGCGTAGGCGCGCGCCTGGCGGAGCTGGTCGATGACCACCTGCGCCAGGCGCCGGTCTTCCGGCGTCGCCGGATAGCGGATGTCGCGCCGTTCGAAGTCGGCCAGGATGGCGCGCGTGACGGCGCTGATTTCCAGTGTGCAGGGCGTATCGGGCAGGCCGGCGCAGGCTTCGGCGGGGATGTCGATGCAGGCGTAATGCACTTCGCCTTCGTTCTGGCAGCAGTGCTCTACCTGCGGCGGTATCCAGATGGCGTACTGCGGGGGCGACAGGTAGGTGACGCCGTTGATCCCGATTTCCATGATGCCCGACAGCGCGAAATTCATTTCGGCCCACGGTGATCGATGGCGCTGCATGCTGGAATGCGGCGTGAAGTGCAAGATGCGGCATGCCAGCGGATACGGCAAGTGGCCGGCCAGGATGGGCGCGGTATCGGCAAGTTCCATGTCGGAAGTTCGTGCGGATTTGTCTGATATTCATTATATACGTCGTATCGGACAGGGCCTACACTGGCCGCCTGTTTCTTAGCTTGCAAGACTCGTCCATGACGCGCGACACCCCCCACATTCCCGCCCGCTATCTGCTGTTCCCGTTGCTGGCGGCCTTGATCTGGTCGGTCAACATGATCGTGACCAAGATGGCCGCTGGCGTGATTTCGCCGGCCGTCATCGGCTTCTACCGCTGGGCGATCGCCGGCGCGGTGCTGACGCCTTTTGCCTTGCCGGGAGTGTGGGCGCAGCGCCGCCTGATCGTGCCGTACCTGCCCAAGTTCGCGGTGCTGGGCGGACTCGGAATGGCGCTGTACCAGGGGCTGGCCTATGTGGCGGCGTCCAGCACCACGGCGACCAACATGGGCATCATCACGGCCATGATTCCGCTGCTGACCATCGCGGTGGGGACAGTGGTGCTGCGTCAGCGCCCCACGTTGATGGCGATGGTGGGCGGCCTGGTGTCGCTGGCGGGGCTGGCGCTGCTGATTGGCGAAGGCGACCCGGCCCGCCTGCTCTCGGTGGGCGCGAATCCGGGCGACCTGCTGATGGGACTGGCTGCGCTGGCCTATGCGCTGTACGGCGTCCTGTTGCGCCGTTGGGGCCTGCCGGTGGGGCCGTGGCAGTCGCTCTATGTGCAGGTGGCGTTCGGCGTGCTGTTCCAGTTGCCGGCCTTCCTGATGGCCGCGCCGTCGCCGCTGAATGCCGATAACGTGCCGCTGGTGCTGTATGCCGCGATCTTCCCGTCCCTGTTTGCGCCTTTCCTGTGGATGCAGGGCGTGAAACACCTGGGCCCCAACCGCGCCAGTATCTTCCTGAACCTGATGCCGGTGGGCACCGTGGCGATCGCCTCCGTATTCCTGGACGAACAGCCTCACGTCTTTCATATCGTGGGCGGCGCGATGGCGTTGGCCGGCGTGATGCTGGCGCAAATGCGGACCCCGCGCCTGGGGCTGCGCCCGGGCAAAGCGGCGGGTTGAGGGTTGCGTGGCCGCCTGACGCACGCCTGTCAGGGTTCCGGCCTACAATCGATGGTTCATCAGCTTTCTTTCCCTATACGAGCCCATGGCCCAATACGTCTACACCATGAACCGCGTCGGCAAGATCGTGCCGCCCAAGCGGCAGATCCTGCGTGACATCTCGCTTTCGTTTTTTCCTGGCGCCAAGATCGGCGTGCTGGGCCTGAACGGCTCGGGCAAGTCGACGCTGCTGAAGATCATGGCGGGCGTCGATAAAGAGATCGAAGGCGAAGCCATTCCCATGCCGGGCCTGAATATCGGCTACCTGCCGCAGGAACCGCAACTGAATCCCGAGCACACGGTGCGCCAGTCGGTTGAAG
This sequence comes from Achromobacter sp. MYb9, assembly GCF_002975275.1. Classification (GTDB taxonomy): domain Bacteria; phylum Pseudomonadota; class Gammaproteobacteria; order Burkholderiales; family Burkholderiaceae_B; genus Achromobacter. The sequence goes on along the minus strand of NZ_PCOQ01000001.1, from coordinate 718,672 downwards.
AAGGCCTGGGCGCCGTCGTCACCGCCAAGAAGCGCCTGGACGAGGTCTACGCCGCGTACGCCGAACCGGACGCCGACTTCGATGCGCTGGCGGCCGAGCAGGCCGAACTTGAAGCCGTCATCGCCGCCGCTGCCTCCAGCGGTTCGGACGATATCGAACACCAGATGGAAATCGCCGCCGACGCGCTGCGCCTGCCGCCCTGGGACGCCATCGTCGGCAACTTGTCCGGCGGTGAAAAGCGTCGCGTGGCCCTGTGCCGCCTGCTGCTGTCCAAGCCCGACATGCTGCTGCTGGACGAGCCCACCAACCACTTGGACGCCGAAAGCGTGGAGTGGCTTGAGCAATTCCTGCACAAGTTCCCCGGCACCGTCGTCGCCGTGACCCACGATCGCTACTTCCTGGACAACGCCGCCGAATGGATCCTGGAACTGGACCGCGGCTATGGCATTCCCTGGAAGGGCAACTACAGCTCGTGGCTGGAACAAAAGGAAGACCGCCTGAAGCAGGAAGAGTCCTCGGAATCCGCCCGCCAGAAGACCATCAAGAAGGAACTGGAGTGGGTGCGCCAGAACCCGAAGGGCCGCCAGGCCAAGGCCAAGGCGCGTCTGGCCCGCTTCGAAGAGCTGTCGTCCTACGAATACCAGAAGCGCAACGAAACCCAGGAAATCTTCATTCCCGTGGGTGAGCGCCTGGGCAACGAGGCCATTGAGTTCAACAATGTCAGCAAGGCCTACGGCGATCGCCTGCTGATCGATAACCTCAGCTTCAAGGTGCCGCCGGGCGCCATCGTCGGCATCATCGGCCCCAACGGCGCCGGTAAGTCGACGCTGTTCCGCATGATCGCGGGCCGCGAGCAACCGGATTCGGGCGAAGTCAACATCGGCCAGACCGTGAAGCTGGCCTACGTCGACCAGTCGCGCGATGCGCTGGAAGACAAGAAGACGGTGTTCGATGCGGTGGCCGACGGCGCCGACATCCTCACGGTGGGCAAGTTCGAAATGTCGTCGCGTGCCTATCTGGGCCGCTTCAACTTCAAGGGTGGCGATCAGAACAAGGTCGTGGGCCAGTTGTCCGGCGGCGAACGCGGCCGCCTGCACATGGCCAAGACGCTGATCGCCGGCGGCAACGTGCTGCTGCTTGACGAACCGTCCAACGACCTCGACGTGGAAACCCTGCGCGCGCTGGAAGATGCCCTGCTGGAGTTCCCCGGCAGCGTCATGGTCATCAGCCACGATCGCTGGTTCCTGGATCGCATCGCAACCCACATCCTGGCATTCGAAGGCGATTCGCAAGCCGTGTTCTTTGACGGCAACTACCAAGAGTACGAAGCCGACAAGAAGCGTCGCCTGGGTGAAGAGGGCGCCAAGCCCAAGCGCCTGCGCTACAAGGCGTTGAAGTAAGCCTTGGTCCGCCAAGCAGCCTGAGAAAAAATCCCGGCCGATGCGTCGGGATTTTTTTGGGCAGCGATCGTAGGATGGGTGAAGCGCGAGAACGACCTCACAACAACGCAATCGCCAAGCGCGCGCAACCCATCAAGCAGCGGCTGCGTTATAGCCGAAGCCGATTAGCTCTCCTGTGCCGCTTGGTGGGTTGCGCGCATTCGGCATTTGTTCATCGATGTGAAGGGCCTCGCGCTCCACCCATCCTACGCCCCCTCTCCCAACATCGAGAACCTTCGAACGGGGTATCCTAAGCACTCAACTGGAGCCCACGACCATGCTGCTGCAAGCTTCCGATTCCACCTTGCTTATCGTCGACATGCAGGGCCGGCTGATGCCAGTCATCCACGACGGCGACGCCGTGCTGCACTCGGCGCACAAGCTTGCGCAGGCCGCGCGCCTGCTGGACGTGCCGGTGATCGCCACCGAGCATCACAGCAAGATGCTGGGCGTCACGGTGGACCCGCTGCGCGAGATCGTGCAGGCCACGTTTCAGAAGATGCACTTCTCTTCGGCGCGCGAGCAAGGTTTCGAAGCGTGGCTGCCGGCGGCGCGCAAGACGATCCTGGTGGCGGGCTGCGAGGCGCATATCTGCGTGCTGCAAACCGTGATCGGTCTGGCTGACATGGGCTATAGGGCCGTGCTGGTGTCGGACGCGGCAGGGTCGCGCAAGCCTGCCGACCATCACGCGGCGCTGCGCCGCGCACGCGCGCATGGCGCCGATATCGTCACGTCAGAAATGGCGATTTTTGAGTGGATGGAGACGTGCGAGCATCCGCGCTTCCGCGACGTGTTACGTCTGGTCAAATAGCCGGAGCGGGCTGCAACACTGCCCCTGGGGCGTGCAAAGATTCACTCGCCGTTTGACACAATTCCTGGGCAAACCTCACACCGCCCGGGCCGTTATTTTGAGATCCTGAAACTTCTAAACCCATAAGGGGACCGCGCGCTCGCGTCAGGTCCATGGTGCGGCCCCGGGGTACAAGAATAGGAGTCTCATCATGAAAATCGCATCTCTTTCCAAAATCTGTGTCGCACTGGCAATGACTGCCACCATGGCGGGCTGTTCGTCGTGGGACGGCATGAGCCATCGTCAGAAGAGCACGGTTGGCGGCGCCGCATTGGGCGGTGTCGCAGGCGCCGTGATCACCAATGGCGGCGTCCTCGGGACGGTGGGCGGAGCGGCGATCGGTGGCGTGATCGGCGATCAGGTCGGCAAACACTAAGCCCCTGCGCCCAAAGCAAAACGCCTGGCATCGCCAGGCGTTTTTTTTACTGCGAAGCATGCGCGCCGGATGGTCAGGCGCGCATTGCCGCATCAGGGCGCTTCGTTTTGCGGCATCTCGATCTTCACTTCCAACACCTCCAGCGTGTCCTGGCGTTCCAGGTGCACCTTGATGTCTTCAGGATTGATCTTCACGTATTTTGAAATCACGGCGATAAGCTCCTGCTGCAGCTGCGGCAGGTAATCGGGCGAGTCGCCGCGGCCCCGCTCGTGGGCCAGGATGATCTGCAACCTTTCCTTGGCGACGGAGGCGGAAGATTTCTTTTGACCAAGCAGAAACGACAGGAAGGACATTGCTTACTTGCCTCCGAACAGACGTTTCAGAAGACCGGGCTTTTCGTAGTCGGTAAAGCGCAGGGCCTTGTCTTCGCCAAGATAACGGGCCACGACGTCCTTGTAGGCCTCGGAGACGTCGGTTTCTTTCAGGTGAATGGCCGGCAGGCCCTGGTTCGACGCTTGCAGCACCGCTTCCGATTCGGGGATGACGCCGATCAGCTTGATGCGCAGGATGTCTTCGATGTCGCCCAGCGACAGCATTTCGCCGTCGACGACGCGCTTCGGGTTGTAGCGCGTGAGCAGCAGGAATTCCTTGACCGGCTCGCCGCCGTCCACTGCGCGCTTGGACTTGGCTGCCAGGATGCCCAGGATGCGGTCGGAGTCGCGCACCGACGAGACTTCCGGGTTGGTCACGACCAGCGCGTCGTCGGCGAAGTAGGCGGCCATCAGCGCGCCCGTCTCGATGCCGGCGGGCGAATCGCAGACGATGTACTCGAAGCCCATTTCCTTCAGGTCATTGATGACCTTCTCCACGCCTTCCTGCGTCAGCGCGTCTTTGTCGCGCGTTTGCGAGGCGGGCAGGATGAACAGGTTTTCAAGCTGCTTGTCCTTGATCAGCGCCTGGTTGAGGGTGGCTTCGCCCTGGATCACATTGACGAAGTCGTACACCACGCGACGCTCGCAGCCCATGATGAGGTCGAGATTGCGCAGGCCGACATCGAAGTCGATGACAGCGGTCTTGTGGCCCCGCATCGCGAGGCCCGCGGAAAAACTGGCGCTCGTCGTGGTTTTACCCACGCCGCCTTTGCCGGAAGTCACCACAACAATGCGTGTCATGACGATCAAACCCTTATGTTCGAATAAATCGCGTTATCGTAAAGCAAAAAGCCCATGTAAGGCTTCTTACAGAATGTGTTGAGACGTTCGCTTCGCGGCGCAAAAACCATTCAGGCTTTCAGCGCTTCGATGCGTAACGTATCGCCGTCCAGGCGGATCAACGCCGGTTGGTTTTGCAGCGTCCGGTCCAGCTTGTCTTCCACCACGCGGTACACGCCGGCCACGGCAAGCAGCTCCGCATCCAGATGCGTCGTGAAGATGCGCGCCGACGTGTCGCCGCGTGCGCCGGCCATGGCTTTGCCGCGCAAGGGGCCGTAGACGTGCACGTTGCCATCGGCGATGACTTCCGCGCCCTGGCTGACCATGCCGATCACGACCAGGTCCGTGTGCCGCGCATAGACGCGTTGGCCCGAGCGCAGCGGCTTGGTAATGACCAGGGCCGACGACGAATGCGGCGCGGCTTGCGTGGGGGCGGGCGCCGATGTGGTGCTGCTGGCTTCGCGCGCCGGCATGGGGTCGCCGGAGGTGGCCGCGGCGGGTTTGTCCGTGGCGTCGGCCGCTTCCGCAGCGGGCGCATCGGTGGCGGACGTGTCCGTCGGCGCGGGCGCGGTCTCGACGGCGGCGGCCGGCACCGAGGGCACGGGCGTGGACACGTCGTTAGGCGGCGCGGTGTCCACCATGGGGGCGGGACGGGCGGCAGGGGTGGACAGTTCCACCGGCGTCAGGCCGGCCTCGCGCGCGGCTTTCAGGTTGGCGCCTTCGGCCACGACGCCGATCGGGGGCAGGTTATGGCTGCGCAGCGCGGCCACCAGGGCCTTCCAATCGATCTTCTCGTCGACGCGGCTGGCGTCGATGACGACGGGTTCGTTCTCGAAGAAGCTGCCGGCGTCGGCCATGCGCTTGGCCAGCGCGGCAACGAGGCGTTCGGGGTCTGCGCTGTGCAGAACCACCCGGATGGCATACAGGGTGGCGCTTTTGAAGTCCAGGGCTAGGGATTCAGTATTCATCTTGATGGTGGCTGGCGGTCCGGGCGCCAGGAAACGGCGCGCACGACCGGCTGCGGGATGTCGGGGATGATAACCCGCCGGGCGGCGGGGTGCGCAGTTGAGAAGACGAAAGAAAAAGGCGCCCGAAGGCGCCTTTTCCCGTGATATGCGCGCGGGCGGGTCAGCCTTGCGCCCACGAATCGCGCAGCGTCACGATGCGGTTGAGCACCGGCGCGGCTTCGGAGGATTCCTTCAGGTCGGCCGTGAAGTAGCCCAGGCGTTCGAACTGCCAGGTGGCGCCCGGCGTGGCAACGGTGCCGGGTTCCAGCCAGGCCGTGACGGTCTGCTTGGAGTTCGGGTTCAGGCAGGCCAGGAAGTCCTTGTCGCCGCCATCGGGGCGGGCGTCGGCGAACAGGCGGTCGTACAGGTGGATCTGCGCGGACACCGCATGGGCCGCGCTGACCCAGGTGATGTTGCCCTTGACCTTGACGCTGTCGGCGCCCGGCGTGCCGCTACGGGTCTCCGGCAGGTACTCGGCCTGCACTTCAACGACGTCGCCGGCTTCGTTCTTGGTGAAGCCGGTGCAACGCACGACGTAGCCGTACTTCAGGCGCACGGTGTTGCCGGGGAACAGGCGGAAGTACTTCTTCGGCGCTTCTTCGCGGAAGTCGTCGCGTTCGATCCAGAGCTCGCGCGACAGCGGGAACTCGCGCAAGCCGGCTTCCGGATCGTGCGGGTTGCGGGGCGCGGTGCAGATTTCGGTCTGGCCTTCCGGGTAGTTCGTGATGACCAGCTTGATCGGGTCCAGCACGGCCACCGAGCGCGCGGCGATGGGGTCGAGGTCGTCGCGCACGGCTTGCTCAAGCAGGCTGTAGTCGATGCGCGAATCGGACTTGGATACCGCCGTGCGATCGCAGAACAGGCGGATCGAGGCCGGCGTGTAGCCGCGGCGGCGCAGGCCGAAGAGGGTCGGCATGCGGGGGTCGTCCCAGCCGTCCACGTGGCCTTCGCGCACCAGTTGCAGCAGCTTGCGCTTGCTGGTGACGACGTAGCTCAGGTTCAGGCGGGCGAATTCATATTGGTGCGGCAACGGCTGGGCCAGCTTGCCCAGTTCGGCCAGGCGCGCCAGGATCCAGTCGTAGAACGGGCGCTGGTCTTCGAATTCCAGCGTGCAGACACTGTGCGTGATGCCTTCCAGCGCGTCTTCCACCGGGTGGGCCCAGCTGTACATCGGGTAGATGCACCATTGGTTGCCCGTGCGGTGGTGGGTGGCATGGCGCACGCGATACATCACCGGGTCGCGCAGGTTGATGTTGGGCGACGCCATGTTGATCTTGGCGCGCAGCACCAGGCTGCCGTCGGGATGCTTGCCGTCGCGCATTTCGCGCAGCAGCGTGACGGACTCGGCGGCCGGGCGGTTGCGCCAGGGCGAGTCGATGCCGGGTTCGGTCAGCGTGCCGCGGTTGGCGCGGATGGCTTCGGGGCTTTGCTCGTCGACGTAGGCGTGGCCGGCTTCGACCAGCGCCTCGGCGAATTCGTACATGTAGCCGAAGTAGTCACTGGCGAAGTACAGGTTTTCCTGGCCGTTGTCGGCCTTCCAGTCAAAGCCCAGCCAGCGAACGGCCTCGATGATGGCGTCGACGTATTCCTGGTCTTCCTTTTCGGGATTGGTGTCGTCGAAGCGCAGGTGGCAGACGCCGCCGAAATCGCGCGCCAGGCCGAAGTTCACGCAGATGCTCTTGGCGTGGCCGATGTGCAGGTAGCCATTCGGCTCCGGCGGGAAGCGCGTGCGGATGCGGGCCGGATCCGGGGCCCCCTGTTGCTGCACGGCGGCCGGGCCAGGCTTGCCCGCCCAACGTTTGCCCTGGAAGCGATTGGCTTCGAGGTCGTCCTGGACGATGTTGAGCAGGAAATTGGATGCAGCTGGGGTCGGCGTCGTGGCGGAGGTCATTCTTGAAAGAATAGGAAAAAGCGGCGACAAAGCGTCAATTTTGCCACGTTCCGCGCGAGGGGCCTTTTTGAACCCTGTGCAACCGGTTTCAAACTGTCCCCACAGTCATGTAACTGGCTCTACACTACGGGCCATCATGGATATATCCACCCTTTCCCTGGCCCGTGCGCAGTTCGTGGCCAGCCTGAGCTTTCTGGCGCTATTCCTGGCGGTTTCGCTGGCGCTTGCCTGGGTCCTGCTGTTTTTCAAAGTGCGCGCCCGCTGGTCTGGCCGGGGCGGCTGGACCGCCGCTTACCGCTTCTGGGTACGCATATTCGCGCTGGCCTTCGTGCTGACGCTTGCCGCCAGCGTGCCCGTGCTGATCCAGATCGGCGGCCTGTGGGCCGGCCTGATGGACAAGATCGGCAATGTCGCCGGCCCCTTGTTGGGCTACGGCATCCTGTCCGTCTTCATACTGAAGTCGTGCTTCCTGGGCGTCATGTTGTTCGGCCAGCGCCGGGTGTCCGATGGCGCGCATACGCTGGCGGTGCTGATGGTGGCCGTGGGCCAGCTGGTGGCGGTGTTCTGGGTGCTGGCCTTGCAGTCCTGGATGCAGACGCCAGACGGCGCCATCCTGGTCGATGGCCGCTACCAGGTCTACGACTGGGCGGCCGTGGTGCTGAATCCCTCGGTCGGCTGGCGCATGGCCGTCGTGGTCGTGGGCGCGGCGTTGGCCGCCTCGTTCCTGATGATGGGTGTCTCCGCTTTGCAGGCGCTGCGCCGGCCGCTGGGCGATGGTGAACGCAACACGTTCAAGACCGGGCTGGTGATCGCAGTGGTCGCGGCCTTCCTGCAGGTGCCGGTGGCCACGGGCGCCGGCCAGATGGTGGCCAAGCTGCAGCCCGCCAAGGCGGCTGCCGCCGCCGGCTTCTGGGAAAGCGGCGCCGAGCCCCAACTGGTGATTTTCGGATGGCCGGACGCGCGCACGCATGCCAACCTGTCGGACGTGACCCTCCGCAACGCTGGCGGCATGTGGCTGCACCGCAATGCGGACGGCACCTATCAAGGCCTGGACAAGTATTCCGGCATGTTGCCGCCGGTCGCGCTGACCTTCTGGTCGCTGCGGGTGGCGGTGGGCCTGGGCTTGCTGATGCTCGCCGTGGCCTGCGTGACGTTCCTGTGGACGTTCCGCCGCGGGCTGGACCCGTCCACGTTGCCGGTCTGGTGGCAGCGCGTGCTGTGCGGCATGATGTTCTCGGGCGGCATCGCGGTGGTGGCCGGCTGGTGGGTGTCCATCATTGGCATGCAGCCCTTTGCCGTCAATGGCACCATCACGCAATCTGAAGTGTTGGGCCAGACGGCCTCCAGCACCGTCCTCTACGGGCTGGTGGGCTATGGCCTGCTCTATGCCTTGCTGCTGGCCGCGTTCGCCGCCATGCTGTTCCACGCGGCACGCTACGGCGTCGTGCCCGTGCGCAAACTGGGCGGAGGCTCGCCATGATCGCCATGCTGGCCGCTTCGCAGGGCCTCAGCCCTGAAGACCCCTCCTTCTGGATGCCGCTTGCCTTCATGGGGCTGCTGTTCGTGGTGATTGCCGCGGGCATGGTTCTGGACGGCTTCGATCTGGGCGTGGGCATCCTGCTGCAATTGGCGCCCGAACATGAGCGCGGCCGCATGATGTCGCTCTTGAGCCCCTGGCGCGACGCCAACGAATTCTGGCTGCTGTTGGGCATGGGCTTGTTCGCGTCGGCGTTCCCGTTCGCATGGGGGGCGGTGCTGGGCAAACTCTATGGCCCGCTTACCTGCATGGTGCTGGGGGTGATGCTGCGCAGCGTGTCGTTCGAATTCCGCATCCGTGCGCGCAACGAGATGAAGCCGCGCTGGATATTCGGCTTCTGGGCGGGCTCGATCATCACGGCCTTCGGCCAGGGCATGCTACTGGGCCGGATCGCCACGGGCTATCAGTCCGACGCCGGCTACGGCTGGTTCGCGATGTTCGTGGGCCTGTGCGCCGTGGCGGCTTACGTGCTGCTGGGCGCCTCCTGGCTGGTCATGCGGGTGGATGGCGATCTGCAGCGCCGCGCCGCCGCGTGGGCGCGCCACGCCATCCGCTGGACGGCCGTGGGCATGGTCGCCATCGCGGTGACGCTGGGGCTGGCCAACGCGGGCATCTTCTATAAATGGAGCAACATTGCGCACCTGAGCCTGGCCGCCACGGTATGGGTACTGATGCTGGCGGCGTATGTGGCGGCCGAGATGCTGCTGGCTCGCTTGCCCGGCCGTGCCGACCGTTTCAGCTGGTTGCCGTTTGTGCTCTGCGTCGCGTTGTTCCTGCTGATGCTGAGCGGCTTGGCGTACAGCCTGTTCCCCTACCTCATCCTGGACGACATGACCTTGTGGGACGGCGCGGGCGCGCTGGGTTCGATGCGCCTGGTCATGGCCGGCGCGGTCGTGGGGATCCCGGTGGTGCTGGTGTTCAACATCCTGGCGTACCGGTCGGTCTTTGGAAAAGAGCGCGCGCCGGTGCCGCTCTTGCCGCCGCCGTCGTATTGACGGCGGCAACGGGCCGCGGCACTACAGCACCGGCTTGGCCACGCGCTGCAGGATCTCTTCGCCGTAGGCTTCGAGCTTGCGCGCGCCCACGCCGCTGATGTGGCTGAGCGCATCCATGGAGTCGGGTTGCGCCAGGGCGATTTCTCGCAGCGTGGCGTCATGGAAGATGACATAGGCCGGCACGCCGTGGCTTTTTGCCACTTCGCCGCGCCAGGCGCGCAGCGCCTCGAAAACGGGTTGCAGTTCGGCCGGCAGGTCGATCGTGGCGGCCTTGGGACGGCCGCTGCTGGTTTTGCCCGACCGGGTCTTCTTTTCGGATTCGCGCCGCAGCATCAACTGGCGTTCGCCCTTGAGCACCGCCCGGCTGCCTTCGGTCAGGGCCAGCGTGCCGAACCCTTCGTTGTCCACCGTCAGCAGACCCTGCGCCAGCAGCTGGCGCAGCACGCCGCGCCACGCCGTATCGCTCAGGTCTTCGCCCACGCCGAACACGCTTAGCGTTTCGTGGCCATGCTGCTTGGTGCGGTCGGTGACCTTGCCGCGCAGGATGTCGATGATGTGGCCCGCGCCGTAACGCTGGCCCCGTTCTTTCCACAGGCGATACACGGCCGACAGCACTTTCTGCGCTGCGACCGTGCCGTCCCAGGCTTGCGGCGGTTCCAGGCACACGTCGCAATTGCCGCAGGCCGTGATCTGCTGGCCGAAATACGCCAGCAACCGCACGCGGCGGCATTCCACGGTTTCGCATAGCCCCAGCATGGCGTCCAGCTGCTGCCCAAGACGGCGGCGGTAGGATTCGTCGCCGGGCGATTCGTCGATCATGCGGCGCTGTTGCACCACGTCTTGCAGGCCATAGGCCAGCCAGGCGGTGGCGGGCAGGCCATCGCGGCCGGCGCGGCCGGTTTCCTGGTAGTAGCCTTCAACGGATTTGGGCAGGTCGATGTGAGCCACGAAGCGCACATCAGGTTTGTCGATGCCCATGCCGAAGGCGATGGTGGCCACCATGACCACGCCGTCTTCCCGCAAGAAACGGGACTGGTTGGCGGCGCGCACCTGCGGGCTGAGCCCGGCGTGGTACGGCATGGCGTCGATGCCCTGGTTGCACAGGAATTCGGCGGTTTCCTCCACGCGCGCCCGCGACAGGCCATACACCACGCCGGACTCGCCGTCGTGTTCCGTGCGGATCATGTCCAGCAACTGCTTGCGCACCTCGTTCTTTTCGACGATGCGGTAGCGGATGTTGGGGCGGTCGAAGCTGGAAACGAAATGGCGGGCGTCGTCCAGCGACAGGCGCTGGGCGATTTCGGTGCGCGTGTCGGCGGTGGCCGTAGCCGTCAGCGCGATGCGCGGCACGTCAGGCCAACGTTCGTGCAGCATCGACAGGCCCAGGTATTCCGGCCGGAAGTCGTGCCCCCATTGGGACACGCAATGCGCCTCGTCGATGGCGAACAGCGCGATGCGGCCGCGTTCCAGCAGTTGCAGGCAGCGGTCGGTCAGAAGCCGTTCAGGGGCGACATACAGCAAGTCCAGTTCGCCGGCCAGGAACGCCTGTTCGACGTCGCGGGCCACGCGCCATTCCTGCGTGGAGTTCAGGAAGGCCGCGCGCACGCCCAGTTCGGTCAGGGCGTCGACCTGATCCTGCATCAGCGCGATCAGGGGCGACACGACGATGCCGGTGCCTTCACGGACCAGCGAGGGAATCTGGTAACAGAGCGATTTCCCGCCGCCGGTGGGCATCAGGACCAGCGCGTCGCCGCCGTCGATCACTTGTTCGACAATGGCTTGCTGGTCGCCGCGGAAGGATTCGTAACCGAAAACGCGCTGCAATACGCCGAGGGCGCGCGCGTCAGACATGGGGGTAGGCCGGGAGCATCATGGCAGGGATTTTAAGCCGCAATTTCGGACCGCCCCCTTTAAGGGGATATTTCCGTCCGTCCGGCGGGCCGGCTACCAACTGAACCAGGTGCCACGCATGAAGGTGTCCACCGGCATGCTCAGGTTCGCGCGCCATTCGTAGTTGCCTGAAATGATGTCGCGGTCGGCCCCCACTGCCAGCTTCACTTTAGGGGCGACGAACATGCTGTGCGTCAGCCCCACGCGCTGCTCGGCCAGCGTCGACCCTTCATGCAGCCCGGAATACGTGCCGCTGAGCGTGCCCCAGCCCGTGATGGGCACGCCCGCCGTGAAGGTATTGCGCGACTGCGGGGACGACGCCACGCCGCCGGAATAGTTGGACAGGTCGCCGAATCCGGCCCCGGTCTGTTCGTTCGTGTAGCCCAGGTTGACGGCATCGGCCACGTCCACGCTATAGCCGAAGCGGTAGCGCCAGGCGTTGGCAGCGTCGAACGAGCTTTGCGTGGCGCCGGCCTGGAAGGTGCCGTATTCGCCTGCGGCGTAGGTGGTGCCCATGCCGCGGGTCGTCAGCGACGGCGCGCTTTGCATCTGGCCTTCCAGCGTCAGGGCGGGCGTCAGCCCATAGCGCACACTGCCGCTGCCAACCGACGCGCCATAGTCCACGGCGCCCGAACTGGCGGTGGGGTCCATGCGGTTCAGTTTTCCCAGCGACGAGGAATAGCCGAAGCTGCCCTCGGGCACGGTCGCGGAAGCGCCGGCCCAGTTTGCGATTTGCAAGCCGCCCACCGGCGCGCTGCTGCCCCAGGCGGGGGCATTGGCGTTGATATTGCCCACGGTGACGGACGGCCCGGCGGTGTTGCGGTACACCCAATTGCGGTCGCCGCCGTAACGCAGGCCGTCCTGGCCGCTGACCGAGGCGAACCACGGACGGCTGGGACGTGAAACGCCCGAGATCACCACGACCGGCACACGGGGCAGATCCCCGTCTTCCAGCCCGAAGGCGTAGTCGGGCGTGGTTTCCTCGGCCGGGGCGGCGGCCTGTTCGCAGCCCAGGGGCGACGCGTCGACCGCGCCCGACAGCGAGGCGCCGATCCCGGGAATCAGTTCGTCATCGTTGTCGCCTCCACCCTGCACGCTGGTGTCCATGGCCGGCTCCGCCACTTGCAGGTCGCACGGGGACGGATCCAGCGGCACCGCGCGGGCTTCCATCGAAGGCGCAGGCCGCACGGGGATGGGCTGAACCGGGGACAGAACCCCGATGCCGCGCGCCATGCGTACCGGCGCCCTCTGCGAGGGCGGCGATGCAAAATCAGGGGACGCAATGGGAGTGTCGCCAAACGCGGAAGCCAACGGGCAGGATAAACCTGCGGCCAGCGCCGCGTGCAACAGCCGTCTGCGCCAGAGGGAAGGGGCAACCATACGGACCAGTGTAGAGAGGGGATGCCGCCGTAGCTGTAAACGATTTTTAGGAAACCGGACGAGCGGCAAGGCCAGTGCGCCTATTTTAGGGCCACTCCATGACGCCTCGCGTGTTTCCGACAACGCGCCGGCAAACACGGCGTACATCGTGCAACAGGTGTATTTCAGTTGATTTCTTCCCTCTTGCGGCCAGACGCGGCGCGCCTCACTATGGCATCCATGGACAATCCTCACACCAAGCTGCTGGTCGTCGACGACGATCCGGCGTTACGGCAACTGCTGGCCGACTACCTGAATCGCCACGGCTACGACACATTGCTGGCGCCGGACGCGACCGATCTGTCGTCCCGCATCACCCGCTACGCGCCCGATCTGCTCGTGCTGGACCGCATGTTGCCCGGCGGCGACGGCGCCGACGCTTGCCGCCGCTTGCGCGAACAAGGCGAGGACATCCCCGTCATTCTCCTGACCGCCCGCGACGAAGCCGTGGACCGCATCATCGGCCTGGAAGCCGGCGCCGACGACTATGTCGGCAAACCGTTCGATCCGCGCGAACTGCTGGCCCGCATCGAGGCCGTGCTGCGCCGCAAGCGCGGCCCATCGGCGCTGACCAAGGACGCGCCGGTCACGTTCGGCCCCTTCCTGTTCGATCCGTCCTCGCGCCAGTTGTCGCGCGAAGGCACCGTGGTGAAGTTGACCGGGGGCGAAATCAACCTGCTTGAAGCCCTGGTGCGCAACGCCGGCAAGCCGCTGTCGCGCGAGCGCCTTCTGGCGCTGGCCCGCGACGACGACGCCGGCGAACGCAACGACCGCGCCATCGACATCGCCATCCTGCGTCTGCGCCGCGTCATCGAAGACGATCCCAAGCAGCCGCGCTGGATCCAGACCGTCTGGGGCATTGGCTACCGGTTTTCGCCCTGATGCGCTTTTCCCTCGGTTTCCTGGTGCCGCGTTCGCTGCGGGCGCGCCTGATCCTGCTGATCCTGGGTTCCGTGCTGCTGACGCAGGCGGCCACGCTGGTGACGGTGTCGTACTTCCGGCACAAGTTCATGGAAGACGTGGCGATAGGCTACATCGTCACCACGATCCGTACCCTGCGCGCCGCCGTGTCCGAGGTTCCCGCCGAAGACCGCGCCGAATTCGTGCGCACGGCGTCGCAGAACCAATGGCGGCTATGGTCGCGCGTGCTGCCGGCCGAGGCCAAGCTGCAACGGTTCAACGGCCGCCGCCCGCCGCCTCGCGTGGCGCCACGTCCTCCCCCTCCGCCGCCGCCACCTGCCGCCCAGCCCGGGGACGCCCCGCCGCCGCCGCCCGACGTCGGTGGCGACGACCGTGATGCCAGTGGCAACCGTGGCGACGGGCGCCGGGCGGAACCGCGCGACGCCGCCGAGCACGAGCGTGCCCGCGAAGAGCACATGCGCCGTTACAAGCCCGAGCCGGACGATATCCGCCGCGATCTGCGCGTGCTGGTGCAATTGCTGAACGAACGCCTGAACGATGGCACTCGCGTGGCGTTATCGCATGGGCCGGCGCCGGAAATCTTCATTTCGCTGGCGCCCAACTCCGCCAGCGAAGACGCGCCGCGCTTGCGTGAATGGCTGGTCATCCCGCTGGACCGCCTGGACCCGCCGGTAGCCACGCCCTTCATCGCGGCCTGGCTTGGCGGCCTGGGCCTGTTGCTGCTGCTGGCGGTGGGCTTCTCGTGGCACATCACGCGGCCCATCACCCGGCTGGCCGATGCCGCCGACCGGCTGGCTGCGGGGCAGCCGCAACGCGTGGAGCCCTCGGGGCCGCATGAAACCCGGGCGCTGGGCGTGCGCTTCAACGCCATGCTGGATGCGCTGGCCGAATCCGATTCGGTGCGCCGGACGCTGTTGTCCGGCTTGCCGCACGACCTGAAAGGACCTCTGTCGCGGATGTGGCTGCGGATCGAAATGGCCGACGATTCCAAGCTGAAGGAAGGCTTGCGCACCGATCTGCAAGACATGCAGCACATGGTCGACCAGTTCATCGGTTTCGTGCGCGGCACCGATCCCGCCGCGTACCGCTATGCGCCCATCGTGCTGTCAGACTGGCTGACCGAACGCGTTGGCGCCTGGCATGGCGCGGGCACGGACATCCACCTGAAGGCCGACGACGACGACGCGCCGCTGGTGGTGCAGGCGGACGCCGTGGCGTTGGGCCGGCTGCTGGACAATCTGATCGGCAATGCGTTGAACCATGGCGCGCCGCCGGTTGAGGTGAATCTGAGCCGGGAAGAGCGTCATGCGGTGCTGGATGTGGCCGACCATGGCACCGGTATCGTGCCCGAACGCCGCCAGGAGGCGCTGCGCCCCTTCAGCCGGCTGGACGACGCACGCACGCGTACCGGCAGCGTGGGCCTGGGCTTGGCGCTGGCCGAGGCCATTGCCCGCGCCCACGGCGGCTCGCTGGAATTGCGCCAGGCGGAATCCGGCGGACTGTGCGTGCGGGTGAAGCTGCCGCTGTCCGAAACCGCATAGGGCGGCGGGGCCCTCCGGGGCCCCGCATACGGTACGATGCATCCTGCTTCGTCCCTTGTCGTATCCGCACCATGGCCATTCAGTCCGATTCCCTTTCTTCCCGTCCCGACGCCCCCCGTATCGTGGCGCCGCAGCCGGTGTCGCCCAACGAGGAATCGATCGAACGCGCCTTGCGGCCCAAGGCGTTGCAGGAATACGTCGGCCAGCAGCGCGCCCGAGAGCAGCTCGAGATCTTCATCGCTGCCGCCCGCAAGCGCGGCGAGGCGCTGGACCACGTCCTGCTGTTCGGCCCGCCCGGCCTGGGCAAGACCACGCTGGCCCACATCATCGCGCACGAAATGGGCGTGCAGCTGCGCCAGACGTCGGGCCCCGTGCTGGAGCGCCCCGGCGATCTGGCCGCGCTGCTGACCAACCTGGAAAAGAACGATGTGCTGTTCATCGACGAAATCCACCGCTTGTCGCCCGTGGTCGAGGAAATCCTCTATCCGGCGCTGGAAGATTTCCAGATCGACATCCTGATCGGCGAAGGCCCCGCTGCGCGCAGCGTCAAGCTGGACCTGCAACCGTTCACGCTGGTGGGCGCCACCACGCGGGCGGGCATGTTGACCAACCCGCTGCGCGACCGCTTCGGCATCGTCTCGCGGCTGGAGTTCTATAACGCGGCCGACCTGGGCCACATCGTGACGCGCAGCGCCGGCCTGCTCAACGCCGCCATCACGCCGGACGGCGCGGCGGAAGTGGCGCGGCGCGCCCGCGGCACGCCCCGGATCGCCAACCGGCTGCTGCGCCGCGTGCGCGACTACGCCGAAGTCAAGGCCAGCGGCACCATCGACGCCGACGTCGCCGGCCGCGCGCTGGCCATGCTGGAAGTGGACCCCCAGGGCCTGGACCTGATGGACCGCAAGCTGCTGGAAGCCATCATCCACAAGTTCGACGGCGGGCCCGTGGGCGTGGACAGCCTGGCGGCCGCCATCGGCGAAGAGCGCGACACCATCGAAGACGTGATCGAGCCCTACCTGATCCAGCACGGCTACCTGCAACGCACACCGCGGGGGCGCACTGCCACGCTGACCACCTGGCGCCACTTGGGCTTGACCCCGCCCACCGGCGTCGCCACGGGCGGCGATCTGTTCGGCAAGTAGGCGCGGGGCGCGCAAACCGCGCGACGGGTTTATGATCCTGGGGTTTCGACATTCCTGCGATCAAAGGACCGGATTCCCATGCTGCCCGAATTGCCTACCTATGATGATGTCGTGCGCGCCAGCGAGCGCCTGGCCGGCAACGCACACCGCACGCCCGTCTTGACCTCGGCAACCGCCGACGCCATCAGCGGCGCATCGGTCTTCTTCAAGTGCGAGAACTTCCAGCGCATGGGCGCGTTCAAGTTCCGCGGCGGCTACAACGCCATCGCACGCCTGACGCCGGAACAGCGGGCCGCCGGGGTGGTGACCTTCTCGTCGGGCAATCATGCGCAGGCCATCGCGCTGGCGTCCAAATTGCAGGGCGTGTCCGCCACGATCATCATGCCGCTGGACGCCCCCGCGGCCAAGCGCGCGGCCACCGAAGGCTACGGCGGCAAGATCGTCACCTATGACCGCTACACCGAAGACCGCGAACAAATCGCTCTGCGCATCCAGGCGGAAACCGGCGCCACGCTGATTCCGCCCTACGACCACGAAGACGTGATCACGGGGCAGGGCACCGCGGCCAAGGAACTGTTCGAGGAAGTCGGCGAACTGGACTACCTGTTTGTCTGCCTGGGCGGCGGCGGCCTGCTGTCGGGATCTGCCCTGTCCGCGTTCGCGCTAAGCCCGGGCTGCCTGGTCTATGGCGTCGAGCCGGAAGCCGGCAACGATGGCCAGCAGTCCTTGCGCAAGGGTGAAATCGTCCGCATTCCCGCCCCCAAGACCCTGGCTGACGGCGCCGCCACGACCCACCTGGGCAACCTGACATTCCCGCTCATCCAGAAGCATGTGCGCGACATCGTCACGGTGACGGATGCGCAGCTGGTCACCACCATGAAGTTCTTCGCCGAACGCATGAAGATGGTGGTGGAACCCACCGGCTGCCTGGGCGCGGCCGCGGTCATGCAGAACGTCGTGCCGGTGCGCGGCGCGCGGGTTGGCGTCATCATCAGCGGCGGCAACGTCGACCTTCCGGCCTACGCCAGGTTGCTGGCTGCCTGATCTTCGCGGGCGGTCCGGGCGCCGGACCGCCGATGCGTGCTTGCGGTTGCAGCCTGCGCAGGGCAGAATCGGGACTCGATCCTGACGAACAGGAGGCTGCGGCATGCGTATCCTTGTCATCGGCGGCACCGGTTTCATCGGCCGTCACCTGATTGCCAGGCTGTCCGGCAGCCTGCATCAGATGATTGTGCCCACGCGTTTGCTGGCGCGGGGCAGCGAACTGCAAGTCTTTCCCACCGTCACGCTCGTCCAGACCGACATACACGATGACGCCTCGCTGGATGGCCTGGTGCGCGGATGCGATGCCGTCGTGAACCTGGTGGGCATCCTGCACGGCAATTCCGGCCAGCCGTACGGGTCTGATTTCGCGCGGGCTCACGTCCTGTTGCCGCAGCGTATTGCGCAGGCTTGCCGGCGCCAGGGCGTCCATCGCCTGCTGCACGTCAGCGCGCTGGGCGCCGATTCCCAGGGCGACAGCATGTATCAGCGCTCCAAGGGCGACGGCGAAGCCGCCATCAAGCACGAGTTCCAGGCCGCGTCGGAAGGCGGCTGGACCATCTTCCGTCCGTCGGTCCTATTCGGCCCGGACGACCAGTTCACCAATATGTTCGCCCAGCTGGCGCGCTGGCTGCCCGTGCTGCCGCTGGCGGGTGCGCATGTGCGCATGCAACCGGTGTATGTGGGCGATGTGGTCGAAGCGATGGTGTCCGCCTTGGGCGATACGCACACCTGCGGCAAGACGTATGAATTAGGCGGGCCGCAAATCTATACGTTGGGCGAAATCGCGCGGTTGTGCGCCGCCTGGAGCGGCCATCCGCGGCCGGTGATCAGCGTGCCGATGGGGCTGGGCCGCCTGCAGGCCCGGTTGTTCGAATGCCTGTCGGGCAAGCCCCTGATGTCGCGCGACAACCTGGATTCCCTGCGCCGCGACAACATCTGTACGGGCCCCATCGCGCCGGAACTGCACGTCGTGCCGACCGGCCTGGAGGCCGTCGCGCCCCGCTACCTGTGATCAGCGGGCCAGGGCCTTCAGCGCCTGCTTGATCCCATCCGACACGCCGACCCCCTCCGGCAACGTCTTCAACGCCGACAGCGATTCCTTTTCCGAATATCCCAGCGCCAGCAGCGCGTTGAGGATGTCCGATTGGTTGTCGGGCGTGGCATGCGAAGTCGCGCCGATGTCCGCGCCCAGCTTGCCGCGCATTTCCAGCAACAGGCGTTCAGCCGTCTTCTTGCCGATGCCGGGCACACGCGTCAGGCGGCCCGATTCCTGCAAGGTGATCGCCTGGGCCAGATCCGCCACCGACATGCCCGACAGCACCGACAGCGCGGTGCGCGCGCCAATGCCGCTGACCTTGATCAGTTCGCGAAAAGCGCTGCGCTCGCTGGCCGTGCCAAAGCCATACAGGATGTGCGCATCCTCGCGCACCGTCAGGTGCGTGTACAGCGTGACGCGCGCGCCGGTCTCCGGCAACGCGTACAGCGTGCTCATGGATACGTCGATGTCATAGCCCAGTCCGCCCACGTCCACGCAGATGGTCGGGGGCAGTTTTTCGATCAGGGTTCCGGTGATGCGTCCGATCATGGTGATGATGGCCTGGTAAGGGAAGGGCAGAAGAGGCGCGCGGAATGCGCGGCGAATGCGGGCATTCTATACGCGCCAAGGCACGTTCAGCCGATCAGCCGGCCGTTGCGGATGCGTGTCTTGCCGCTCATGCGCAGCGACGTGCCCAGGCGTTCCAGCTTGTCCTGCAACGGGCCGACGTGGGCGTGGCAAATGGCGCAGGCCAGCGCGTCGGCGGAGTCGGGCGCGGGCGTGCCGTCCAGTGCCAGCAGGTGCTGCACCATCATCTGCACCTGCTCCTTGGCGGCGCGCCCGGTGCCCACCACGGCTTTCTTGATCTGCAGCGCGGTGTACTCGTGCACGGCCAGCGAACTGTCGGCCAGCGCGCACAGCGCGGCGCCCCGGGCCTGGCCCAGCAGCAGGGTGGACGCCGGATTGGTATTCATGAAGACGATTTCAAGCGCGGCCACGTCGGGTTGCGTGTCGCGCGCCACCTGGCGCAGATTGTCCAGGATGACTTTCAGGCGTTCGGACAGCGTCAGCGCCGGCGGGACCACGATGGTCCCGCTGGCCACGTAACGCAGCCGCGAGCCTTCGGCATCGATCACACCGAAACCGGTGCGGCGCAAGCCGGGATCGATGCCGAGGACGCGCATCAGTGGCGGAAGTGACGGGTGCCAGTCAGCACCATGGCGATGCCATGTTCGTCGGCCGCGGCGATGACTTCGTCGTCGCGCATGCTGCCGCCGGGCTGGATCACGCAGGTCGCGCCCGCCGCCACCACCACGTCCAGGCCGTCGCGGAACGGGAAGAACGCGTCCGACGCCACGGCCGAGCCCTTCAGGGTCAGGCCGGCGTTTTCCGCCTTGATCGACGCGATACGGGCCGAGTCGATGCGGCTCATCTGGCCGGCGCCCACGCCGAGGGTCATGCCGCCGCCCACGAACACGATGGCGTTGGACTTGACGTACTTGGCGACCTTCCAGGCGAAGGCCAGGTCGTTCATTTCCTGTTCGGTCGGCTGGCGCTTGCTGACCACCTTGAGCGCATCGCGCGGCACGTTGTAGGCGTCCGGGCTCTGCACGAGCCAGCCGCCGCCCACGCGCTTGATGTCCATGGCGTTCTGGCCCACGCCCATCGGCACTTCCAGCACGCGCACGTTCTTCTTGGCGGCCAGGATGGCCAGTGCGGCGCCGTCATAGGCCGGGGCCAGCAGCACTTCCAGGAACTGGCCGCTGACGGCTTCGGCCGTGGCGGCGTCCACCGGGCGGTTGAAGGCGATGATGCCGCCGAAAGCGGAGGTCGGGTCGGTCTTGAATGCCTGCTGGTACGCGCCCAGGGTGTCGGCCGCCACGGCGACGCCGCAGGGGTTGGCATGCTTGACGATGACGCAGGCGGGCACGTCGAAGCTGCGCGCGCATTCCCACGCGGCGTCGGCGTCGGCGATGTTGTTGTAGGACAGTTCCTTGCCCTGCAGCTGGCGGTAGTTGCCCAGCAGGCCGGCCGGACGCTGCGCATCCACATAGAAGGCGGCGGTCTGGTGCGGGTTCTCGCCGTAACGCAGCGCTTGCTCCTGCTTGACCTGCAAGGTCAGCGTGCCGGGCCATTCGCTGCGAGCCGGAACCGCTTCCTGGGCCGGTTCGGCTTCGGTCAGGCTGGTCAGGTAGGCGGCGATGGCGCCGTCGTAGGCGGCGGTGTGGGCGTAGACCTTCGAGGCCAGCGCCAGGCGCAGGCCGTAGGAGGTGCTGCCGTTCTTGTCCATTTCGGACAACACGCGCGAATAGTCGACGGGATCGATCACGACCGTCACGCCGCCGGCTTCCGTGCCGTGGTTCTTGGCGGCGGCGCGCAGCATGGCCGGGCCGCCGATGTCGATGTTCTCGACCGCGTCGGCGAACGTGCAGTCCGGCTTGGCGACGGTTTCACGGAACGGATACAGATTGACCACCAGCATGTCGATGCGATCGATGCCTGCCGCCTTGATGGTGTCCATGTGTTCGGCGCTGTCGCGGCGGGCCAGCAGGCCGCCGTGGATCTTGGGGTGCAGCGTCTTGACGCGGCCATCCAGGATTTCCGGCGATCCGGTGTGGGCCGCCACTTCAGTGACGGTCAGGCCGGCGTCTGCCAGCAACTTGGCGGTGCCGCCGGTCGACAACAGGCGCACGCCACGCGCGGCCAGGGCGCGGGCAAATTCAACGATGCCGGTCTTGTCGGACACCGAAAGCAGGGCGGTTTCGATTTTCATGGTGGGGACGGGAGTCGGGCGGGGCGCCTTTCTCGTTCAGGTCGGGATGGGAAATCTGCGAAGGGGAGGACGGCGCCCGACAGGGGCCGCCCACGCGGAAAAGCTATACCTGGATATTGTGCGCCAGCAACTTCTTGCGCAAGGTGTTGCGGGTGATGCCCAGCATTTCGGATGCCCGCGACTGGTTGCCGCCCGAACGCTCCAGCGCCACTTCAAGCACCGGGCGCTCGACGCAGCGCATCACCATGTCCCACATATCGTGGGGCTCGGATTCACCCAAGTCTTCGAAATAGCGCTCAAGGCTGGCGCGCACGCATTCTTCCAGGACATCTTTCTTGCTCATTTGAGTACAGATATTTTTATGTTGGTGTTGAGGCGGTCATGCCGCCAGCAGGGCTTCTGCGACCGGCGCCGGGTGGGGCTCGCCGTCGCGCGAGATGATGTCGAACCAATCAGACACCGCCCGCCACTGGTCGCGGGTGTTGTCGATCAGGTTCATGCGGGCACAGAACGAATCCGCGCCCGGCAGGCCGTCCAGATACCAGCCGATATGCTTGCGCGCCGTGCGTACGCCGGTGTGCTCGCCATAGAACCGGTAATGGTCGTCGAGATGTTCGAGCAGCAGCTCGCGCATTTCCCCATAGGAGGGAGGGGCCAGTGTTTCGCCCGTGCGCAAATAGTGATCGATTTCGCGGAAGATCCAGGGACGGCCTTGTGCCGCCCGACCAATCATGACCGCGTCGGCGCCAGTGTAATCCAGGACGCGCCTGGCTTTTTCAGGTGAGTCGATATCCCCGTTTGCGATCACGGGAATGGTCAGCTCGGCCTTGACGGCGCGGATAGTGTCATATTCCGCCTCGCCCGTATAGAGGTCGGCGCGCGTGCGGCCGTGCAGGGTCAAGGCCGAGATGCCGGCATTTTCAGCCAGTTTGGCCACGCGCAAGGCGTTGCGGCTATCGCGGTCCCAGCCGGTGCGGGTCTTCAGCGTGACCGGCACGCCCAGTGGCGCGCAGGCGGACACGACGGCGTCCAGGATGCGGGCGATCAGGTCTTCATGGCGCAGCAGCGCGGATCCCGAGGCCACGTTGCAGACCTTTTTCACCGGGCATCCCATGTTGATGTCGATGATCCGGGCGCCCTTGCCGGCGTTGAACACCGCCGCTTCGGCCATCATGGCCGGGTCGGCGCCGGCGATCTGCACGGAAATGGGGGCGATCTCGCCGTCGTGGTTCAGACGGCGGGACGTTTTGACGCTATCCCACAGCTTGGGGTTGCTGGCAGCCATTTCCGACACGGCATAGCCCGCGCCCAACTTCTTGCAAAGTTGCCGGAAAGGGCGGTCCGTCACGCCCGCCATGGGCGCGACAAGAACATTGTTGGGAAGGGTCCATTGGCCTATGCGCATGGTCACATTTTAACCGGCTCGATCGAACCCCCGTTTTCGGCTGGCAACAGCTTGGTAACAAACGAAGGCGAAAGCCCGCGATTCCGTCCCCACGGTGGGGACGGAACGCCGCGGAATCAGGCGCGGAAACCCTGCAGCAGGTGTTGGGCCAGCGGCGCGCGCAGCGGCGAAGCAAGGTCCATCCCCAGCAAGGCCAGGCCGCAGGCGTGTTCGACCGGCGCCAGGCCGGTGGCGAACACCCGGGGCATCAGGTCGGTCAGGCCGGCGGTGATGACGCGGTCGACCTGGCGTGCCTGCGCGAATTCGGCCAGCAGGGCGGTGGGGCTGGCCTCGGGGCGAGCGAGCCACCCGGCCAGCGCCTGGGCCAGCCGGGCGGCGTCGCGCAGCCCCAGGTTCAGGCCCTGACCCGCGACGGGGTGCAGCGTCTGCGCGGCATTGCCGATGGCGGCCACGCGGCCTTGCACTTGCGCCCGCCGGGCAGCCAGCGCCAGGGGAAAGACATGGCGCGGGGCCTGGCTGGACAGCCGGCCCAGGCGATCGCCAAAAGCCGCCGACAGCGCTTTCGAGAACGCCGCATTGTCCAGCGCGGCCAGTTCGGCGGCGCGGTCCGGGGCGCTGCACCACACGACGGAGTACGCGTCCGGCGTCTGCGGGTGAGGCAGCAGCGCCAACGGCCCTTCGGCGGTGAAGCGTTCCCAGGCCCAGCCGCGACGCGGCAAGGTGGCGTGCGCGGTCGTCAGCACGGCGTGTTGGCCGTAGTCGCGGCGCAGGTCGGTCGCGCCCGCGCCATCGGACTGCACGGCCACCTGGCATCGCAGCGTCTCGCCGCCTTGCATGATGCGCACCCCGTCCGCGTCCTGGCTGCCCACCTGCGCGGCGGGGCCGGTCAGGACGGTGACGCCGCTGGCGGCCACGCACTCGTCCAGCTTGGCATGCAGCCCGGAATAGGCGACCACGCTGCCCAGCTGCGGCACGCCGAAGTCGGTGTTCTGGATCACGGTGCGGCCTAGCCGCCCGCGCTGCGAGACATGGATGTTGCGGATGTCGGCCGACCGCTCGGGCCACGCATGCAGCGATTCCAGCAGCACGCGGCTGCCATGGTTCATGGCCAGCACGCGGGGGTCGGCGGCGGGCACGGCCGCGGCGGGCATGGCCGGCGCGGGCGCCGCGCCCGCAAGCAGGGCGATGCGGGCCGGGTCCGGCGCCACGCGCGCGAGCATCAGGGCCAGCACGCGGCCCACGGGGCCGGCGCCAAGAATCGCTATGTCGAAGGCAGATGCAGTCATGTCCCGATTTTAACCGTCCACTACAATCCGGGACAGCCGACGCGGCGGGTCGCGCGGCCCACCTTCCCGGTTGATCGATATGACGCAGGTTCAGGTTTCCCCTCCGCTGTCCGCCGTATCCTCGCGCCGCCCGCGCGGCAAAGTCGCCGTGGGGCTGCTGGCCTGCCTGTTCGGGGCGTTTGGCGCCCATTGGTGGTATCTGGGCCGGCGCCACGCCTGGCTGGTCACCACGCTGTCGCTGGTCTGCCTGTTCTGCGCGTTCCGCTTCTATCCCGTCTGGTACGACAACCCCGCGTTCTTCCTGGTCTTCATCCCGATGATTGACGGGTTTATTGAAAGCGCGGTGTTCTCGCTGATGCCGGACGAAAAATTCGACCGTCTCTATAACCCGGGGCTGGGCCGCCTCTCGTCAACCGGATGGGGGCCCGTGCTGGTCGCCATCCTGGCGTGTCTGGTGGGCGCCATCGTCTCGATGTTCGCCATCGCCATGGTGGTGGTCTACGTCTGGGTGGCGATGGGCTGGCTGGACGGGCTGGTCCTGTAGGGCCGGCTATTCGCGCATCAACGCTTCGATCTCGCTGGCCTGTACCGGTACGCCGCGCGTGATCAGTTCGCAGCCTTCGTCCGTGACCAGCGCATCGTCCTCCGTGCGGATGCCGATATTCCAGTAACTTTCCGGCACGTCGTCGGCCGGCCGCACGTAGATGCCCGGCTCGATGGTCAGCATCATGCCGCGCTCGAGTTTGCGCCAGGGCCGGTCAGCGCCCTGGGCCGGGCCGGGTTGGCGGTAGTCGCCCACGTCATGGACGTCCAGGCCCAGCCAGTGGCCGGTGCGGTGCATGTAGAAACGGCTGTAGTCGCCGGATTCCAGCACGCCATCCAGCGAACCCTTCAATAGCTTCAGGTCCAGCATGCCCTGCGCCAGCACACGCAACGCGGCGTCATGGCCGTCGTTGAAGGTACGGCCGGGGGCAGTGGCCTGGGCCGCGGCTTCCTGCGCCGCCACGGTCAGGTCGTACAGCGCGCGCTGCGGGCCGCTATAGCGGCCGTTTACCGGAAAGGTGCGGGTGATGTCGCTGGCGTAGCTGTCGACCTCGCAGCCCGCGTCGATCAGCACCAGGTCGCCGTCGCGCAATACGGCTTCACCCGCCGGGTAATGCAGCACGCAGGCGTTGGCGCCGGCGGCGACGATGCTGTTGTAGGCGACGGCCTGGGCGCCGTGGCGGCGGAATTCATACAGCAGTTCGGCTTCCAGTTCGTACTCGCGCATGCCGGCGCGCGCGGCCCGCATGGCGCGCGCATGGGCGCCGGCCGAGATCTTGGCCGCGCGCCGCATCGCGGCGATTTCGGCCGGGTCCTTGATCAACCGCATGTCGGCGAGCAGCGGGCGGATGTCCTGCTGGCGCGAAGGCGGCGCATGGCCGGCGCGGCTGGCCTCGCGGGCCGCGGCCAGCCAGCGGTGCAGGCGCCCGTCACCGCGCTTGTCGCCGGCCAGCGGCGCGTAAAGGGTGGGATGGTCCAGCATCAGCTTGGGTACCAGCTCGTCCAGTGCGTCGAGTTCGTGGGCGTCATCGAAGCCGAAATAGGCCGCGGCGGCTTCGGGGCCGAAGCGCTTGCCTTCCCAGATCTCGTGTTCGACATGTCGCGGGCGGCAAAACAGCACGGCGCGGTCGGTGGCCCCCGCGATCAGTACCAGCCACGCCCCGGGTTCGGTGAACCCGGTGAGGTAGAAGAAATCGCTGTCGTGGCGATAGGGGTATTCGGCGTCCCGGTTGCGGATCGCTTCGGGCGCGGTCGCCAGGATGGCGATGCCGCCGCCGTCGGCGCGCATCTGCTCCATCAGGCGTTGGCGCCGAGCGGCGAAGGGGGCGATGTCGGCGGGAGGCAGGCTCATGGCAGGCAGGGGCGCGAACCCCGCGAAAGGTGGGAATGCGGCTTACTTTACCCCGCTATCGCGTGCAAACAACAGCGCATGCGGTTCCCGCGGCGCCCGCGCGGGATTCGCTGGACCGTCAGGAGCACGCTGCTACAATCGCCGCTCTGTCATTGGGGAGTAGCCATCCTTTGCCCCCAAAGGAGTTAGCGTCAACAGACTTGGTGGTTCAGGGCCGCGTAGCGGTTGCTGGAACCCCATGGCGCTAACGGTTTCCATGCAAGCGGCCCGCCCGCCGCATGGATCAGCCAGGCGAGACCTTTGGCCGCGTTGCGTTCACCCTAGCCGGGCGAGCCGCTGCGTCGCGCCATTGGTTTCTGCTCGTCCGGCTGCGTTCATATGTTGCTCACCCTGTTTCTGTTTTTCCTGTCCGCGGCAGTGATCTACTTCGCCTGCGAGTTCTTCGTCAACGGCGTCGAATGGGTCGGACATCGCTTCCATTTGGGCGCGACCGCGACCGGCACCGTGCTGGCCGCGTTCGGCACGGCGCTGCCGGAAAGCGCGGTCACGTTCATGGCGGTGGTGTTTGGCGACACCCCGGAACAGAAAGACATCGGCGTCGGCGCCGCCATGGGCGGTCCGCTGGTGCTGGCGACGCTGGCGTACGCCGTCGTGGGCATTGCCCTGTGGCGCGCGCGCCGGGGCCAGCCCGCGCAAGCCAACTGTATCAACGCGGACCAGCGCCGGCTGGCCCGCGACCAGGCCTGGTTCATGGGCATCTTCCTCTTCAAGGTGGGCTTGGGCCTGCTGGCCTTCGCATGGAAGCCCTGGCTGGGCATCCTGTTCCTGGCCACTTACGGCCTGTACATCAAGCGCGAACTGAGCCACGACGAGGAACGCACCGACAGCGAAGATCTGGAACCGCTGAAGCTGCGCCCCCGTGACGAAGACCCCACCATGTTCTGGGCGGCGTCGCAGACGATCCTGGCCCTGGTGGTCATCGCGGGCGCTTCGCACGTGTTCGTGAACCAGATCGAAGCGCTGGGCATATTCATGGGCGCGTCGCCCCATGTGGCCGCCTTGCTGCTGGCCCCGGTGGCCACCGAACTGCCTGAAATCATGAACGCGCTGATCTGGGTGCGCCAGGGCAAGGAACGCCTGGCGCTGGCCAACATTTCGGGCGCGATGATGATCCAGGCCACCATCCCCAGCGCGTTGGGCATCTTCATGACGCCGTGGCTGCTGGACGCCCCTTTGCTGGCCGCGGGGCTGTTCACGATGCTGTCGATCGGGCTGCTGTGGCTGCGCTTTCGCCGGTCGGAGATGAGCGTGCCGGCGCTGTCGGCGGTGGGCGGCTTCTATGCCCTGTTCGCGGCGTATCTGGGGTGGCATTTCTACGCCTGATCCCGGGCGGGATGGCGCTCTCGGCGCAGGCTTTGCGAAGCTTGCGCCGCTTTTGCATTTTTTTGCCCGTTATCCGCGCCTTTTCGCCGCATAAACCTTGTCCATCAGTGGAAACCCGCGTAAACTTCCGCTGTTATCCATCCCAGGAGCAGTCTTCGTGAATACCGATTCCGGCGAAAGTAGTCGATCTTGCATCGACCTCGCTGTCTGACAGGAAACACGCAGAACTCCATCTGCCGCATCCTGTCATGCAGGTTGCGGCGTATCCCAAGCCTTGGGTCTCTACCCAGGCAATAGCGCAGGCCTTCGGCTTGCCGGGAATCTCCCCAACGTAAACCGCCAGAACCGCCGCTTGTCGCAGCGCCTGCGTTCGTGCACGTCTTGTGCCCGCCCGTCATGCGCCGCGCGGGTGTGCACGCGTACTCGCGATCACGCTCCCCATTCTTGCAATGGAGGTCGTTATGCGTTTCTTCGACTTGTTCCTACGCCGCGCCGGCGTGGACCGCGCCACCGCCCTGGGCCGCCGCCGCGGCACCTCGCGCTTGACGGTCATCTGTCCGCGCGACGAACTGGGCGCCTTGCGCAAGCAGATCTGCCTTGACTTCAGCGCCGCCGGCCTGGATGTGTCGCAAGTGCAGGTCGACCAGGGTCACGACCCGAGCATGGCGTCGGCTTGCATCACGGTGAATTGCCCCCCGGAACTGCGGGCGGAATTGATGTCGCAAGCCCGCCGCCTGAGCGCCAACCCCGCCGTGCGTCACGTGCATTTCGGCGCGCAAGCCGCGTCGATGGCCTGACGCCAGCGCCCCATCCCAGGAGAGATCATGCCTAGTGCCTTAGACCCCGACCCTCGATCGCGCCATGTGCATGGCGCCGGCATGCCTGTCTGACCTGTCTCCTCACTGCGAGCCGACCGGCCGGACAGTCATTCCGGTTCCCACGGACTCCGCAGCAAAGAATCCCCGGCCTGGCCTTCAAACGCCAATGGCGCCGGCCTCGATTCCCTAGCTAGCCTCTTTCCGTTTTCCGCACCCGGCGCGACTTCGACGCGATCCGGACACCGGCAACATTGCCCCGGTGCCTGCGCACGCCTGTACGCGGCGGATTGACGGCCTTCCCGCGAAGGCCGCGGCCCGCTGCTGCCCGCGCGCAGCCCAAAGGGCAGGTTCGCCCGTGTCTCCGACAACAACACCAAAAACCGGAGCACTCCGATGTTTACCTTCCTGAAATCTTTTTTTTCGTCCGCTGCGGGCCGGCGGCGCGTCGGCCGCCACTTCCGTCGCTCTCCCATGCTGGAGCAAGGCGTTGATGCCGTGGCGGCATCGGCGGCTTCCGACTCGTCGCGACGCGCCAACCGCCGCATGCTTGATATGTCCCGCATGGGCATGGACGCCCTGTTCCTGCTGCTGGGCAGCGGCCGCGGCGGTCTGTCTGAAGCCCAGGCGCAGACGGCGCGCGAGCGCCACGGCGCCAATGAGGTGGACCATGAAAAGCCCTTGTCCTGGCCCGCGCATTTGTGGCTGTCGTACCGCAATCCGTTCAATCTGCTGCTGACCGCGCTGGCGGCCCTGTCGGGGCTGACCGATGTGTGGATGGCTGAACCGGACGAGCAGTCGTGGACGGCGGTCGTGATCATCGGATCCATGGTCGTCATTTCGACGCTGCTGCGCTTTGCGCAGGAACTCCGTTCGAACCGGGCGGCAGAGGCGTTGAAGGCCATGGTGCAGAACACCGCCACGGTGCTGCGCAGCGGCGCGGCAGCGCCTGCCGCGGACGACGGCCAGCGCCGCCCATACGGAGCGCCCTTGCATGAATCCGGCTCGCGCCAGAGGGAAGTGCCCCTGGCGGAACTGGTGCCGGGCGACGTGGTGCTGCTGTCCGCGGGCGACATGATTCCCGCCGATTGCCGCATTCTGAACGCCAAGGACCTCTTCATCGCGCAGGCCGCGCTGACCGGCGAATCGCTGCCGGTCGAAAAGCACGCTGTCCAGCGCGTCGAAACCGGCAATTCGCTGGAACTCGAAAACATGGCCTTCATGGGGACGAATGTGGTCAGCGGCTCGGGCAGCGCGATGGTCGTCGCCACGGGCAGCAACACCTATTTCGGCCAGCTGGCCGGGCGCGTCACGCAAGCCACCCGCGCGCCCACGCAATTCCAGCAAGGCATCAATCGGGTCAGTTGGGTGCTGATCCGGTTCATGTTGGTGATGGCGCCGATCGTCATGCTGATCAACGGCTTCACCAAGGGCGACTGGCTCGAGGCGCTGCTATTCGCATTGGCCATCGCGGTGGGGCTGACCCCCGAAATGCTGCCGATGATCGTCACCGCCACGCTGGCCAAGGGCGCCTTGCGCATGTCGCGCCGCAAAGTGGTCGTGAAACGGCTGGACGCCATCCAGAACCTGGGCGCGATGAACGTGTTGTGCACCGACAAGACCGGCACGCTGACGCAGGACCGCATCGTGTTGGAGCGCCACACCGACGTCTACGGCACCAGCAGCGACGACGTGCTGGCCTATGCCTATCTGAACAGCTACTACCAGACTGGTTTGAAGAACCTGCTGGACGTGGCCGTGTTGCAGCATGCCGAAGTGCAGCGCCGGCTGAACTTGGCGTCGCGCTACCGCAAGGTCGACGAGATCCCCTTCGACTTCTCGCGCCGCCGGATGTCCGTGGTGGTCAACGAGACCGAGAACGGCCGCGACCACCATGAACTGATCTGCAAGGGCGCGCTGGAGGAAATGCTGTCCGTTTGCACGCGGCTGCGGGTGGGCAGCGAGGTGCACCTGCTGACCGAATCGCGCCGCGCGGACATCCGCCGGGTGACGGCGGAACTGAACCGCGACGGCCTGCGGGTGATCGCGGTGGGCGTCAAGGAAATGCCACCCACGCAGCAGGTGTATGGCGTGGCCGATGAATCCGACCTCGTGCTGGTGGGCTATATCGCCTTCCTGGATCCTCCCAAGGAATCGACCGGTCCCGCGCTGGCGGCGCTGAAAGCCTCGGGCATCGAAGTGAAAGTGCTGACGGGCGACGTCGAACTGGTGACGCAGAAGGTCTGCCGTGAAGTGGATTTCGAGGTGCGCCGTGTCTACCTTGGCGCCGAGATCGAGGCGATGGACGACCTCCAACTGGCGACCGCGGTGCGCGAGGCCAATGTATTCGCGCGGCTGACGCCTGCGCACAAGGAGCGCATCGTGCGCAGCCTGCGCGCGCAGGGCAACACGGTGGGATTCATGGGGGACGGCATCAACGATGCGCCTGCCTTGCGTGCCGCCGACGTGGGCATTTCGGTGGATTCGGCGGTGGATATCTCGAAGGAGGCTGCCGACATCATCCTGCTGGAAAAAAGCCTGATGGTGCTGGAGGATGGGGTGATCGAAGGCCGCAAGACCTTCTGCAACATGCTCAAGTACCTGAAGATGACGGCCAGCTCGAATTTCGGCAATGTGTTTTCGGTATTGGTGGCCAGTGCCTTCCTGCCTTTCCTGCCGATGCTGCCCATTCATCTCTTGCTGCAGAATTTGATGTACGACATTTCCCAGACGGCGATCCCTTTCGACAATGTCGATGAGGAACTCCTGAAGCAGCCGCAGCAATGGGACCCCGATGGCCTGGGCCGCTTCATGGTGTTCTTCGGTCCGATCAGCTCGCTCTTCGACATCGCCACTTATGCGCTCATGTGGTACGTGTTCCAGGCCAACGCACCCGAGCACCAGACGCTGTTCCAGTCCGGGTGGTTCGTCGAAGGCCTGTTGTCGCAGACGCTGATCGTGCACATGATCCGCACGCGCCGGATTCCGTTCCTGCAAAGCCGGGCGGCGTGGCCGCTGATGGCGATGACGATGATGGTGGTGGCCATGGGCCTGGTCTTGCCGTTTTCGCCGTTGGCCGAGTACTTCCAGTTGCAGGCCCTGCCTTGGAGCTACTTCCCGTGGTTGGTCGGCATCTTGTTGGGCTACTGCGTGTTGACGCAATTGCTCAAGGGCATCTGGGTCCGCCGTTACGGCTGGCAGTAAGTCGGGAGACGCGGCGGGCGAAATGCCCGCCGCCATCGGGAGATCGCAATGAGATTCGCATTCTGTGCCGCGGCGGTGGCGGGCGGCTTGGGCGCGCCGCTGACGGCGCCGGCCGCCGAAGCGGGCGTTGGCGTGGACATGTACGGCATCGTGGATGCCGGCGTGGCCGTGACAAGCGTGTCGGGCCAAGGCAGCCAAAGCGGCGCGCTCAATGGCGGCCTGACGGATTCCCTATGGGGACTGCAGGGCGGCGAGAACCTTGGGGCGGGCTGGCGCAGCCGCTTCCAGCTGGAAAGCGGGTTTGACCCTTCCAACGGCAACGCCGCGGATGATGGCCGCCTGTTCAACTATGCGGCGTGGGTCGCCATTGGCCACGACAGCGTGGGTGAATTGCGGCTGGGGCGCCAGCACACGATCGGCCAGGCCTACGGCAGCGCATTGGAAATCGCCTCGTGGAAGGACATGGGCATGGGCGCCACCTTCAAGGCGTCCGACAACTTCCAATTGAGCGATATGGTCAACGTCACTTCGGCTGTCTGGAACGGCCTGCAGGCGGGCGTCGGGTATTCATTCGATACCGGTGACCAGGGCGCATTCCGCACCGGCCAGAACCCGCGCGCGCTCAGTCTGGGCGTGAAAGCCGAAAATGGCCCCTTGCTGGCCGTGGCCACGTGGGACCAACTGCGGCTGGCCCATGCGCCCGACGGCAGCGCCGGCCGGCCCCGGGCGGTGCAGTTGGGGGCCTCTTACGATTTCGAGGCGGTCAAGGTGTCGTTGGCGTGGTCACGCCAGAAAAACGGCTATGCGGGGTTGGACGGGGGCGATCCCGACAGCCTGGGGCTGGGCCTGGGGCCCGCGCCTTTTGTGCGGGGCGGCACGGTTGACGCGTGGCTCGCGGGCGTCAGCGTGCCCGCCGGCCCGGGCGCGGTCCTGGTGCAATGGTCGCTGGCGCGGCCGGACTGGCATTGGGATAACGGCATGACGGCGCGCAAGGCGCAGCTGGTGACGTTGGGTTATACCTATGGGTTGTCCGCGCGCACGACGCTATACGGCTTCGCCGGCTACGCGTCGAACTACACGCTGGACAACCAGTTCGACCCGGCCAATTCCCACACCACGCGTGTCGGAGCGGGCGTCTCGCACCATTTCTGATCCCGCCGGGGCATCGGAGCAAGGGCTGGCGCGGTCTACTACAATCGGCGGGATGGCGCATGGCGCCGGCCCGTCTTCCCCGATGTCTTCCGGATGGCCCGCATGGATAGTCTTGAATGGCTCATACCCTGGGAGTTCTCTCCCACGCTGGTCGCCTCCTTCGTGGTGGCGATCGTGCTGTTCGTGCGCGGCCAGCGGGTCCACCATGTGACGGGCGCGCGGCGCGTCTTCTTCTGGGCGGGCCTGGTGCTGCTGTACCTGTCGATGCATACGCGGGTGGACTATTACGCCGAGCGCATGTTCTTCATCCACCGCATCCAGCATCTGGTGCTGCATCACCTGGGGCCGCTGCTGGTGATGGCGGCTTTCCCGGGGCAGGTCATGCGGGCCGGGCTGCCGATGACCTGGCGCGTCCGCCTGCGGGATTTCCTGCGCACGGGCACGGGCCGGGCCACGGTCGCGGTGCTGACCAACAAGATCTTCGTGCCGGCGTTGTTCGTCTTCCTGGTGCTGGTCTGGCTGATCCCGTCGGTGCAGTTCTATTCCATGCTGGATTGGCGCCTGTATCGGCTGATGAACTGGTCGGTCGTGATCAGCGGCTTCATGTACTGGAACCTGATCCTTGACCGCCGCCCCGCGCCGCCCGCGGCCATGACGCCGGGCGGCCGGGTCATCTCACCCGTGCTGACGATGTTGCCGCAAATGGTGGCGGGCGCCGTCATCGCTTTCACTGAAAGCGATATCTATCCCTTGTTCGAGCTGTGTGGTCGCGCCATCGCGATGTCCGCCCAGACCGACCAGACCATCGGCGGCCTGACCATGTGGATACCGGCGGCGCTGGTCGAGGTGATCGGCCTGATGGTGGCGCTGGGAACCTTGATGCGCTTGTCCGCCAGGGGGCGCTTGCGCAAAGCCGACCGAGACGCCCGCGCACGTGCCAAGGCCCGCGAGGCGGCGTCCGCCTAGCGCGGACCCGCCGCAGGGTTATTCCGGCAGCAAACCGTGGTACTTCTTGCCCAGCGCCACGGTGGCCTGGAACATGCCTGCCTTGTTGCCGCAGTCGTAGCGCACGCCGTCGAAGCGGTGCGCGAACACGGCGCGCTCGCGCATCATCGAGGCAATGCCGTCGGTCAGCTGGATTTCGTTGCCGGCGCCCATCTTGGTGGAACGCAGGTGATCGAAGATGGCGGCTTCCAGCACGTAACGGCCCACCACGGCCAGGGTGGACGGCGCGGCGTCGGGTTCGGGCTTTTCAACAATATGCGTGACGCGCTCGGTGCGGGCGTCCAGCCGCGTGTCGCCCTCGCGCGTGGCCACGATGCCGTACTTGCGGGTGTCGGCGCGCGGCACATCTTGCACGCCCAGCACGCTGGCGTTCTGCGCGATGGCGATGTCCACCAACTGCTTCATGGCGGGCGTGTCGGCGTCGATCAGATCATCGGCCAGCAGCACGGCGAAGGGCTCGTCGCCCACGGCTGGCGCGGCCGACAGCACGGCGTGGCCCAGGCCCAGCGGAGCCGATTGCCGGATGTAGAGGCAATTCACGTGCGCGGGTAGAATGCCCCGCACCATTGCCAGCAGCTCGTGCTTGCCTTTGCTTTCAAGGTCGGATTCAAGCTCCGGCGCGGAGTCGAAGTGGTCTTCGATGGCGCGCTTGTTGCGGCCGGTCACAAAAATAAGGTCGGTGATGCCGGCGGCCACGGCCTCTTCAACGGCATATTGAATCAACGGCTTATCGACCACGGGCAGCATTTCCTTGGGCATCGCCTTGGTGGCGGGCAGGAAGCGGGTGCCCATGCCGGCGACAGGGAAAACGGCTTTACGGACGGGACGCATTGAGACCTCGTTTGGGGTATCGGTGAAACATTTTAAGCTCATCGCTATCATAGGCTTATGAACCGCAGGAAAATGCCATCCATTTGCTCTATTGCGAAACGGGGCGCGATTGCCGGACTATGCGCCGCCTTGCTCGCCCCCTCCATCCCCGTCGCCGCCTGGGCGCAGCCGGTAGGCCTGCCCACGATGGGCGCCGCGTCGGCGGCCGATCTTTCGCCCATGCTGGAACGCAGCCTGGGCGAAGCCATCATGTCGCAAGGCCGGCGCGATCCGACGTATGTCGACGACCCTGAACTCAGCCAGTACCTGACCACCATGGGCCGCAAGCTGGCGGCCTTTGCGCCCGGCGCGGTGCCGGAAGTGGAAATGTTCGGCGTGCGCGACCCTGAAATCAATGCGTTCGCCATGCCCGGCGGCTTTATTGGCATCAATACCGGCCTGATCGTCTCGTCGGGCAGCGAGTCCGAACTGGCCGCGGTGGTGGCGCACGAAATCGGCCACGTCGTGCAGCGCCACATCGCGCGCGGCATGACGCAACAAAGCCAGAACGGCATGCTGATGCTGGCCAGCCTGGCCGGCGCGCTGTTGGCGGCCCTGGCGGGCGGCGGCGGCAACCTGGCGATGGGCGTGGCGGCTTTCGGCCAGGCCGCGGCGATCAATCGCCAGCTGGGTTTTTCCCGCGACGCGGAACGCGAAGCCGACCGTGCCGGCTTCCAGATGCTGACCAAGGCCGGCTACGACGCCGAAGGCATGTCGCAAATGTTCTCGCGCCTGATGAACGCCTCGCGCCTGAACGAAGGGGCGGGCGGCGGGTCATGGGCCAGCACCCACCCGTTGTCCATCGAGCGCATGTCCGATGTGCAGAACCGCGTGCGCTCGACGCCACCGTCGCGTCATGTGGACTCTGATGACTTCTGGTACGTGCGCGCCAAGATGCGCGTGGTGCAGGGGCGCGACGCCGTCAGCCTGCGCTCGGCTGGCCAGCAATTGCAGGACGAGGCCCAGGCCCTGTCCGGTGTGCGCCAGTCCGCCGCGTATTACGGGCTGGCCTTGCAGGCTTTTCAGCGCAATAACCTGACCGAAGCCGACCGCTTGTGGAATCTGGCCACGGCGGGGGGGCGCAATTCCGCGCAGCTGGCCAAGCTAAGCGTGGATATCGCCCTGGCCCGCAAGGAATATCCGCGCGCGCTTGAACTGGCGCAGGCGGGCACCAAACGCTGGCCTGACCAGCGGGCGCTGGGCATCGCCTATGCGCAGGCGCTGCAAAGTAACGGCCGCCATGCCGACGCGCAGGATTATCTGCGCGCCAAGATCAAGCAGTGGGGTAGCGACGAGCCCGGCCTCTATCAGATGCTGGCGCAAAGCGAGGAACGCAACGGCAAACCGGTGCAGGCGCGGCGCGACCTGGCGCGCTTCTACCTCATGACCGGCGCCTTCGCGGCGGCGGAATCGCAGTTGCAGCAGGCGCGAGGCCTGTCCACCGACTTCTACGAGCAGTCGCAGATCGACGTGCAAATCAAGGAGGTGAAGGACAAGCTTGCCGAAGAGCGGCAGTTGCTGGAACGCTTCAAGTCGGGCTGACGCGGCAGACGCGGCGCCTCGGGGCGGGTTCCCCGGGGACGTCCTACAGACCGGTTTCGAAAAACCGGCCCAGGCGCTGCGGCAGCCAGTTCAGGTGCGCCGGGAAAGTGCCGGTGGGAAAGCCGGCATGCCCGCCGTCGCTGGGCTGGTGCAGCAAGATGACGGGCGCGCAATCTTCCGGCTTGGGCAGCGACGACGCCGGGATGAACGGGTCGTTGCGCGCGTTGAGCACCAGCGTCGGTACCGAGATCTTCGGCAGCCAGGGCTTGCTGGACGCGCGCGTCCAATAATCCAGGGCATTGCGAAAGCCATGCATCGGCGCGGTATAGGTGTCGTCGAACTCTCGCAGGTCGTGCGCGTGCGCAATGCGCATCACGTCGATGGCGCCGGGAAAGCGGTGCGCCTTCTCCAGCACTTTATGCTTGAGCGTTTTCAGGAAATGGGCCGAGTAGACGCGTCGGTTGAACACGCCGGTGGATAGCGTCTTGCCGCAGGCGACCAGATCCAACGGCACGGAAACGCCCGCTGCGGCCGTCAGCCAGCCGGTGTCTTCCTGGTGTTCGCCCAGATACTTGAGCAGGGCGTTGCCGCCCAGCGATACGCCCACGGCATGCCAGCGCGCATGCGGGATGCGGCTGCGCACCGTTTCCAGCAGGAAGCCCACTTCAGCGGAATCGCCCGAATAATAGGCGCGCGCCAGGCGGTTCGGTACGCCCGAGCAACCGCGGAAGTGCGCAATCACGACGATCCAGCCACGCGCGCGGAAATAGTGCGCGACGGATTGGGCGTAGCGGCTGTTGCTGCCGCCTTCCAGCCCGTGGAAGAGGATCAGCGCCGGCGTGTCGGGCGTTTGCGGCAGCGATTTCCAATCGGCGTCCGTCATCCACCGCGCCGCGGCGGTCTTGCCATTGGCAACCGGGCCTTGTCCGCTGACGGGCGCGCCGTCGGCGGCCTTGTGCGGGAACAGGCCCGGGCCGGTCCAGTCGAAGTCCACGAAATCGGTGTCCGGCGTCTCCACCCGGTCGCGCACGAACGCGATCCGGTGGTATTGCGCGAATACCGACGCGTAAACCGTCTGGGCATCGCCTCCGGGCAACCAGGAGGGAACGGGGCAGGGGGACGTATCTAGACGAGCAGCGGCCAACTAAAAATCCACCCGATTCAATGCAGCATGTCGGGTACGTCGTGCAAATCGAGCACCCCGGCTTCCGTGGGCGCCGACGACGAATGGTGCATGACCATGCGCCAGCCGGTGGGACCCTTGTGGTAGATGTTCGTGGCGTAGCAGTTTGCGAACTGCGTGCCTTCCCGCGTGCGCACCGCCACCTGTTCCACCAGCACGTGCACCGCGCACATCATGCTCAGCATGACCAGCGGGCGCAGCGGGCGGACGTGGAGGGGGCCGTTGGCCAGCACCTGCTGCCAGGACTCGTGCACCGCCGAGTGGCCGACGATGCGCAGCCCGCCCGGGTGGATGCAGACGACTTCCTCGTCGTCGGCCCACACCTGCATCAGGCGGACGGCGTCCCCCTGTTCCAGGGCTTCGTAGAACGCGTGTTCGGCTTCTTCAGGTGTGGCAAACATGGCTGCGTGTGACGGGTGGCGTTGTGCGACGGGCTTAGTGGTGGCCGTGCAGCACGGTACCGGCTTTCAGACGGTACTCGGCGCCGCAGTAGGCGCACTTGGCGGAGCCGGAACGGCCCACGTCCAGGAACACGCGGGGGTGCATGCTCCAGAGCGGCGCTTTCGGGCCGGGACAGAACACGGGCAGGTCTTCGGCGCCGACCTCAATGACTTCGTGAGCGTGGGGGACGGCGGCCGGGGCAGCAGCGGTCATGGATCTTCCTGAAAAAAAACCGATAAACGGCAGGTTGGGGCAATGATGCGGCCAAGTCGGAGACTCGGCCGCGTGAATCAGACTTTACTCAGCCAGTGATGGTACTTCGGGATGCGGCCATTCACCATGTCAAAAAATGCTTTCTGCAACTTCTCGGTAACCGGGCCGCGGCTGCCGCCGCCGATCTGGCGGTTGTCGACCTCGCGGATCGGGGTGACTTCCGCCGCGGTGCCGGTGAAGAAAGCCTCGTCGGCGATGTAGACGTCGTCCCGCGTCAGGCGCTTGGTGACCACGCGCAAGCCGAAGTCGGCGGCCAGCGCATGGATCGTCGACCGCGTGATGCCGGTCAGGGCGGACGCGATTTCCGGTTCGCAAAGCACGCCGTCCTTGACGATGAACAGGTTCTCGCCGGAACCCTCGGCCACGAAACCCTCGGTGTCCAGCAGCAGGGCCTCGTCGTAGCCATCTTGCAAGGCTTCGGTGTTGGCCAGGATGGAATTGGCATAGGTGGTGGCGACCTTGGCGCGCGGCATCGTGACGTTCACGTGCTGGCGGGCGAACGACGACACCTTGACTCGGATGCCCTGGGACAGGGCCTCTTCGCCCAGGTAGGCGCCCCACGGCCAGGCGGCGATGGCCACGTGCACGCGGGCGCCCTTGGGCGACACGCCCATTTTTTCCGGACCGTAGAAGACCAGCGGCCGCAGGTAGCCGGATTCCAGCTGGTTTTCACGCACGACCATCCGCTGCGCGTCGTTGATCGTGTCGCGATCGAACGGCATGGGGATCTGGTAGATGTGCGCCGAATTGAAGAGGCGGTTGGTGTGGTCTTCCAGGCGGAAAATGGCGGTGCCGATCTCGGACTTGTAGGCGCGCACGCCTTCGAAGACGGACAGGCCGTAGTGGAGGGAATGCGTCAGGACGTGCGTCGTCGCGTCTCGCCATGGGACGAGCTTGCCGTCATACCAGATGAAACCGTCGCGGTCAGCCATCGACATGGTCTTCTCCACACAGGGCGCCAGGCCTGGCGCCGCGCGTCAGGCCCCAAGCGGTCAAGAAACTCGGGGCGCCTATTGTATCAAGCGGCGAGGTTACAATACCGGCCTGTCCGCGCACCGGCGTGGTGCCATTTGGCCCGCGCAACCCGTTAGAGTTCCCATGTCGTCCTGTCCGAATCGCCAGGGGCCAGCCGTTGTCCTCTGAATCCGCGCTTCCCGAAATCCGCCAGGAACGCCTGGCCGCATTCCGCGCCGGCATCCATGCCATCGTCCCGGCTCTCATCGCCACGGCGACCTGGGGCCTGGTGACCGGGGTGGCCATGGTGAAGTCCGGCCTGACCGAGACCATGGCGCTGGCCATGACCCTGCTGCTTTACGCGGGGTCCGCCCAATTGACGTCGCTGCCGCTGATCGCCACCGGCGCGCCGCTGTGGCTGATTTTCGCCGCCGGCTGCGTCGTGAACCTGCGTTTCATCATCTTTGGCGCCGCGCTCCATCCTTACTTCCGGCACCTGTCCTGGCCCAAGCGGCTGGGGCTGGGCTATTTCACGACCGACATGGGCTTCGTGCTGTTCATGCCGCGCTATGGCGATTCGGCGGAGCGCGGCACGCGCGAACAACTGTGGTTCTTCCTGGGCACGATCGTCCCGGGCTGGCTGGTCTGGCAGTCGTCCTCGATCATCGGCATCTATCTGGGGACGATGGTGCCCACGAACTGGTCGCTGGATTTTGCCGCGGTGCTGGCGCTGCTGGCGATCAC
The DNA here is from genome assembly GCF_002975275.1 of Achromobacter sp. MYb9. Taxonomy (GTDB): domain Bacteria; phylum Pseudomonadota; class Gammaproteobacteria; order Burkholderiales; family Burkholderiaceae_B; genus Achromobacter. The sequence goes on along the minus strand of NZ_PCOQ01000001.1, from coordinate 679,449 downwards.
GGTGCCGCTGGCCAGTTCCAAGCCGATGCTCGTGTCCATGCTGGCGGCTGGCGTGGTCGCCTGGGTCGGCCAGGTGCTGCCGCTGCGGCTGGGCCTGGCGGCGGCCGTCATCGCCGGCGTGGTGGCGGGCATGTGGGCCGAACGTTTCTTCAAGGCGCGACCATGACCCTCTGGCCTTCCGAGCTCTACGTCTATTCCGCCATCCTGCTGTTGGCCTTGTGCAGCGTGCTCACGCGTGCCGGTTTCATGCTGTTCGGGGATTACATCCCCCTGCCGGACGGCGTGCGCCGGGCGCTGCGCTATGCGCCCGCCGCGGCGCTGACGGCCATCGTGGTGCCGGACCTGCTGCCCTGGAAGGCGGGGTTGGGACCGGTCTTCGACTACAAATTGGTGGCCGGCGTGGTGGCCATCCTGGTGTTCCTGCGCACCCGCAGCGCGGTGATGGTGATCGTCGTCGGCATGGTCGTGTTGTGGGGCCTGCGCTGGCTGGCGGGCTGACATCCCAATTTTGGTCACAAATAGTCCATCTGGTGGACATACACGCTGTTTGAGCGTGTGGTAAGGCGGCTGCGCTAAAATTAAGTTATCCACAGCAATCCGGGCCTGGTACTGCCCTCATAAGTATCGAATCCAGAATGCGCCGACTGGCCTTGCAAGGCCGGGTGCCGATTGCCCGTGAAGCCCATCGCGCTTCGCGGCAATGTGCGTGCCGTCGCATTGCGGCCACGCGTATTCGGGTTGCCCCGATGCATATGTAGTGCAGTGCATGTAGCACTCTCGTTTTGTTCTTTTTCACTGGTCCCGGTATCTGCCAAACCCTGATGACTGAATCCACTCAATCCGTAGCACCTCCCGTTGACGCGCCCGCGCCGACGTTCGCCGATTTCGGGCTGCATCCCCTGTTGCTGCAGTCCATCGCCGAAACCGGCTACACCATTCCCACGCCCATCCAGGCCCAAGCCATCCCCGTCGTGGTGGAAGGGCGCGATGTCATGGGCGCCGCCCAGACAGGCACCGGCAAGACGGCCGCGTTCACGCTGCCCATCCTGCACCGGCTGATGCCGCTGGCGAACACCAGCGCGTCGCCCGCGCGCCATCCGGTGCGTGCGCTGATCCTCACGCCCACGCGTGAACTGGCCGACCAGGTGTACGAAAGCGTCAAGCGCTACAGCAAGCAGACGCCGTTGCGGTCTGCCGTGGTGTTTGGCGGCGTGGATATTGGTCCGCAGAAGGAAGCACTGCGCCGTGGTTGCGAAGTACTGGTGGCGACTCCCGGCCGCTTGCTGGACCACGTCGAACAAAAGAACGTGAATCTCAGCCAAGTCGGCATCCTGGTGCTGGACGAAGCGGACCGCATGCTGGATATGGGCTTTTTGCCCGACCTGGAACGCATCATCCGACTGCTGCCCACGCAGCGTCAGGGCCTTCTGTTTTCGGCCACCTTCAGCAACGAAATCCGCAAGCTCGGCCGTTCGTATCTGAACCACCCCGTTGAAATCGAAGTCGCGGCGCGCAATGCCACGGCGACGACGATCACGCAGATCGCCTACAAGATGCCGAGCGACGCGAAGCGCGCCGCCGTTGTGCATCTGGTGAAGTCGCGTGGGTTGAAGCAGGTCATCGTGTTCTCGAACACCAAGATCGGCACCGCGCGCCTGGCCCGCGAACTGGAACGCGACGGGGTCAAAGCCGAATCGATCCACGGCGACAAGACGCAGGCCGACCGCATGAAAGCGCTGGAAGCCTTCAAGGCGGGTGAGCTCGAAGTGCTGGTGGCCACCGACGTGGCGGCCCGCGGCCTGGACGTGGCCGGCGTGCCTTGCGTCATCAATTACGACTTGCCCTACAACGCCGAAGACTACGTGCACCGTATCGGCCGTACCGGCCGCGCCGGCGCATCCGGCGAAGCCATCGCGCTGTTCACGGCCGACGAAGAACGTTTCCTGCTCGATATCGAAAAGCTGATCAAGCGCGAAGTGCCGCGCGGCACCCTTGATCTGCCGGCCGACGCCGTGGCGCGCAGCCATCGCCGCAGCGACGAGCGCACCGGTTCTTCGCGCGAAGGCCGTGAAGGCCGCGAAAGCCGCGATGCCGGCCGCGGCGATCGTGGTGATCGCGGCCGTTCGTCGGACCGCCGCTCGGGTTATACCTCTGGCGGTTCGCGTCAACCGGTCGACGACTTCTTCCTGAAACCGTACGAGCCTTCGTCGACCGCCTCGGCCGCCGAAGAGCCAGCGGCCAACAGCAACGGCAATACGTCTTCGACGCCCAAGCGCCAGGTGGCGGTACTGCTGGGTGGTTCGCGCAAGAACTGACGCCTTCCGGCATAAAAAAACCCGCAACGCCGAAAGGCCTTGCGGGTTTTTTCATGATGGGACGACCGGCGCCGGCTCAGGCCGCCAGTAATTTCGGCAGGTCGGGCAGTTCCGTGATGACGGCCGGACTGTTTTCATCCACGCTTTCCAGCAACCGTTCCAGGTGCCCGATGTGCGGCAGCATGGGGCCGTAGAACACCACCCGGCGGCCGATCTGCACCAGCAGGGTGGGGAAGTTCTCGACGTCTTCATCGCCCAGCAGTTCCGCGTGGTCTTCGATGTCGATCCAGGCGAAGACGTGCTGCGGCAGTGTGGCGGCCAGCGCCTCGAGTTTGGGCTTGTATTGCTCGCAGGTGTCGCACCAGGCCGCGCAGAAGCAGGCCACCAGCCAGGTGTCGGGGGTTGCGCCAAGCCGCGCGCGCAGGGCGGCAAGGTCGGTACCGGGTACGAGTAGAGACATGTCAGCAGATGAAGGCGTGTTTGACTATCATACCCGGGATGTCCACCGCCTTTTTCCGCTCCCATGACCGCATTGCGCACTGATTCCACCCCGCCCGGCAATGGCCGCCTAACCGCCGCCGGGGCCGGCGCCGTCACCGTGGGCCAGGCGTTCAAGCGCGCGCTGGTATCGCAATGCCATCCCAGCATGCTGTTCGCGGTGCTGCTGCCGTTCCTGATCGCGCTGATCGGCGCCTTCTTGCTGCTGTACCTGTTCTGGACGCCGCTCAATGCGTGGCTGGCCGCCGAGGCCGCGCGCTGGGACTTCGTCAACCGCGCAGAGGACTGGATGCTGGCGATGGGGCTGTTCTCGCTCAAGATCTATCTCGTTCCCATCATCGCGGTGGCCATCCTGTTGCCGGTATCCGGCATCCTGGGCCTGGCGATCGCGGCAGTCTTCGTGATGCCGCTTGTCCTGCGCCACGTTGGGCAGCGCGAATACGCCACTGTCACGCGGCAGGGCAAGAACGCCACGGCGGTCAGCGTCTGGAACGCGGTGTGGGTGTCCGCGGCGTTTGCCGCCGGCTGGCTGTTGACGCTGCCGTTATGGCTGGTGCCGCCGATGGCCATCGTGTTGTCGATCTTCTGGTGGGCGTTCGCGTTCTCGCGCATGATGCGCGTGGACGCCATCGTCGAACACGCCAGCCCGGACGAGCGCAAGCTGATCCTCGAACGCCATAACGGCGGCTTCTGGAGTATTGGCTTGATCTGCTCGCTATTGAACCTGTTGCCGCCCGCCTGGATTATCCTGCCGGTGTTCTCGGCGCTGGTCTACGCGCATTACGGACTGGAAGCGCTGAAGCGCTTGCGCGAGGACCGCGTCATCGACGCCTGACCGGCGTCTCTTCCCTTTACCTTTTGGAACCGGACATGGCCGTAGAATCCGCCGCCCGCCGTATTGGCCTCATCATCGTCGGGGATGAAATCCTCTCCGGCCGCCGTCAGGACAAGCACTTTTCCAAGGTCGTCGAGCTTCTCAGCGCGCGCGGCATGCAGCTGAGTTGGGCGGAAGTGCTGCCCGATGACCGCGATACGCTGGCTGCCGCTTATCGGCGCAGCTTCGCCACCGGCGACGTCGTGCTTTCGTGCGGCGGCATCGGCGGCACGCCCGACGACCACACCCGCCAGGCGGCTGCCGCGGCGCTGGGTCTGCCGCTGGCCTTGCACCCCGAGGCCGAAGAGGCGATCGCGTTGCGCACCGCCGAAATGGCGGCCAAGGGGCAGGGCACCGCCGACATGAGCGCTCCCGAGAATCAGCAGCGCCTGCAGATGGGCATGTTCCCGGCAGGTTGCGAGATTGTCCCGAACCCGTACAACCGCATTCCGGGCTTCTTCATCCAGGACCACACTTTCGTGCCCGGCTTCCCGGTCATGGCGTGGCCGATGCTGGAATGGACCCTCGATACCCGCTATCGTGCACTGCAACATGTGCGGGCCCATGTCGAGCATTCCTTCTTGGTGTTCAGCATGCCCGAATCGCGCATCACGCCGGCCATGGTCAGCGTTGAAACGCGCTGGCCCGACGTGCGCGCCTTCAGCCTGCCGAGCGTCGGCGAGGCCGGCGGCACGCCGCACATCGAGCTGGGCGTCAAGGGCGAACCCGCCGCTTCCGCAGAGGCGCTGGAGTTTTTACGGGCCGAAGTGCTGCGCCTGGGCGGAAAGCTGGCGCCGCCGCTCGCTAACTAAGCCGGATCGGCAATAAACGGGTGCGGACCCGTTTATTGCTTAAAAACCGATTGCCAAATGGCGCGGTAAATTTCACAATACGGGAAAGAACTGTTTGCTGCGTTGCCGCAAGGCCGGTCTTTTTCGGCGGCGCGGCGCAAGCCCGAACCTGCCCCTATGCCCCGTCTTTCACCCCCCCGCAATCCCCTGGACGCCGAAACCGAAGGCGCTTCCGCTCACCCCATCGCCATCCAGGTGATCGAGCGTGCCATGCGCCTGCTGGACGCGCTTGCCGCGCAGCAGGACCCGGTAACCCTCAAGGAACTGTCCGCCACCACCGGCCTGCATGCGTCCACCGCCCATCGCATCCTGAATGACCTGGTCGTAGGCCGCTACGTCGAACGCGTCGACAACGGCCTGTACCAGCTGGGCATGCGCCTGCTGGAACTGGGGTCGCTGGTGAAAGGGCGGCTGAACGTGCGCGAGGCGGCCATATCGGCCATGCGCTCGCTGCACAAACTGACCGGGCAAACCATCAACCTGTCGGTCCAGCAAGGCGACGAAATCGTCTACATCGACCGCGCCTGGAGCGAACGCTCCGGCATGCAGGTGGTTCGCGCCATCGGCGGCCGCGCCCCCTTGCACCTGACCTCCACCGGTAAACTGTTCCTGTCCACCGGAGACACGCGGCAGGTCCGGGCCTATGCGTTGCGCACCGGCCTGGCCGGTCACACGCGCAACAGCCTGACCGACCTGGACCGCCTGGAGCGCGAGCTGGCCCTGGTGCGCCGCCATGGATACGCCCGCGACAACGAAGAACTGGAACTTGGCGTGCGGTGCATCGCCGCAGGCATTTTCGACGACACCGGCAAGCTGGTGGCGGGCCTGTCCATCTCGGCCCCGGCCGAGCGCTTGCAAGACGACTGGATCAAGGCCCTGGTCGACACGGCGGCCAGTATTTCGGAAGCGCTGGGCTACGAACCGTCGGTATCCCCGGGTTTCAATGGGCTTGGGATGGCGGCGGAAGCCCTGCGCCCATAGGGTGGCGCAGAATGAAGAAAAGCCCCTTGCGGGGCTTTTCTTCATTCTGCGGCGGTTACTGCTGTTCGACGCCGGCCTTCTTGAACAGCTCGGCCCACTGAGGCACTTGCTGCTTGACCTTGGCTTCCAGCCCTTGCGGATTCGCTTCGGACGTCAGCACCGTCGCGCCCAATTGCTTCATGCGCTCCTGGAACTTCGGGTCGGCCAGGCCGGCCTGCAGGCTCTTGATCAGCTTGTCGACCACCGGCTTGGGCGTGCCCTTCGGCACCCACATCCCGTGCCAGATGCCCACCTCGAAGCCCTTGTAGCCGGATTCGTCCATGGTCGGCAACTTGGGCAACGTCGGCACGCGCTGCAGGCTGGTCACGGCGTAGGCCTTGACCTTGCCGCTTTCGATCTGTTGGGTCGTGTTGGTGGTCTGGTCGCACATCAGGTCCACCTGCTTGCCCAGCAGGTCGTTCATGGCCGGGGCGGTACCCTTGTAAGGGATCGTCAGCAGTTGGACGCCCAGCGCTTCCACCAGCATGGTGCCGCACAGATGGCTGGCGGCGCCGATGCCGGCGTTGGCCAGCGAAACCTTGTCCTTGTTCTGTTTGACGTACTCGGCCAATTCCTTGATGTTGTTGGGCGGGAAGTCCGAGCGGGCGATGATGGTCATGGGCACGTCGACGACCAGGCCGATAGGCTCGAAGCTCTTGTAGGGGTCGTACCCCGGATTCTTGTAGAGCGACGGCGCCGTGGAGAAGCCGGCATGCATCAGCAGGATGGAATAGCCGTCCGGTTGGGCGCGGGCGACCTGCGTCGTGCCGATGGTGCCACCGGCACCGCCTTTGTTTTCCACCACAACCGTCTGGCCCAGACTTGGCCGCATGGCTTCCGCCAGCGAGCGGGCGACGTTATCGGTCGGGCCGCCTGCAGCGAACGGCACCACCATATTGATGGGGCGTTCCGGGTATTCCGCGTGGGCGGCGCCGGCCGCGAGCATGGCGCTGGCCGCGAGCAGGGCCGAAAGCGTGCGGGGAATGAGGGTCATGAAGTCTCCAATTGCAGGGTTTTACTTGCTGCGATTTAGTTATTGACCGCTGACTTTTGATTTGTATTTGTCTGTCATCAGCGTGAAAGCAGTTTAGAAAAGAATTGATACGCCGTCATGTCCGGTATTTCCCGAATCATGGGAAATTCTTGTGCAAGATCAAAGGCGTGCCCAGGGCGTGCACCGAAGAAGTGCAAATACTTGTTGCGTTGCACAAAAACTGCTTGACAAGGAATTTTGCCAGTCTAGAATGTGAATTGTGCAGTGCATCAAACGGGCCGGCGGTAGCTTGTAGTACCAGTTTCCGCGCACGTTTTATTTTCGTCGCAGACAACCATCCTGACTTGCCGGAAGCGTCCGGCTACCCATAAAGGAGCATTCTATGAGCGCAATTCCGCAACAAGTTCTGGACCGCCAGAAGGCCAGCATCAACACTTTCGTGGCCGCCCAATCCGCTGTTTTCGCCGGCTTTGAAAAGCTGGTCGAGCTGAACCTCAAGGTCGTGCGCGCCACCCTGGACGAAGTCGCCCAGCGTTCGCAACAAGCCGCCGAAGTGAAGGACCCGCAAGAAGCCGCGGCGTTCGCCTCCGGTCTGCTGCAGCCGGGCGCCGAAAAGGCCATGGCTTACACCAAGCACGTGTATGACATCGTCGCCGGCGTGCAGGGCAGCCTGGTCAAACTGACCGAAGAACAGATCGCCGAAGGCCAGCAACAGCTGAGCGAAGCCGTCGACCAGTTCTCGAAGAACGCCCCCGCCGGCTCCGAAAGCGCCGTCGCCCTGTTCAAGTCCTCGCTGGCCACCGCGACCAGCGCTTACGATTCCGTCACCAAGGCCGCCAAGCAGGCTGCCGAAGTCGCCGAATCGAACCTGAATGCCGCCGCCAACGCGACCTTCAAGGCAGCCACGGATGCCGCCGATGCCGCCACCAAGGTCGCCAGCCGTAGCCGTCGCACCGCCTAAGTCTCTGGCGCGCGATGCTGCGCAAATCGCAGTAATGTAGTACTGTTGAGTGACAGAGCAGAGCTGGAATTAGGGCCACCCACCGGGTGGCCCCTTTTTTTGCCCTGCGTGGGGGCTGGCAGCAAGGTTGGGGCAGCAAGGGCGCGCAGCGTGCGTGGCGTAGGGCGCTATCTTTTTGAGACAGCATGCACGCATTCGCCGACCAAAGCCGGGCCGCGATAGATCAGGCCTGTGTACAACTGCACGGCATCTGCGCCCGCGGCCATTTTTTCGCGGGCCTGCTGGCCCGACAGCACGCCGCCCACGCCAATGATGGCCAGGCTGTCGCCCAGTTGTTCCTTCAGGCGGCGTATCACTTTCAATGACAGCTCATGCACCGGCGCGCCGGACAGGCCGCCCGCTTCGTCGGCGTGCGCCTGGCCAGCGACCGAGTCGCGCGACAGTGTGGTGTTGGTGGCAATGACGCCGTCGATGCCGTGACGCGGCAGGATATCGGCGATCGCATCGATCTGCTCTTGCGTCAGGTCGGGGGCAATCTTCACCGCCATCGGCACGCGGCGCTGGTGCTGGTCTTCCAGCGCACGGCGCTTGTCCGCCAGTTGCCCCAGCAACGCCGACAGCTCATCGCCGCTTTGCAGCGCGCGCAGGTTTTTGGTGTTCGGCGACGAGATATTCACCGTCACGTAGTCGGCATGGGGATACACGCCTTCCAGGCCGATCAGGTAATCGTCGGCCGCGCGTTCGATCGGCGTATCGGCGTTTTTGCCGATGTTCAAGCCCAGAATGCCGCCTTGCTTACGCCATTGGCTGCGCTGCACATTGGTCAGGAACGCGTCCAGGCCCAGATTGTTGAAGCCCAGCCGGTTGATCAGCGCATTGGCGCGCGGCAGGCGGAACATGCGCGGTTTCGGGTTGCCGGGCTGCGCGCGCGGGGTGACCGTACCGACTTCAATGAAGCCAAACCCCAGATTGCCCAGCGCGTCGATATAGGCGCCGTTCTTGTCCAGCCCCGCTGCAAGCCCGATCGGGTTGGCCAATTGCATGCCCATCAGCGTGCTGGGCGCCGTGGGCCGCGCATGCATCAGCTTGCGCGTGGCGCCGCACTCGTAGGCGCGTTGCAGGCCCGATAGCGTGACTTCGTGGGCGGTTTCCGCGTCCATGGCGAACAGCGCCGGGCGGGCCAGGGGATAGGCGTGGAAGAGGATAGACATGGGGCGGAATTGTAGAGCGAATTTCCCCGGCCTTGCGGCGGGACCGGGGGCGCATGGCCCCCGTGGCGGGAGAAATCAGGGGGACGGAACAACCTGGTCGCGCCATTCGCCGTCGGCCAGGAACTGCGCGGGGTGGAAGCTGGACTTATAGGACATTTTTCGGCTGTCCTTGATCCAATAGCCCAGGTACAGCCAGGGCAGGTTCAGATTACGGCATTGCTCGATCTGCCACAGGATGCTGTAGGTGCCCAGGCTACCCTCGACATCGGGGTCGTAGAACGTGTAGACCGACGACAGGCCGTCGTCCAGCACGTCGATGATGGAGACCATCATCAGCACCCCTTCGGGGTCGCGGAATTCCACCAGGCGCGTGTTCACGCGGCTGGTCAGCAGGAATTGCGCATATTGGGTGCGGCTGTCTTCGTCCATGCCGCCGCCCGGGTGCCGCCCCTGTTGATAACGCGTATACAGCCGGTAATGTTCGGGCGACCACGCCAGTTCGGCGACGAAAGATTGCAGGTCCTGGTGATCTCGCCAAGCGCGGCGCTGGCTGCGGTTGGGGGCGAACCCGGCGGTGTCCACGCGCACGGGCACACAGGCCTGGCAGTTGTCGCAATGGGGACGGTACGTGAACAGGCCGCTGCGGCGGAAGCCTTGCTCGACCAGTTGGGAATAGGTGCCGGCGTTGATCAGATGGCCGGGCGCGGCAACCTGCGACCGAGCCTGGCGACCTGGCAAGTAGCTGCAAGGGTAGGGAGCGGTTGCGTAGAACTGCAGCGTGGAGAAGGGAAGTTCTTTGAGCTGGCTCATGGGGGATTGCGCATCGCGACGACAAGTCCGCGACGGATGGCTACATATTAACGCCTAAGTCGGCGTTGGATGTGGCATCGGGCGTGAGGCGCCCGCTGCTGTCCAGGATTCCCCGGGTCCAGGGAATGGGCGTTTGCGCCGTCGCGTGGCGCACATGCTGCAGAAACTGCGTCCGGGAAATCGGCCGCGCGCCCAGGCTGGCCAAGTGCCGCGTCTGTTGCTGGCAATCGATGCACGCCACGCCGTGACCGCTCAGGTAACGCACCAGGTAGGCCAGCGCGATCTTCGACGCGTTGGGCACGCGCGTGAACATGGATTCCCCGAAGAACATGCGGCCCAGGCTGATGCCATACAGGCCGCCCGCCAGTTCGCCGTCGATCCAGGTCTCGATGCTGTGCACATATCCGGCCTGGTGCCAGCCCGCGTAGGCCTGTTGCATGGGGCCGGTGATCCAGGTGCCGGGCTGGCCGTCGCGCGGCGCGGCGCAATGCGCCATCACCTCTGGGAAAACCGTGTCCACGCGTACCTGAACGCGCGGCGACGCGTCGTGTTCCTGGCTGGAGATCTGCCGCAGCAGCTTGCGCAGCGAATGCGACGGCGAAAAGTCGGCAAGCGCCAGCACCATGCGGGGATCGGGGCTCCACCACAGCACGGGCTCGCCTTCCGAATACCAGGGGAAGATGCCGTTGGAGTACGCCTGGATCAGCCGTTCCTGGGACAGGTCCGCGCCCGCCGCCAGCAGGCCGTCAGGCTCCGTCAGCGCAAGTTCCGCTGGTGGAAACGGAGTGTCGACGGCAAGCCAGGGCAGCTTCAACGGTGCGATTCTAGGGTGTAGTGGTGGGGAACGAAGACGCCTTGCTTGCGGTCTTCGAAGTAGTGCCGCAGCGTCGTGGCGACGGTGCGGAAAGCCAGATCGTCCCAGGGAATCTCGGCTTCGTCGTACCACCGGGCTTCCAGGCTTTCAGGGCCGGGGTCCAGTTCGGGGCCCAGCGCCTGAGCCAGGTAGAACACGTGCACCTGGTCGATCTGAGGCAGGTCGATCAGGGTGTAGAGCTCTCCCAGCTTGATGTGCGCGCCGGATTCCTCCAGCGTCTCGCGGGCGGCGCCTTGCGCGGTGCTCTCGCTTAGCTCCATGAAGCCCGCAGGCAGTGTCCAGGTGTTGTAGCGCGGTTCAATCGCGCGCCGGCAAAGCAGGACGCGGTTTTCCCAGACCGGGACCGTGCCGACCACCAGACGCGGATTCTGGTAGTGGATCGCGCCGCAGTGATCGCAGATGTCGCGTTCACGGTTGTCGCCTTCCGGCACCCGGCGGTTGACGGGCGTGCCGCACTGGCTGCAGAAAAGCGATCGGCGGGGGGCGGGGAAGTATTCGATGGACGGTTTGGCGGTCATGGGTAGGATTCTAACGGCTGCGGCGGGGACTGGCGCGCCGTCCCGGGGCGGCAGGGGCCGGGTTGCCGAATCGCGCTTCCAGGTGTTCGATGAAAGACCGTACCTTGGGCGACAGGAAGCGCCGATGGGGATAGATGGCGTACATGGAAATCGGCGTGTGCGCGTAGTCGGCAAGCAGCGTCACCAGCCGCCCGGCGCGGATATCGTCTCCCACCAGGAATTCAGGTTGCAGGATGACGCCGTGCCCCGCCAGCGAAGCCGTGCGCAGTACGTCGCCGTTATTGGCGCGCAGGGCGGCGTTCACGCGGACCAGATGCGTGACGCCGTCTTTCTCGAAGTGCCATTCGTTGCCGGTACTGGCGTAGGCGTAGTGCAGGCAGCGGTGCTGCTTCAGGTCTTCAGGCGTTGTGGGCGTGCCGTGGCGGGCCAGATAGGCCGGCGCCGCGCAGACCCGCAGTTGCTGCGGCGCCAGCGGGCGCGCCACCAGAGAAGAATCCAATAGCGGGCCGATACGCACCGCCACGTCGAATCCGTCTTCCACCAGATCGACCACCCGGTCGCTCAGGTCCAGGTCGATGATGACGTCGGGGTAGCGCAGCAGATACTCGGCAATCGCGGGTCCCAGGTGCAGGATGCCGAACGACACCGGCGCGCTCACTCGCAGCCGGCCGCTGGGGCGCTGGCCTTCGGCTTGCAGCGACAGTTCCAGGTCAGTGACTTCGGCCAGGATCGGCCGGACGCGGTCGTAGAAGGCACGGCCTGCGTCGGTCATGCTGAGCTTGCGCGTGGTGCGGTTCAAGAGGCGCACGCCGTACTTCTGTTCCAGGTAGGCGATCTGCCGCGTCACGACGGACCGCGCCTGCCCCATTTTGTCGGCCGCGGCCGCGAATGAGCCCAGTTCCACGACCTTGGCGAAGGTCTGCATGGCGGTGTGGGTGTCCAAGATTGTTTCCTAACGGGGAACAATAATTTGCAATTCTGCATGTTTATCTTTGTTTTTGGAATCGCAAGAATAGCGGCCAAGATGAATCGCCCCGCTTTGGGCGGTTCCTGCACCGCTCAAGGAGAGCGCAATGATTGATACCCGTACCGCGCCCTACGCCGCGCTGTTGCTGCGTGTCGCCCTTGGCGTCATGTTCCTCGCCCACGGCTTGACCAAGCTATTGGTGTTCACGCTGCCCGGCACCGCGCAGTTTTTTGCCAAGATCGGCTTCGCCGGCTGGCTGGCTTACCCGGTTACGTTCTTTGAAGTCGCCGCGGGCGCGCTGTTGATCCTGGGTGTCGTGCCGCGCTGGGTTGCCGCCATCGCGGTGGTGCAATTGTTCGTGGCCTCGACCGTCCACTTCGGTAATGGCTGGGGTTTCGGCAACGCCGGCGGCGGTTGGGAATATCCGATCTTCCTGACGGTGGCGGCGGCCGTGCTGGCGCTGCTGGGCGACGGCAAGTTCGCGTTGGTCAAAAGCGGCCGCGGCTGATCGCTGCGCGCACCAGACTGTCTATCGACACGGCCATGGTGGATAGGGCGGCCGGCTCATAGAATGAGCCGGCCGCCTTTTTTCATTCAGGAGTCCCGATGATTGTTCCGATGCCACTGATCCGACGCGCCATGGGCGCGTTGTTGTGTGCCGCCGCCTTGTCGCCCGCCGTGCAGGCAAGCCCCGAGCAAGAGGCCGCCAACAAGGCCGCGGTGCTGGCTTTCTACGAGAAGGGACTGAATCAGAAGGATGCGGATGCCGCGCTGAAATATGTGGGCGACCGCTATGTGCAGCACAATCCCAACGCGGCCGACGGCCCCGAGGGCTTTCGCAAGTTCGTCGCCTTCCTGCGCGATAAATTCCCGGCCTCGCACAGCGAGATCAAGCGCGTCTTCACCGATGGCGATTATGTGATCCTGCACGTGCACGCGGTGCGCGAACCCGGCTCGCGCGGCAACGCCATCATCGATATCTTTCGCTTGGAGCAGGGCAAGATCGTCGAGCATTGGGATGCGGTGCAGCCCATTCCCGAGCAGTCCGCCAATGCCAACGGCATGTTCTAAGGCTGGGCAGCAGGGTTGGGGTCGAATGCCAATTGCTGCACGACCGCCTGCCTGGTGATCGGCCGCAGTGGCGCGGCCGGGTAGGCCCCGGGCCAAGAGACGGCAATGGACTGGCCGGGTGCCAGATCGGCCAGCGCGTCCAGCAAGGGCTTCCCCGGTTCCGCGACAAGCTTCTCCAGCAGCGCGGGCAGGTCCCGGTCCAGCACGATGCCTCCACCCGCCTGCGTCATCGCATACAGCTGGCCTGCGTCGTCCAGCCACCATCCGCTGATGGATTCAACCGGCACATTCGTATGGGTGACCAGGTGGCCGTTGTCGTCGCTTAACCGCAGCACGAACGGGGCGGCGTCCAGGCGCACGAAGACGCGCTGCGGCCCGTTCTGAAAGAACCATCTGCCCGCGTGGTCATGCCCGTAGTTGCGGTTGATGAATTCCAGGATCTGGGTATTGGTGATGGACTCGCCTTCGCCGCCTTGCGTGGCCTGGCCTTGCGGGTGCAGGCGCCAGCGGCCGCGGCCGTCCAGCGACAACCAACCGAATACCGCGGGCACGTCGGGCCACCGGGCGATGGCGTCCTTCACCGATTGATCCATGTTCAGGGCCGGATGATGATGGGGGGAGGGGTGATGACGATCGCGGGCGCGGCCATGGGCATGATGACCTGCGGCGGCGCCATGTAGCCCTGATGATAATCGTCACGGCATTTGCGCTTTTCCTGGTATTCGCCGTTGCGCTTCCATTTGCGCTCGACCCGGCAGTTGCCTTCCCAGTACTTCTCTTTGTATTCGCGACCGTGGCGATGCTCATGGCGGTCGGAATCAGCTTCGGCCGTCAGCGGCGCAAGCGACAGCAGCGCGGCGGTCGACAAGGCCAGCAAAGGGGAAGATGCGCGGAAATACGTGCGGGAACGGCCGCGGAAAATCAGGATGCGGTGCATGGGTTCGACGTCAAATGAAAACGGCGTCACCATAGCAATCATTCGATTGACGGCGCGTAGGGATGCGTAACGAAATGCAGGGGGAGGGGGAAAAGATGCTGGAGGCGCAAGCCGGAATCGAACCGACGTACACGGATTTGCAATCCGCTGCATGACCACTCTGCCATTGCGCCAGCACTTGCAAGAAAAAAGGAAGCGCGGTGTTGGCCGTTGCTTCCTTTTTGTATTTGGAGCGGGAGACGAGTCTCGAACTCGCGACCTCAACCTTGGCAAGGTTGCGCTCTACCAACTGAGCTACTCCCGCTTTGTACTGCTATATTGCTTGGTACCTATTTCAGTACCGCATGCATTGGTACTACATGCATCGGTACCCCATACATCAGTACCACATGCATCGCTGCATGTTTGGTGAAGGTCCGCAGAAGCTTTTTGCTTGTTCTCTGCTTGCTGGTTCTTTGAAGTTATCTCCGAACCCGTCTCCACCAAAGACAGCAATTATACACGAAAATTTTGGCTTGTGTGGAAAAAGGGGCGGGGCGGAATTAGCGTTCATCGCCACGCTGCCATTGCTGATAGGCGTGGCGGGTCGCCGCAGATACCGATTCCAGCACTTTTTGATGGTTGACCTGATGCCGCAGCATCAATCGCGCATCGGCCACTGCGCGAGATTTGCAGAACCAATGGCAGCTGTGCTGCAGCAGATATAGCTCTGCCGAGAGTTGGAACGCGCGGGCTTTCGCGTCCAGGTGATCTTCGTTGTCCACGACGTGACGCAGCCCGGCTGCGTGGATGTGCAGCAGTTCACGAAAATCCCGGGTTACCGCAGGAACAAAGCGTTCGATGTACGGCACGCAAAGCGAGAGCATAGATATGCGGGCGGCCTGCGGGCTTTCCTTTTGCATCGCGTTGGCCAGCGAGTTTGCCTGTGATGCCATGGCGCGTTCGGTCTGGGCAAAAGTTTCCAGCACCTGCAGCTGGCGCGATTCGGTTTCTTCGCGAATGGCGCGCGAGTAGCCTTGCGTCAGCGTTTCCATGTGACGCTCAAGCTGCAAGCTGCCCAAATGCCGCCCCAGCAAGGCGATGCGCGCGCGCTGGTAGCGCACGCGCAACACTTGCCATGCCAAGGCCACCATCAGCAGGATTAATACGCTGTCCATCGCCTATGTCCTCTTTGCAAAATCCGCCGTTGCTAAACCCGCCATGGCTAAACCCGCACACAAAGCAAAAGGCCCAAACCGAAGTCTGGGCCTTTTTGAATGTGGAGCGGGAGACGAGTCTCGAACTCGCGACCTCAACCTTGGCAAGGTTGCGCTCTACCAACTGAGCTACTCCCGCATTTTCCCGCGCTGAAGACATCTGGATTTGTGCAACCCGAAACGTTGTTCTTTGCAAGAGAGGCGGAAGTATACAGAAATTTAAAAAGTTTGCACGCGGCGAGGAGAGCTTGCGACATGCATGCGTATCGAGCGGGCATGAAAAAAGGGCCCGCAGGCCCTTTTTAATGATTTGCAGAATTTTCAAAAAAACGCTGCAAATCTGAATTTGGAGCGGGAGACGAGTCTCGAACTCGCGACCTCAACCTTGGCAAGGTTGCGCTCTACCAACTGAGCTACTCCCGCGTGGATTCTGAAAAAACGATCCAGAACCTTTTTCTTATTCACTCTGATCAACTTGGTTATCGATCAGAAGGCGCGCATCTTACATGATTTTTTTGAGTTTGTCATGAGCATGGCGTTGCGTGAACATCAGGCCCAAACACTCAATCAAGTAATATGAGCGAAGACAGAAACTATAGCATAGCCAGTAGCACCCATGTCAAATCCTGCCCCCTCCAACGCCGCGCCTGTTGCGTTGATCCCCGCTGCCCAAGACCTGACCCGGCTCAATACCTTGGGCCTGGTGTCCCAGTCCGACGCGTTCGTCACGTTGAGCGACCCTGCGCAATTGCCCGCGTTGTCGGCGCTTGCGCGGCAGGCCGACTCGCTGCTTGTGCTGGGGGGCGGCAGCAATGTGGTGCTGCCGCGGCGAGTGCCGGGCCTGGTGGCCCAGGTGGCGTTCAAGGGCGTGCGCTTGCTTGAGGCGCGACCCGATGCGTGGCTGGTCGAGGCCTCGGGCGGCGAGAACTGGCATCGCTTCGTGGGAACCTGCGTGGACAACGGCTGGGACGGCCTGGAAAATCTGGCACTGATCCCCGGTACGGTGGGGGCTGCGCCCGTGCAGAACATCGGCGCCTATGGCGTGGAGTTCGATGCGCGCTTCCATAGCCTGACAGCGTGGGACGTGCCGGCGGGACGGCTCGTTGAAATGCAGGCGGACGATTGCCGCTTTTCCTATCGCGACAGTGCCTTCAAGCACGACGCGCCCGGCCGCTGGATCATCGTCAGCGTGCGCTTCGCATTGCCCCGGCCATGGCAGCCCGTGCTGGGCTACCCGGACCTGCAACGCCATGCGCGACTGGCACAAGGGGCGCCGGCCGCGCGCGACATTTTCGACGCCGTGTGCGAGATCCGTCGCGCCAAATTGCCCGACCCTGCCGTGACCGGCAATGCGGGCAGCTTCTTCAAGAATCCCATCGTCTCGGCGGGCGTGCGCGACAGCCTGGCGGAGCGGTTTCCCGGGCTGGTGTCCTATGCCCAGCCGGACGGGGGCTACAAGTTGGCCGCGGGCTGGCTGATTGATCAGTGCGGCTGGAAGGGACGGGCGTTGGGCGCGGCGGGCGTGCATGACCGGCAGGCGCTCGTGCTGGTGAACCGCGGCGGGGCCACCGCGACGGACATCATGGGGTTGGCGCAAGCGATTCAGCAGGCCGTCGCCGACCGCTATGGCGTCAGGCTGGAGCCCGAGCCGGTCGTCGTCTGAGCGGCGGCCGCTGCCGACGCCTCCGGTATTCGCCCGCCCTGGGCCGCCTTTTCTCCGGGCAAAAAAAAAGGATCCCGAGGGATCCTTTTTCGTGTCGGCCCGGCCTTAGAAGCCCAGCACGGATTGCATGTCGTACAGGCCGTTGTGCTTGTCTTCCAGGAAGCGCGCGGCGCGCAGCGCGCCCTCGGCGTAGGTGGCGCGGCTGGCCGAACGGTGAGTGATCTCGATGCGTTCGCCGATGCCGCAGAACGACACCGTGTGGTCGCCCACGATATCGCCGCCGCGCAAGACCGAAAAGCCGATGGTGCCGGGCTTGCGCACGCCGGTGTCGCCATGGCGGCTCCAGGTGGCCACGTCGGGCAGGGCGACATCCCAGGCTGATGCGATGGTTTCGCCCATCTTCAAGGCGGTGCCCGACGGCGCGTCGACCTTGTTGCGGTGGTGCGCTTCGAACACTTCGACGTCGTAGCCGGAATTCAGGATGCGGGCAGCCATGTCCAGCAGCTTGAGCGTGGCGTTGACGCCGACGCTCATGTTGGGTGCGAACACGATGGCGATCTTCTGCGCGGCGACTTCGATCGCGGCGCGGCCGTTGTCGTCGAAGCCGGTCGTGCCGATCACGGCGCGCGTGCCGTGCTTGACGCAGGCTTGCAAGTGCTCGAGCGTACCTTCGGGGCGGGTGAAGTCGATCAGGCAGTCGGCTTGGGCCAGGGCGTCGAGGTCATCGGTGATGGGCACGCCGGTCTGTTGGCCCAGCGGGGCGCCGGCATCCTGGCCCAAGGCGGACGAGCCCTGGCGGTCCAGCGCAACCGTCAGTTGCAGGCCGGAGGACTTGAGGACGGCATCGATCAGCATCTGGCCCATACGGCCGCTGGCGCCGGCAATTGCAATACGCATGTAGAAGAATCCTTGGAGTTAGCGGAGCGGCTCGGGCGCGTTGCCGGGCTGGCCGGGGTATTGGTTCAGCGGGCTGACCGGGGCGGCCGAATCACGCTTCTGCTGGTCCGCTTCTTCCTTCAACCGGGCCTCGTCCTGGTCCAGGCGCTTGTCGGCCTTTTCGTCGGACGTGGCGCTGGGCGTATTCAGCTGATAGGGTTGCAGGTCGGGCTGCTTGTCGCCTTCCCAGCGGGTCAGCCGGTCGTTCTCGAACCAGACGGTGAACTTGCGTTCACGGGCTTCGCCGTAGCCGGGCTTGTAGTAGTAGGGGTAGTCCCAGCGATTGGCGTGCAGCACGCTGGTCAGCGTGGGGCTGCCAAGCGCAAAGCGCACCTGTTCGCGCGTCATGCCGGGCTGCAGCAGAGCGACTTGTTCCTGGGTGATCCAGTTGCCTTGCTGGACGCCGGCCTTGTAGGGGAAGCCCCACTTGTCCCCGGAGCAGCCGGCAAGGGCGACGGCCAGGGCGGCAACGGCCAATCCGGTCTTCAGCGAGCGGGAGGGAATTCGTGCAATCATGGACACTACGCGCCCCTATTATTTGGAAGCAGACAAAACCGTTATCATAAAGGTTTCATAAGGATAGTTCCGCGGGGCGGCATGAATTCAGGGGAGCCGGCTCGCGGCGCGCCCCACATCCTTGCCCATGCCAACGCGGACGGAGAGCGATTACACCATGAGCGACCAAAGCGAACTGAAGAACATGGGTTTGAAGGCGACATTTCCCCGCCTGAAGATTCTTGATATTTTCCGTAAATCCGACCAGCGTCACCTTAGCGCCGAAGACGTCTATCGCGCCCTGATCGGCGAAAACGTCGAAATCGGCCTGGCGACTGTCTATCGCGTGCTGACGCAGTTCGAGCAGGCCGGCATCCTGGCCCGCAGCCAGTTCGACAGCGGCAAGGCCGTGTTCGAACTCAATGATGGCGATCACCACGATCACCTCATCTGCACGAACTGCGGCAAGGTTGTCGAGTTTTCGGATCCGGACATCGAAAAGCGCCAGCAAAAGATCGCCAAAGACAATGGCTTCGCGCTGGAAAGCCATGCGATGGTGCTTTACGGCATCTGCGGCAGCTGCTTGAAAGGCCGCTAAGCAGCCAAGCCGCCCCGTCGCACCGCCCGCGGCCGCGCTCGTCGCGGGTGAGTGAGAGTAAAAGCCCCTTCCTGTAGAAGGGGCTTTTTCATGGGCGCGGCAATACGCCCCGCAGGCCACGGGGGGGTGGTGATTGCAGCGGGCGGGGCGGAGGGGATGTGAGGCGTAAGCGGAAATCAGGCGGCCGGTTGGCCGAAGCCTTCCAGCATTTCCCGGGCGTGTTCGCGGGTGGTGGCGGTGAGCTTGATCCCGCCCAGCATCCGGGCGATCTCTTCGACCCGGGCGGGGGCGTCCAGCTCTTTGATGCTGGAACGGGTCGTGCCGCGCGATTCGGTCTTGCTGACCAGGAATTGGTTGTTGCCGCAGGCGGCGACCTGCGGCAAATGGGTGACGCACAGCACCTGATGGCGTTCGCCCAGTTCGCGCAGCAGTTTGCCGACGGCTTCGGCCACCGCGCCGCCGACGCCGCTGTCGACTTCGTCGAAGATCAGCGTGGGGACGCGGGCCGCGCGGCTGGCGATGACGGAAAGCGCCAGCGAGATGCGCGACAGTTCACCGCCCGAGGCCACTTTGGCCAGGGGGCGGGGCGTGGTGCCGGCATGGCCAGCCACCAGGAACTCGACCTGTTCATTACCGTGGGCCGAGGGCGCGGCCGCGGTGAGCGTGGGCTCGAATTTGCCGCCTTGCATGGCCAGCGTCTGCATGGCCAGCGTAACCTGCTTGCCCAGGTCTTTCGCAACCTTGCGGCGGGCGGTGCTGAGCTTGCCGGCCATGGCATCGTATTGCGCCTGGGCGGCGGCGGACTGGGCGCGCAAGGCGTCGATGTCGCCCGCGGCCTGCAAGGCGGCCAATTCGGCGTGCAGCGAGTCGCGCAGTTCGCATAGCGCATTGGGTTCGACCCGGAATTTGCGCGCGGTTTCAAACACCAGGCCCAGCCGCGCTTCCACGTCGGCCAGGCGCTTGGGATCCAGATCGACGCGGCTGACGTAGTTGTTCAGGTCCGACACGGCTTCGCTGATGGCGATGCGGGCGGATTCCAGCTCGTCGTGGACGCCTTGCAGGCCCGGGTCGTGCCGCAGCATCTGCTGAATCCGGTGGTTGGCGGCCGTGATGCGGTGGTGCGCGGAATCGCCTTCACCGTCCAGCGCTTCCAGGATTTGCGACGCCCCGTCCAACAGCGATTGGGAGTGCGACAGGCGGGTGTGCTCGGATTGCAGCGCGTCCCATTCGTCGGGCCCCAAGGCCAATTGGTCCAGTTCGTCGGCCTGCCATTGCAGGCGGTCGCGCTCGGTGGCAAGGCTGGCCGCGTCTTTTTCGGCGGCCTCGAGTTGGCGGGCCACCGCGCGCCATTGTTTCCAGGCCTGGCCGACGGCCTGGCGCAGGTCGCCATGGCCACCGTGGGCGTCCAGCAGGTCGCGCTGGGCATCGGGGCGCATCAAGCTTTGATGGGCGTGCTGGCCGTGGATGTCGACCAGGCTGTCGCCCAGCTCGCGGAGCTGAGCCACGGTGGCGGGCGTGCCGTTGATGTAGGCGCGGCTTCGGCCCTGCGCGTCGATTACGCGGCGCAGCGACAGTTCGTCGTCGGCGTCGATCTGGCGCTCGGCCAGCCAGGCGTGCAGCGATTTGG
Source organism: Achromobacter sp. MYb9 (assembly GCF_002975275.1). Lineage (GTDB taxonomy): Bacteria > Pseudomonadota > Gammaproteobacteria > Burkholderiales > Burkholderiaceae_B > Achromobacter. Next base: position 659,033 of record NZ_PCOQ01000001.1, on the reverse strand, counting down.
GCGTGTCGAAGACCGCCGTGATGTCGGCGCGCGGCGCGCCTTCGCGCAGCATGCTGGCGTCGCCGCGTTCGCCGAGCGTCAGCGCCAGCGCGTCCACCAGGATGGATTTGCCCGCGCCGGTCTCGCCGGAGAAGACGGTGAAGCCGGGGCCAAAATGAATTTCGGTCTGTTCGACGATGACGAAGTCGCGGATATGCAGGGTGCGCAGCATGTCGGGGCGCTTACTACTCTACGTTGTCGGTGGCTTGGGGCATCAGGTTCCAGTGCAGCTTGCGGCGCAGGGTGGAAAAGAAGCTGTACCCCTCGGGATGCACGAAGCGGATGGTGTGGGGCGCGCGTTGCACGACGATGCGGTCGCCGGGTTGCAGGTCCGACCACGTCTGCATGTCGAAATGCACGCTGGCGCCAACTTCCACGCGGCCCATCGCCGTCAGTGTCATGTTCAGCACGCCGGTGTCGGGAATCACGATGGGGCGGTTCGACAGCGTTTGCGGCGCCACGGGCACCAGCACCATGGCGTTCATGCCGGGGTGCAGGATGGGACCGTTCGCGGACAGCGCGTACGCGGTGGAACCCGTGGGCGTGGCGATGATCAGGCCATCGGCGCGTTGCGTGTACATGAACGCGCCGTCCAGCTCGACGCGCACCTCGATCATGCCGCCGCGTCCGGCGCGGTTCAGCACGACGTCGTTCAAGGCCGACGCGGAATACATTTTTTGGTCGCCGCGCCACACGCTGCCTTCCAGCAGCATGCGCTCTTCGATCTGGAAGCTGCCTTCGAGCACGCGTGCCAATGCGCCATGCGCGTCCTGCAGCGGGATGTCGGTGATGAAGCCCAATCGGCCGTGGTTGATGCCGACCAGCGGCACGCCGAAAGGCGCCAGATGCCGGCCCGCGCCCAGCACGGTGCCGTCGCCACCCATCACGACGGCCAGCGACGCGCGCTTGCCGATTTCTTCGAGCGTCGCGACGGGATACTCGGTCAAGCCGGTGTTGCGGGCGGTATCGGCGTCGATGAGCACGTGCCGGCCCGCTTGCGTCAGCGCGTGCGCAAGCGCTCTCAGCGGGGTGTCCAGGCCGGTGTCCTGGTATCTGCCGATCAGGGCGACGGTAGGAAAGTGCATGGATGCGTGCTTATCGAAAAAGGGCAAAACCAGGATGCCGGAACCCGCCGGGGCGGGCTGATTTGCCGATTATATGGGGCCGCATATCGGCGTGCAGGACAAAAATCGCCTTAATCGGAAAAGATTCCCTAAAATACCTGTTATGGATGACCGCGCACGCGCACTACTGAAAGCGTTGATAGAACGCTACATCGCCGATGGGCAGCCCGTCGGCTCGCGGACGCTATCGAAAGTCTTCGACTTGTCCCCGGCCACGATCCGCAATGTCATGGCGGACCTGGAAGAGCTGGGGCTGATCCATAGCCCGCATACGTCCGCCGGCCGTGTCCCCACGCCGCGGGGTTACCGCATGTTCGTCGATTCCTTGCTGGCCGTGCAGTCCTATCAGCTGCAGCCGCACAATATGGGCGAAATGCTGTCGGCTGCGGAACCCACCCGCGCCGTCAATGCGGCGGCTGCGCTGCTGTCGAACCTGACGCAGTTCGCGGGGGTGGTGCTGACCCCCAAGCGCGCCCAGGTGTTCCGCCAGATCGAATTCATCCGTCTGTCCGACAAGCGGGTGCTGCTGATCATCGTCACGCCCGATGGCGACGTCCAGAACCGGATCCTGTTCGTGCAGCGCGATTATGTCGAAGCCGAATTGCTGGAAGCCGGCAATTTCTTCAACATGCATTTTGCCGGCAAGTCCTTCAATGCCGTGCGGCAGACCCTGTCCACCGAACTTGCCCAACTGCGCGAAGATATCTCGCGCCTGATGCAGGCGGCGGTGGAAGCCAGCGCGGAGGCGGCCGAAGACGGCGACGCCATGATTATTTCCGGCGAGCGCAAGCTGTTGGACGTGACGGACATCGCGTCCGATATGGACCGGCTGCGCAAGATGTTCTCGCTGTTCGAAAAAAAGACCGATCTGCTGCAATTGCTGGATGTGTCCAGCCGCGCACAGGGGGTGCAGATCTACATCGGCGGCGACTCGCAGCTTGTGCCGATGGAAGAGGTCTCGGTCATTACCGCGCCGTACGGCGTGGATGGCAAGGTGGTGGGCACGCTGGGCGTGATCGGCCCCACCCGCATGGCTTACGAGCGCGTCATTCCCATCGTGGACATCACGGCGCGCCTGTTGTCCAACGCGCTCAGCCACAACCAGTAGTTCCATTCAAAGCTACATCCTCCTCGCGGAGGAAGGGGAGTCTTCGTGTTTCTTCGCCTGTTCAAGTACTTGTGGCCTGAACGCTATCTGCCGGAAACCGAGCAGGACGACCCCTTCAACGAAGACCCTCCGCCGCGCGGCCCGGGCAAGGTTGGCGTGCTGCTGGTGAACCTGGGCACGCCCGATACCCCGGACAAGGCGGGCATCAAGAAATACCTGGGCGAATTCCTGTCCGACCCCCGCGTGATCGAAATTCCCCGCTACCTGTGGAAGCCCATCCTGCATGGGCTGGTGCTGACCATGCGTCCCAAGAAGCTGGCGCCGCGCTATGCCGGGGTGTGGCTGAAAGAGGGCTCGCCCCTGATGGTCTATAGCCAGCGGCAGGCCGACGGCGTGCGCGCGGCGTTGCAGGCGGCGGGCATTGATGCCGTGGTGGAATTGGGCATGCGCTATGGCAATCCGTCGATTCCCGATGCGATCACGCGCCTGCGCGCTGCGGGCTGCGAGCGCATCCTGACCGTGCCGTTGTATCCGCAATATGCCGCCAGCACGACGGCCACGGTGGTCGACGCGGTGACCCGGCACGCCGGGCGCCTGCGAGACCAGCCCGAACTGCGCTTCACCAAGCGCTTTCACGAAGACCCGGCGTGGCTGGACCCGTTGGCCGCGCGGATCGAGTCCTTCTGGCGTGAACACGGCAAGCCGCAGAAGCTGGTGATGAGCTTTCACGGCCTGCCGCGCTACTCGATCGAGCTGGGCGACCCCTATTATCGCGACTGCATGGACTCCGCGCGCCTGTTGTCGCAACGCCTTTCCCTGCCGCGCGAACAGATCGAAGTGACCTTCCAGAGCCGCTTCGGCACCGCCCGCTGGCTGGAGCCCTACACCGAACCCACGCTCAAGGCGCTGGCGGCCTCGGGGGTGACCGAGGTGGATGTGGTGTGCCCGGGATTTGTGGCAGACTGTCTGGAAACCCTGGAAGAGATCAGCCTGGAATGCCGCGACGCGTTTGTCGAGGCAGGCGGCAAGCAATTCCGCTACATCCCTGCACTGAACGACGATCCCGCCTGGATCGCCGGCCTGGCCGGCATAGTGGAACGAAACTTGCAGGGCTGGCCGCTGACATCCCGGGCCACCACGGACTTGAAGGAGAAGGCGCATGCACCATGATCCCAAGAGCGGCAAGGTCGTGAAAAAGGGGACGGTTACCACCCCGGTTGACGAAGATCAGGTCGAGCACGACCTGGACGAAGCGCTGGCCGAGACCTTTCCCGCCAGCGATCCCATCGCGGTCCGGCCGGAGCCGGACGAAGACGACGCCCGGGTCGATCGCGCATTGAAAGAGAGTTTCCCCGCCAGCGACCCGGTCGCGCCGGCCCAACCCCACAAGAAGTAAGCGGGTGCTCCGCCCGGGCGTCCGGGCGGGCGCCGTCAGGGAATATTTCGCTATCCCGGGCTTGAAATAGGGGTATTGGCCCCCATTCATGTCTGCGAAAGCCATTCTTTTTGGAGGATTCCCCATGACGGCACCCCACGAGCCTGTTGATCAGACGCCCGAAGTCGGCCAGAACGCCGACGCGGCCCCCGCCGCCCAGGACGCCGCGCAGGCCGAGCTGGACGAGTTGCGCGCCCAGCTGGACGCGGCCCAGGCCACCGTCAATGAACAGCACGACCAGCTTCTGCGCGTGCAGGCCGAAGCCGAGAACGTGCGCCGCCGCGCTCAGGAAGAAGTGTCCAAAGCGCGCAAATTCGGCATCGAGTCGTTCGCTGAAAGCCTGGTTCCGGTCAAGGACAGCCTGGAAGCCGCCTTGGCCCAGCCCGACCAGACCGTCGAAACGTTGCGTGAAGGCGTCGAAGTCACCCTGAAGCAACTGGCCGCGGCCTTTGAGCGCAATCTGCTCAAGGAAATCGCGCCGGCCCAGGGCGACAAGTTCGACCCGCACCTGCATCAAGCCATTTCGTCGATCCCCAACGCACAGCCCGCCAACACCGTGCTGCAGCTGCTGCAAAAAGGCTACGCCATCGCCGACCGTACTCTGCGCCCGGCGCTGGTGGTGGTGTCCGCGGGCCAAGGCTGATTGCGGCCCAGCGCGCCATGACCGACCCTCGTTTCGATCCGGCTCAGGTCTTCCAGGTGTACGGCATGCGTCATGTCGACTCTGGCGGATTCGATGCGGCCGTGGTCCTGGCGCCGGGGTCGGACCTGCGTTGCGTGTTTTTGTGGGGCCAGGATTGCTATAACTGCAATCTTTTCAAGCAGGCGGCGTTGCTGCACCAGGAAACGTTGCTAGGCCTGGGCCTGACCTGGTTCGAGGCCGATGTCTATGCGGACGAGCCCCTGGGCCGTCGCTTTTCCCTGCATGGCGTCCCCACTTTTGTATTGTTCCGGGCTGGAAAGCGGCTTGGACGTATCACCGGCTGGCCCGGATTGCCCCAGTTCACGGCGGCCATCCAGCGGTTACAGGACCCGGGTGCGGAAAATTCCGGCCAGGCGTCTTGAAAAACCCTGCGAGTAGCCCCAGTTATGTGGGGACAAGAAGTTTCCCTCTATTTTCATAGATTTAATTCAAGGTACCCACCATGAGCAAGATTATTGGCATTGACCTGGGCACGACCAACAGCTGCGTGGCTGTCATGGACGGCGGGCAGGTCAAAATCATTGAAAACGCGGAAGGTGCTCGCACCACCCCCTCGATCGTCGCCTACATGGACGACGGCGAGACCCTGGTCGGCGCTCCCGCCAAGCGCCAGGCCGTGACCAACCCGCGCAACACCCTGTATGCGGTGAAGCGCCTGATCGGTCGCAAGTTTGAAGAAAAAGCGGTGCAAAAGGACATCAACCTGATGCCCTACACCATTGCCCGCGCCGACAACGGCGACGCCTGGGTGGAAGTGCGCGGCAAGAAGATGGCGCCTCCCCAAGTGTCGGCCGACGTGCTGCGCAAGATGAAGAAGACCGCCGAGGACTACCTGGGCGAAGAAGTGACCGAGGCCGTCATCACCGTGCCCGCCTACTTCAACGACAGCCAGCGCCAGGCCACCAAGGACGCCGGCCGCATCGCCGGCCTGGAAGTCAAGCGCATCATCAACGAGCCCACCGCGGCCGCGTTGGCGTTCGGCCTGGACAAGACCGAAAAGGGCGACCGCAAGATCGCCGTTTATGACCTGGGCGGTGGCACGTTCGACGTGTCCATCATCGAAATCGCCGACGTTGACGGTGAAAAGCAGTTCGAAGTGCTGTCGACCAACGGCGACACCTTCCTGGGCGGCGAAGACTTCGACCAGCGCATCATTGACTACATCATCGCCGAGTTCAAGAAAGAGCAAGGCGTCGATCTGTCCAAGGACGTGCTGGCGCTGCAACGCCTGAAGGAAGCCGCTGAAAAGGCCAAGATCGAACTGTCGTCCGCTCAGCAGACCGAAATCAACCTGCCGTACATCACGGCGGATGCCTCGGGTCCGAAGCACTTGAACCTGAAGATCACGCGCGCCAAGCTGGAAGCGCTGGTCGAAGAACTGATCGAACGCACGATCGAGCCGTGCCGCGTGGCCATCAAGGACGCCGGCGTGAAGGTTTCCGACATCGATGACGTGATCCTGGTCGGCGGCATGACCCGCATGCCCAAGGTCCAGGAAAAGGTGAAGGAATTCTTCGGCAAGGATCCGCGCAAGGACGTGAACCCCGATGAAGCCGTCGCCGCTGGCGCCGCCATCCAAGGTTCCGTGCTGTCGGGCGACCGCAAGGACGTGCTGCTGCTGGACGTGACGCCGCTGTCGCTGGGTATCGAAACCCTGGGCGGCGTGATGACGAAGATGATCCAGAAGAACACGACGATCCCGACCCGGTTCTCGCAGACCTTCTCGACCGCCGACGACAACCAGCCGGCCGTGACGATCAAGGTGTTCCAGGGCGAACGCGAAATTGCCGCGGGCAACAAGGCGCTGGGCGAGTTCAACCTTGAAGGGATCCCGCCGTCGCCGCGTGGCATGCCGCAGATCGAAGTCACGTTCGACATCGACGCCAACGGCATCCTGCATGTGTCCGCGAAGGACAAGGGCACCGGCAAGGAAAACAAGATCACCATCAAGGCCAATTCGGGTCTGTCGGAAGACGAGATCCAGCGCATGGTCAAGGATGCCGAGGCCAACGCCGAGGAAGACCACCGCGTTGCCGAACTCGCGCAGTCGCGCAACCAGGCCGACGCGCTGGTGCACGCCACCCGCAAGTCGTTGACCGAGTATGGCGACAAGCTTGAAGCGGCTGAGAAGGAAAGCATCGAAGCCGCCATCAAGGACCTGGAAGACACCTTGAAGGATGGCGACAAGGCCGCGATCGACGCCAAGGCGGAAGCCCTGTCGACCGCCTCGCAGAAGCTGGGCGAGAAGATGTACGCCGACATGCAGGCGCAACAAGCCGCCGGCCAGCAGCAAGCGGCCGACAACGCGAAGCCGGTGGACGACAACGTCGTCGACGCCGACTTCAAGGAAGTCAAGCGCGACCAATAATGGCCGGGCACTGACCAGCCTCTGCCGCCCGGTAGCCGGAGAAATCCGCCTACCGGGCGTACTCATTCTGTAGCACTGAAAAGATGGCTCGTTTTTGAGCCCACGGATCATGGCAAAACGCGACTATTACGAAGTCCTGGGCGTAGCGAAAAACGCCGCGGACGACGAACTCAAGAAGGCCTATCGAAAGCTGGCCATGAAGTACCACCCGGACCGCAATCCGGACAGCAAAGAAGCCGAAGAGAAGTTCAAGGAAGCCAAGGAAGCCTACGAGGTCCTGGGTGACGAACAGAAGCGCGCCGCGTATGACCGCTATGGCCATGCGGGCGTCGATCCGAACTCCGCCGGCATGGGGGGAGCGGGCATGGGCGGCGGCTTCGCCGACGCCTTTGGCGATATCTTTGGCGAAATTTTCGGCGGTGCCGGCGGCGGTGGCCGTCGCGGCGGCGGCCCGCAGGTGTACCGCGGCGCCGACCTGAAGTACGCGCTGGAAATCACGTTGGAACAGGCCGCGGCCGGCTTCGATACCGAAATCCGCGTGCCCAGCTGGGAAAACTGCGATACCTGCCACGGCTCTGGCGCCAAGGCCGGCACTTCGCCCAAGACCTGCCGCACCTGCGGCGGTTCGGGCGCCGTGCGCATGCAGCAAGGTTTCTTCAGCGTGCAGCAGACTTGCCCCACTTGCCACGGCAACGGCAAGGAAATTACCGACCCGTGCCCGTCCTGCGATGGCGTGGGCCGCATCCGCCGCAACAAGACCTTGCAGGTCAAGATTCCGGCCGGCATCGACGACGGCATGCGCATCCGCTCCAGCGGCAATGGCGAGCCGGGCATCAATGGCGGCCCTCCGGGCGACTTGTATGTGGAAATCCACATCAAGCAGCACAAGATCTTCCAGCGCGACGGCGACGATCTGCACTGCGAACTGACCATCCCGTTCACCACGGCGGCATTGGGCGGCGAGCTTCAGGTGCCCACGCTGGGCGGCAAGGCCGAGATCTCGATTCCCGAAGGCACGCAGTCCGGCAAGACCTTCCGCCTGCGCGGCAAGGGCATCCGCGGCGTGCGGGGCAGTTATCCGGGTGATCTGTACTGCCACGTCGTCGTGGAAACGCCGGTTCGCCTGAGCGAAGACCAGAAGAGCATCCTGCGCCAATTCGAGACGTCGCTGAACGACGGGGGCGACCGCCACTCGCCGCAAAGCAAGTCCTGGACGGACCGCGTGAAGGAATTCTTCAGCTAGATCGCGCCAGGCGGCCCTGGCCGCCAACGTTGACCCATGCACCCCGCAGACCGGAACCGCTATCCGGCTGCGGGGTGTTTTCATTGGCGCGGGTCGGCTTCGCAAGCGCCGCCGATAGGGCCGCGTCCCGCAATGAAAAAGGCCGCGGCATTCGCCGCGGCCTCACTGCTACTGCAACTTCTTTACTACGACAGCAACTGCTTTACTGCAACTGCACCTCTTTACTGCAACTGCACCTCTTTACTGCAACTGCAACTTCTACATCGACTTCAGTTTCGACTTCGAACTTCAACAGCAACTTCCAGTACTTCAACAGCAACTTCCAGTACTTCAACAGCTACTACTGCGGTTGCCGCTGTATCCGAAAAAACCGGCCCCAAGCCATGATGCCGCCTGAGGCCGGCCGGGCTACAGCAAGCAGCTCACCGGGTGATCGGCGGATATTCCAGTTCGCCGAACGTGTATTGACCGCTGGCCTTGGCTTGGGCCAATTCCTGCTGGACTTCGGCGCGCGTCTTGACGGCGGCCGGTGCGGCGACGACGGGCGGGTATTCGAGTTCGCCGAACGTGTATTGGCCGCTGATCTTGGCTTGTTGCAATTGGGCTTGCACGTCTTGCGAGCTCAGGCTGGCGGCTTGCGGCAAGGCGGGCGGATAGTCCAGCTCACCGAAGGTGTATTGGCCGGTGGCCTTGGCTTGCTGCAGCTCGGTCGCGACCTGGTCGCGGGTCTTGCCTTGTTCAACGCCGGCGGCTTGGGCGCCGACGCCAACCAGGGCCAGGGATAGCAACAGGGTGGTGGTTAGGGTTTTCATGGTAGACCTCCAATCGTTTTCAAGTGGGGACCGAATCCGGCGGCCCTCCGTCGTGGTTCGTTTCGTTTCCCGATGACTGAATTCTGCGCGTTATCCCACCTGGGATAAACCCGTATTCCCTGAAAACATCTTTCCAAATAACCGAGTAATCGATCGGTTATGCATAAATTTCCCCGTTGGTGGCATGGTTTTGCCGAATCGAAGGCCGGGGCGCGGAAGCGGCGACGTTTCATCATGCAAAAAAAAGCCCCTGCCGAGGCAGGGGCGGATGGGGCGCGCGCAGGCGTCAGGGCGCGGCTTTCTTCTTGAAGTCGCCGGCGACCGCGGTGCTGAAGCCGTCCGCACGCAGGTATTTGCGGAGCGCCGCATTGACCGCGTCGGGCGTCAGCGCCGAGATCTTCTTGTCCATCTCGGCCGACCATTCAAACGTGCGGCCGCGTTGCAGGTAGTCCAGCCACGTGCCCGCCAGGATGTCGTCTTGCGCGCGGGCCAGGTTGCGGTAGTTCAGCAGGGCGTTGATGCCGTCCGAGATTTCCTTCTCTGAGAAACCGTCTTTCAAGACACGGGCAAGCTCTTCGTTGATGGCTTTTTCCAGGCGTTCGCGGTTCTGGGGCGCATAGATGGCGTACATGGTCCAGCTGGCGCTGGGTTCGAACGAGGACACCGACAGCGAGCTGCGCACGTTGTAGGACAGGCCCTCGGTTTCGCGCACGCGATTCCACAGGCGCGAGGTTTCGGACGCGCCGAACAAGTAGTTGGCCAGGTACAGGGACGCGTAATCGGCATCCGTGTCCTGCAACTTCAGCGGCATGCGCGAGATGTAGAACGCGTTGGCCTTGTCGGGCGTGTCGATGTCGAATTGCTTGGCGGGGATGTCGCGGTACGGATTGGCGACCCGGGTATAGGCGGGCGCCTTCTTCCAGCCGGCCAGGCCGGCCTTGATGGCCTTTTCCACGGCTTCCGGCTCGAAGTCACCGACGGCCGAATACTCGATCTTGCCCGCGCCGTAGAACTTGGCGTGGAACTTCACCAGGGCGTCGCGGTTCAGGCCACGCACGCTGGCAAGCGATTCTTCGAACGTGGGCACGTAGCGCAGGTCGTTGGCAGGCCACGGATTATCCTGGCGGGCCAACGCGCGGCCGGCCAGCGCCGAAGGCTCGGTCATGGCGTTCTGGATCGAGGTTTCAAGCTGGCGTTGGTATTCGTCCAGCTGCTCTTTCGGGAAGTTGGCGTTGCGCACGATTTCAAGCGCCAGCGCGGTCAGTTCGGGCAGGTTCTCGCCTTTGGTCGACATGGCGACCTTGAGGGTGGTGCCGCCGCCGCTGAAGCCGAGTTCGGCCTGCAGCTTGTCCAGGCGGTCCTGGATGTCCTGGCGCGACAGCTTCGGCGTGCCACGGGTCAGCAGGTCGGCCACGGCGCTGGAGTTCACGCGCTGGCCGAGCAGGTCTTTTTCGTTGCCGAACTGGATCAGCATCTGGGCCTGCACCCGGTTGCCGCGGGTGGCCTTGGGCAACAGGGCCAACTGGACCGGGCCGTTGGGCAGGTCCAGCTTTTTGCGCTGGGTCAGCTTGTCGATGTTGCCCGGGGTGGGATCAAACGCGGAAGCGGCCTTGAAGTCCGGATCGCCCTTGTAGTCCTTGAATACGGCGGTCAGGTCCTCGCGCTGCAACTGCGGAGCGCGCAGGGGCTTTTCCGTGGGGATATAGCGGCCTTCGATGCGGTTGCTTTGCACCAGGTACGTGACGGCGGCTTGCTGGACTTCGGCCAGCGAGGCCTTGCGGGCGCGATCGCGCTGCAGGAAGAACAGGCGCCAGTCGCCCGCGGCGATGGCTTCGGACAGGGCCACGCCGACTTGCTCGGGATCGCTATAGGTTTGTTCCCATGCCGTCAGCCATTTGCTGCGGGCGCGGTCCAATTCCTGCTGCGTGAACGGCTTTTTGGCCAGCGTTTCCAGGGTGCTGGTCAGGGCCTTCACGGCGGTGTCCAGACTCTTGCCCGGCGGCAATTGCGCGCCGAACATCGCCAGGCCCGGATCGCGGTTTTCCATGGTGAAGCCGAACACGCCAGAGGCCAGCTTGGTGGCGACCAGCGCGTGGTACAGGCGGCCCGACGGCGTGTCGGACAGGATGACGGTGGCCAGGTCCAGCGGGACGAAATCGGGGCTGCCGGCGGCGGGGATGTGGTACATCGCGGCCACCAGCGGGGTGCCGCCGGTGCGGCGCAGCGTCACCGAGCGTTCGCCATCCTGCACCGGTTCGACGGTGTATTCGGGCGGGAGCTTGCGGTCAGGCTTGGGCAGCTTGCCCAGCGTGGCCTCGATGTCGGCCAGCGTGGTCTGCGGGTCGAACTTGCCGGCCACGATCAGCACGGCGTTATCGGGCTGGTAATACTCGTGGTAGAAGGCGCGCAGTTGCCCGATGTCCACGTTTTCCACGTCGGAGCGGGCGCCGATGGTGTTCTTGCCATAGCTGTGCCATTGGTACGCGGCGGCCTGCATCTTCTGCATCAGGATGCGGGATGGGCTGTTTTCGCCGCTTTCCATTTCATTGCGCACCACGGTCATTTCCGAATCCAGGTCTTCCCGGGCGATCAGGGAATTGACCATGGCGTCGGCTTGCCAGCCCAGATACCACTTGAGGGTGTCGGGGTTGGCGGCGAAGCTGGCGAAATAGTTGGTGCGGTCGCTGGAGGTCGAGCCGTTGGCTTGCAGGCCGCGGCGCGAGAACTCGCCCATGGCGTTGCGGGTGGTGGACGTGCCTTTGAACAGCATGTGTTCAAGCAGGTGCGCCATGCCGGTCTGGCCGTAGTTTTCGTTGCGCGAGCCCACCAGGTAGGTCATGTTGACCGTGGTCGAGGGCTTGGACTCATCGGGAACCAGCAGCACTCTCAGGCCATTGGCCAATCGGTATTCGGTGATGCCTTCAATCGAGGCGGCCTCCGAGACGCCGGCCGGAAGGCTGGCGGCCCCGGCCTGGAAGGCCAGGAAGGAGGAAAACAGCAGCACACCCAGCGGGCGCGGCAGCTTCGATAGGGACAGGCGCATGGCAGACAATTCCTTTGGCATGGCAGAATCCGTTGGAGTGTATACGTTGGCAATGGTTCAAGGGCCGCTCCTGCAGCGCCTGCCGCCGTACGGCAAGGAAATCAGATATGTCTTTATCGCTGGAAGTAGAAACGCCGCGCCTGGTGTTGCGGCAATGGCGCGCCGATGACCGCAAGCCGTTTGCCGAGATGAACGCGGACCCGCGCGTCACGGAATTCCTGATGCCGCTCACCGCGCCGGAAAGCGATGCGCTGGCCAGCAGGCTGGCGGCAGGGATCGACGAGCATGGTTGGGGCCTCTGGGCGGTAGAGGCGCCTGGCGTGGCGCCTTTCGTGGGATTCGTGGGCATCAAACCGATGCCGCCGGCGTTGCCGTTCGCCCCGGGCGTCGAGATCGGCTGGCGCCTGGCCTGGCCGTTCTGGGGGCGCGGCTACGCCAGCGAGGCGGCGTGGGCTGCGTTGCGCGTGGGATTCGAGCAGGTTGGGCTGGCGGAGATCGTCGCGTTTACCGCCGTGGGCAACCAGCGGTCGCGGGCGGTGATGGCCCGCCTGGGCATGCGGCAGGACGCCGAGCCTTTCGATCATCCCGCCGTTCCGCAAGGCCATCCGCTGCGTCGGCATGTGCTGTACCGCATGGACCGGGAACAGTGGCGCAGCCATCAAAACGGTGACACAGACCCAGGCGGAACGCCGGTCGCCGCCGCATAATCGCCCGAAAACCGCATCGGCATAGGGTGCTGCGATGCAACATCGTTAGCGCACAAGGCAAATTTGGGTGGCTGGCCGCGCGGGTGTAAGCTTTGACGCATGTAGTAGCTGTTGCCGACGGGATGCGCGACAGCCGTCTACCGGCTTCCCGTCCAACGCCAGACGCCGCCGCGAGCGCGGTGCCGGTGCTTGTCGTTCGCGCCTTCGCTGCCGGCATCCTGCCGGCGCATTTTTCGGAGGAACGACCCATGCTGACCGAGATCGTCACGCGTGCCTTGTCCCAATTGACCGGCAACGCCTTGAGCGGTGACGGGATCAAAGGGCAATTCCAGTACGCCTATGCCAGTGATGACGGCCAATTCGTGGCCATATTGACGCATGACATGACCACCTATGTGGTGGACCTGAGCACTCAACGGTATTTCGCGGAGTGCGGAGGTTCGCCCCGCGGGTTTGCCGGACATGTGCTGGAAATGGAAGGCGCCGCGGCGCGCCACCATCCCTGGCCGGCCGCCAACGACCTGTTTGACCTGGACATGGACGCCGACGAACTGTCGTGGCGCCAGTGTCCCGGCTTGCGTCGCGCGTCCGCCGCCCATCGATCTGTGGAGAGCCGCGCCGCCTGAGAGTGGCCAGAAGCGGCAGCAACTCACTGAACCGGCGAATTCGCCGGTTTTTTTTGGCACCCCGGGGCCGTTTTTCCGCCGGGCCGCCCCAAGGAAAAACAGCCCCCTTGGGGGCAGCGAACCCACGGAGTGGGTGAAGCGTGGGGGCGTACAATCCTTCGTCATGAATTTGACCGCTGACTCCCTCGCGCCAGACGGCGCCATCCTGGTCGACTGTACGCATGAACGTCATGCGGATCAGATACTCGCCATCTTCAACGACGCCATTGCGACGTCTACCGCGCTGTACGACTACAAGCCGCGGCCGCGCGAAGCGATGCTAGGCTGGTTCCAGGCCAAGCAGCAGGGGGGCTTTCCGGTGGTCGGGTTCGAAAACGCGGCGGGCGAACTGATGGCGTTCGCCAGCTATGGCACGTTCCGTGCCTGGCCCGCGTTCAAGTACTCGGTAGAGCACTCGGTCTACGTGGACGGGCGGTTCCGGGGGATGGGCCTGGGCGAGGCCATGATGCGCGTGCTGATTGAACGGGCGCGCGCCAACCAGGTGCACGTGCTGGTCGGCGGCATAGACGCCTCGAACGAGGGCAGCATTCGCCTGCACGAGAAGCTGGGCTTCAAACACTCCGGCACCATCAAGGAAGCCGGCTTCAAGTTCGGACGCTGGCTGGATCTGGCGTTTTATCAGCTGACGCTGGATACGCCCGAACAGCCGGTGGACGGCTGAGGGCTGAAGACTGATTCGATGGCTTGCGCGCGGATCGGGCATGGATCTGGCGCGGACCTGGCGCGGATCTGGCGCGGACCGGGCCCGCGTTCTTGAGCCGCGCCTGCCGCGCTACCCGGTGCCTACTTGGACAGGACGCGCATGGCCTGTTCAAGCCCGGCGACGGTGACCGGGTACATGCGGTCTTGCATGATGTCGCGCATCAGCGCGATGGATTGCCGGTATTGCCAGGAGGCCGTGGGTTCGGGGTTCAGCCAGACCGATTTGGGCCAGGCGTCCAGTAGCCGCCGCATCCATTGCGCGCCGGGTTCCTTGTTGTAGTGTTCGACAGAGCCGCCGGGTTGCAGGATTTCGTAGGGGCTCATGGTGGCGTCGCCAACGATGATCAGGCGCCAGTCCGGGTTGTACTTGCGCAGCACGTCCCAGGTGTCGAAACGTTCGTTCTGGCGCCGGCGGTTGCTTTGCCACAGGCTTTCGTAGGGGCAGTTGTGGAAATAATAGACTTCCAGATTGCGGAATTCGCTGCGCGCCGCCGAGAACAGTTCTTCCACGCGGCCGATGTGGTCGTCCATGCTGCCGCCCACGTCCAGCAACATCAGCACTTTCACGGTGTTGTGGCGTTCGGGCACCATGCGCAGGTCCAGATGGCCGGCGTTGCGCGCGGTGCTGGCGATGGTGTCGTCCAGGTCCAGCTCCAGCTCGGCCCCTTGGCGCGCGAAGCGGCGTAGTCTGCGTAGCGCCACCTTGAAGTTGCGCGTGCCCAGTTCGACCTGATCGTCGTAGTCCTTGAACTGCCGCATGTCCCAGACTTTGACCGCCGAGCGGTTGCCCGCCGAGGCGCCGCCCACGCGGATGCCCTCGGGGTGATAGCCGCCGTTGCCGAACGGCGAGGTGCCGCCGGTGCCGATCCATTTGCTGCCGCCCGCGTGGCGCTCTTTCTGCTCTTCCATGCGTTCCTTGAAGAGCTCCATCAGCTTGTCCCAGCCGTGTTTTTCGATCGCGGCCTTTTCTTCGGGCGACAGGCTCTTCTCGAACTGCTTGATCAGCCAGTCCAGGGGAATCTCTTTGCCGGCTGGCAAGGCGGCTTCGATGCCCTTGTAGTAGGCGCCGAAAGCCTTGTCGAAGCGATCGTAGAGCGACTCGTCCTTGACGAGCGTGGCGCGCGCCAGGAAGTAGAACTCGTCCAGCGTGGGCGCCATCAGGTCCTGGCGCAATGCGTCCACGAGGGTCAGGTATTCCTTGACCGAGACGGGCAGCTTGTGCGCCCGGAGGTGATAGAAGAAATCGATCAGCATGTGCGGGCCGCCAGTCGCTGCAAGATCACCGGCGCTGGCCGCCGCGGGTCATGGCCGCGAGGCGTTCCAGCAGGTGCACGTCTTGCTCGTTTTTCAAGAGCGCGCCGGCCATCAGCGGCACGGCGGTGGCGGTGTGGGCGTCGATCTCGGCGGCGCTGGCGTCTTCGGCCAGCAGCAGGCGCAGCCAGTCCAGCAATTCGGAGGTGGACGGCTTTTTCTTCAGGCCCGGCGCGTCGCGCAGCGCGAAGAACGTGTCCAGCGCGGCACGCAGCACATCCTGCTTCAGGTGCGGGTAGTGCACGGCCACGATGTCGCGCATGGTCTCGCGGTCGGGGAAGCGGATGTAGTGGAAGAAGCAGCGGCGCAGGAAGGCGTCCGGCAGGTCTTTCTCGTTGTTGGACGTGATGATGACGAGCGGGCGGTGGCGCGCGGCGATGGTCTCGCGCGTTTCGTACACATGGAATTCCATGCGGTCCAATTCGCGCAGCAGGTCATTGGGAAATTCAATGTCGGCTTTGTCGATCTCGTCGATCAGCAGCACCACGGGTTCATCGGCCTGGAAGGCCTGCCACAGGGTACCCTGCACGATGTAGTTACGGATGTCGCGGACTTTTTCGTCGCCCAGCTGCGAGTCTCGCAGGCGCGACACCGCATCGTATTCGTACAGGCCCTGATGTGCCTTGGTCGTGGACTTGATGTGCCATTGCAGCAATGGCCGTCCCAGCGCCCGCGCCACTTCTTCCGCCAGCATGGTCTTGCCCGTGCCGGGTTCCCCCTTGATCAGCAGCGGCCGCTGCAGGGTCAGGGCGGCGTTGACGGCCAGCTTCAGGTCATCGGTGGCGACGTAGCTGTCGGTTCCGTTGAAGCGGGCGGGCGAGGTCGAAGAGGCGGATTGGGCTGCGGACATTGTCTGATGGCTTCCGAGGATTGACGGTGATCAATACCATCGTAAGGTATTAATCCTGAGCAATTATCGTACAATCAGGCGGTTTTGCAGTTGGGTTCGACCCGCAACGTGTTTGCAGGGGGCCTTTTCGTGTGATGCAGGCCCTAGTCCTTAAGCCATACCAAGAAGAGCCATTCCAATGAAGTTGCGAACCTCTCTGAAGTGCACGGTTTCCGTGTTGGCCGCGATGGCATCCTGTGCGATCGCCGGCCAGGCTGTTGCTGCTGACGCAGCGCCTGTCGGCAACATCCAGAACGCCCGCGACAAAGTTTCCATGTGCATCGGCTGCCACGGCATCGAAGGCTACAAGGCGACCTTTCCCGAGCTTTATCACGTGCCGATGATTGCTGGCCAGAACGCCAAATACATCGAGACCGCCCTTAACGAGTACAAGAAAGGCGCGCGCAGCCATCCCACGATGGACGCCATTGCCGGCAGCCTGTCCGACCAGGACATCGCCGACCTGGCCGCGTACTACTCGAATCTCAAATAAGGGGCAAAACCATGAACCGCACCATGCTTGCCCTTGCGGGCGCGACCCTGGCCATCGCGGGCACCGCCGCCCAGGCGCAGGATCTGGCGGCCGGGAAGGCCGTTTTCGACAAATTCAATTGCGCGTCCTGCCATGGCGCCGACGCCAAGACGGCGGTGGACCCGGCCTACCCGACGCTGGCCGGCCAGCACGCCGACTACCTGGCTCACGCCCTGAAGGCCTACAAGCGCGGCGCTTCCGGCAGCGCGGCCACGGCCAACGTGCGCAAGAACCCCATCATGGGCGCTTTCGCCACGCAGTTGTCCGACCAGGACATCTCGAACGTGTCGGCCTGGCTGGCGTCCCTGCCCAGCGACCTGGGCGTGCGCAAGTAGGCTCAGCCGGACTCGGCCAACAAAAAACCCTCGGGGCTTTCCGAGGGTTTTTTTCATGGGGCCGGCGGCTTCTTCAGAGGCTGGCGCGGCGGCGGATCAGGTCGATGTACGTGTCGCTGTCCATGGGCGTGCCCAGGCGCTGCGCTTCCCATACCACCTGTCCCAGGCATTCCATGATTTCGTGCGCGGCCTGGTGCGCGTCGGAGCGCGCGGTCAGCTGCTGGTAAGCGCGGCGGATGCCCGGCGGATGGTCGATGGACAATTGCTCGGCGATCGCCAGGTGCATGGACAGATGCAGGAAGGGATTAGTGCGCCCCTTCTCCACGGCGTACTCCATGGTCATGGCATCCGGGCTTTCGAGGTCGCCGTGGTATTCGGGATGCTCGATGATCCAGTCCAGGGCCATGGCCTCAAGCGGCGTCAGCACCTCGTTTGCGCGGTGCTTGCGCCAGGTATCGATAAAGAATTCGCGAACTTGGTCGCGGGAGGGATTGAACATCTGCGAGGGGGCGGAATACGGGGGGAAGACGGGTATTTTACCGCTCGGCCGCTCGCAGGCAAAAAAGCGCGCCTGCGGGGGCTTTTTTTCATTGCTCGGGAAGGGGTGGGGCCCGGCGGGCCCTTTGCGATATAGAATTGATCGGTATCCGCCATCCTGTGTGCGGTTCGCGAGGTCGGTCTCCCCGCGGAATCGGACGCTTTCCGATGCGGCGCGTGCAGAAAAACCACCCGGAGCAAATGGAGCATTCATGTCCTACCAACATATCAAGGTTCCCGCTGGCGGCCAGAAAATCACGGTCAACGCCGATTTCTCGCTGAATGTGCCTGAACAGCCCATCGTTCCCTTCATTGAAGGCGACGGCACGGGCGCAGATATCACCCCCGTCATGATCAAGGTCGTGGACGCGGCCGTGCAGAAAGCCTATGGCGGCAAGCGCAAGATCCACTGGATGGAAGTCTATGCCGGCGAAAAGGCCACCAAGGTCTACGGCCCGGACGTCTGGCTTCCCGATGAAACCCTGGAAGTCGTCAAAGACTACGTGGTGTCCATCAAGGGCCCGCTGACGACCCCGGTCGGCGGCGGCATCCGTTCGCTGAACGTGGCGTTGCGCCAGCAACTGGACCTGTACGTCTGCCTGCGCCCGGTGGCGTACTTCAAGGGCGTGCCGTCCCCGGTGCGTGAACCCGAGAAGACCAACATGGTGATCTTCCGCGAGAACTCGGAAGACATCTATGCCGGTATCGAATACATGGCCGAAAGCGAGCAGGCCAAGGAACTGATCCAGTTCCTGCAGACCAAGCTTGGCGTGAAGAAGATCCGTTTCCCGAACACGTCCTCCATCGGCATCAAGCCGGTGTCGCGCGAAGGCACCGAGCGCCTGGTGCGCAAGGCCGCCCAGTACGTCATCGACAACGACCGCACGTCGCTGACGCTGGTGCACAAGGGCAACATCATGAAATTCACGGAAGGAGGTTTCCGTGATTGGGGCTACGAATTGCTGCAAAAGGAATTCGGCGCCCAACTGATCGACGGCGGCCCGTGGTGCAAGTTCAAGAACCCGAGGACCGGCCGCGAGATCATCGTCAAGGACGTGATCGCCGACGCCTTCCTGCAGCAGATCCTGCTGCGCCCGGCCGAATACGACGTGATCGCGACGCTGAACCTGAACGGCGACTACATTTCCGACGCGCTGGCCGCGCAAGTGGGCGGCATCGGCATCGCGCCGGGCGCCAACCTGTCGGATTCGGTCGCCATGTTCGAAGCCACCCACGGTACGGCGCCCAAGTACGCCGGCAAGGACTACGTGAACCCGGGTTCCGAAATCCTGTCGGCGGAAATGATGCTGCGCCACATGGGCTGGACCGAAGCGGCCGACCTGATCATCTCCAGCATGGAGAAATCCATCCTGTCCAAGAAGGTGACGTACGATTTTGCCCGCCTGCTGGAAGGTGCGACCCAGGTGTCGTGCTCGGGCTTTGGCCAGGTCATGATCGAAAACATGTAAATTCCGTCCGGCTCGGCAAGTCCCGCTGAACCCGCCCGCCGTCATGGCGGGCGGGTTTTGTCCGCCTGACCCGCAAGATGTTCGTCGTGTCCCGCTGTTACTACTAGGTTGATCGCTGTGCCCCGATTGTATGTATCCCTGGCCACCTGGCTTGTGTTGCTGGTTCCCGCGCTGGCATTGACCAGTCCCGTGGGGGGCCCCGCCGTTGTCTATCTGGCGGGGGGACTCGCCCTGATCGCGCTGGCCGTCAATGCCGTAAAGCACTACGAACCGATGGACTTCAAAGCCTTATGGCCGATGGCGCTGGCGCTATTGCTGCCACTGGCCTGTATGTTCGTCACATTCCTCGTCCGAGGAGTGTGGAGTAATTCCGAACTGGAAAAGCTGCTGCGGTTTGCGCTTGCAATTCCGGTGCTCTGGCTCTTGCTGCGTGCGCCTCAGCACCGGCTCAAGCTGGTGCAGTGGAGCATCGTCGTGGGCACGTTTGCGGGCTCTGTGCTGTTGATCGTGACCATGGCGAAGCTAGGGCGCGGAGGCGTGATCGATGTGGGCGGGCGTTACAACGCGGTGGCGTTCGCGAATATGACGTTGCTGTTTGGTGCGATGACCCTGCTGACCTTGGGGTGGGGCGCGAGCACGCGTTGGCCGCGTGTCGAGACGGGTGTGAAGCTGTTGGCGGTGGTGTTGAGCATTGTCGCGACCTGGGAGTCCGAGACGCGTAGCAGCTGGATGCTATTGCCCATTCTTGGGCTGGTCTTCTTGCTTGGCCTGCGCAATTGGAAGCGCCGCCACAAGGTGTATTGCGCGCTGGCGGTCTGTGCGGCGCTTGCTGCAAGCGCTGCCGCCATTTGGACATTCAGCAGCCGCATGCATGAAATCGCGAAAGACGTTGACGGCTTTGCGACGTCGGCCAACCGCGACACGTCGTTCGGCATCCGGTTGCAGCTATGGCACGCGTCGACGCTGATGTTCCAGAAAAGCCCTATCGTCGGCATCGGCCCCAGCAAGTTCCGCGAGGAGCTGCTGCAACTGCAAAGCCAGGGCGTCGTGACCGAGGAAGTGGTGGAGGGATTCGGCGAACCCCACAACGATCTGCTGGCCGCGTTGTCCGGTTACGGGCTGCTGGGCCTGATCAGTATCCTGACGCTATACCTGTTGCCGGCGGCCATCTTCTTCCGGCGGCTGGCCAGCGACGACCGGGTGATCCGCGTGGGGGCGCAACTGGGGCTGCTGTTCTGTCTGGGCTTTTGCGCCTTCAGCCTGACCGAGATGATGTTCCGCAACATGCGCAGCGTGCCCAACTATTCGCTCATCGTCGTGACCTTGATCGCGTTGACGACGCCTCGTTTGCCGCGTGCCGTCGGGGCCGACCAGGCCCCGGTCTCGCACCCGGGTTAAGCGGTCTGGTTAAGCGGTCTGCAGCCGGCTGGGCGACGCCTGGACGGCACTCATGGCGCGTTGCAGCCGCGAGGTGAGTTCCCGGCTTGCCGGCATCATGGGCATGCGCAGCTCGTCGGCGATCAGCCCCTGCAACGACAGGGCGCGCTTGAGCGGCGCGGGGTTGGGTTCGGCGAACAGCAATCGGATCAGGCCGCGCAAGGGCTCGAACAGTTCACGCGCGGCCTCGGCATGGCCGTCGCGCGCCAGCTGCATGACTTCGACGTAGCGTTCGGGATACAGATGCGCCGCGGCCGGGATGGCGCCGCGGCCGCCGGCCAGCCAGTGGTCCAGCAGCGCCAGGTCTTCGCCGCATAGCGCGTGCAGCTTGCCGCGCGCGTTCAAGGTGGCCAGTACCGACGGATTGCATTCCTTGACGGCCGTGAAGTTGGGCAAGAGCGCCAGCGTCTCCATGGTTTCGACGGTCATGGTGACGCCCGTCCGCTTGGGGATGTTGTACAGGATGATCGGGCGTTCGGTGGCCCAGGCGATCTGACGGTAGTGCCAGAGAATGCCGGGCTGCGACGGGCCCAGATAATAGGGCGGTGGCACCAGATAGCCGGCGGGCGCGTACTTGTCCAGCCGGCGGATGGCGGTGGCGACACCGCGCGTATCGACGCCGCCCGCGCCGAACACCAGCGGCAACGCATGCGGGTCGCTGGCGATGGCCTCGATCATGTCGGTCTTCTCCGACAGGCTCAGTAGATTGCCCTCGCCGGTGGAGCCGAACAGGACCAGGCCCGCGATGCCGGCATTGCGGTAGTAGCGGGCCAGCGCCTGCGCGGCGTCCAGGTCCACATAGCCGCCACGCAGTGGCGTGATCATCGGCAACCAGATGCCGTCGAAAACCGTTTTGGCTGGCATGTCCATGGCTTATTGCACCGTGACTGCGGACGCGGGGCGCACCGGGCCGAATTCTGCTTGGGGCAGGCCGCGCATGATCGCTTGCATCAAGCCATCGAGTTCGCCTCGGGCGCATTGCAGTTGCAGGACGCTCTGGGCATGGGCGTGGTCCACCGATAGCAGGTATACGCCGATGCGGTCGCCCAGTTCTCGATGCAGCGCCAGGCGGACCTTCAAGGCGTCCAGCGTGTCGATCCTGACTGTCAGGGCCACCCTGTCGGACTGCGGCAAGGGCGCCAAGGGCAGGGAAGCGGCCGGGGAATGGTCGGGGGAAACGTGGCTGCGGCGATCCAGTCGGGGAATCATGGCGGTGAGGCGGGCGGTGCGCGGTAAGGCGCGATCCGCGGTTCCGGTTGGTTGATGACGATTCCACTATAGGAACCGCACCGTAAATCCTGCCGATAAAAGCAGGCGCGGCGCGTAAAAAACGCGTCAACGCCCCGGGCTGTTCAGAAGGTCTTGGTCATTGACAGCAGGCCGGTCGCGCGGCCCATGTCGCGTCCGCGTGTGTTGGTGTAGACGGCGCGGTCCGCATTGGTGTCAAGGTAGGCCAGCGAGACCGACAGGCCCTGGCCGAAGTCCTTGGTCAGACCGAGCTTCCAATCGGTGTAGGTGCCGTTGTCGACGTTGCGCACGACCTGGCGGCCCACATGCGCGTTGACCACGAGGCCCCAGACGCCGGTGTCGATATTGCCGGAAAGGTCGAAATACTGGCTGTACTTGCTGTCGGCGAAACCAAACAGATTGGTCAGGGCAATGGAGTACTTGAACATCACCGGGCCATAGCCAATGCCGGCGTATAGCTCGGTGGTATCGGGGCTGGTGTAGCCGGACGGGTAGTCGCCGGGATAGTAGTACTGCAAGACGCCCAGGTCGACGGGCACGTTGTCGGTCAGGTTGCCCTTGTAGCCGCCGTAGAAGTCCATTTCCACGGGCGCGGAGACCTCGCTGTTGGTGTCGCCAAGCCAGCTGATACTGGAATTCCAGTTGCCCAGGTAGAAGCCGCTGGCGTGCGCCAGGTCGAAGCCGCCCTGGATGGCGGGCTTGTTGTTCGACTGCATCAGGCCGCGGTAGCGGTACTGGCTGGCCAGCGTGACGTTGGCGCTCAGGCTGAGGTCGGAGGCGGAGGCGGAGGCGGCGGTGGCGGGGGCCGTGGCGGCCGGCGTGTCGCTGGCGTGAGCGGTGGCGCCCAGGGTCAATAAAAGCAGCGCGGCCAGGGGATGGCGGGACATGGGATGCTCCGGTTGTTGAACGGGATCGCAACAATAGGAGGATCGGCATAAAGCCCGAGACAAGACTCGCGCCATCCGCATATCGGCCGTGTAAAGGCCGCGTGAGGCCGCGTGAGGGCCTGTGATGCGACGTACCATGTACCACGCGCCAACGCGGCACGGATGGCGCGGAATTCAGCCCGCGAAGCGGTAGCCCACGCCGATTTCGGTCAACAGGTAGACGGGCTGGGCAGGATCGGCTTCGAGCTTCTGGCGCAGATGGCCCATGTAGATCCGCAGGTAGTGGTTGCTTTCCACGTGGGAGGGGCCCCAGACCTCGCGCAGCAGTTCGCGATGCGTCATGACCTTGCCGCGGTGCGCCAAGAGCGCGGCAAGCAGGCGGTATTCCATGGCGGTCAGATGCACGTGCTGGCCGGCGCGTTCGACGACGCGCTTGGAGAAGTCGACGCGCACGTCGCCAAAGGCGATCTCGGCCGCGTTGCCTGCGCCGCCTCGCGCATGCCGGCGCAGCAGCACGCGCAGCCGGGCCAGCAGTTCGCTGACGCCGAACGGCTTGGTCAGGTAATCGTCGGCGCCGGCGTCCAGCGCGGCTACCTTGTCGGCTTCGGCGCTGCGGGCCGACAGCACCAGCACGGGCACTTCGGTCCAGCCGCGCAGTTCCCGGATCAGGGTCATGCCGTCTTCGTCGGGCAGCCCCAGGTCCAGCACGATGGCATCGGGTTGGCGGGTGCCGGCTTCGATCAGGCCGCGCTTGACGGTGTCGGCCTCGTGCACGGCGCACCCCTCGCTTTCCAACGCCTGGCGGACGAAGCGCCGGATGTTGGCGTCATCTTCAATGATCAGGACGGTAGGTTGGTAGTCGAACATGCGGATGGCCGGTCAAAGGGTTTCGGGTTGAATCGCGGGCGGCGTGCCCAGCGGCAGGCTGAAGACGAATTGCGCGCCAGAGGCCAGCCCCGGCGTGTGTTCGACCCAGATGCGGCCATGGTGGGCCGAGATGATGGCTTCGCAAACGGCTAGGCCCAATCCGACGCCGGGCGTGGCCGATTCGCGTTCGCCACGCGTGAATTTTTCAAAGATGCGGCGTTCGGCGCCTGGCGCCACGCCGGGGCCGTTGTCGCTGACGGCCACGCGCAGTTCTTCTTCGTGCACGGCGGCGTGAATGCGCAGCGTGCTGCCCGGAGGCGTGTATTTGGCCGCGTTCTCAAGCAGGTTGCACAGCACGCGTTCGATCAGCACGCCGTCGCATTCCACCAGTGGCAACTGCGACAGGCTGTCCACGGCGACGTGGTGGCCTGCCAGGGGTTCGCGCATGGCGGCCAACGACGCGCCCACCAGTTCTTCGATGGACTGCCATTCCAGGCGCAACGGCGTGTCGCGGCTTTGCAGCCGCGCCATGTCGAGCAGGTTGACGACCAGCGCGTGCATGCGCTGCGCCTGGTCGCGCATGGCGCGCACGGTGTCTTGCACATCAAGGGGCAACGCCGCCTGTTGGCGGGTCAAGGTGTCGGTCATGCCGATCAGGCTGGTCAACGGCGTGCGCAGGTCGTGCGAGACGGCCGCCAACAGCGAGTTGCGCAGCCGCTCCGATTCCATGCTGACCAGCGCTTGCTGCGCGACTTCCACGTAATGCAGCCGTTCCAGCGCAATGGCGATCAGTGTCGCGTAGGCCTCGATCTGCCGCCGGGAATCCGGATGGGTGAACAGGCTGCGGCGCGGTGCCGCCAACGCCAGCACGCCGCGCGTGCGCATGGGCGCTTTCAACGGCAGGTACAGCAGGTCGCTGTTGGACAGCGTTGGCGTGCCTGCGCCCGCGGGCTGGCCATGGTCATAGACCCATTGGGCCAGCGCCGATTCCAGGGGCGGCATGTCGTCGGCAGCGGGCGAGGCCAGCTTCAGCCGGTCGTCCAGGCCCAGGATGTACAGCGCGCACCGCGAGCCGAAGGTGGCGTGGACGAAAGCGCCGGCCGACGCCACGATCTGCTCGGGCAGCAACGCGGACGACAGCTCCCGCGCGAATTCGTACAGGCTGCGCGCATCGGCCTCGCGCTTGACCGACACCTGCGCCTGCAGGCGCAGCCCGGCCGTCAGTTGCCCGATCAGCAGGCCCACCGTCAGCAGCACGGCGAAGGTCAGCAGGTATTGCACGTCGGAAACGGCGAACGAGGCCAGCGGCTGCACGAAGAAAAAATCGAACAGTCCCACGCTGACGACGGACGCCAGCGCGGCGGGACCGCGTCCGTGACGCAGCGCCACGCCCATGACCGCCAGCAGGAACAGCATGACGATGTTGGTCTGGTGCAGCGCGGGAAACGCCAGCATCGACAGGCCAGTGGCGGCCGCGCAATAGCACAGCGCCCAGGCGTAGCCGGCAAGCGGCCGGCCATTGCGTTCATCGGCGCCCAGGCCGGCGCGGCGAGCCAGGGTGAGGGGGTTGCGGCCGGGGGCGGCGCTGGCCGGAAGCGGCGGGGCGCCCAGCCGGATGATGTCGATTTCGGGGCAGCCGGCGGCCAGCATGTCGGCGAAACTGTGCCGGCGCCACAGCCAGCCCGGCGTGATGGCCGCGGTCAGCAGGGCCGACACCGACAGGCGCAGGCGTTGCAGGCCGGTAGCGCGCGTGCGGCCGACGATGGCCTTGGTGATGTTGTGCCGGCGCACGTAGCGCACCACGGCATCGACCATGTCGCCGCCTGCCAGGGTTTCGGTGCGGGCCCCCAGCGAATCCGCCAAGGCCAGGCTGCGCTGCATGCGGTCTTGCTCGGCCTGTGGCGTGGGCGCCGCGCGCGGGGTATCGATGGTGACGACATGCAGGTCGCATTCCAGCTGCTGGCTTAGCCGGTGCGCGCTGCGAATGACGTATTCGGCGTCGATGTCCGGGCCGACGCAGGCGACCACGGCCTCGCGGGTGCGCCAGACGGGTTCGATGGCGCGGTCGCGCCGGTAGGCCTGGACGTCATCGTCGACGTGGTCGGCGGTACGGCGCAGCGCCAGTTCGCGCAGGGCGATGAGATTGCCCTTGCGGAAGAAATTCCGGGTGGCATGCCGGGCCTGTTCGGGCAGGTAGACCTTGCCCTCCTTCAGCCGCCGCAGCAGTTCGTCGGCAGACAGGTCCACCAGAATGACCTCGTCGGCGGCGTCGAACACCTCGTCCGGCACGGTTTCCCAGACACGCACTCCGGTGATGCTGCTCACCGCTTCGTTCAGGCTGTCCAGATGCTGCACGTTCAGCGTGGTCCAGACGTCGATGCCGGCCGACAGCAATTCCTGGATGTCTTGCCAGCGCTTGGCGTGGCGGGAGCCGGGCGCGTTCGAGTGCGCCAGTTCGTCCACCAGCACCAGGCCGGGCCGCGCCGCCAGGGCGCCGTCCAGGTCGAATTCCTTCAGGACATGGCCGCGGTACGCAACTTCCTTCAACGGCAGGACCGCCAGGCCGTCCAGCAGGCTGGCGGTTTCACGGCGGCCATGGGTCTCGACGATGCCTGCCAGCACGCTGACCCCCTGCGCGGCCTGCGCCCGTGCCGCGACCAGCATGGCGTAGGTCTTGCCCACGCCGGCCGACGACCCGAAGTACACGCGCAGCTTGCCGTGCACCGCCTGGCGCGCGGCGTCGTCCAGGGTCTTCAAGAGCGCGTCGGGGTCGGGACGCTCGCCAGCAATGTCAGCCATGAACGCGCAAGGGTGGGGTGGGGAAAGCTGGCAATACTATACGCTGCGTCATCAACGCGCCGTGCCCAATTGGTCCAGCGCCAGGTTCAGCATCAGCACATTGACGACCGGGTCGCCCAGCACGCCCAGCCATGGCTTTTCGGTATTGGCCTGGATCAAAGCGTCGACCTGCGCGCGCGGCAGCTGGCGGGCGCGGGCCACCCGGGCCGCCTGGTAGCTTGCCGCAGCCGGGCTGATGTGCGGATCCAGGCCGCTGCCCGACGCCGTGATCAGGTCCACCGGCACCGGCGTGGGGTTTTCCGGGTCGGCCGCCTTCAGGGCCGCGATGCGGGCCTGGATGGCTTCGGCCAGCGCGGGGTTGCGCGGACCCAGGTTCGACCCGCCGGAAGCGGCCGCGTTATACGGCATCGGCGCGGTGGCCGAAGGGCGGCCCCAGAAGTACTGCGGCGATGTGAAAGACTGGCCGATCAGTTCCGAACCGACGACCTTGTCCCCCTGTTTGATCAGCGAACCCGCCGCTTCGTGCGGGAACACGGCGGCGGCCACGCCGCGCGTCAGGAAGGGGTAGGCCAGGCCGGTCACCAGGGTCAAGGCGGCGAAGACGACCAGCGCCGGCCGCAGGATGCCGCCCGGGCGGGGCAGGGCGGGAGCAGATTGCGTTGCGTGTTTCATGATGGATTCCTATTTTTCAGGGTGGGGCATGGTGTAGCGGTCGGGCTTGAGGCCGGGCCTACGCCCAGCCCAGCGCGGCCAGCACCATGTCGACCAGCTTGATGCCCACGAACGGCACCAGCAGGCCGCCCAGGCCGTAGACGAGCAGGTTGCGTCGCAGCAGCACGGAAGCGCCCAGCGGCCGGTAGCGCACGCCCTTGAGCGCCAGCGGGATCAGCACGACGATGATCAGCGCGTTGAAGATCACGGCCGACAGGATGGCCGAGGCCGGCGTGGCCAGGCCCATGATGTTCAGCACGTTGAGCTGCGGATAGACCGTGGCGAACGCGGCCGGGATGATGGCGAAGTACTTGGCCACATCGTTGGCCACGCTGAAGGTGGTCAGCGCACCGCGGGTCATCAGCATTTGCTTGCCGATTTCGACGATCTCGATCAGCTTGGTGGGGTTGGAGTCCAGGTCCACCATGTTGCCGGCCTCTTTCGCGGCCTGCGTGCCCGAGTTCATCGCCACCGCCACATCGGCCTGCGCCAGCGCGGGGGCGTCGTTGGTGCCGTCGCCGGTCATCGCCACCAGCCGGCCTTCGGCCTGATAGGCGCGGATCAGCTTCAGCTTGGCCTCGGGCGTGGCTTCCGCCAGGAAGTCGTCCACGCCGGCTTCGGCGGCGATGGAGGCTGCCGTCAGCTTGTTGTCGCCCGTGATCATCACGGTCTTGATGCCCATGCGGCGCAACTCGGCGAAGCGCGACTGGATGCCGGGCTTGACGATGTCCTTGAGTTCCACCACGCCAAGCGCGCGGTTGCCGTCGCTGACCATCAGCGGCGTGCTGCCGCGGCGGGCCACGTCTTCGGCCAGGCGTACGACCTGTTCGGGCACGGTGGCTGCTTGCTCGGCCAGCCAGGCCTGGATGGCGTCGACCGCACCCTTGCGGATCAGGCGGTCGCCCAGGTTCACGCCGCTCATGCGCGACTGCGCCGTGAAGGGCACGAATTCGACGCCGGCCATGGCGGACGCCGGCGCATGGAGGGTCTTGTCGGCCAACGCCACGATGCTGCGGCCTTCCGGCGTTTCGTCGGCCAGCGAGGCCAGGCGGGCCGCGTCGGCCAGTTCGCGCGGCGACACGCCCGGCGCGGGCAGGAACGTGGAAGCCTGGCGGTTGCCGAACGTGATGGTGCCGGTCTTGTCCAGCAGCAGCACGTCGACGTCGCCCGCGGCTTCCACCGCGCGGCCCGACGTGGCGATGACGTTGGCGCTCATCATGCGGCTCATGCCTGCCACGCCGATGGCCGAAAGCAGGCCGCCGATGGTGGTCGGGATCAGGCACACCAGCAGCGCCACCAGCACGGTCACCGTGACCGCTGAACCGCCGCCGGCCGCGGTGACCGCGTAGATCGAGAACGGCATCAGCGTCACGACCACCAGCAGGAACACCACGGTCAGGCCGACCAGCAGGATGGTCAGCGCCAGTTCGTTCGGGGTCTTCTGGCGCTTGGCGCCTTCCACCATGGCGATCATGCGGTCCAGGAAGCTCTCGCCGGGATCGGCCGCGATGCGTACGAAGATCCAGTCGGACAGCACGCGCGTTCCGCCCGTGACCGACGAGAAGTCGCCACCGGACTCGCGAATGACGGGCGCGGATTCACCAGTGATGGCGCTTTCGTCCACCGAGGCGACGCCCGCGATCACCTGGCCGTCGCCCGGGATGGTCTCGCCCGCTTCGACCAGCACCACGTCGTCGCGCCGCAGCAGGCCCGAGGGCTGGCTGACAGCTTGCTCGCGCCATTGCCCGGGCTGCGCGTCGCGGATGTCCGCGTCGCGGAAGTTCTTCAGCAGCCGGGCGTTGATGGTGGTGCGCAGGCCGCGCAACGTCGCCGCCTGCTGCTTGCCGCGACCTTCGGCCAAGGCTTCGGCGAAGTTGGCGAACAGCACCGTGAACCACAGCCATACGGAGATGGCCAGGATGAAGCCGGCGGGGGCTTCGGCCTGGCCGCGCAAGGCCACGACCCACAACAGCGTCGTCAGGATGCTGCCGACGTAGACGACGAACATCACGGGGTTCTTCAACTGCGCGGCGGGCGAGAGCTTGCGCAGGCTGTCCAGCACGGCGGGCCCGACCAGCGAGCGCGACCACATGCCGAAAGGACGGTCTTGCGAGGCTGCTTCGGGCGCGCGGGCGGCACCGCCGCCGGCGCTGGTTGTTGGCATTTCAATCTTGGCCATTTTCTTTCCTAGCCTGTTGTGTTGCATTCAAGGTTGCAGGTGTTCGGCGACCGGGCCCAGGGCCAGGGCGGGCACATAGGTCAAGGCGCCCACCAGTAGCACGGCGCCGATCAGCAGCACCACGAAGAGGGGGCCGGTCGTGGGCATGCTGCCGGGGCCGGCGGGTAGCCGGCGCTTGGCCGCCAGCGACCCGGCCATCGCCATCACGGCGACGATCACGGCGAAGCGGCCGAACCACATGGCGATGCCCAGCAACACGTTGTAGAAGGGCGTGTTGGCGGACAGCCCGGCGAACGCACTGCCGTTGTTGTTGGCGGCCGAGGACAGCGCGTAGAGGATTTCCGAGAAGCCATGGATGCCGGGGTTCAGCACGCCGGCCTGGCCCGCCGACACGGAGACGGCCAGCGCAGTGCCGCCCAGCACCAGCAGCGGCGTGGCCAGGATGACGATGGACACCATCTTCATGTCGTGCGCCTCGATCTTCTTGCCCAGGTATTCCGGGGTGCGGCCGATCATCAGGCCGGCGATGAAGACCGCGAGGATGGCGAAGGCCAGCATGCCGTACAGGCCGGACCCCACGCCCCCGTAGACCACTTCGCCCAACTGCATCAGCAGCATCGGCGACAGCCCGCCCATGGCGGTCAGGGAATCGTGCATGCCGTTGACCGCGCCGCAGGATGCGGCCGTGGTGATGACGGCGAAGAGCGACGTGGCGGCGATGCCGAAGCGCGTTTCCTTGCCTTCCATGTTGCCGCCCGGCGAGAACGCGGTCATGGCGCTGTCGGCGCCGGCCTGCGCCGCCATGGGGTTGGGCTGCTGTTCAAAGTAGGCGGTGCCCAGCGCGAAGACCGCGAACAGCACGGTCATCGCCGCCAGGATCGCGATGCCCTGGCGCCGGCTGCCCACCATCTCGCCGAAGGCGAAGCACAGCGAGGCGGGAATCATCAGGATGGCCAGCATCTCGAGGAAGTTCGCCAGCGGCGTCGCGTTCTCGAACGGATGCGCCGAGTTGGCGTTGAAGAAGCCGCCGCCATTGGTGCCCAGCAGCTTGATGGCTTCTTGCGAGGCCACCGGGCCCATCGCCAGCGTTTGCGTCGACGTGACGGCGGGGGCGGTCACGGGCTGGCCGTTGGCGTCCAGCACCGGCTGGCCCTGGCTGTCCACGCGCGGCTGGTCATAGTGCAGGGCTTCAACGGTCTGCACGTCCTGGTAGGGGCTGAAGTTCTGAATCACGCCCTGGCTGACCAGCGCCAGTGCCAGCACGAAGGACAGCGGCAGCAGCACATACAGCGTGCAGCGGATGATGTCGGTCCAGAAATTGCCGACGGTGGCGGAACAGTGGCGCGCCAAGCCGCGAATCAGCGCGAACAGCACGGCGATGCCGGTGGCGGCCGAAAAGAAGTTCTGCACCGTCAGCGCCAGCATCTGCGTCAGGTAGCTCATCGTGGCTTCGCCGCCGTAGCCCTGCCAGTTCGTATTGCTGACAAAGCTGATGGCGGTGTTCAGGGCCGAGTCCGGCGTCACGGCGCCCATCCCTGCCGGGTTCAGCGGCAGCATGCCCTGGACTCGTTGCAGGCCGTAAACCACCAGGATGCCGATGATGTTGAAGGCCAGCACGGCCACGGTGTAGCGCTTCCAGCCCATCTCGGCTTGCGGGTCGATGCCCGCAAGCCGGTAGATGCCGCGCTCGAACGGGCGGCCCCAGGCGGTCAGCCGGGATTGCCCGTTTTCCATGGCGATGCGGATGTAGCGCCCGAGCAGGGGCGCAATCGCAAGCAGGACTGCCAGGTACAGGACCAGCAATCCGACGAATTCGGCGGTCATCAGAATTTCTCCGGTTTGAACAGGGCGACCAGCAGATACACGAACAGCAGCGCGGCGGTCAGGCCGCTGATCCAATAGAGCCAGTTCATGACGGCTCTCCCGTAGACAGGGCTTCGCAGAACCGCAGCAGGGCGGCAATCAGCCCGGCCATGACGGCGAAGACGGCGATATAGATGGCATCCACGTTTTTCCTCCCGGGAGCGCGGCTCCCTTCGAACGACGGGCCTGCGCGGCAACAGCGGATGCGCGCCGGGCAGGCCAGGTGACCAATCAGGACACCGGCAGGTTACGGAGCAGGGGGTAAAAATGGGATATAGGTTGGGGAGGGGGGTGTAAACAAAAAATAAAGAGCCCCCGGGGCGGGGACCCCCACGCTGCGCATGCTCCGCACGCTTGCAGCCCCCCCGAGGGGGCTGCGCCGCCTTGGGGCGGCCCGGCGGCGGCGCGGCTATTTTTCTGGGGTCTGGGGCGTTCTTCTTGAGGCTGCGGGTGCTTTTGAAAGCTGGCTTATGGTTTCGCAGGCGCCTTTCCCTTCTTCTTATACGCAGGTTTGCATCCGGGGCGCGAAGGGCTGGCCCGATTGCGGGCCGCGCCCGATTCCGGGCATGGTGCGGTGGCGGGCGTCATATTTCGGGATGGGACGGATTTCTGAATTTGGCTCAATTCGGGCTTTTTGGCCAAAAAATCCCAATATTTAGAACTTTGTCGTCAAATTGCACTGTTGTGGTGCATGGAATATGTAAATGAATGCTCCGTCTTAGGGCATTCCCCTAGTGTGGCATTCCCGCACTTGGTGCAGAATCTCTTCCCATGCAGGTGAGGAGACAAAGCCCTGCATGGGCAAATACCGGCGGCACCGGTACATAAAAAAAGTAAAGCAGTACTCAAAAAAAGCAAAACGCACAACGGCTGGCACCAGGCAGTGCCAGCCGTTGTCGCATAAAAAGCCTGGATTTCATCCGCAGGGGCTTTTCAGACGCAGCGTTTCGCGCTATCCAGGTAGGGTCTCTACATCCTAGCTATGCCCGAACCCCGCGCTCCGACCTCCAAGCCCGTTTCCCTTCCGTATTGGCGCCGCAACTTGCGGCTGATCCTGTTGCTGCTTGCCGTTTGGGCGGCGCTGACGTTTATTCCCGCCTTTTTTGCCCGCAGCCTGACCTTCGATTTCATCGGCTGGCCGTTTGCCTTCTGGATGGCGGCCTACGGCGCGCCGTTGGCCTACCTGATCATCATCGGCGTATACGCCCGCGTCATGAACCGGGCCGATGAGCGGGCCGAGGCCGACGCCGCCGGCGGGGATCGCTGATGCCGTTTTTCACCGGAGATACCCCCCAGCAATTCCGGATCCGCCTGCGCCGCATCTACGTGCTTTACACCGCCGGCTTCGCGCTGATGATTTTGTTGATGGCGCTGGCCGAGATCCTGGGGATGCCGCGCAACTGGATCGGCTATGTCTTCCTGTTGGTCACCGTCAGCCTGTACGCCGGCATCGGCATCGTGTGCCGGACCTCGGACCAGGTCGAATACTACGTGGCTGGACGGCGCGTGCCCGCCATCTACAACGGCATGGCCACGGCCGCCGACTGGATGTCGGTGGCGTCCTTCATCGGGGTCGCGGGCACGCTGTACCTGACCGGCTACGGCGGGCTGGCCTACATCATGGGCTGGACCGGCGGCTACGTACTGGTGGCGATGCTGCTGGCGCCGTATCTGCGGCGCTTCGGCCAGTACACCATTCCCGACTTCATGGGCGCGCGCTACGGCGGCAACATGCCGCGGCTGGCGGGCGTGGCCTGCGCCATCCTGTGCTCATTCACTTATCTGGTGGCCCAGATTTACGGCGTGGGCATCATCACCACGCGCATGACCGGCATTTCGTTTGAACTCGGCATCTTCGTGGCGTTGGGCGGCATGCTGGTCTGCTCGTTCCTGGGCGGCATGCGCGCCGTGACCTGGACGCAGGTGGGGCAGTACATCATCCTGGTCATCGCCTATCTGGTGCCGGTGGTGTGGTTGTCCGTCAAGCACACCAACATGCCCGTGCCGCAGTTGTCGGCCGGCGTGGTGCTGCAGCAGGTGACCGAGAAAGAGATCTACCTGCAGAACGACCCGTCCGAAATCGAAGTGCGCCGGCTTTGGCAGCAGCACGCCGACCAGATGGCGCAGCGGGTGCAGGCGCTGCCGGAATCCTGGGCGCTGGAAAAGGACAAGCTGCGCAGCCGCCTGGCCCAACTGAACGCCAGCGACGCGCCAATGGTCGAGATCCGTTCCGCGGAGCGCGAGCTGGCCGCCTATCCGGCCAGCGTGGAGGATGCGCGCGTGGTCTGGTCGCAAGCGCGCACGACCTTCGAGGCCCGGGCGGCCCCGCCCACCCCGCACGCCGAGCCATTCCCCGCCAAAGATCCGGAAGAGCGGCGCAACATGCGCATCAATTTCCTGGCGCTGGTGCTGTGCCTGATGCTGGGGACGGCGGGCATGCCGCATATCCTGATGCGCTCATACACCACGCCCTCGGTGATCGAGGCGCGCAAATCGGTGTGCTGGTCGCTGCTGTTCATTCTGCTGCTGTATTTCATGGCGCCTGCGCTGGCCCTGCTGGTCAAGTACGAGGTCTATACGCAGGTGGTCGGCTCGAATTTCCTGAGCCTGCCCAATTGGGTGCATGCCTGGAGCGCGGTGGATGCCAATCTGCTGGACGTCACCGATATCAACCGCGACGGCGTCGTGCAATTAAGCGAGATCAGCATGGGCGCCGATGTGGTCGTGCTGGCCATGCCCGAGATCGGCGGGCTGCCGTATGTGATTTCAGGGCTGGTCGCGGCTGGCGGGCTGGCGGCCGCGCTGTCCACCGCCGACGGTCTGCTGCTGACCTTGTCCAATTCGCTGTCGCATGACATGTGGTACCGGATGGTGTCGCCGCGCATGTCGGCCGCGCGCCGGGTGATGGTGTCGAAAATCCTGCTGCTGGTGGTGGCGTTTGGCGCGGCGTGGGTCGCCGCGCGCAAGCCCGCGGACATTCTCTTCATGGTGTCCGCCGCGTTCTCGTTCGCCGCCTCGTCGTTCTTCCCTGCGCTGGTGATGGGGGTGTTCTGGCGGCGCGCCAACAAATGGGGCGCTACCCTGGGCATGGCCGCGGGCCTGGCCGCGACCTTCGCCTACATGACGCACACGCATCCTTGGCTGCGCGAGTGGGTGCTGGGCATTTCGCGCACGCAGCCGGTAGACCTGTGGTGGGGGATCCAGCCGATCGCGGCCGGCATATTCGGGGCGCCGGTCGCCTTCCTGACCATCATCGTGGTGTCGTTGCTGACGCCGCCGCCCGACCGGGCGACGCTGGCGCTGGTGGATTATCTGCGCCACCCGGCGGCTCCCCGGCCGCCAGCCGAAAACGCCTAAGGCGTTCCGCAGGCGTCGGCCGTGCGGTTTGCGGGGTCGGTGCAGGCGGCCCACGCCGCGCGGGGCAGGGCTTGCAGCAAGGTAAAGATCTGGCCGGGTGCCCATAGCCATTGCACGCCGCCCGGCGTCTTGCCGGCGGCGTCCCAGATGCGCTGCTTCTGCACGGCCGTCAGGGCGAATTGGCTGCCGTTGCCGCTGTTGCCTTTGGCCAGCACCTGGGCGGGGTCACGCTTGGCGGCATAGACGTCGTGGTCGCCGTTGTCGGACCTGGGGCGTACGATGGCCCAGTCATAGTGGTAGGAATCCAGCGCGGGCGGTTGCCACGCGGGGCCGGGCAACACCAGCACGGCGTATTCGCTTGGGACCTCGCGATAGGGCAGCCCCAAGGTTTGCACTCCGTCTGTCCAGCCGGTCTTTTGACGGGCATGGCGCTGCGTCCGGCGCCCCTGGCCATCGTACGTGTCGACCTGGGACGCCTCGCCGGAGGCGTCCTGATAGGTGATGACGCGCTGCAGCCGGCCCGCTGTGTCATGCACATAGCGAGTGATCGGCTGGGAAGGCGCGGCGCAATCGTTGGCGCCCAGCTCGGCCAGCCAGCCGTGTTCGTCATAGCGCAGGCAGTAGCGTACTGGCGGGTTCGGGCGGCCATCGGCCGCGCGGGAGCGCTCTTCATATCCGGTCAGCCGGTCGCCATCGCCATAGTAGTAGCGGGTTTCCGCGTCGGGTGCCGGCAGGGCGGCCTTGCCGGCTTCACGAGCGGCATCCACGGCACTGGCGCTGTAGCGCGCGATGCCGCACAGATGCCGGCGGCCGTTGGCGCCGGTCTCGAACCGCAGCATCGTGACGCCAATGCGTGCATCCGGCGCGGCGGCATACACCGACCAGTCGACGCGTTCGGCCCAGACGACAGGCCTGGCCTGCGCGCCGATTTCCACGGTGACGGCGGCTTGCCAGGAAGGAATGCGCGAACCGTCCAGCGCCAGCAAGGTATGGGTGCTGTCCAGCGAGATGTCCGTCACCAGGGTCTGGCGCTGCGCGGAGGCCGCCAGCGGTTCGCACAGGGCGTTGGCCAGCCCGGGCGCCATCGACAGGGCCGTCAGCGCAAGCAGGCGCAGGGCGGATTCAGCGCGCGGCATTGTGCAGGTAGACGATCAGCCCCCAGAGTTCGCTGCTGACGCCGCCCAGGCGCAGCGCGACGTCGCGGGTATCCATCAGCAGGAACGGGTAGGCGTTGCGTTCCAGCTTGCCGGGAGGCGGCAGCCGGTACGGCGTAAAGTGTTTGTCCGACAGCAGGTAGGTATTGGTCATGTCGCCTACGTCCACATGCAGGTACCAGACGGTCAGATCCGCAACCTTCAGCGCCGGGTCGGATTCCGGGTACAGGCCGCCCTGGCCGGCTGGGATGCCGCTGTCCAGCACGCCCAGGAACACGGTGCGCGGGCCGGTCTGCGGGAAATAGGCGCCGTCGCTGCCGCGCAGGGCGAAACTCTGGCGGATGAACGCGGCCCCGCGTGAACCGGGCACCACCGTGCGCGCGAACAGGGCGTCCAGCTCGGCGTCGGACAGCGCGCGCGGCGACGCGGAAAAGCGGTCCAGGTCGTGTTTGAAATCCGTCAGCCAGGCGCGGTAGCGGACAAGTTCCGCGGCGCGGTCGAACCCCGCCGCCCAGGCGTTGCCGGCCGGCAGCAAGCCCAGGCCGCCCACGCCCAGCCAGGCTACGCAAAACCAGGCCGCGCACCACCTGGCCGCGCACCATCTGGCCGCCGTCCAGCGGCGGACCCGGGACACGGCCGGCGGTTCGGCGCGGCGGTTCAATGCGAAACGGATTTGGAGAACACGTTCATCACCACCACGCCGGCGATGATGAGGCCAATGCCGATCAGCGCGGGCGTGTCCAGCTGTTGCTTGAACAGCACGGCGCCCACGATCGATATCAGCACGATGCCCACGCCGGACCAGATGGCGTAGGCGATGCCCACCGGGATCTCGCGCAGCGTCAGCGACAGGAAATAGAACGAGATCAGGTAGCCCATCACCGTGATCAGCGACGGCACCAGGCGGGTGAAGCCTTCGGAGCCCTTGAGGGCGCTGGTGGCGAAGATCTCGGCGATGATCGCCACGCCCAGGTAGAGCCATTTCATTTGCGCATTCCTTCGGATTGCCGCAACAGCACCAGCAGCGCGCCTGCGCCGCCTTCGCGCTCGGGCGCTTCGGAAAACGCCAGGACTTCATTCTTTTGCACCAGCCAGGTGCGCGCCTTGTCTTTCAGCACCGGCTCCAGCCCTTGCGAACCATAGCCCTTGCCATGCACGACGCGAACGCAGCGGATGCCGTGTTCCTGGCATTCGTCCAGGAAAGACAGCAGCGCGTGGCGGGCCTGTTCGACGCGCAAGCCATGCAGATCCAGTTCCGCGCCCGCGCGCCATTGGCCGCGCCGCAGGTTGCGGGCCGTGTCGGGCGCGGCGTCGCTGCGCACGAAGGCCGTGCCGCCCTCGGACAGCAGGTGCATGATTTCGCCGCCGTCGGACACGCCGGCGTCCGCGCGGGACGGGGCTTCGCCCAGCGCGTTGGCGCGGCGCAGCGCCGGGGCGGGTTCCGCCGCCGGCTTGTGCTCGACCCGGGCGTCCGCCTTGATCGGCGTGACGGACTTCATCGTGCGTCGGAAAGCGGCCATGTCATCCATGGGGGGGCTTTCCGGCTTCTTCAGCACCGCGACCCGCTTGGCCAGCGCTTCGCGCTCGCGCTCGGCCTGCAGGTCTTTCTTCAGGCGTTTCAGGTCGGCCAGGCCGACCTTACTGCCCCGCATTCTCCAACCACCGTTGAGCGTCCAGGGCGGCCATGCAACCCGTGCCGGCGCTGGTGATGGCCTGGCGATAGACGTGGTCCTGGACGTCGCCCGCGGCGAACACGCCCGGAACGGAAGTCATCGTGGCCATGCCCGACAGGCCGCTCTTGGTGACGATGTAGCCGTCCTTCATTTCCAGCTGGCCCTGGAAGATTTCCGTGTTCGGCTGGTGGCCGATGGCGATGAAGGCGCCGGTGACGGCCATGTCTTCGGTGACACCAGTGTCCACGTGGCGAACGCGCACGCCGGTTACACCGCTGTCGTCGCCCAGCACTTCTTCAAGCGTGTGGAACGTCTTCAGCGCCATGTTGCCGTTCTCGACCTTGGCCATCATCTTGTCGACCAGGATCGGTTCGGCGCGGAATTTGTCGCGGCGGTGGATCAGGGTGACCTTGCGGCAGATGTTCGACAGGTACAGGGCTTCTTCGACGGCGGTGTTGCCGCCGCCGACCACGACCACGTCCTGGTTGCGGTAGAAGAAGCCGTCGCACGTGGCGCAGCCGGACACGCCGCGGCCCATGAAGGACTGCTCGGACGGCAGGCCCAGGTACTTGGCCGAAGCGCCGGTAGCGATGATAAGGGCGTCGCAGGTGTAGATCTTGCCGGTGTCGCCGGTCAGCGTGAACGGGCGCTTGGACAAGTCGACCTTCGCGATGTGGTCGAACAGCATCTCGGTGTTGAAGCGTTCGGCGTGCTTCTGGAAGCGCTGCATCAGGTCCGGACCCTGCACGCCATCCGCGTCGGCCGGCCAATTGTCGACATCCGTGGTGGTCATGAGCTGGCCGCCTTGGGCCAGACCTGTAACGAGAACAGGGCTCAGATTGGCGCGTGCCGCATAGACGGCCGCCGTGTAACCGGCAGGGCCGGAACCGAGTATCAAAACTTTAGCGTGCGTGGGCGTGGACATGGGCGGGTATCTTTAGGTTAACGCCCAATTATAATGAGCCGCATGCCGCGTATCTCGACTGCTTCTCCCCGCGCCTCGCGCAACACCCGCAACGGGCCTTCGCCGCTACAAACGCGTATTTCCGCGTTGCTGCGCGAGGCCCGCTGGATCCTATTTGCCGCCCTGGCGGCCTGGCTCACCCTGGTGCTGGCCACCTGGAGCGCATCCGACCCTGGCTGGTCGCACTCCGTGCCCGGCGACGTCGTGCGCAACCACGGGGGACGGCTGGGCGCCTATCTGGCGGACATCCTGCTCTATCTCTTTGGCTTCTCGGCCTGGTGGTGGGTCGTCCTGCTGCTGCACCGGGTGCGCGCGGGCTACCGCCGTCTGGCCAGCCAGCTTAAGGTAACTAATAGTAAACAACCGGAAGTGTTGCCCCGTGTCCACTGGGAAGAGGGCATCGGCTTCTTCCTGCTGCTGCTGGGCTCGCTGGGCATGGAAGCCTTGCGCCTGGCCAGCCGCGGCACGCATCTGCCTGGTGCGTCCGAAAATGCCAGTGGCGCCGGTGGCGTCATTGGCCACACGCTGGCCGACCTGATCAGCCGCAGCATCGGCTTCACCGGCAGCACGCTGGCCTTCCTGGTCATGCTGGCCATCGGCCTTAGCCTGTTCTTCTCGTTCTCTTGGCTGGCCGTGGCGGAACGCGTGGGTTCCTGGATGGAAGGCCTTGTCCGCCGCATCCGTAATTCCTACGCCGCCCGCGAAGACCGCAAGGTCGGCCAGGTGGCCAAGGCCGTGCGCACCGAGCAGGTCGAGGCCAAGCAGGAAAAGCTGGTGCACGAGCAGCCGGTACGCATCGAACCCGCGATTACCGTGGTGCCCAAGTCCGAACGCGTCGAAAAGGAAAAGCAGCAATCGCTGTTCTTCGCGCCCTCGGGCGGCGCCGAAGGCGACCTGCCGGCGATCAGCCTGCTGGATCCCCCGCTGACGAACCAGGAAACCGTCTCGGCCGAGACCATCGAATTCACGTCGCGCCTGATCGAAAAGAAGCTGGCCGACTTCGGCGTGTCCGTCACCGTGGTGGCGGCGCAGGCCGGCCCGGTCATCACGCGCTATGAGATCGAACCGGCGACCGGCGTGAAAGGCAGCCAGATCGTGAACCTGGCCAAGGACCTGGCGCGCGCGCTCAGCCTGGTCAGCATCCGGGTGGTGGAAACCATTCCCGGCAAGAACCTGATGGGCCTGGAACTGCCCAACCCGCGCCGCCAGATGGTGCGCCTGTCTGAAATCCTGGGCTCGCAGACCTATCACGCCAGCCACTCGGTCGTGACGATGGCGCTGGGCAAGGACATCGCCGGCAACCCGGTCGTGGCCGATCTGGCCAAGATGCCCCACCTGCTGGTGGCGGGCACCACCGGTTCGGGCAAGTCCGTGGGGATCAACGCCATGATCCTGTCCTTGCTGTACAAGGCCGACGCGTCCCATACCCGCTTGATCCTGATTGACCCGAAGATGCTCGAAATGAGCGTCTACGAGGGCATCCCGCACCTGCTGGCCCCCGTCGTCACCGACATGCGCCATGCGTCCAACGCGCTGAACTGGTGCGTGGGCGAAATGGAAAAACGCTACCGCCTGATGAGCAAGATGGGGGTGCGCAACCTGGCGGGCTACAACACCAAGATCCGCGACGCCATCAAGCGCGAAGAACCCATCCCGAACCCGTTCTCGCTGACGCCCGATGCGCCCGAGCCGCTGTCGCCGCTGCCCACCATCGTGGTGGTCATCGACGAACTGGCCGACTTGATGATGGTGGTGGGCAAGAAGATCGAAGAACTGATCGCCCGCCTGGCGCAGAAAGCGCGCGCCGCCGGCATCCACCTGATACTGGCCACGCAGCGTCCCAGCGTGGACGTCATTACGGGCCTGATCAAGGCCAACATCCCCACGCGCATTGCCTTCCAGGTGTCGTCCAAGATCGACTCGCGCACCATTCTCGACCAAATGGGCGCTGAAACCCTGCTGGGGCAGGGCGACATGCTCTACATGCCGCCGGGCACTGGCCTGCCGGTACGCGTGCACGGCGCGTTCTGCAGCGACGATGAAGTGCACCGCGTGGTGGAAAGCCTGAAGGCGCAGGGCGAACCGAATTACATCGAAGGCCTGCTGGAAGGCGGGCTCGAGGGCGATAACGGCGAAGGTGCCAGCAGCGTCACCGGCATCGGCGGCGACGCCGAGTCCGACCCGATGTACGACCAGGCATGCGAAGTGGTGCTGAAGCACCGCCGCGCCTCGATCTCGCTGGTGCAGCGCCATCTGCGCATTGGTTACAACCGCGCGGCCCGGTTACTCGAGCAAATGGAGCAATCGGGTATGGTGTCGGCGATGCAGTCCAATGGCAACCGGGAGATCCTGGTCCCCGCCGCCGCTGCCGCCCGAGAGGAAGCATGATGAAGACGTTTCGCCGCCTGGCCATCGCCACCGCCTTGAGCCTGGCGCCCGCCCTGGCGTTCGCCGCCAGCGCGCAAGAGCAATTGAAGGCCTTTGTCTCGACCGTCACGGCGGCTACCGGCTCGTTCTCGCAATACACGGTGAACAATCAGGGCCGCACGCAGCCCGCGCAGACCGGGGTGTTTTCGTTCCAACGTCCGGGCAAGTTCAAGTGGGCGGTGCAAAAGCCGTACGAGCAGCTCGTCATCTCCGACGGCCGCACGGTGTTCCAGTTCGATCCCGACCTGGCTCAGGTAACCGAGCGCAAGGTGGACGCCGCCATCGGCACGTCTCCCGCCGCCATCCTGTTCGGTTCCGGTTCGCTCGAGCAATCGTTCGACGTGTCGGCGCTGCCGTCCAAGGACGGCGTGGAGTGGCTGCGCGCCAAGCCGCGCACGGCCGACGCGGGTTTTTCGCGCGTGGATATCGGCATGAAGGACAATCTGCCGGTCCGCGTGGAATTGCTGGATTCGTTCGGCCAGACCACCCGCGTCGATTTGTCGGCGATCGCCCCCAACCCCACGTTGGCGGACAAGGAATTCCAGTTCACGGCGCCCAAAGGCGTCGATGTGGTGAAGATGTAAAAAATGGCCCGATGATCACCGGGCCATTTTCTTGGCAAGGCCCCATCAAGGACGCTTGTACGCCACGCAATCGATCTCGACCTTGGCGTCCACCATCAGGCTGGACTGCACGCAGGCGCGGGCGGGCGGGTTTTCGCCGAAGTATTCCTTGAACACCTTGTTGAACGACGGGAAGTCGCGGGCGTCGTCCAGCCATACGCCGCAGCGCACGACGTGTTCCGGGCCATAGCCCGCTTCCTTCAGGATGGCCAGCAGTTGCTGGATGGCCTTGTGGCATTGCGCGACGGTGCCGCCTTCGATCACCTCGCCATTTTCCATTGGCACCTGGCCGGACACGTGCAGCCAGCCGTCGGCGGCGACGGCGCGCGCGAACGGCATGTGGGAACCGCCCTGGCCGGTACCGCCAGCGACGCCGTAGCGGGTGATGCCGTTCTTGTCGGGGGTGGGGGCATTGCTCATGGATGGCTCCTTATTGGGATGGGGGTGATGCCGGAGAAAGGGAAGACGCCGCCGCGAAGCTCGCGCGGAGGTCGCCGTTGCGCGGCAGCCAGCGCCCGGCGCGGTCGCCAGTAGGCTGCCCCTGGTGGTAAGACAAGGCGCCGTTCACCCACACGGCTTCGATGCCGGCTGCGGTCTGGACGGGCGCGGCGAAGGTGGCGCGGTCGATGACGGTGTCCGGATTGAACAGCACCAGATCGGCGTGATAGCCCTCGCGCACCAGGCCACGGTCGGCCAGGCCGAAGCGGGCGGCGGACAGGCCGGTCATCTTGTGCACCGCCTGACTCAGCGGGAACAGCCCGACATCGCGGCTGTAATGGCCCAGCACGCGGGGGAACGCGCCCCACAGCCGTGGATGCGGCATCGGGTCGTTGGGCAGACCGTCCGAACCCACCATCGTCAACGGGTGCGACAGCACGCGGCGCACGTCGTCTTCATGCATGTTGTGATACACGGCGCCGGCCGGTTGCAGGCGGCGCGCGGCCGCAAGCAGCGTCACGCCCCAGTCGGCGGCAATGGCGGCCAACTTGCGGCGCGCCTGCTCGGGGTGCGGCACGGACCACGTGATGTCGATGTCGAATTCGTCGGTGACCTGCTTCAAGTCCAGCGTGGACGAGCTGGCCGAATACGGATAACAGTCGCACCCCACATGCTGCAGGCGGCCCGCGTTCTCAAGGCTGAACAGCACTTCCTTCGTGCGGCCCCAGTTGCCGGCGCCCGCGCATTTCAGGTGCGACACCACCACCGGCACGCGGGCGTGCAAGGCGATGTCGAACGCCTCCTGCATGGCTTCCAGGATGGCCGCGAACTCCGAACGCAGGTGCGTCGTGTACAGGGCGCCGAATTCGTCCAGCGCTTCGGCCAGCAATTTGACTTCGTCCGTGTCGGCCTCGATGGCGGACGCGTAGGCCAGGCCGGTGCTCAGCCCGATCGCGCCATGCGCCAGCGCATCGCGCAACTGCTCGCGCATGGCCAGCACTTCGGCCGGCGTGGCGGCGCGGTCCAGGCGGTCCATGTGGTTGCTGCGCAAGGCGGTGTGGCCGACCAGCGCGGCAACGTTGACCGCCGGCCGCGCGGTTTCGATGGCGCGGGTGTAGTCGGCGAAAGTGGGGTAGCTGAAGTCTTCGCGGCCGCCCAGCAGGTTCATGGGGTCGGGAGGCTCCGCCGGCAGCGACACGGGCGATGCGCTGATGCCGCAATTGCCCACCACCACGGTGGTCACGCCCTGCGACAGCTTGGGCAGCATGCCGGGCGTGCGGATGACGTTGGTGTCGTCATGCGTGTGCACGTCGATGAAGCCGGGGGCCAGCGCCAGGTCCGTGCCGTCGACGATGTGGCGGGCCTGCGCGCCGGGCAGGGGGCCGATGGCGGCGATGCGGCCATCGGCCAGGGCCACGCTGGCGCGGTATTCGGCGCCGCCGGTGCCGTCCAGGACACGGACGTTGCCAATGAGGGTGTCGTACATCTTGGGTTCCAGGTTCAATCGCCCAGCGGCAAACGGTTCGGGCCACCGCGGTGCTCGTCCAGCGCCAGCTTGATGCGGCGCAGGCGTTCGCGGTTTTCCTCTTGGTTCAACATGGCCAGCTCGGTCGACAGCAGGTCGATGGCCAGCATCATCGCGTAGCGCGATGCCGAGGGTTTGTAGATGAAATCGGTTTCGTCGGTGCGAATCGGCAGCACCACGTCGGCCAGTTGGGCCAGTTCGGACGTGGCGTCCGTGATGGCGACGATGCGGGCGCGGTATTGCTTGACGATGCGGGCGGCGCCGACGATTTCGGGGGTAAGGCCGGAGGCCGACAGGATCAGCACGGCGTCGCGCTCGTCCAGCGTGGCGGCCACCATGCGCAGCAGCACGGCGTCGCTGTAGACGGCGATGGGGTACCCCAGGCGCACCAGGCGTGACTGCACTTCCTGCGCCAGCACGGCGGACGCGCCGCCCATGCCGAACACGTAGATCATGCGGGCGCCATCGACGATGGCCGATGCCTGCTCGAACAACTGTTCCGTGAAGGTGGGCAAGTGCGCGCGCAGCGTGCTTTCGATGTCGGCGTAGATGCGGGCGTAGAACGTGCTTTCCTCGGCGGGCGCGCTGGGGTCCAGGAAGCGGCTGCCCACCGTGCTGGCCTGCGCCAGCTTCATCTTCAGGTCGCGGGTGTCGTCGCAGCCCACCGTGCGCGCAAAGCGCGAGATGGTGGCGATACTGACGCCGGCCTTCGTGGCCAGCTGGTCGACCGTGGCGCTGGCGCCCCACATGATGTCGTCCAGGATGGCGTCCGCAACCTTGCGTTCAGTCACGCTCAGTGCGTCCCGCCGACTGCGTATCTGGAAGACGATGTCGCGGATGATGTTCATGTGGGATTCCTGGATCAGATCTGGACGGGGCGAAGGTTAGGCCAGCTCGGGGGCGCCGATGCGTGAACAGGCCACGAAGTGGCCCGGATCCACCTCGACGGCTTGCGCTTCGATCGTCGCGCAAGCATCGATGGCGTGCGGGCAGCGTGTGCGGAACACGCAGCCGGACGGCGGGTTGACGGGGCTGGGGATATCGCCTTTAAGCAGAATACGCGAACGCGGGGCGCGCGGGTCCGGCACCGGCGCGGCGGACAGCAGCGCGCGGGTATAGGGATGGCGCGGCCGGGCGTAGACCTCGCTGGTCGGCCCGCGTTCCATGACGCGGCCCAGATACATCACGACGACTTCGTCGCAAAGATAATCCACCACCGCCAGGTCGTGGGCCACGAACAGCATGGTCAGCCCCAGGTCGCGCTGCAGATCCTGCAGCAGGTTCAGCACCTGCGCCTGCACCGAGACGTCCAGGGCGGATACGGGTTCGTCCGCCACGATGAAATCCGGCTCCACCGCCAACGCGCGGGCGATACCGATGCGCTGGCGCTGGCCGCCCGAGAACTCGTGCGGATAGCGGCGGCTGTGGTCGGCGTTCAGGCCCACCCGCTCCAGCAGTTCACCGATACGCGCCGAGCGGCGGTGTTGCGCCAGCCGATGCGTGTCCAGCGCCTCGCCCAGGATCTCGGCCACCGTCATGCGGGGATTGAGGCTGGCGTAAGGGTCCTGGAACACGATCTGCATGCGGCGGCGCCACGGCAGCATCTGTTTTTCGTTCAGCTTGGTGATGTCGTGGCCGTCGAACAGGATGCGGCCCGC
Source organism: Achromobacter sp. MYb9 (assembly GCF_002975275.1). Taxonomy (GTDB): domain Bacteria; phylum Pseudomonadota; class Gammaproteobacteria; order Burkholderiales; family Burkholderiaceae_B; genus Achromobacter. The sequence goes on along the minus strand of NZ_PCOQ01000001.1, from coordinate 614,180 downwards.
CGTGGGCGCGAACAGCCGCAGCAGCGCGCGGCCGGTGGTGGTCTTGCCCGACCCTGATTCCCCAACCAGGCCCACGATGGTGTTCTTCGGCACATCGAAGCTCACGCCGTCCACGGCCCGCACCACGGGGGCGTTGCGCGCCTGCGAGGTCGGAAAGTGGACTTTCAGGTCTTCGATGCGGACCAGCGGGTCTTCGGCGCGCACGGTCACTTGGGGGCTCGTCATATCGGGTTCACCTTGATGCAGCGCGCGCGATGTTCGGGTTGCACGGCGATCAGTTCGGGCACGGCGGAGCGGCAGTCGTCGGCGGCCAGTTCGCAGCGCGGCGCGAAGGTGCAGCCGGCCGGCAGCGACAGCACGCTGGGTACGTTGCCCGGGATGGCGCGCAGGCGTTCGCCCGAGGCCAGCAGGGCGGCGGTGGGCAGGCAGGACAACAGGCCGCGGGTGTACGGGTGCGTGGGCTTTTCAAACAGGTCGTAGACGCCGGCGTCTTCCACCACGCGTCCGGCGTACATAACCGCCACGCGATGCGCGATTTCGGCCACGACGCCCAGGTTGTGCGTGATGAACAGGATGCTCATGTTCATCTCTTGCTGCAGTCGGCGCAGCAGGTCCAGGATCTGCGCCTGCACGGTGACGTCCAGCGCCGTGGTGGGCTCGTCCGCGATCAGCACGGCGGGATTACAGGCCAGCGCCAGCGCGATCATCACGCGTTGCCGCATGCCGCCGGACATCTGGTGCGGGTATTCGTTGACGCGGCGGTCGGCGGCGGGAATCTCCACGCGTTCCAGCATTTCGCGGGCGCGCCGGATCGCCGCGGCATGGGACCCGCCTTCGTGCTGCAGCACCGCTTCGGCGATCTGGTCGCCCACCGTGTACAGCGGATTCAGGCTGGTCATCGGCTCCTGGAAGATCATGGCGATTTCAGCGCCGCGGATCTTCTGCAGGGTGGCGGGCGTGGCGCGGGCCAGGTCGTGCTGCGTGCCCCGGCGGTCGCGGTACAGGATCTTGCCGCCTTCGATGCGGCCGGCCGGCTTGGGCAGCAGGCCCATGATGGACAGGCTGGTCACGGACTTTCCGGAACCGGATTCGCCCACGATGGCCAGCGTTTCGCCGCGGGCCAGGTCGAACGTGACGCCGTCCACGGATTTGGCGATGCCGTCGCGGCTGTGGAACCAGGTTTTCAACCCTTCCACGGACAGCACGACGTCTCGGGTGCTTGCCGTCATGATTACAGCTCCTTGCGCAGGCGCGGATCGAGTACGTCGCGCAGTCCGTCGCCGACCAGTTGCAGCGACAACACGGACAGCACGATGGCGATGCCGGGAAAGATCATGATCCAGTCAGCCGAGCCCATGTACTGCTGGCCGGCGTTGATCATGGTGCCCCAGGTGGGGATGTCTGGCGACACGCCCACGCCCAGGAACGACAGCCCGGCTTCGGCCAGGATCGCGTAGGCGAAGATGAACGTGCCTTGCACCAGAATGGGCGACACCAGGTTGCGCAGCACGTGCACGGTGACGATGCGCCAGGTGGGCACGCCCAGCGCGCGGGCCGCTTCCACGAAGGGCAGCTCGCGGATCACGAGCGTCGAGGCGCGCACGATGCGGGCCAGGCGCGGCGTGTAGACGATGCCCAGCGCAATCACCACGTTGATCAGCGACGGCCCCAGCGCGGCCACCAGCGAAATTGCCAGCAGGATGTCGGGGAACGCCATCATGGCGTCGATCAGGCGCGATACGAATTTGTCGGCCGACCGGAAGAAGCCGGCAACCAGCCCCAGCGCAATGCCCAGCACGCTGGACACGATCACGACGGAAAAGCCCACCATCAGCGACAGCCGGCCGCCGTGGATGACGCGGCTGAACACGTCGCGCCCGAAGTCGTCGGTGCCAAACCAGTGCGCGGCGCCCGGCGCCTTCAGCCGGTTCATGATGGACAGCTTGAATGGGTCGTAGGGGCTGACCCACGGCGCCAGCAGCGCGGCGGCCACCAGCACGATGATCACGATCAGGCTGACGAGAACCGTCTTGCGGGACACCAGCAGGCGCAGCACCTGCCAGCGGTCGGTTCCGGAATTCATAGTAGATCCGGTTGTCATTTCAGTTGCTCCACTTGCGGTGCATCGGATCGGGGCCGCGCGGAGCCGGCTTTGCCGGGCCGCAGGCGGCGCCCCCTTGAGGGGGAAGCGCCGCTGGCGCTTCGGGGGTGGGGCGCATCATTAGTAACGGACCCGAGGATCGACCACCAGGTACAGCAGGTCGATGAGTAGATTGATCAGGACGTAGATCGCCGCGATGACCAGCAACGCGCCCTGGATGACGGGATAGTCGCGGCGCAATACCGCCGACACCACCAGGCTGCCCACGCCGGGCAGGCCGAACACGGTCTCGGTCACGACGGCGCCGCTGATCAGGAGGGCGGTCGTCAGGCCCAGCACCGTCAGGATGGGGATCAGCGCGTTGCGCACCGCGTGCTTCAGGATGACTTTGCTTTCCGGCAGGCCCTTGGCCCGCGCGGTGCGCACATAGTCGTCGCGCAGCACGTCCAGCATGCTGGCACGGATGAAGCGGGTGATCAGCGCGGAATTCACCAGGCCCAGCACCACGGCGGGCAAGATCAGGTGCGACAGGCGCGTGGCCAGCGATGCGTCGGGGCCGCCATAACCGGATACCGGCAGCCAGCCCAGCTTCACCGAGAAGATCTGCATCAGCAGCAGGCCCAACCAGAAACTGGGCACGCTGGAGGTGAACATCGAGAACGACAGCACTGACTGGTCCAGCGTGGTGCCGCGCTTGACCGCGGACAGGATGCCCACGGGCAGCGCGATCGCGCTGGCGATCAGCAGCGACATCAGGGTGAGCAAGATCGTGGGCTCGGCGCGGTCCGCCAGCGCCGACAGCACGGGCTTGTTCATGAAGATGGATTGGCCCAGGTCGCCCTGCGCCAGCTTGCCCAGCCACGACAGGTACTGCATCGCCATCGGCTGGTCCAGCCCCAACTGCGTGCGCAGCGCCGCGATGTCCTGCTGGCTGGCCTGCGGCCCCAGCATCACGGCCGCCGGATCGCCGGGCGTGACGCGGATGATGACGAACACGATGGTCGCGACGATGAACATCACGGCCACCAGCCCGACCAGCCGGTTTAAGAGATAACGCAACACGATGATGTCCTAAAAAACGTCATTCGGGACGGTGCGTGGAGCCAACCACGGCACCACCGTCCAATGATGGGTTTTGCGCGGCAGGCAGGCGGGTTCCTGCCTTGCCCTGCCGCGCTGTCCCTCATCCCAGGTACCGCGCGCCGTTATTTGGGGGCCTTCCAGGCGTTCCAGAAGAACGGCCACGGGGCGGGCTTGGTGCCTTGCAGCGACGGGGAACGCGCAGCCTGGGCATTGAAGTCACCGACCTTGACGAAGGGAATCTCGTCATACACGGCCTGTTGCACGTCGGCCCAGCGCTTGATGCGCTCTTCCTGCGTGCGCGCCTGGTTGAAGGCGTCCATCACCTGTGCGCGGCGCGGCGTGTCCCACCAGCCCGGCGCATCCTTGGAGGGGAAGTCGATCAGCGCGGGTTCCGGCAGGAAAACGCTGTGCGTAATGAAGATGTCCCACACGGCGGGGTCCTGGCGGCGTTGCGTCAGGGTGGCCCAATCCACAACCTGCATGTCCACCGTGAAGCCGGCGGCCTTCAGGTATTCCGCGGCCACCAGCGCCATCTTGTAATGAAACTCGTATTGCTGGCTGGTCAGGATGCGGATCTTCTTGTCGGCCATGTTGGCGCTGTCCAAGAGTTTCTTGGCGGCGGCGGAGTCGGCCTTGTTGTAGACCTTGCCGCCCAGCGACGTGGCCCACGGGTAGCCTTCCGGATACAGGTCGCCGTTCAGCTTGTAGAAGTCCTTGTTGCCAAAGGCGGCGAACAGCATGTCTTCTTCGTTCAGCGCCAATTGCACCGCCTGGCGCACGGCCAGGTTGGACATGATGCCTTGCTTGGTATTGAGCACCAGGCGCGGCCAGCCGAAGGGCTTCAGCATCACCGGGTCCGAACGGCCGCCCTTGAGCTTGTCCAGCGCTTCCACCGGCAGCGAGTCGACATAGTCGAACTGGCCGGCGGCAGCGGCTTCCGAGCGGGTATTGGCGTTGCTGACCGGCACGAAGCGGATTTCGTCCAGGTACTGCTTGCGCGCGCCGCCATAGCCGTCGGGCTCGCCTTCGCGCTGCTTGTAGCCTTCGAAACGCACCAGCTGGATGTACTGGTCCGGCACGCGGGCCTTCAACTGGTAGGGCCCCGTGCCGACGATTTCGGTCAGCACCGGCGCAATCTTGCCTTTGGGCATGATGACGGCCGCGGCGTTGTTCATGGCCAGCAGCGCGGTCAGCGGCGCATAGGGCTGCTTGAGCGTGATGCGGATGGTGTTGGCGTCGGGCGCTTCGATGCTGCTGATCACCTTGGCGGCGCCCTTGCCGCGCGTGGCGGTCTCGGTCCAGCGCTTAAGCGATGCCAGCACGTCCGACGAGTCCATCTTGGAACCATCGTGGAACGTGATGCCCTGGCGCAGCGGGATGGTGTAGATCAGGCCGTCGGGGGTAACGTCCGGCATCTTGTCGGCCAGCAGCGGAGTCAGGTTCCACTTGGCGTCGAAGGTGTAGAGCGTTTCGAAGAAATGCTGCGTCAGGATGCCCACCAGATCGGCGGTGCTGGTCATCGGATCCAGCGTCGGCGGCTCGCCGATGGTGGCGACGGATATCGTGCCTCCCTTGACGGGCGCGGCACAGAGGGCGGGGGACGACAATGCGGTCAAGCCAATTGCGCCGGCCGCGAGCAGGCTGGTCAGCCTACCGCCTCGCCGGGAGGGTCGGAAGTTCATGATTCTCTCTCCAGAGGGTCAAAAACAGGTTGTCGCGGGGTATCGGTCAAGCGCCTGGATCCCGGGTCTTACCGCCCCCTCGGGCTTGGCGCGGTGCGGCGGGCGGGGGACGTTCAGAAGAAGGTTTCGGCCACGTCGGTGACGCGGTACTGCTCGTCCACCAGCAACACCTGGCGCCACTTGTCGAACGTCAGGCAGGGGTGGGAAATATCGAAAGCGATCATGTCGCCGACCTGGATGTCGTCGCCTTCGCCAATCTGCATGAACGCGTGCTGGTCCATCATGGCGGTCAGCTTCCATGTTGGCGGCGCGTCGGCGGGCGCGTTCTGGCCGGGGCGGAATTGCAGGGCGGGCGTGGGCAGGCCGGCGTCGAACGCCGCGTCGCGCTTGCCCATGGCGATGATGGCGCGGCCGGGTTCGGGCAGCGATTGCACGTAAGCCCAGACCTGCAAGGCGGGCAACAGGCCCGGTTCCATCTTCCGTGCCACGGGGTTGTGGGCGTTGATGCGTTCCGCCGCCGAACGGTAGACGCCTACGTCGTGCGACAGATAGCAGCCGGGGCGCAGCACCACTTCCAGCGGGGCGCCGATGTCCAGCTGCGAGAACTCTTCGGCCACCACGTCGAACCAGGCCGAGCCGGCGCCGGAAATCACGGCGGGGCCGCTCTTGCGCAGGCGCCCGGCGGTGGCCAGGGCGCGCAGGGCGTCGGTGGCGCGGCGAAGGAAGGCGCGAATGGCGCCTTCTTCCTGCAGCACGCCTTCATAAACTTCGATGCCGGCCAGCGCCAGGCCGGGCCACCGGCCGATTTCCTCGACCACGGCTTGGAACTGCGCGTCATTGCGCACGCCCGTGCGTCCGCCTGCGGGGCCCAGTTCGATCAGCACGGGCAAGGTCAGGCCCTGCTCGCCGAAGAACTGGCCCAACTGGGCAGCATTGGCGGCGGAATCCACAATGCAGAAATAGGTAAAGGCGGGATCTTGCAGCAGGCGGGCGATGATGGCCATGTTGGCGCGGCCAACCAGTTGGTTGGCCATCAGCACGCGGCGGATGCCGTGCTGGTACGCGGCCAGCACCTGCGGCGCGGTCGCCAGCGTGATGCCCCAGGCGCCGTTGTCGATCTGGCGCTTGAACAGGGCAGGGCTCATCGTGGTCTTGCCGTGCGGCGCCAGCTTGACGTGGTAGGCCTCCATGAACTGCTGCATCCACTGCAGGTTGTGGCGGACGCGGGCCTCGTACAGCACCGCTACCGGCAGGCTGACGTCTTCGTCCAGCAGGTTCCAGTTCAGGGCCGCCACGTCGGCGGTGGTACAGGACTCGGGGAACGCGCCCAGGCCTTTGCCGTTCACGTCCAACAAGGCTGCGGGGGAGGAGGAGTTCGTCATGGCGGGCGTCGGTTATGGAAAATATTTACGTCAAAGTCTATTTTTTTCATTATCGTGAAAGAAATTTACAAGCGGGAGCTAGGAGTTACCCGTAGTCGGCACGTCGGACCAGTTGGCGCGACAATAGGAAATGCCGGGCACAAGCCGGAAAATACTGATCCGCACAAGGAAAAGCCATGCTGAAAGTTGCTTTGGGCCAGTTCGCCGTTAGCCGCGTCTGGGAAGAGAACGCCCAAGTCTGCGTCGACCTGATGGAGCGCGCCCGCGCGGGCGGAGCCGATCTGCTGGTGCTGCCCGAAGGCATCCTGGCTCGCGACATCACCGATCCGCAGATCGTGTTGAAGGCCGCGCAACCGCTCGATGGTCCGTTCATGAGCCGTTTGCTTGCGGCAAGCCGGGGTTCGTCCCTGTCGACCATGATGTGCGTGCACATCCCCACCGGAGAAGGGCGGGTCTGGAACACGCTTGTCACGCTGCGTGACGGCGAAATCGTGTCGCAGTACCGCAAGCTGCACCTGTACGACGCTTTCAACATGAAAGAGTCCACCAACGTCACGCCTGGCACTGAAATCCCGCCCTTGCTTGAAATCGGCGGCCTGCGCGTGGGCCTGATGACCTGCTACGACGTGCGCTTTCCCGAAATGGCGCGCCGCCTGGCGCTGGACGGCGCGGACCTGCTGGTGTTGCCGGCCGCCTGGGTACGCGGCCCGCTGAAGGAAATGCACTGGGAAGTCCTCGTCACGGCGCGCGCGCTGGAGAACACCTGCTATGTGGCGGCTACCGGCGAATGCGGCGAACGCAATATCGGTTGCAGCATGGTGGTGGACCCCTTGGGCGTCGTGACGGCGCGCGCGGGCGAGGCGCCGGCGCTGGTGTTCGCGGACATCGACCCCGAGCGCCTGGCGCATGCCCGCCGCGTGCTGCCGGTGTTGGCCAACCGCCGCTTCGCGCCGCCGGAATTGTCCTGAACGGCCGCGGGCCGCGGGGCCGGGCCCGCGGCGGCGGTCATGGTGTAATACCCACTTGAACTTCTTGCTGTCTTCCCTCATCTGCTGCCAATGAGCAACGATCTCTTCGCGGCCGATCCCGCCCATCGGCCTTACGTGCCCCTGGCCGAGCGCCTGCGCCCGCGCACGTTGTCCGACGTCGTCGGGCAATCGCACCTGCTGGGCCCCGATAAGCCCCTGCGTGTCGCTTTCGAATCCGGCCGTCCGCACTCCATGATCTTCTGGGGGCCGCCGGGCGTGGGCAAGACCACGCTGGCGCGCCTGATGGCCGACGGTTTCGACGCGCAGTTCATCGCCATTTCGGCCGTGCTGGGCGGCGTCAAGGACATTCGCGAGGCCGTCACGGTGGCGCAAGTGGCGCAAGGCCAGGGCCGCCGCACCATCCTCTTCGTCGACGAGGTGCACCGCTTCAACAAGGCGCAGCAGGACGCCTTTTTGCCCTACGTGGAAAGCGGGCTGTTCACTTTTATCGGCGCCACCACCGAGAACCCCTCGTTCGAGGTCAACTCGGCCTTGCTGTCGCGGGCGCGGGTGTACGTGCTGCAATCGCTTTCGCCCGAAGAACTGCAGCAACTGGTCGACCGCGCGGTCGCTGCGTTGAACGATGGGCTGGAAGAGGGCGAAGCCATCCGTGTGGAGGCCGACGCGCGCGAACAACTGGCGGCCTGGGCCGACGGCGACGCCCGTCGTCTTATCAGCGCGGTGGAAGTCGTGGCCGAATCGGCACAGTCGGCGGGCCGCGACTCGGTGGACGCCGCCTGGCTGGAGATCTCGCTGTCGCAGAACCTGCGGCGCTTCGACAAAGGCGGCGACGCCTTCTACGACCAGATCAGCGCGCTGCATAAATCGGTGCGCGGGTCCAACCCGGACGCCGCCCTCTACTGGTTCTGCCGCATGATCGACGGCGGCGCCGATCCCAAATACCTGTCGCGCCGGCTGGTGCGCATGGCGGTCGAAGATATCGGCCTGGCCGATCCGCGCGCCACCGACCTGGCGGTCAATGGCGCCGACATCTATGAACGCCTGGGTTCGCCCGAGGGCGAGCTGGCGCTGGCGCAAGCCGTGGTCTACATGGCCTGCGCGGCCAAATCCAATGCCGTCTACAACGCCTACAATCAGGCACGCCAGTTTGCGGCGGAGCACGGCAGCGCGCCGGTGCCCATCCATCTGCGCAACGCGCCCACCAAGCTGATGAAGCAACTGGGGCACGGCAAGGCCTACCGCTATGCCCACGACGAGCCGCATGGCTACGCCGCGGGCGAACAATATTTCCCTGATGGACTGAAGCCTTCCTTCTATCGGCCGACCGATCGCGGCCTGGAGGCTAAAATCCAGCAAAAGTTGGCATTCCTGCGTGAGCTGGACGCGCAGGAACGCGCCAAGAACCGGTGATGGGCCACGCCCTTCGCCTTCCGCAACCTCACTGACATCACCATGCTAGACCCGATACTGCTGCGTAAAGACCTGCAAACCGTCGTAGACCGCCTCAAGAGCCGTGGCGTGTCCTTCGACACGGAACGGTTCAACGATCTGGAGTCTCGCCGCAAGGCCGTCCAGACCGAAACCGAGTCCCTGCAAGCCCGCCGCAACGCGCTGGCCAAGCAGATCGGTCAGTTGAAGGCGAAGGGCGAAGACGCCAGCGCCGTCATGGCCGAATCGCAGGCCGTGCCGGTCCGCCTGAAGCAACTGGAAGAAGAGCTGGCTGCCTTGCAGGCTCCGCTCAACGACCTGCTGATGTCAGTGCCGAACCTGCCCCACGCCAGCGTGCCGCAGGGCGAGTCCGCCGACGACAACGTCGAGGTCCGCCGCTGGCTGCCGGGCGCCGCTGGCGCCGACGGCAATCCGCCGGCCCTGGCGTTCGACGCGCGCGACCACGTCGCCATCGGCGAACCGTTGGGCCTGGATTTCGACATGGCGGCCAAGCTGTCGGGTGCGCGCTTTTCGTTCATGCGCGGCCCGATCGCCCGCCTGCACCGTGCGCTGTCCCAGTTCATGCTGGACCTGCAAACGGGCACGCACGGCTACACCGAGTGCTACACGCCCTATATCGTCAACGCCTCGACCCTTTACGGAACCGGGCAGTTGCCGAAATTCAAGGACGACATGTTCGCGGTCTCCAAGGGCGGCGGCGATGACGACCCCAAGGTGGACGCCGCGGGCAATCCGTACGTGCGGGAAGACCAATACCTGATCTCCACGTCGGAAATCACGCTGACCAGCGTGGCGCGCGACACCATCCAGTCCGCCGCCGACCTGCCGCTCAAGCTCACCGCCCACACGCCGTGCTTCCGTTCCGAAGCCGGCAGCGGCGGCCGCGATACCCGCGGCATGATCCGTCAACACCAGTTCGACAAGGTCGAAATGGTGCAGATCACGCAGCCGGACCAGTCTTACGAGGCATTGGAAGACATGGTCGGCCATGCCGAGCGCGTGCTGCAATTGCTGGGCCTGCCGTATCGCGTCATGCTGTTGTGCACGGGCGACATGGGTTTTGGCGCCGCCAAGACCTACGACCTGGAAGTCTGGTTGCCGGCGCAAAACACCTGGCGCGAGATTTCGTCGGTGTCCAACTGCGAGACATTCCAGGCCCGCCGCATGCAAGCGCGTTTCCGCAATGCACAAGGTAAACCGGAATTCGTGCACACCTTGAACGGTTCGGGCCTGGCGGTCGGCCGTGCGTTGGTGGCCGTGCTGGAAAATCATCAGCAAGCCGACGGCAGCGTGCATGTCCCGGAAGCTTTGCAGCCTTACATGGGCGGCTTGACGGTACTGAAACCCTGACGCGTATCGCGCCTATCCTCCATTTGGAGGATAAAAAGACGGAGCCTGCGGGCTCCGTTTTTTTTTATCATGCGACATATTCCTGTCGCTTTCCCTGATTATGCTCACTCGCGTGTGTGCTTGATTTTGATGTGAGCAATTGTGTATTTTTAATAAAAGGGCCGGATAGTTACGGCACAATACACCCGCGTTCTACACGCTTCATTCACATATAAAACAAGGAGTTGTCCATGACTTCAAGAAAGATTGGAGATTTTCGTGTGAGATGCTCTGTCGCTCATGAAGAAGAGCAGGGCTACCGCGTGCAGATATGGACACGCCGAGTCGGCGGTACCGCACCGGAAAAATGCTGGACAGTGCCCGGACAGGCGCCGTTCTCGGACTTGCACGAAGCAGAACAGGAAAGCCGCCAACTGTTCCAAGAAATCAATGGCGTGCGTTTCAATGGTGAACCGGAGTTTGCTCATGCGTCCGCATAATGGTTGGTGGCGGGCGTCAAGCGCGCCCCGCAGATGGATTGATCTTGTTCAGGAATCGTCGCAAGAGGCCAACAAGGCCAATGTGGCAGTGCAGAAGCCGGCCGTCCTGGTTGGCAAACCGGTACAGGCTCCCGCAGCCTGACTGGGTTCCAGCGAGGGCACCGGACAATGCCCTGACGGAACGGCATCATGGCCCCAGGCCTCGGATGCTTCGTATGTTTGCTCCCCAGGGAGTCCTTTTTATGTTGGGACCGCCGGGCGACAAAAAAGGCCACTCATTCGAGTGGCCTTTGCCTTTTTCAACGGCGCCAATCGCCGCGGTCGTGCCCATGTCCGTGTCCATGTCCACGGTAATGGCCGTTGCCGCCGTAGTAACGTTGCGGCGGGCCGCCGCGCCAGTAGGGGCCGCCGCGATAATAGACCGGGGCGGGGTATACCACCGGCGGGGCGACATACACCGGCGCCGGACGGTAATAGACGGGCGGTGGCGGGGCCACATAGACCGGGGCGGGTGCGACATACACCGGCGCCGGATAGACCACCCCGGGGATGCCGATGGAAATGCCCACATCCACACGGGCCAGTGCGACGCTGGAGATCAGCAGACCCGCGGCACCAACACTTGCGATAAGCCATTTTTTCATGTTGCACCTGCCTGCTGCATGACGCAGCAAAGTTGAGTATTCGACGGCCCTATTTTCGGGCTTTCCGGCACGCTTTTCGTAAGCGAGCCTCCCTCAATAGCGACAATCCGCAACTGCTGCCCTGTATGAATCCAGGCAGGTGCTGCACTGCGGCGTGGTGCGCCCGCCCTGGTAAACCCGCACTTGAAATGGATTGAAATCAAGTGGAATGAGATGAAGTCCGGGTAGCGAGTTACACGCCGTCACCAACCCGGCATGGCCCGCCAGGCGCGGGCGGAGGGGCGCCGCGCTTATTCGGCCTGCTGGCGCCGGAATTCCACGACCCAGACCCACGGATTCGCCGCCCAGGCATGCGAACCGTAGCGTTCACACCACGTCAGCGCGAACGCCGTTTGAAGCGGTACGCCCGGTAGCAACGCCGATGACTCATACAGCGCTTGCGTGCCTTCGGCACGCGCGTCGGCTTCGGTCAGGTTTTGCAAACGCTGTATGCGCACGCCCACGATCACCGCGCTGGCGAACGGCTGGCCGGCTTCATCCGTCAATATGATGCTCTCGCCGGATTTTCCGTAGGGACATCGCACCCAGCTGGACGTTTTGCGCAACTCGGCGGGATTATCTCGGTTCGGACCCATGGCCACCCACCTGCCGGAGTCTTCGGCATCGGCGTACCAGACGGTCGTGGGTTTAGTCGGCTGCGGCTTCAAAATGCGGCGGCTCTGCACTTTGGAGCCGTCCAACACGGCCTGTTTAAGCGGTTCGCTGAATTGAAGTGGCTGCCTTTTCATGCGCTCGCTATTCTCCTATCGATTAACCCCCGACCATTTTCGGCAGTGCGTCCAATCGATGTGTGACTCGTGCACCAGCTATTTTTATCTAGGTGCGGGCAAGTATGACCTGTCGTCTTCGCGATGTCAGGCACGGTTTGTATGAGTGTTGTCTTTTTGTACCGGCGTCGTTATTTGTATACTCAAGGCATGAATACAGACCTGCATGACCTCAAGCCTGGCTACTACTGGTACACCATGGCGAATGATCCGCTGGCCGTCATCCACATCCACGAAGACGGCGGCGCTTCCCTCATGGGCACCGACTACCGTATTGGCGCCGAAGGCGTGGCCGATATGGTTCGCCAGGGCGAACGCTTCTTCTGGATCGAACCCCCGCAAGCCTGATGCCCAAGGGGGTGTCCTAGCCGGCCGTTCGGGCCGGCTGCTTGCGCTTGTGCGGAACATGCCATGACCGACCTGTTATTGAAGAATGTCCGCGTCTCGCGCGACGATGCGGTGGACGTGCTGGTGCGGGCGGGCCGCATCGTCCGGATTGGCCCCGGCGTCGATGCTGCGGCGGCTGGTGCCGCGGCAGCCGATGCTGCGGCAGCCGGTGCTGCGGCGGCCGATACTTTGGTGGAAGACGGCGGTGGCGCCTTGCTGCTGCCTGGCTTGATCGAAGGGCACACCCACCTGGACAAGACGAACTGGGAATCGCCCTGGTACGTGAACGAGGTCGGGTCCGCGCTGACGGACCGCATCGACAACGAGCGCGCCTGGCGGGCCAGCACCGGCCACGACGCGGGCAGCCACGCGCGCGCGCTGGCGTTGGCCTTCCTGCGTGAAGGCACCACCCGAATCCGCAGCCACGTCGATGTGGACACCGACGCCGGCTTGCGCCATCTGGACGGCGTGCATGCCATCCGCGAGGAACTGGCCGGCCGTGTCGACATCCAGACCGTGGCGTTTCCGCAGTCGGGCTTGCTGATACGGCCAGGCACCGCCGAATTGCTGGATCAGGCGTTGGCGCAGGGCGCCGACGTGCTGGGCGGGCTGGACCCCTCGGCCATCGACCGCGATCCCGCGAAATCCCTGGACGTGTTGTTCGGCCTGGCGGACAAACATGGCAAGCCGGTGGATATCCATCTGCACGAACCCGGCGAGTTGGGCGCGTTCACCTTGGACCTGATTCTGGACCGCGTGGCCGCACTGGGCATGCAAGGCAAGGTGGTCATCAGCCATGCTTTCTGTCTGGGCGGGATCGACGCCAAGCGGCTGGACGGCTTGCTGCGGCGCCTGGCCGCGTTGGACACGGCCGTACTGACCACCGCGCCGCCATCGCGGCCCGTGCCGGCCGTGCGCGCCTGCCGCGAGGCCGGCGTGACGATCTTCGGCGGGAATGACGGCATCCGCGATACCTGGACGCCCTATGGCAGCCCCGACATGCTGGCGCGCGCCATGATGATCGGCCTGCGCAACGACCTGCGGCGCGACGACGAGGTCGAATGGGCGTTCGATTGCGTCTCCGGGGCGGCTGCCCGTGCCTGTGGGTTCGCCGATTACGGCTTGACCCCTGGCGCGCGCGCCGACTTGGTCCTGGTGGACGCCAGTTGCGTGGCCGAAGCCGTGGTGACCCGCAAGCCCCGCCGCCTGGTCGTGGCGGGCGGCGCCATCGTCGCACGCAACGGCCTGGATGCCATCGCCTGAGGTGCCAGGGCGCTAGGGCGGGGACAGGCCGAGTTGCGACTCGGTCAGTTCCACGAACGCCCGCATCAATTCCGACCGCACGCCCGCGCGCAGCCAGATCGCGCCCACGGTGCGCACCGGGCACGGCGCGGGCAACGGCCAGCGTTTGACCCGCGCGGGCGGCGTGTCGGAGGCGGCCCAGTCGGGCAGCAACGCCACCCCCAATCCCTCCGAAACCAGCTTGGCGATGGAATCGATTCCATCAAGCTCGAAGCGCACGTGCGGCCGCAGGTTGCGCGCCCGCAGATAGTCGTCCGCCATCTTGCCGCCGACCACGCTGCGGTCATAGCAGATGTAGGGTTCGCGCGCGATCACCGCCAGCGGATCGCGCACCGTCATGTCGGCAGGGGTGACCAGCACCAGGGGTTCGTGCCGGAGATCGCGCCACGCGCAGGTCTTGGGCAACGGAAACAGCGGGTGCACCAGCAGCGCGCCGTCCAGTTCGCCCGACAGCACCTTGCCGTACAGCAGGGTGGTGGGAGCGGGCTCGATATAGATCTCGATATGCGGATGGCGAGCGACCCAGGTCCGCAGTATGGGCGGCATGATGCCGGTCAGCGCGGTGGGCGTGGCGCCCAGCCGCAAAGGGCCGGCGGGCAGCTCGGTGTCGCTGGCGGCCGAGCGCAGGTCGCGCACGTCGCGCAAGATCTGGCGCGCACGCTCCAGGATGCGAAGACCGGCCGGTGTGGGTTTGACGGTGCGCCCGGAGCGGGCGATCAGTGCGCTGCCCACGTCGGCTTCCAGCGCCCGCAGCCGCTGCTGCACCGTGGCGGGCGTCAGGCCCTGGTGCCGCGCGGCCTGGGCGATGGAGCCCAGTTCCACCACGTGCACATAGGTTTGCAGGAAGCGCGAATCCACGGCGGCAAGCCTTTTGGGAAGATGGAATATCCGTATTCTAAAGATGCGTGACGATAATTGTTGTTTTCTTTGGCGAAGGGAAGAATACGTCCAGAGCATTCAGCCTGCGCAAGACCGCGTTGGCGCCGCCTATCGGAATTTCCCTTTCTCAAGGAGCCTGCCGTGCCCATCATTGAATCCATCGACGTATGCGCCGCCGCGGTGCCGTTGGACAAAGTCACCTCGTTCTCGAACCGCACCGTCTCGACGCGGCACTATGGCCTGGTCAAGGTGCGTTCCACCGATGGCGTGGAAGGCATCGGCTTTTGCTATGTGGGCAGCGCCGGCGGCGCCATCTTCGAGGCAGCGGTGCAAAGCCTGCTGGGGCCCGTGCTGCTGGGCAAGGATTCGCATGCCGTTGAAGGCCTGTGGCAATCCATGTACCAGGAGGCGCTGCTGCAAGGCCGCCAGGGCACCGTGATGCGCGCACTGAGCGCGCTGGACATCGCGTTGTGGGACTTGAACGCCAAGACCGCCGGCCTGCCGCTGCACAAATTCCTGGGCGCGATGGAACTTGAAACCGTGCCCGCCTACGCCAGCGGCGGCTACTACCTGGACGGAAAGACGCCGCAGCATCTGGGCGAAGAAATGGCCAGCTATGTGGACAAGGGCTTTCGTGCCGTCAAGATGAAGACTGGCCGCCTGTCGCCGCGCGAGGAAGAAGCGCGGCTGAAGGCTGCGCGCGAGGCCGTGGGTCCGGACGTCGAATTGATGATGGACTGCAACAACGCCTGGCAGGACGTGACCCAGGCCATGCAGTACATCCGCCGCTTCGAACAGTACGAGCCCTATTTCATCGAAGAGCCCTTCAGCCCGGACGACATCGACAGCCATGCCAAGCTGGCGCGCCTGACGCACCTGCCGATCGCGACCGCCGAAATTGGCTATGGCCGCTGGTATCACAAGGAGCTGCTGGACAAGGGAGCGGCCGGCATCCTGCAGACGGACGCCGCCGTGTGCGGCGGCATCACAGAATGGAAGCGCATCGCGGCTACCGCCGCCAGCTATGGCGTGGTCGTCTGCCCGCACTGGTTCCACGACGTGCATGCGCCGCTTGTCGCGGCCACGCCGAACGCGCGCTACGTCGAATTCTTCTGGGACGACCAGGTGCTGAACTTCCGCAAACTGGTTGATCGTCAGTTGACGCACAAGCAAGGGCGCGTGGTGTTGCACCAGGAGCCCGGCCTGGGCTTCGGGTTCGACGAGCGCATGGTAGAACGGTTCGGGAAGTGGGTCCGGGTCGGCCGTTGAGGCCGCACCGCAAGCAGGCAGTGCTTTGCTAAAACCAGCCGCCGGCCTACGGGACCGGCGCGAGGAGACAAGAATGCAACGCAGGCAATTCATGACCGGCGCCGCGGCGCTGGGGGTGGGCCTCGTCCTGCCCGCCGCGGCCCGGGCGCAACAGCCGGACTTGCCGTCCGGCCCCGTGAAGATCGTGGTCGGCTTTCCGGCGGGCGGGGGCACCGATGTGCTGGCCCGCTTGCTGGGGCAGAAGCTGGGCGTGTTGTGGAACATCCCCGTCATCGTGGAAAACCGCGCGGGCGCGGCCGGCATCATCGCCGCCGAGCAGGTGGCGCGGCAACCCAATGATGGCAACACCCTCTTGATGGCACACGTGAATAGCCACGGCATCGCGCCGGGGCTGCAGCCGAAACTGGCTTATTCCGTGGACCGCGATTTTTCGCCCATCGCGCTGGTGGGCAAGACGCCCACCATCCTGATCGGCGGCGCGTCGCAGCCGGCCAAGACATTGCCCGACCTGGTCAAGCTGTGCCGCGCGCAGCCGGGCAAGATCGTGTTCGGCTCGGCCGGCGCGGGATCGGCCCAGCACCTGGCGCTGGAAATATTCAAGGCGCGCGCCGGCATCGACGTGCTGCACGTTCCGTACAAGGGATCGGCTCCGCTAATGAACGATCTGATGGGTGGCCACGTGCAGTATTGCTTTGAAGGCATGACGACCGCGACGCCGTTGCTGCAATCGGGCAAGGTGATCGCGCTGGCGCAGACCTTGCAGCAGCGTTCCAAGAGCCAGCCGGACGTGCCGACGGTGGCCGAGCAGGGCTATCCGGGGTTCGAAGCCAGCATCTGGTTCGGCATGGTGGGGCCAGGCAAGATGCCCGGCGCCATGGTCCAGCGCATGAACCGCGACATCGACCGCGTGCTGGCCATGCCGGACGTGCAGGAAAAGCTGGCGCAGGTGGGCGCGGAAGACGGCGGCGGCAACGTGCAGCGCTTTGCCGACTTCATGACCCAGGAACAGCAGAAATACGCGAAGACGATCAAAGACGCGAAGATCGTCGTCGAAAGCTGACGCGGCGAACGGCCCGCGACGCGGCTTAGCGCGCGTCCGGGTCCACCCAGCCCGCCATTGCCGAGATCGAGCGGGCTTTCTCGCGCAGCAGGCGCGCAGTGCCGGATTCCAGTTCATCATCGATCGCGCCCACCGGCCCCATCAAGGTGATGGCGGCGGTCATTTCGCCCAGCATGTCGAAGATGGGCGCCGACAGGGAGGTGAAGTGCGGCAACAGCGCGTGACGACAGCGGCTGATGTGGTGCTTCCGGACCTCGTCGCGGATGGCCTGCACATCTTTGGCCGTATAGGAATTGCCGGGCGCGCCGCCATGGCTTTCCGGCACCGCCGAGGCCAGCTCCTGCTCTAGCAGGTCCCGGGTCAGGGCATCCGGCAGATGGGCCAGGAAGTTGCGGCCCAGGGCGGACGACAGCAAGGGCATCACGCTGCCCACGCGTAGTTCCAGCAACGGGCGGCTGCGGCTGCCTTCCACCCGGTAGACGATCGTGGGCCCCTTGTTGCCCCACACCCCCAGGAACACGGTGTGCCCCGTGACGGCGGCCACCTCGGCCATGATGGGCCGCGCCGTGGTGAACACGTCGAATTGTTCCAGGGCCGCCAGCCCCAGCCGCAAGGCATAGGGTCCCAGGCCATAGTGCCCGGTGTCCGCATGCTGCTGCACCACGCCCACTTTCTGGAAACTGACCAGGTAATAGTGCACGTTCGGCACGGTCAGTTCACAGGCGTCGGCGATTTCCTTCAAGGGCATCGGGCGGCCCGTCTTGCGGATCACGTCCAGGATCCGGAACCCCACTTCAATCGACTGGATGCCGCGGCGCGCGGCGGTCGGCGCCTGTTCCGCGTTCTTTTCAACCTTGCCGGCGGGCCTTGCCATCACTGTCTCCACGGTGTCTTTGGCGGCAGTGTAGCAGCGGCCCGGCCCTGTTCCGGCCGGTGGCGGGGACAGGTTTTCCGGGTTTCCCCCAGCTATGTCGCGCCTCGATTCAAGTTTGATAATAGTTAATGCGTACAGCAGTATCAATTAAAAACGACTGGGGAATGCAAGCATGGAAGCTAACGTCGCAATGCAGCGGATAGACGCCGGGCCGACGCTCAGCAGGAAAGAGGAACGCCAGGTGGTGGTGGCCTCGACGCTGGGCACGCTGTTCGAGTGGTATGACTTTTTCATCTACGGGACCCTGGCCGTCTTCATGAGCCAGGTGCTGTTTCCGCAGGACAACCCCACGGTGGCGCTGCTTGCCGCATTGGGCGCGCTGGCCGTGGGCTTCATCATCCGTCCGCTGGGCGCGGTGATGTTCGGCTACCTGGGCGACAAATGGGGCCGCAAGTACACCTTCCTGATCACGGTCGTGATGATGGGGGGCGCCACGGTGTTGATCGGCTGCCTGCCCACCTATGAATCGGCGGGCCACCTGTCGTGGATTCTGTTGCTGACGCTGCGCGTCATCCAGGGGCTGGCGGTGGGCGGCGAATACGGCGGCGCCGTGATCTACGTGGCCGAGCACTGCGAGCCCAAGCGCCGCGGCCTCTTGACCGGCTGGATCCAGATCACCTCGTCGGCCGGCCTGATCCTGTCGCTGATCGTCATCCTGTGCACCCAGGCGGCCATGAGCGCCGAGGATTTCCGGCAATGGGGCTGGCGCCTGCCGTTCATCCTGTCGATCGTGATGCTGGCCATTTCGATCTATGTGCGCGCCAAGCTGCATGAATCGCCCGTCTTCACGCGCATGAAGCAGCAGAACCGCCTGTCGAAGAACCCGATCAAGGAAACGTTTGGCCAATGGTCCAGCCTGCGGCTGGTGCTGCTGGCGCTGATCGGCGTGACCGCCGGCCAGGGCGCGACCTACTTCACGGGGCAGTTCTACGTGATGATCTTCCTGCAGCAGGCGGTGCAGATCGACCAGACCAGCGTCTACACGTTGATCTTGATCGGCTTCATCATCGGCGCCCCGACCTTCGTGCTGTTCGGCTGGCTGTCCGATCGCATCGGCCGCAAATGGATCATGATGGCGGGCCTGTTCATCGCCGCCATCGGCTATCACTCCATGTTCGACGTGCTGCTGAGGGCCGGCAACCCAGCGCTGGCCCAGGCCATGCAAAGCACGCCGGTGCGCGTGCACGCCGACACGAGCGGCGGCGCCTGCGACTTCGGCTTGCAGGCCGCCATGATCGGCAGCCATGCCGATCATAAGAAAGTATGCGTGCAGGCCAAGAAATTCCTGGTCGGCAAGGGTATCAACTTCGAATACGCGGCCCCGCTGCCCGGCCAGGACATCGCCATGAGCGTGGGCGGCGTCACCGTCAACGGCTTCGACCGCGCCGGCTACGCCCGCGCGCTGACGGCCGCCGGTTACCCGGACCGCGCCGACCCCGCACGGGTCGACCGCGCCACGATCATCCTGATCCTGGTGTTGATGACGGCCGTCGTCGCGATGGTCTACGGACCGGTCGCGTCCTATCTGGTCGAACTGTTCCCGGCCCGCATCCGCTATACCGCGCTATCCTTCCCGTACCACATCGGCGCCGGTATCTTCGGCGGGATCGTGCCGTTCACCGCAACCTATCTGGCGCAGGCCAGCGGCAATATCTTCGGTGGCCTGATGTATCCGGTGGCCGTGATGGTCGTGGTGGGCGTCATTGGCAGCCTGTTCCTGCCGAACACCCGCGCCCAGGCCATCGACGAAGATCCCAACCATTAAAAGAGCGAGGAGAAACATGTCCGTGCAATCGAGCTTCAAGGCCGCCGTCATTCAGGCGGCGTCCATCCCGACCGACAGCCTGGCTTGCGCCCATAAGGCGGCCTCCCTGATCCGCCAGGCGGCGGAGCAGGGCGCCCGGGTGCTGGTGTTTCCCGAAGCCTTCCTGGGCGGCTACCCCAAGGGCAATTCCTTCGGCGCGCCCATCGGCATGCGCAAGGCCGAAGGCCGCGACGCCTTTGCCAGCTATCACCAGCAAGCCATCCGCCTGGACGGCGAAGAAGTGGCGGTCGTGGCCCAGGCCGCCGCCGACACCGGTACCTTCGTCGTGATGGGCTGCATCGAGGCCGACGGCGGCACGCTGTATTGCACCGTGCTGTATTTCAACGGGCAGGAAGGGCTTGCCGGCAAGCACCGCAAACTGATGCCGACCGCGGGCGAACGGCTGATCTGGGGCTTTGGCGATGGGTCGACGATGCCCGTCTTCGACACGCCCTACGGCAAGATCGGCGCCGTTATCTGCTGGGAAAACTACATGCCCATGCTGCGCATGTACATGTACAGCCAGGGCGTGGCGCTGTATTGCGCGCCCACGGCGGATGACCGCGACAGCTGGATCCCCAGCATGCGCCACATCGCCCTGGAAGGCCGCTGTTATGTGCTGACCGCCTGCCAGCACCTGCGCCGCGACGCCTATCCGGAAGACTTCGAATGCGCCCTGGGCGACAGCCCGGATACCGTGCTGATGCGCGGCGGCAGCGCCATCATCGACCCCTTGGGCGAAGTGCTGGCCGGCCCGGACTTTTCCGCCGAAACGATCCTGTACGCCGACATCAACCCCAATCAGATCCTGCGCGGCAAGTACGACTTCGACGTGTCCGGCCATTACGCGCGGCCGGACGTGTTCCAGCTGCACGTCGACACCCGCGAAAAACGGGCGGTATCCGCCCAGGGCGCGATCGGCCAGCAGGAGCTCTGAGTCATGCATTTCGATTTCAGCGCCTTGCCCTCGCAGACGGTCTATAAGCTTCTGACCTCGACCGTCACGCCCCGCCCGATCGCGTGGGTCACCACGATATCGGCCGAGGGTTGCGTGAACGCGGCGCCGTTCAGCTTCTTCAACGTCATGGGGCATGAACCGCCCACGGTTGCCATCGGCCTGATGCGCCGCGCCAATGGCGAGCTCAAGGACACCAGCGCCAACATCATCGAAAACGGCGAGTTCGTGGTGAACCTGGTGCCGGAGTCGATGATGCAGCAGATGAACCAGACCTGCGCGGACTATCCGCCCGGCGTGGACGAGTTGGCCAAGGCCGGGCTGACGGCGCTGCCGGCCGCGCATGTGCGGCCGCCCCTGATCCAGGGCAGCCCGGTGTCGCTGGAATGCGTCAGCCAGGCAACGATCGTGACCGGGCCGCATCAGGTCGTGGTCATCGGCCGGGTGCTGGGCGCGCATGTGGATGACGCCTTTGTGCAGGACGCCGAGCGCGGTTACGTGAAAACCGCCGAGATGGGCCTGGTGGCGCGCATGCACGGCAGCGGGTGGTATGCCCGCAGCACGGATCTGTTCCAGCTGGCGCGGCCAACCGTCGCCGATTGACGTGCCAGGGCGGCCGATCAGGCCGCTTTTTTTTGCCTGCGGCGGCCCCGGGGCGGTTCGTCCATGGCTGCTTTGCGACGGTTACGCAAACGCGGGAGCTTCTGTCAAAAAGGTCTCCAGTTCGCTCGATGCCCGCCAAATTCCGGCTGCTAGCATGTGCTGGACCGTTGCGAGAATCCTCGATTCCGACTTCTCCGGCGGCATTTTCTCGACACATCGAACACCAATATTTTGGGGGCGGATCATCCAGGGGCTTGCGGGCGTCTGGCTTGCAGGGGAGGCGGCCTTTGGCCGGCGCCCGGCAACTGCCGAACCCCGCATCCCAGCGCCTGGCTGGATGCTGGAGGCAGTATGAAAAATATGAAGCTTGGAACCCGTCTGGCGAGCGGCTTTTCCGTGTTGCTGGCCCTGATCATCGTCATGTGCATCGTGGGGTTGGTCAGTTTGGGCAACATCAACGAATCGGTCGAGACCGTCACCCAGCGCTCGCTGATCAAAGAGCGCCTGATCAGCGATTGGGCCCGCAACATCCAGACCGGGGTCACCCGGACCACCGCCATCGCCAAAAGCGCTGACGCCAGCCTGGCCGGCTTTTTCACCGAAGAAGCCGCCGCGTCTTCCCGTAATTCTTCGGCGTTGCAGCAGCAGATCGAACCGTTGATCGAAACCAGCGAAGAAAAGCAGTTATGGGACGGTATCCGCAAATCCCGGGCGGACTACCTGCGCACGCGCGACGCAATCTTCAAAGCCAAGCAGGAGGGCGACCTGACCTCGGCCGACAAAGTATTCACCCAGGAATTCCTGCCGGCCACGCGCCAGTTCATCGACCAGATCACCAAGCTGTCGACGCTGCAGCGCGCCGACATCGACGCGCGCGCGGCGGAGATCCAGGGCGCCTACGCCACCGCGAATTTCTGGATGATCGCGATCGGTTCCCTTGCCGTCGTCAGCGGGTTGCTACTGGCCGTTTTGCTGACCCGTGGCATCACCCGCCCCTTGTCCGCAGCGGTGCGCGTGGCGCGCACGGTCGCCGCCAATGACTTGACCAGCACGGTCACCGTGACGTCGCGCGACGAAATCGGGCAGCTGATGCAGGCGCTGGAATCCATGAACGCCAACCTGGCAGGCACCATCGCCCGCATCCGGACCGGCGTGGACAGCATGGCGTCCGCGTCTAGCGAGATCGCGGCCGGCAACACCGACCTGTCGTCCCGCACCGAGCAGCAGGCCGCATCGCTGGAAGAGACCGCCGCATCCATGGAACAGTTGTCGTCCACGGTGAAGCAGAACGCCGACAGCGCGCGCCAGGCGAACCAGCTGGCCGCCACGGCGTCCGACACCGCGTCCCGCGGCGGCGCCACCGTGTCCGAAGTCGTCAGCACGATGAGCGCGATCTCGTCCAGCTCGGTCAAGATCGCCGACATCGTGTCGGTTATCGACGGCATCGCGTTCCAGACCAACATCCTGGCGCTGAACGCCGCGGTCGAGGCGGCGCGGGCGGGCGAGCAGGGCAAGGGCTTCGCGGTGGTGGCCGCCGAGGTCCGCACCCTGGCGCAGCGCAGCGCGCAGGCCGCCAAGGAAATCAAGACGCTGATCGAAGACACCGTGCAGAAGATCAGCCAGGGCTCGGTCAGCGCCGAACGCGCGGGGTCGACGATGCAGGAAATCGTCAGCTCGGTGCAGCGTGTGACGGACATCATGGGCGAAATCGCGGCGGCGTCCGCCGAGCAGGCCGACGGCATCGAACAGGTCAATCGGGCCGTGTCCCAAATGGACGAAGTCACGCAGCAGAACGCCGCGCTGGTGGAAGAGGCCGCGGCCGCCGCGGGTTCCATGCAGGATCAGGCCGCCGACCTGATGCGGGCGGTCAGCGCGTTCAAGCTGCCGGGGGCGGGGCATGCGGTGGGGCCACGCACGCAAGACGCGCGATTGGCCGCGCCCGTGAAGCAGATCGCGGCATACTGATACGGAGTGGCGCCTGCTGGCAGGCGCCACTTCAGCGTTGCGTCGGGGGGATCAGTGCCCGCTACCCCTACCCGGGCTTAATGTGCCGAAAA
The DNA here is from genome assembly GCF_002975275.1 of Achromobacter sp. MYb9. Classification (GTDB taxonomy): domain Bacteria; phylum Pseudomonadota; class Gammaproteobacteria; order Burkholderiales; family Burkholderiaceae_B; genus Achromobacter. The sequence goes on along the minus strand of NZ_PCOQ01000001.1, from coordinate 590,944 downwards.
GAAAAAAGCCCCTGATTTCTCAGGGGCTTCGTTCTTGAATACTGGCGGAGAGGGTGGGATTCGAACCCACGGTACGGGGATACCGTACGCCTGATTTCGAGTCAGGTACATTCGACCACTCTGCCACCTCTCCGTTGCTGGGTTCCGTAACGGTGAAATTCCTGCCTTCGCTCTTGCCGTTTAACTAGACGACTTAAAGCAGTAGGGCGGGTTTCTCACTCCAAGATCCCTGGTCGGAAGGATCTTCGTTGTCGGAGCAGCGAAGCCCGCAATTCTACAGGATTTTTTTCTTGTGTGTAAAGGGGGTGGAAAAAAATCTCTACGGCGGCTTACCCCGGGCTTCCGGCGCCGGCAATCTTTGTCCAGAATTCCCCCCAACGCGGGCATCTCGATCCTTGGCCCGCACCCACCAGGCAACCTCTTCCCTACATGGATCTGATCCTTATTCTCTTGCTTGCCGCCGTCCTGTGCGTGCCGATCACCCAGCGGCTTGGGCTGGGCGCCATCCCCGGCTACCTGATCGCGGGCGTGCTGATCGGGCCGTCCTGCCTGAAGCTGGTGACCAATGTGGACACCATGATCAACGTGTCCCAGTGGGGCGTGGTGATGATGCTGTTCATCATCGGGCTGGAGCTGTCGCCCAAGCGGCTCTGGGCGATGCGCAACGAGGTCTTCGTGCTGGGATCCTTCCAGATGCTGGCGTGCGGCCTGCTGCTGGGGCTGGTGTTTGGCGCGGCGCTACGGCACCTGGCGGGCATGGAGTGGCAGGCGGCGGTGCTGTGCGGGCTGTCGCTGGCGTTGTCGTCGACGGCGGTGGCGCTGCGGCTGCTGGACGAACGCGCACTGACCCGCACGCCGCTGGGCCGGTCGGCGCTGGGCGTCCTGCTGTTCCAGGACATGGCGGCGATTCCGATGCTGGTGGCCGCCGGCCTGCTGGGAGCCGACGGCACGTCGGCGCCGTCGTTCAAGGAAGCGCTGGTCGCCGTGGCGGTGGTGGCGGTGGCCTATCGGCTGCGGCTGCTGGGCTGGGCCGCCAAAGCGGAACTGAACGAACTGTTCACGGCGGCGGCGCTGCTGATGGTGGTGGGGGCGGCGCAGCTGTTCGACTACGCGGGGCTGTCCGCCGGTCTGGGCGGTTTTCTGGTGGGGGTGCTGATGGCGGAATCGCGTTACCGGCACGACCTGGAAAAGGCCATCGACCCGTTCAAGGGCCTGCTGCTGGGGCTGTTCTTCCTGGCCATCGGGATGTCCATCAATCTGGCGGTGGTGGCGGTCCACTGGAAGCTCATCATCGCCGGCGTGGCGGCCTTGCTGGCGATCAAGGCGCTGGTCTTGTACGGCTTTGCGCGTTTTCTGGGTCTGCCGCGCTATCACCGCCTGCTGTTTGCCATGGTGCTGGCGCAGGGCGGGGAATTCAGCTTCGCCATTTTCAACGAGGCCTGGGACAACCATCTGATGAACCTGGAGCAGCGCGACGTGCTGGCGGTGGTGGTGGCGGTGTCGATGGGCGTGGTGCCGGTGCTGATCAAGCTGCTGGAGCGCGTGCCGGAAAGCCGGGGCGGCATGGCCGACCTGCCCACCGCCGAGCCCGTCGCCATCGACGGGCAAGCGCCAGCCGAGCCCCGCAACCCGCCCCCCGCAGCTTGACCCCGCCGGGTGTGGGGGCATGGCATGATTGCCGTCATGCCGGGCAGCTACACTTGAACCCCGTTTTCGCATCTCGCGCTAAGCCAGATCACAGGAGAATGTCATGCTCAAAGGAAAAGTCGCCCTTGTCACCGGTTCCACCAGCGGCATCGGTCTGGGTATCGCCACGGCCTTCGCCCAGCAAGGGGCCGATATCGTCCTGAATGGTTTCGGCGACGCCGCCGAGATCGAAAAAGTGCGCGCCGGCTTGGCCGACAAGCATGGCGTAAAGGTCATCTACGACGGCGCCGACCTGTCCAAGGGCGACGCGGTGCGGGGACTGGTCGAGAACACGGTCCGCCAGCTGGGCCGCATCGACATCCTGGTCAATAACGCAGGCATCCAGCACACCGCGCTGATCGAGGATTTTCCCGCCGAAAAGTGGGATGCCATTCTGGCGTTGAACCTGTCGGCCGTGTTCCATGGCACCGCGGCCGCCTTGCCGCACATGAAGAAGCAGGGCTTTGGCCGCATCATCAACATCGCCTCGGCGCACGGGCTGGTGGCCTCCGCCAACAAGTCGGCCTATGTGGCCGCCAAGCACGGCGTGGTCGGCTTCACCAAGGTCACGGCGCTGGAAACCGCCGGCCAGGGCATCACCGCCAATTCCATTTGCCCGGGTTGGGTGCGCACCCCGCTGGTGGAAAAGCAGATCACCGCGCTGGCTGAAAAGAACGGCGTCGACCAGGAAACCGCTGCCCGCGAACTGCTCAGCGAAAAGCAGCCTTCGCTGCAATTCGTGACGCCCGAACAACTGGGCGGCACCGCCGTGTTCCTGGCGTCGGACGCCGCGGCGCAAATCACTGGAACGTCCGTCTCGGTCGATGGCGGCTGGACGGCGCGTTAATAAAGGAACCCGAATGCTGTTTCTGCTTTCCCCCGCCAAGAAGCTGGACTACGACTCGCCGCTGCATATCGAGACGCACACCCAGCCGCTGTTCGTGGACCAGGCCGCCGGCCTGATCAAGGTGCTGAAGACCAAGTCCGCGGACGACATTGCCGAACTGATGAGCCTGAGCCCGGCCCTGTCCGAGCTGAACGCGCAGCGCTACGCCCACTGGAAGCGCACCTTCACACAGACCAATTCGCGTCAGGCCGTGCTGGCCTTCAATGGCGACGTGTACGAAGGACTGGACGCGTCGACCCTGTCGGCCAAGCAGCTGGATTGGGCACAAGAGCACGTGGCCATCCTGAGCGGCCTGTACGGCGTGTTGCGTCCGCTGGACCTGATGCAGCCGTACCGCCTGGAAATGGGCACGCGGCTGCAAACGCCCAAAGGCAAAAACCTGTACGAGTACTGGGGATCGACCATCGCGGGCTACCTGAATGAGCGCCAGGAAGGCAAGAAATCGCCGGTGATCGTCAACCTGGCGTCTGAAGAGTATTTCAAGTCGGTCGACCTGAAAACGCTGAAGGCCCGGGTGGTGCAGTGCGTGTTCCAGGACTGGAAGAACGACGCCTGGAAGATCATCAGCTTCCACGCCAAGCGCGCGCGTGGCCTGATGGCGCGCTACGCGATCCAGCACAAGGTCACCAAGCCCGAAGGCCTGCATGGTTTCGACCTGGAAGGCTACGCCTATGACGCGTCGGCGTCGTCGGACGACAAACTGGTGTTCCGGCGCAAGCTGGCCTGATCCGGGGCGGATCGCCGCGCGAAGCAAAAACCGGCCTGTTTCCAGGCCGGTTTTTTTATTGCGTGATCACCGTCTCGATCAAGACGCCATGGCCGCCATCGGTGGCGCATGCGCCGGGTCGGCCAGGGCCCGCAACTCTTGCCGGATCATGTGGGACGCCTTCAGCATCTGCTTGACGGGGTAGGCCAGCGCGGCCTGTTCGCCTTCCGTGTCGAACTGCGTCGGCAGGGGCGCGGCGATCTCGGGGCGGCGTTCATCCAGCAGGTCGACCATGCCGTTCATCGCCAACTGCACCGCCTCGGGTGTTTTTGGCAGCGCGGCCAGGATGGGAATCGCGGCGGTGATCTGCGAGGCCAGCACGTGGTTCTGGATCAGCAGGTTGTTTAGCTCGGGCACGCTGACCTGATGCGATTTCGGTTCGCTCATCATCCGGTAGAAGGCTTCGGCGAAATTGCTGAACGCGATGTGCACGTTCTTGCGCGCCAGGCGCCAGGCCAGGTCCGCGTCGATCACCGCTGGCGTTTCGGCGGCGGCCCCGCCTGCCGGGGCGCCGTGCGCCTGCATGGCGTCGGCATAGCGCAGCCCGGCCAGCAGGTACTCGCGGTTGGCGCGCGTGGCGGCGGCGGCCAGCGGCCTCAGGTAGCGCGCTTCCCACCACGGCAGGATATAGCTGCAAACCAGCGCCAGCGTGCAACCCAGCAGCGTGTCGATGGCGCGTTCGCCAATCACGGACATCGACACCGTGCCCGGCGATACGAAGTGGAAGACCAGCACCACGAAAAGCGTGTTGAAGATGGCGCTGGCCATGTAGTTCAGCTGCACCAGGCTGTTGCCCATGATGCAGGCGCCCAGCAGCACGGCGAACAGGACTCCCGGCCGGTCGGTCACGTTGAACAGCAGCAGTGCGCAGATGCAGCCGATCAGGGTGCCCATCAGCCGCCAGCCGTTGCGCTGCCGCGTCAGCGCGAAACCGGGCTTCATGATGATGACGATGGTCAGCATGATCCAGTAGTTGTGCGCCGAGAAGGCGGGCGACAGCCAGCGGCTGGCCAGCGTCATCGCGATGGCGGCGGCAGCCGTCACCCGAAGCGCATAGCGGAAATGCGGCGAATCCAGGCGCAGGTTGCTGGTCAGCAGTCCAAAGCGGAATTCCTGGCGCGAGATGAATCGGGTCAACGACTTGTTGATGCGCAGCACGTCGGTCGGCTTGGCATCCGGCGAAGCCGCCGTGTGGTCGGCCAGCCGGTCGACGATCCGGGCCGAATTGCGCAGGCGGCGCAGCACCTGGATGATCAGCGCCAGCATTTCGGGTTCGCGTTCGCCCAGGCCCTGCTGCTTAAGCTGTTCGATTTCATATTCGATGGCGCGCAGTTCCGCCTTGGCGCTGCTGCGGTACTGCACCTGGCGGCCGCGCGACACGTCCAGCGCAATGCGATTCAACTCCAGCGACATCTTCACCAGCGCGTCGCGCATGAACATCAGGCAATCGTTGCCGGCCAGCGTGCGGCGCAGCGCGGCGTAGTCGGTGTGCGTGGCGACCAGCGTGTCCAGCAACTGAAGCATGTCGACGAACATGTTCCAGATCATCACGCGCTGGCGGTCGCCCGCGCCCTTGCCGCGCGGCAGGGCGCGCAGCACCATGTCGCGGGCGGCCTGGTGCTTTTCCGTCATGACGGATTGGCGTTGGATCAGGGTGCGATAGGCCTCGTCCAGGTCGGCCGTCTCGTCGTAGAAGGCGGCGCGGGCGGCGACGTAATCGCCCGTGGCGAACAGCGCCACCGACATCGCCTGCTGTTCCTCGCGCAGCCAGAACAGGCGCGAAAAGCCCAGGCTGAACACCACATAGAACAGGGCACCGCCCAGCGTGGCCACGGCGTGCGCCAGCACCTCGTGCGGCTCCAGCGGCGAATGCATGGTCAGGGTCATCAGCAGCAGGCCGGCAAAGCCGATCAGCCCGCCGCGCTTGCCGAATACGGTGAACATCGAATAGACGAAGCATTGCGCGATGACGACCAGCCAGATCATCACCGGGTGCGTCGATGCCAGTCCCGTGATGATGACGGTCAGCGTGCCCAGCGCGGCGCCGCCCAGCATCTCGTTGGTGCGGTGGCGTTGCGGCCCGCCGGGTTGATCGATGATCGCCAGGCATTGCGCGCCGAAGGTCGCCACCAGCCCCGTGGTGTAGTTGCCGAAGATGCCGCCCAGCACCAGGACAGGCAGCAGCATGCCGACCCCCTGGCGCACGCCTCCGAAGAAGTAGTGGCTGTAGAGGAAGCGGCGAATGCTGGCAATGCGCAAATCCATGGGGCGGCGGCTGGGTTCTAGGCAACGGAACAAGTATAGAGACGCCCGTGGATTTTTTGGGGCCGGATGGGCACCGGACTTTCCCTGCATCGCGCGTGCAACGGTCCCGAAACATCGATTTGCTACCTTTGACGCAACGCGGTAAATTCCATCTCTTGCGCCGGTCTGCCTATCCGATACCGGCGCGTTGAGGCGGATGGTCAGGGTCACCTCCCAGCCATCCTGCCGCAGTGATACCTGCTGTTGGCCGCGCCACAAGCGTGTGTTGCCGAAGCTTCCATTTCGACCTCCAGCGTCCCCAAGGGGCGTTTGCACTGCGTTCTGTCGAGCGTGTGCCGGGTCGGCAGGGTGTCCGGGTGGCGTGGCTCCGTGAGCCGCTAAGCGCCGGATCATGTTGTCGTAGCCGGTATGGGTTCCGTTGCCGCCGTATCCGGGCGAGCAGCAGTCAGGGTTGCAGGGCCGGTACTGAAAGGAAATACAACATGGAAATGAATGGCGCCGATATCGTCGTGCGCTGCCTGGCCGATGAGGGCGTGGAACACGTTTTCGGCTATCCCGGCGGCGCAGTGCTTTACATCTACGACGCGATCTTCAAGCAAGACAAATTTCAGCATATCCTGGTTCGTCACGAGCAAGCTGCCGTGCACGCCGCCGATGCCTATTCGCGCTCGTCGCAAAAGGTTGGCGTCTGCCTGGTGACCAGCGGCCCGGGCGTGACCAATGCCGTCACCGGCATTGCCACCGCCTATATGGATTCCATCCCCATGGTCATCATCAGCGGGCAAGTGCCCACTGCGGCCATCGGCGAAGATGCGTTCCAGGAATGCGACACCGTCGGCATCACGCGTCCCTGCGTCAAGCACAACTTCCTGGTGCGCGACGTCAAGGACCTGGCCGAAACCATGCGCCGCGCGTTCTACATCGCGCGCACGGGCCGTCCCGGCCCGGTGCTGGTCGATATCCCCAAGGACATCACCGTCGCGCAGTGCAAGTACACGCCGCCCAAGGGCGAGATCTCGATGCGTTCCTACGCGCCCGTCAACAAGGGCCACCAGGGGCAAATCAAGAAAGCCGTGCAGATGCTGCTGGCCGCCGAGCGGCCGATGATCTACACGGGCGGCGGGGTCATCCTGTCGAACGCCGCGCCCGAGCTCAACAAGCTTGTGTCGCAGCTGGGCGCGCCGTGCACCAGCACCCTGATGGGTCTGGGCGGTTACCCGGCCAGCAGCGGCCAGTTCGTGGGCATGCCCGGCATGCACGGCACGTACGAAGCCAATATGGCGATGCAGCACTGCGACGTGCTGCTGGCCATCGGGGCCCGTTTCGATGACCGCGTGATCGGCAATCCCAAGCACTTCGCGCAGAACGCCCGCAAGATCATCCATATCGATATCGATCCGTCGTCGATCTCCAAGCGCGTGCGCGTGGACGTCCCGATCGTCGGTAACGTCAAGGACGTGCTGGCCGACCTCAGCGCCCAATACGAGATCGCCTCCGCCGAGCACAAGCCGGCTCCCATCGCCAAGTGGTGGGACCAGGTCGAGACCTGGCGCGGCAAGGAATGCCTGAAGTTCGCCAACTCGGACGAAGTCATCAAGCCGCAATACGTGGTGGAAAAGCTCTGGGAAGTGACGGGCGGCGACGCCTTCGTCACGTCCGACGTGGGCCAGCACCAGATGTGGGCGGCCCAGTATTACAAGTTCGACAAGCCGCGCCGCTGGATCAACTCCGGCGGCCTGGGCACCATGGGTGTGGGGCTGCCGTACGCGATGGGCGTGCAGATGGCCAACCCTGGGCACGACGTCGCCGTCATCACCGGCGAAGCGTCGATCCAGATGAACATCCAGGAACTGTCGACCTGCCATCAATACCGCCTGACGCCCAAGATCGTCTGCCTGAACAACCGCTTTCTGGGCATGGTCCGGCAATGGCAGCAGATCGATTACGGCTCGCGCTATTCCGAGTCCTACATGGATTCGCTGCCCGACTTCGTCAAGGTGGCCGAGGCCTATGGCCACGTGGGTCTGCGTATCGAGCGTCCGGCGGATGTCGAACCTGCGCTGCGCGAAGCCTTTGGCAAGCACAAGGAACGCCTGGTCTTTTTGGACTTCATCACCGACCGCACCGAAAACGTGTGGCCGATGGTCAAGGCCGGCCGTGGGCTGACCGAAATGCTGCTTGGCTCTGAAGACCTGTAAGGAGGCCACCATGAAGCACGTGATTTCCGTCCTCCTCGAAAACGAACCCGGCGCGCTGTCGCGCGTGGTGGGGCTGTTTTCCGCGCGGGGCTACAACATCGAGACCCTGACCGTGGCGCCCACCGAGGACGCCACGCTGTCGCGCATGACCATCGTGACCACCGGTTCCGACGAGGTCATCGAACAGATCACCAAGCACCTGAACCGCCTGGTGGATGTCGTCAAGGTGGTGGACTTGACCGAAGGCGCCCACATCGAGCGCGAGCTGATGCTCGTGAAGGTGCGCGCCGTCGGCAAGGAACGCGAAGAGATGAAGCGCATGGCGGACATCTTCCGCGGCCGCATCATCGACGTGACCGACAAGTCCTACACCATCGAATTGACCGGGGTGCAGGAAAAAGTACAGGCCTTCCTGGAAGCCCTGGACCGCAGTGCCATCCTTGAAACCGTACGCACCGGCGTGTCCGGCATCGGACGCGGTGAACGGATTTTGAAGATTTGACCGGCCTTCCAGGCCACGCCACACCCTACATCTGAATTAATCGAATATCCAAAATACTGGAATCTGGAGCACAACCATGAAAGTTTTCTACGACAAAGACTGCGATCTGTCCCTCATCAAAGGCAAGACCGTTGCCATCATCGGCTACGGTTCGCAAGGCCATGCGCACGCGCAGAACCTGCATGAGTCGGGCGTGAAGGTCATCGTCGGCCTGCGCAAGGACGGCGCTTCGTGGAACAAGGCCGCCAACGCCGGTCTGGAAGTCAAGGAAGTGGCTGACGCCGTGAAGGCCGCCGACATCGTCATGATGTTGCTGCCCGACGAGAACATCGCCTCGGTCTACAACAAGGAAGTGCACGGCAACATCAAGGCCGGCGCCGCCCTGGCTTTCGCCCACGGCTTCAACGTCCACTACGGCCAGGTCGTGCCGCGCGAAGACATCGACGTCATCATGATCGCCCCGAAGGCCCCCGGCCACACGGTGCGCAACACGTACAAGCAAGGTGGCGGCGTGCCCCACCTGGTGGCCGTGTACCAGGACAAGTCGGGCGCCGCGCGTGACGTGGCCCTGTCGTACGCCAGCGCCAACGGCGGCGGCCGTGCCGGCATCATCGAAACCAACTTCCGCGAAGAAACCGAAACCGACCTGTTCGGCGAACAAGCCGTGCTGTGCGGCGGTACCGTCGAACTGATCAAGGCCGGTTTCGACACGCTGGTGGAAGCCGGCTACGCGCCCGAAATGGCGTACTTCGAATGCCTGCACGAATTGAAGCTGATCGTCGACCTGATCTATGAAGGCGGCATCGCCAACATGAACTACTCGATTTCGAACAACGCCGAATTCGGCGAGTACGAAACGGGCCCGAAGATCGTTACCGACGAAACCCGCAAGGCCATGCGCCAGTGCCTGACGGACATCCAGACCGGCGAATACGCCAAGAAGTTCATCCTGGAAAACACCGCCGGCGCCCCGACCCTGACCTCGCGCCGCCGCATCAACGCGGAATCGCAGATCGAGCAAGTGGGCGGCAAGCTGCGCGCCATGATGCCCTGGATCGCCGCCAACAAGCTGGTGGACAAGTCCAAGAACTGATCGATGCCCAGGCGCGGGTTTCCCCGCGCGTAAGCGTTCAAAGCGGCATGCCTGCGAAGGCATGCCGCTTTTTCTTGGCTTATTGCTCAGGCATGCGGCTTGCTGTAGCCCGCAAGCGGGGCCAGATGGGTTAACCTTTCACCGTCCGTTGTAAGTTATTGAGACCATGCCAAATTTTTCCATGCGCGATTCCGAGAACCGCCACCGAAGCATCTACCTGCTTCCCAACGCATTCACCACCGCGGCACTGTTCGCGGGGTTCTATGCCGTGGTGCAGGCCATGAACGATCGCTTCGAAGTCGCCGCCATCGCCATTTTCGTGGCCATGGTGCTGGACGGCATGGACGGCCGCGTCGCCCGGCTGACCAATACGCAGTCGGCCTTCGGCGAACAATACGACTCGCTGTCGGACATGACGTCGTTCGGCGTGGCGCCCGCGCTGGTCATGTACGAGTGGATCCTGAACGACCTGGGCCGTTGGGGCTGGCTTGCCGCCTTCGTCTACGTGGCCGGGGCCGCGCTGCGCCTGGCGCGCTTCAATACCAACATCGCTGTCGTCGACAAACGCTATTTCCAGGGCTTGCCCAGCCCGGCCGCGGCCGCGCTGGTGGCGGGTTTCGTCTGGCTTGCCGTGGATAACAAGCTGCCCATCCATGACAGCCTGATGGCCTGGGTGGCGTTCACGCTGACCATGTACGCCGGCATCACGATGGTGTCCAACGCGCCGTTTTTCAGCGGCAAGAGCTTCGCCCTGGGCCGCAGCGTGCCGTTCTGGGGCATCTTGCTGGTGGTGGCCGTGTTCGTGTTCGTGTCCAGCGATCCCCCGGTGGTGCTATTCGGCCTGTTCGTGCTGTATGGCCTGTCGGGCTGGGTCATGTGGGGCTGGCGCTGGAACAAGGCGCGCCGCCTGACGCAAGAACGCCGGAGCCAGTCTTCCTGATTGCGTGGCCCTACAAGACAAAACCCGCCGGGAACGGCGGGTTTTGTGTTTTTGGGGGCAGCGTCAGCGCCACATGAATTTTTCGTCGTCGTACATGGGGTCGGGGCCGGGGTGGAAGTGCGTCAGCTTGCTGCCGTCGCGGCTCATGTAAACGTACATCAGCGAATTCCAGACGCCGTTTTCCTTGTAGCGGTACGACCACACGACTTCGCGTTTCTCGCCCAGGCCGGTTTCTTCGATGCGGGCGGGCGGGCCGAATTCGCAGCGCACGCGGTCGGGGCCCCAGTCGCCGGTCTCCAGCACTTTGAAATGGGCGTCGGTCAGCAGGGGCAGCACTTGTCCCACGCGGCCGTCGGTGCCGACATTGGTGCCCCAGGCGTACTGGCCCATGGGCTGTTGCGTCCAGATCACACGGCGCCCGCCGCCCGCCTGCGGGCATTCAAAGTTGGGCTGGCCGAATTGCGTCAGGACCTCGGCGTAGGGGGTGCCGGGCGGCACCTGGGCCAGGTTGGCGCATGCGGCAAGCCCGGCCAGCGCCAGCGAGGCGAGGGCGATACGGGTTGTGTTGTAATATTTAGACATATATTTGCTCCTCAGGGGCGCCGCACGGGGCGGCCGCCGGCCTCTGCCGGCGGGGCCGAAACCGTCTCTGGGGTAATTCTAGCGAATCAGCTATAATCATCGAGCTTTATCAAGTGTATTGATTTTGCAAGATGCTTTGCGCCGGCAGTCCGGCTGCAGGGGGGCTCCAAAGGGGCACTTCGCAGCTATTGAAGCAGCAGTGAGAAAGCAAAAACGCTTATCGCCGGGATTTACGCAAATTTTTTCCAAACCACGTCAGGGCACCTCGGCCCTGTCGCATGTCCGAAGAGGTCATCAATGTCTGTAGCTGACATCAAGAAATCCGATATCGTTGCGCAGTTCCAACGCGCTCAAGGCGATACCGGCTCCCCCGAAGTTCAGGTGGCTCTGCTCACCGCCCGTATCAACGAACTGACTGGTCACTTCAAAGAACACATGAAGGACCATCACTCGCGCCGCGGTCTGCTGCGTATGGTCAGCCGTCGCCGCAAGCTGCTCGACTATCTCAAGGGCCGCAATCCCGATTCGTACCGCGCTCTGATCGAAAAACTCGGTCTGCGTAAGTGATCGACGGGGCTGGCTCCCCATGACGCAATAACCGTGGTCGGTGCGACGTATTGTCGCGACGGCCACGGTTTTTCATTTGTAAGGAATAATCGTCATGTTCAACAAAGTGACAAAATCGTTCCAATACGGCCAGCATACGGTCGTCCTGGAAACTGGCGAAATCGCTCGCCAGGCCTCCGGCGCCGTTGTGGTGTCGATCGAGGACACCGTCGTCCTGGCCACTGTCGTGGCTTCCAAGAAGGCCAAGCCGGGTCAAACGTTTTTCCCGCTGACCGTCGACTACATCGAGAAGACCTACGCTGCCGGCCGTATTCCGGGTGGGTTCTTCAAGCGTGAAGGCAAGCCGTCCGAAAAGGAAACGCTGACCTCGCGCCTGATCGACCGTCCGCTGCGTCCGCTGTTCCCCGAAGACTTCTACAACGAAGTCCAGGTGGTCATCCACACGCTGTCGGTCAATCCCGAGATTGATCCCGACATCGCCGCCATGATCGGCGCTTCGGCCGCGCTGGCCATTTCGGGTATCCCGTTCAACGGCCCGATCGGCGCCGCGCGCGTGGGCTACATCGACGGCCAGTACGCCCTGAACCCGACCGCTTCGCAACTGAAGTCGTCGAAGCTGGACCTGGTGGTTGCCGGTACCGAAAACGCCGTGCTGATGGTTGAATCGGAAGCCCAACAGCTGTCCGAAGAAATCATGCTGGGCGGCGTGGTCTTCGGCCACGAGCAAATGCAGGCTGTCATCAACGCCATTCACGAACTGGTGAAGGACGCTGGCAAGCCCGACTGGGATTGGCAAGCGCCCGCCAAGGACGAAGCCCTGATCGCCGCCGTGACCTCGGCTGCCCAGGACGGCCTGAACGCCGCCTACCAGATCCGCGAAAAGCAGGCCCGCACCGCCAAGCTGCGCGAAGTGTCGGCCGAGGTGTCGGCCAAGCTGGCTGCCGCCGCTGCTGAAAAGGGCGAGTCCGTGCCCGACGCCGTGACCGTCGACAACATCATGTTCTCGCTGGAATCGGCCATCGTTCGCGGTCAGATCCTGAACGGCGAACCGCGTATCGACGGTCGCGACACCCGCACCGTGCGCCCCATCAGCGTGCGTCTGGGCGTGCTGCCCCGCGCACACGGCAGCGCGCTGTTCACCCGTGGTGAAACGCAAGCGCTGGTCGTTGCCACGCTGGGCACCAAGCAAGACGAACAGATCATCGACGCGCTCATGGGTGAATACCGCGACCGCTTCATGATGCACTACAACATGCCTCCGTTCGCCACCGGCGAAACGGGCCGCATCGGTGTGCCCAAGCGCCGCGAAATCGGCCACGGCCGTCTGGCCAAGCGCTCGCTGATCCCGCTGCTGCCGGCACCGGAAGACTTCCAGTACACGATCCGCATCGTGTCGGAAATCACCGAGTCCAACGGCTCGTCGTCGATGGCTTCGGTCTGCGGCGGCTCGCTGGCCATGATGGACGCCGGCGTGCCGGTCAAGGATCACGTGGCCGGTGTGGCCATGGGCCTGATCCTGGACGGCGGCAAGTTCGCCGTGCTGACCGACATTCTGGGTGACGAAGATCACCTGGGCGACATGGACTTCAAGGTCGCGGGCACCGAAAACGGCGTCACCGCACTGCAGATGGACATCAAGATCCAGGGCATCACGAAGGAAATCATGCAAGTGGCGCTGGCGCAAGCCCGCGAAGGCCGCCTGCACATCCTGACCAAGATGAAGGAAGCGCTGGACGGTTCGCGCGGCGAGCTCTCGGCTTTCGCTCCGCGCATGCTGACCATCAAGATCAACCCCGAGAAGATCCGTGACGTGATCGGCAAGGGCGGCGCCACCATCCGCGCGCTGACCGAAGAAACCGGCACGCAGATCGACATCTCCGACGACGGCACGATCGTGATCGCCAGCGTCGACGAAGGGCAGGCCAAAGAAGCCCAGCGCCGCATCGTCGAACTGACGGCTGACGTCGAAGTGGGCCAGATCTACGAAGGCTCGGTCCTGCGCCTGCTGGACTTCGGCGCCATCGTGCAAGTGCTGCCGGGCCGTGATGGCCTGCTGCACATCTCGGAAATCGCCAACTATCGCATCGCGAACATCAACGATGTGCTGAAGGTCGGCCAGCAAGTCCGCGTCAAGGTCATCGAGGCCGACGACAAGGGCCGCCTGCGCCTGTCCATCAAGGCAATCGGTGGCATCGAAGCGCAGCAGCCCGCTGCCGCGCCGGAAGCCGCCCCTCAGTCGGAACCGCAAGCTGAATAAGCTGGCAGGCTGATTGAACGAAGAACGGCGCCGCAAGGCGCCGTTTTTTTATTGCACCACACAAAAATCCGGGCCCGCCGCTGATTCATCTTCTTGCGACTTCAACCCGCCGACGTCTCCCAACTTCGCCGACCTTGCTGTAAAGTCTTGCGCGAGAAAGGGGGAATCGGATGAGCCTAGTATGACGGGAGGGCCGGGGGGCGCCACCGCCGCGGTGCTGCTTACCGTGCTGCTGGCCGGCTGCATGAGCGGTCCGGGGCCGGGCCAGCGCGGACCCAACAGCGAAGGCATGTCCGCCGATCAATTCGGCCAGACCGACTTCAACCGTACCGTCACACTGGAAGTACGCGACAACCTGTCCAGCCTGTATTCGCTGCTGGACAAGCTCTACCGCCGCAATCCCCGCGAATGGCGCAAGACCGGCGTGGCGGACCAGAAAGAGGCCGTCAACCGGGTCAAGCACGCGATTGAAGTCCGCATTCCGCCCGGCGATCTTGCCGGCCTGCGCGACATCCAGATCCTGGCCGTCTCCCTTGACCCCAACTACACCGGCGACCGCGTCGGCGCCTTCATCTACGGCATGGCCGACACCATCATCGCGGCCCACAACGGCAAGACCCGGCTGTACGCCACCGACGCGCTGGACGGCCAGCGCGTCTACAATGCCGCACGGAATGTCGAGGCCGCCGCCTGGTTGCTGGCATCGCGCCGCAACAATCAAGGCGAGCTGCTATTGCTGGCCAATGAAATGTCCCCCAACGCCACGAACCTGAGCTTCGAGCGCGAGTTCGGCGCCATCATCGGCCGGCTGGACTTGATCGCCAACTTGCTGGGCGAGAATTCGCGGCGCATCGGAATCAACTACGCGCAGGGCCTGCTGCTATTCAATTTCCTGCCCGTGCGCTAACAGGATCTACCCATCGTGATCGATATCGCCTCTATCCAGACCGCCCGCGAAAACTTGCGCGGCCAGGTGCTGAAGACCCCCTTTACCCTGTCGCGCACGCTGTCCGACATCTTCGGCGCCGAGATCTGGCTGAAGTTCGAGAACCTGCAATTCACCGCGTCGTTCAAGGAACGCGGCGCGTTGAACCGCATGCTGACCCTGTCGGATGACGAGCGTGCCAAGGGCGTGATCGCCGTGTCGGCCGGCAACCATGCCCAGGGCGTGGCCTACCATGCGCAGCGCATGGGCGTGCCGGCCGTGATCGTGATGCCGCGTTTCACCCCCACGGTCAAAGTGGCCAACACCCGGCGCTTTGGCGCCGAGGTCGTGCTGGCTGGCGATACCTTCGACGATGCCAAGGCCCATGGCTACGAGCTGGCGCAAGCGCGCGGCCTGATCATGATCCACCCCTATGACGATGAAGCCGTCATTTCGGGACAAGGCACGGTTGCGCTGGAAATGTTGGAAGACCAGCCCCAATTGGACACGCTGGTGATCGCCATCGGCGGTGGTGGCCTGATCTCGGGCGTCGCCACGGCCGCCAAGGCCTTGAAGCCCGGTATCGAGATCGTGGGCGTGCAGACCGAACGCTTTCCGTCGATGTACGCCGCCGTCAAGGGCGTATCCATGCCGCAGGGTCTGTACACCATTGCCGAAGGCATCGCCGTGAAGTCGCCGGGCGCGCTGACCCAGCCGATCGTCAGCCGGTTGGTCGATCAGATCGAACTGGTCAGTGAAAGCGATATCGAGCACGCCATCGTCGTGCTGCTGGAAATCGAGAAGACCGTGGTGGAAGGCGCGGGCGCGGCTGGCCTGGCCGCGCTGCTGCGCGCGCAGGAGGCGGGCAGCGACCGCTTCAAGGGCAAGCGCATCGGACTGGTGCTGACGGGCGGCAACATCGATCCGCTGATGCTGGGCGAACTGATCGAACGCGGCATGGTGCGCGCCGGGCGCCTGGCCCGCATCCGCGTGGACTTGCGCGACCTGCCGGGCGCATTGGCCCACGCCACCAAGTTGATCGCCGATGCGCAGGCCAACATCACCGAAGTGCATCACCAGCGTGCCTTCACGTCATTGCCGGTGCGCAACGTCGAGGTGGACTTCGTCTTGCAGACGCGCGGGCCGGAGCACATCCTGGAAGTGATCGACATCCTGAACGCTGCGGGCTTCGCGGCCAGCAACCACGACCATTGACGGCCGCGCCAGCGGCATCGGCAGCAGAGGCTTGATGCCGACTTGACCGCAACCGTACCTTGATCCCGAACGCCCGCATCTTGCGGGCGTTTTCACTTTGGGCTGCCCGTTTCCGTTGGCTGTCGTCGAAAAAAATTTGTGTGGCGCATGCGCGGCAGAAAAATTTCTGCGCCACCCCTGGAACTTTTTTTGCCATCGCGAACATCCGCATGGTGCCTGCGTTGAAAGGAAGTTGAAGGGTATTTGAAAGCCGACATCGCGGCCAATCGAGAAAAAACTGTCCACTATTTGGCTTAGGGATATCCCGAAAAAAGTTATGGTTCTTCCGGATATTCGATATGTCGTCATGCGATTTAGCATCTCCCACTTCGCTTTTCCGCCTGTCATTCGTTCAGCGCGGAAAGGCGTCGCTATAAGCACGCGCCGTTGTTTCCAGTGATTGTTCGGCGCGTCAGACTAGGGAGACCGCAGCTTGATTAGAAACAGACAGGACTTTTGGTCCGGAGCCATGTTTATTGCTTTAGGAGGGGCCTTTTCCGCGCAGGCCACCGAATATTCCATGGGAAGCGCGGCCCGCATGGGACCGGGATATTTCCCGTTCTGGCTGGGCATCGTGCTGGCGCTGATGGGCGCGGTCGTGCTGATCAGCGCACTGGCAAAGAACGCCCAGACAACCACCATCAGCCGTTACGATTTCCGCATCCTCTTCCTGGTGGTGGGGTCAGTGGTGTTGTACGGTTTCGCGCTTCAACACCTGGGGCTTTACCTTTCAGTTTTCCTGCTGGTGCTCATCAGCAGTCTCGCCAGCCACGAATTCAACTGGAAAGTCGCCGTTGCCAACGGCCTGTTCCTCGTGGCGTTCTCCTACCTTGCGTTCATACGCGGCCTGGGCCTGATTTTTCCCCTGTGGCCCAGCGCATTCGCCAACTAGGAGACCGCAATGGAACTACTGCAAAACCTGATGCTGGGTTTCTCCGTGGCGTTCACGCCGGAAAACCTCAGCTATGCATTCCTGGGCTGCCTGCTGGGCACGCTGGTTGGTGTGTTGCCGGGCCTGGGCCCGGTGCCCACCATCGCGATGCTGCTTCCCATCACGTATGTGCTGCCGCCCACGGCCGGCTTGATCATGCTGGCGGGCATTTATTACGGCACCCAGTACGGAGGCTCGACGACGGCCATTCTGGTGAACCTGCCGGGCGAAACGTCCGCTGTGGTGACGGTGCTGGATGGTCACCAGATGGCGCGCAACGGCCGGGCCGGCGCGGCCTTGTCGCTTGCCGCCATCGGGTCATTCTTCGCGGGCAGCGTCGCCACCGTGTTGATCGCAGCGTTCGCGCCGCCGCTGGCGGAAGTCGCGTTTGCGTTCGGACCCGCCGAGTACTTTTCGTTGATGGCCCTGGGCCTGATCGGCGCTGTCGTGCTGGCTTCGGGGTCGCTGCCCAAGGCCATCTGCATGA
The DNA here is from genome assembly GCF_002975275.1 of Achromobacter sp. MYb9. Classification (GTDB taxonomy): domain Bacteria; phylum Pseudomonadota; class Gammaproteobacteria; order Burkholderiales; family Burkholderiaceae_B; genus Achromobacter. The sequence continues at coordinate 573,584 of NZ_PCOQ01000001.1, read as the reverse complement.
TCTTGCTGGGGCTGCTGCTGGGCATGGTCGGCACCGACGTCAATTCGGGCGTTGCCCGCTACGATTTCAGCATCCCGGAATTGCAGGACGGTATCGACTTCGCCATCGTCGCGATGGGCGTTTTCGGGCTGTCTGAAATCATGGCAAACCTGGAGCAAAAAGAGAACCGGGTCGAGATTACCGACAAGGTAGGTTCCCTGTACCCCAGCCGGCAGGAATTCCGCGAAGCGGCGCCCGCCATCGTCCGGGGCACCGCCCTGGGTTCGGCGCTGGGCATCTTGCCGGGCGGCGGTTCCGTGCTGTCGGCGTTCGCCTCGTACACGCTTGAGAAGAAGCTGTCGAAGCAACCCGAGCGTTTCGGCAAGGGGCATCCGGCCGGCCTGGCGGGCCCGGAATCCGCCAACAACGCGGGCGCGCAAACCTCTTTCATCCCGCTGCTGACGCTGGGTATCCCGGGCAATGCCGTCATGGCCTTGATGGTGGGCGCGATGACGATCCACAACATCCAGCCTGGCCCGCAAGTGATGACGAGCCACCCCGAGCTGTTCTGGGGCTTGATTGCGTCGATGTGGATCGGCAACCTGATGCTGGTGATTTTGAACCTGCCGCTGATCGGCATCTGGGTGAAGTTGCTGCGCGTTCCCTACCGCATGCTGTTCCCGGCGATTTTGGTGTTCTGCACAATCGGGGTGTATTCACTTAACTACAACGTGTTCGACATCTTCATGTTCGCTATCTTCGGCGTCATTGGGTATGTCTGGAGCAAGTTGGGCTGCGAGGGTGCGCCACTGTTGCTGGGCCTGGTCCTGGGTCCGATGATGGAAGAGAACTTCCGCCGGGCGCTGTTGTTGTCGCGAGGGGAATTCAGCACCTTCGTCACGCGCCCGCTATCCGCCACGTTGCTGGCGCTGGCCGCCATTCTGCTGGTACTGGTGATGCTGCCGGCGCTGCGCAAGAAGCGCGAAGAAACGTTCGTCGAGGTCGGCTGACCGCGGGGAACAAGCTTGGCTCCGGGTCTGGTGCGGTGCAAGCCGGCCAGGCCCTTTTTTTGCGCGCTTTTCAGCCCGCTTCTTCAGCCCTCTTTTTTTCAGCCCGCTTTTTTGTCCGTGTCGCGCGCCACCAGGCTTTTAAAGCCATACAGGCGTTCACGATGCAAGGTCGTGGACAGCGGCTCGGGCTCGCGGCCCAGCGCGACGTAGTCGGCGGGGATCTGGGCGATGGCTTCGCGCATGCGCTCGGCGTTGCCTTGCCACCATTGCAGCAGCATGCGGTCCGGGTTGTACACATCCAGCCCCTGACGGCGCAATTCCGACCGATTGAAATCCTTCAGGTTCCAGGTGGCGATCTGCACGACGGGCGGCTGTTGCAGGCCGCAGCGCGCGCGCCGGGCCAAGCCCGCGGCAATCACATGGAAGTCTTTCGGGTCGCTGTAGCGCAGCGACGCTTCATAGACCTGCGTGTCGGCTTCGTTGGCCTGGGGAAAGCGGGCGTTCATGTCGGCCCAGAACTCGGCCAGCACTTCCGGCGGAATGTCCCAGATGCGCGAGGCGTTGCGGCGCCACTCCTCGCCGATGCGCTCCGTCCAGACCGGAATGAACACGCCAGCCTCGGCCAGGCGCAGCAATAGCCGGCGCAGGATGCCGGACATCAGCACGCAGGCGTCCAGGACGATAAAGGGGGCAGGAGCGGCGGGAGCGGTCAAGATGGGGGAGGGTGAAAGGCCAAGGCCTTTTAACGGCAAGAATAGTGGTGCCCGAGACCGGAATCGAACCGGTACGGCCTTGCGGCCGAGGGATTTTCTTACCACTTCGGCTTTCGCCGCCAGCGCGAAAACGCTGTTCGTGGTCTGGAGCACGCCTTCACCATAGCCTTGCGGCCTTAGGTGCCCGCCGTCTGCTCTCTACACCTTCCCCGGTTTTTCAACCGGGGCTTGGCTCGGCGTTGGCTCGGAACAGGTCCAGGGCGTTCGCCGAATTTGACGGGCTACACCTTTGGAGTTTCCTCCAAAGGGCTCAAATTAGTTTAAGTCCCTTGTGTCTACCAATTTCACCACTCGGGCGTTGCGCGGCCCATGCAGGGCCGGCAGCGGGCGTGACTATACCATCTTGGGCGCAGGGGCATTGGCCCGCCCCGGGAAAATCCGGGTAAGCACGCCCCCGCTTAACGCCTATTTCCGGCCGAACAAGCGGCCCAGGAACCCGCGCGGCGAGGCAGCGGCCTCTTCCGCGGCCTGGGCCCGGCGCAGCGACAGGTCCTGGTAATTGGCTTTGCCGTTCTGCTGGTACGAGGCGGCGGCCTGGCGGAAAGCCATGGCCGATTCGGCATGGCGCTTCAAGTGGCCGTAGATTTCTCCCCGTGAAAAGAGGGCCCAACTGCGGTAGTCGGGATCCAGCCCGACCAGGCGGTCGCACGCGGCCAGGGCTGCTTCATACTGCTTGGCCGCATTCAACGCGTTGATGCGTTCGGCGTGCAGCGGGCCGCTGTCCGGCCACTTCACAAGAGCGCGATCGGCATCGGCCACGGCTTCGGCGCCGCGGCCCAGGTTCGTCAGGGCGTCGATGCGGACCCGGCGCCATTTCAGCCAGTCGGGGTCCAGGGAAATCGCTACTTCCGACAGAGGCAGGGCTTCGTCGTAACGTTCCAGGCGGGTCAGCATGTCGGCGGCGTTGCCGGGCAGGAAATCGTTGTCGGGCGCGATCTCGTAGCCGCGCAGGTAATAGGCCAACGCTTGCTCCCAGTTGCGCTGGTCACGCTGGGCGTTGCCCGCCACGAACAGCAATTGGGCGTCGCCGCTTTCCATCGGGTCCAGCCCTTGCAAGGCCTTTTCGGCCAGTTCGGGGTCGCCGCTGCGCACGAATTCGCGGGCCTGTTCCTTGCGGCCTTCCCAGCCGGAGTCCGACAGCGCGTCCAGATGCCGCCACAGCGGCGCGGCTTCGTCCGCGCGGCCCAGCCGGTGCAGGGACCGCGCCTTGCCTTCCAGCGGCCAATCCCAATCGGGCTCGCGGCGCAGCAGGCTGGTCCATTCCTCTACCGCGTCTTCATGGCGCTCCAGCGCTTGCAGGCACGAGGCCCGGTTGTGCTGGATGGCGTTTTCCTCGCCCAGGATCGCGCGGGCGCGGTCGAACATCGCGATAGCGTTCTTCAGGTCGCCCAGGCGGCGGTAGTTGTTGCCCGCGTCGTACAGGAACCCACCGTTATTGGGCGCCAGCGCGACGGCGCGCTGATGGTAGGGCAGCGCGTCCTGGTAGCGGCCAGCGTTATGCAGGTTGGAACCGATATAGCAATGCGGCGCCGCGGCGGACGGCCGCAATTGCGAGGCGCGGGTCCAGCATTCGATGGCGGCATCCAGGCGGCGGTCGTTGATCAGCAGATAGGCTTCGGACATCATCAAGCCGAAGTGCGAGGGCGCGCGCTGACGGCCTTCGCGCACGATGCGCCAGGCCTCCTGCTGTTCGCCCGCGTCATAGAGCGCGGTGGCGCGTACGCACAGGGCGTCGCTGCACTGCGGGTCCAATGCCAGCGACCGGGCCAGGTCGGCATCGCGCAGCGCGTGGGCGCCGCGCTTGTCGTGATAGCGGGCGCGCAGGGCCCACATTTCGGCGGAACCGGGCTGTTCGCGCACGCCTCGTTCGCACAAGGCAAGCATCTGCGCGTGGTCATGGCCGTCATCGGCGCGGTGGATGGCTTCGATCAGACTCGACATGCAAGGCGTTCCGTATTCAAGGGGCTAGCGCACAAAGGCGCCGGTGTCGTGGCGGCAGCTGTAGGGACGATCGGCGCGGGCGATGTCGTCGCTGCCGCATTGCCAGCGGCGGATGCCGCCGCCTTTCTTTTCCGCGCGCAGTTCCGGCAGGTACATCAAGTGTTTGCCGGCCAGCGTGGGGAACCCGTCAGTGCGAGGCTCGCCAGCGATCGTCAGCCGCATCACGCCGTTGACGGGATTGAACTCCAGCTTGGAGAATCCGCTGTTCTGTAGCGATTCCTGGGTCATGCCGATGTCGGCCATCGTTGCGGGGAAGGCCTTCTTGCTGCGGTAGTGGTTCTCGACCAGCATGCGGATGGGGTCCGACACGAGGTCGAACCGGCGGACGTCCGCGTGCAAGGGATTGTCGCCATCGCCCTGGCTCATCACGCCGACGCCGATCACCACGCCACCCAGCACCAGCGCCAGCACGCCGAACACGAAGAACAGGAATTTTCCTGTGCCGGTGACCGCGGGCGTCTTGGCGACCGCCGACTGAACCGCGCGCGGATGCGCCCGGCTGGCGACGACGTGCGTGCCGGCCAGGGCGTTGTGCATCGACCGTTCACCGAAGATGGCTTGCTGGATGTGGTGGAACAGGCCCGGCAGCGCAAGGTTGAGCGTGTACTTCAGCGTGTGGCGCCATATCGACCGCAGCAGACCGGGCGCTTGGGCCTTTCGGTTCACGACGCGCAACTTCAGCAGGCGTTTGCCGGGGGACCCGTTTGCCCAGGCGTCCATGAAGGCGGGCAGCAGCCAGCCGATCAGCCCCGCCAATACCGACAGCAGCACGGGGTGGGGCTGGCCGGTCAACCCTTCATAGGTCAGCGAGGCCGCCCAGATCAGGGTGAGGATCCCCGCCACCATGAACAGGCCGTCGATGACGGTTGCGCCAAGCCGGACCCAGATGCTGGGGAACACGGGCGCGTCCTGCGCCGGGGCGGCCCGTTTGGCGCGCGCCTGCGTGGGCGCGGGCGTGGCCGCAGCCGTTTTAACTGGCAACGGTGCTTGGCAACTGAAGCAAAGGGTATTGGAGGCCGGGTTCTGCCAGTTACAGCGTGGGCATTGCATGAAAGCGTGATCCGCGAAACGAAGGCCGCGTAGCGCGGCCGGACTGCGGATCATACCCAGGTCCTGTCTGCGGGAAAACCCCGATCCCTGCGGCGGCAGGCAAAGCAGGACACTTCGTGCCATGAAGCCCGTCCTGCCCGCATCTCCCGCCGCCCGCGACATCGACCCCGTTTCGCTCCGATTGTTCTTGTCGGCGCTGGAGGAGGGGAGTCTGGCGCGCGCCGCCGCCCGCGAGAACATCGTGCCGTCCGCCGTCAGCAAGCGCATGTCGGAAATGGAAGACGCCTTTGGCGTGCCGCTGCTGGAGCGAGGCGTCAAGGGCGTGCAGCCCACGCCGGCGGGCAATGCACTGGCGACCCACGCACGCCGGCTGCTGCAGGACATGGACCGCATGCATCGCGAGATGGCGGGCTTTGCGACCGGCGTGCGCGGGCACATTCGGCTGGCCGTCAGCGTGGCCGCCTTGTCGGGCGACCTGCCTGCCCAGATCCAGTCGTTTCGCCGGGCGTATCCACAAATCGACATCTCGCTGGAAGAAGACACGACGCAAGCGGCGTTCCGCGCCGTGCTGGACGGACATGCCGACGTGGCGGCGGGATCGGACTTCGGTCATGACGGCTTGCAGGTGTTCGCCTGCGGTCATTGCGAGCTGGCCGCCGTGGTGCCGGGCCAGCACCTGCTGGCGGACCGCGACGCATTGGATTACGCCCAACTGCTGCCTTTCGAACAGATCGAGCTGAACCGCGACAACGGCATCAGCAGCGTCTTCGAGCAGGCGGCCAAAGACGCGGGCCTGACGCGTCGCATCAGTGCACGCGTGAGTTCGCACGAAACCATCTGCATGCTGGTCGCGCGCGGCATGGGCGTGGCGGTGGTGCCCCAGTACCTGAAGGCGCGCCTGTCGCACCTGGACATCCGTTTCGTGCCGTTGACCGGCCCGTGGTCCAGCACGCCGATCTGTATTGCAGTGCGGGATCCGGATGCCTTGTCGCCCGCCGCGCGCGCCTTGCTGGCCCACTTGGGCGTGCTGCCGGCGGGCGAGAGCTAGGGGCAAACCCGGACGTTCCGAAACGAGAATGCCCCCATGCTGAAAGACCGCTACCCGCTCTGCCCGCTGGCCCGCGATGATGGGCGCATCCGCGGGGCGGCAAGGCGGTTTTCCGACGTTGCCGACCTGCATCCGACCATCCGGCACGCGAGAGGAAACGTTGATGAGCGCAGCACCGGCTTCACCCTTCATGGAGAGTTCCGAATTGCCCTTGCGGGGCATCAAGGTCCTGGAACTGTCCCACATGATCATGGGGCCGGCCGCCGGCCTGTCGCTGGCGGATCTGGGTGCCGACGTGATCAAGGTGGAACCCATCGATGGCGACCGCACGCGCCGCCTGAAAGGGTCGGGCAGCGGTTATTTCCCCGTGTTCAACCGCAACAAGCAAAGCCTGGCGATCGACCTGAAGTCGCCTGAAGGGCAGGACGTGGTGCGCCAGCTGGCCCTGCGGAGCGACATGGTGGTGGAGAACTTTCGCGACGGCAGCCTGGCCCAGTACGGGCTGGACTATGAATCCTTGTCTGCCGACAACCCGGGGCTGATCTATGTGTCGCTGAAGGGGTTTCTGTCAGGCCCGTACAAACATCGCACGGCGCTGGATGAAGTTGTACAGATGATGGGCGGACTGGCCTACATCAATGGCGGCGCCGACACGCCGCAGCGCGTGGCGGCATCGGTCAACGACATCCTGGGCGGCACCTTCGGCGTGGTGGGCGCGCTGGCCGCGCTGCACGACCGCCATGCCACCGGCCGCGGCCGTCATGTGCGCTCGGGCCTGTTCGAGAACAACCTGCTGCTGGTGGCGCAGTTCATCGCGCAATACCAATTGACCGGCACGGCGCCCAAGCCCATGGGCGCGGAGCGCAAACCGCCATGGGGCGTGTACGACGTATTCGAAACGGCGGACGGCCGCGTGTTCGTCGCGGTGGTGGGCGACGCGCAGTGGCGAAATTTCGCGCAGAAATTCCTGCCGCCGGAATGGGCCGCCGACCCGCGCCTGGCCACCGCCGTCGACCGCGAGGCCGCAAGGTCCTGGCTGGTGCCCGGCGTGGCCGAGATCCTGAAAACCTGGAAGACCGATGCGCTGTGCCAGGCGCTGGAGGACGCCAACCTTTCTTATGGACCGATCCGCCAGCCACACGATCTGCTGGACGACGCGCACCTGAACGCCGGGGGCGCGCTGCTCAAGACCCTGCTGCCCGACGGCAGCGAAATATCCACGGCCGCGCTACCCATCGAGTTCGACGGGCGCAAGGCCGGCAAGCGTTGCGATCCGCCGGTGCAAGGCGGCCAGACCCACGCCATTCTGCAAGGCCTGGGCCTGGATGCGGCGCGGATCGATGCGCTGCGCGCGGCGGGAGTCATCGCATGACCCGGCCGTAGCGCCAACGCCCTGTCGAGGCGGCGTCAGACCGCCAAGACATTCATCAAAGAGGAGACCCCATGATTCGAAAAATGATTGCGATGGCCGCGTTGGCCGCCGCCTGCACGGTGCACGCGCAGGACTATCCCAACAAGCCCATCCGCATCATCATCCCGTCCACCCCGGGCGGGGGCACCGACTACATCGGCCGGCTGATGAGCAACAAGCTGCATGAGCTGAACGGCTGGGCGGTGGTGCCAGAGAACAAGCCTGGCGCCGGCACGGCGCTGGGCCTGGCCGAAGCAGCGCGCGCGCCCGCGCAAGGGTATGACCTGGTGATCGGCCAATCCGACAACGTCACCTTGATTCCGCTGCTGATGAAGGTGGCCTACGACCCGGTCAAGGACCTGGTGCCCGTGGCGCTGGTGGCCACCACGCCGATGGTGCTGCTGGTGGCGGAGGCGTCGCCCTACAAGACCCTGCCCGAAGTGATCGAGGCCGCCAAGAAGGAACCGAACAAGATTTCCTACGGCACGTCGGGCACCGGCGGGGGCGTGCACATCGCCATGGAAATGCTGCAGCACGAGGCCGGTTTCAAGATGCAGCACGTGCCGTACAAGGGGTCGGCTCCCGCCCTGGCCGACCTGATGGGCGGGCATCTGCAGTTTGCCGGGTCGTCGATCTCGTCGGCGGCGTCGCTCATCAAGGCGGGCAAGGTGCGTGCGCTTGCCGTGACGTCGCCCAAGCGCAATCCCGCCTTGCCGGACGTGCCGACCGTGGCCGAGCTTGGCTACAAGGATTTCAGCGTGGTGACCTACTACGGTGTGCTGGCGCCGGCCAAGACGCCGGCCGACATCGTGGCGCGGCTGAACACCGATTTCAACAAGCTGCTGGCGCGCAAAGACGTGCAGGAGGCGCTGGCGTCGCAGGGGCTGGAAACAGACCCAGTCTCCAGCGCCCAGTTCGCCGCGCTGATCCAGTCGGACATCGGCCGGGCGCAGCAGACGATCAAGAGCGCGGGCATTGTGGTGCAGCAATAGTCCGGGGCACAGGCCGGCGTACACGACAGGGAGGGCATATGAATCAGGAAGTCAGGCTTTGCGAGGTGGGCCCGCGCGACGGGCTGCAAATGGCCAAGGGCATGATGCGGGCGGCCGACAAGCTGCGCTGGATCCGCCAGCTAGCGCAGGCGGGCTTGCGCGAGATCGAGGTGGGCAGCTTCGTATCGCCGCGGCTGGTGCCGCAGATGGCGGATACGGGCGCCATCCTGCCCGACGTCCTGCAGATAGACGGCCTGACCGTGTGTGCGCTGGCCTGCAACCTGAAGGGCGCCATTGCCGCCTACGAGGCGGGCGCGCACGTGCTGTCGTTTCCGATTTCGGTCAGCGACACGCACAGCCACGCCAACGTGGGCAAGGGCACCGACGCGCAAGTGGAGATGATGGCGTCCATTGTGGACTGGGTGCGATCGCAGCCGCGCCCCATGCGCATCGATGCGGCGGTGGCCACGGCGTTCGGTTGTTCGATGGAAGGCGATGTCGCCGTGCGGCGGGTGGCGTCGGTGGCCGCGGCGGTGGCGCGCACTGGCGTCGATGAAATCGCGCTGGCCGACACGGTGGGCTATGCGCACCCCGCGCAGGTGAGCGACGTGGTGCGCGCCACGCAGGACGCCGTGGGCAGCCTGCTGACCAAGCTGCACCTGCACGACACCATGGGCCTGGGCCTGGCGAACGCGCTGGCCGGCCTGAACGAAGGCATCCGCAGTTTCGATTCCTGCCTGGGCGGGCTGGGAGGTTGCCCGTTTGCCCCGGGCGCCTCGGGCAACATCGTCACCGAAGACCTGGTGTTCATGCTGGAAAGCATGGGCTACCGGACCGGCGTGGACCTTACCCGGTTGTTGGCCGCGCGCGCCTTGCTGGCCGACGCCTTGCCGCAAGAGACCTTGCGCAGCGGCGTGGCCGCGGCAGGCATCCCCAAGACGTTCCACGGCGCGGCGGCCGTGGCGGCCGCCGCGTAACGCCGCGCCGCGCGTTAGCGGTACACCAGCACCGGCACCGTGGAGTGCGCCAGCACCTTTTGCGTCTGGCTGCCCAGCAGCAGCGCGGCCATGCCGCTGCGGCCATGCGAAGTCATCGCGATCAGATCGCAGCCTTGCGTCAAGGCGATGTCGATAATGACCTGATACGGCGTGTCGCTTTCGCGCATTTCAGTCGTGCACGGCACGCCCAGGGCCTTGGCGCGGGCGGCGGCTTCGGTCAGGTACGAGCCGGCCAATTCCTTGGCCTGGTGTTCATACGTTTTGCGCACGCCTTCCAGCTGCACGGTTTCCATTGAAGGCATTTGGAAGCTGCCATAGGCCGTCACCACGGTGACGCTGGCCCCTAGCGCGCGGGCCAGGTCCAACCCTTGTTCCAGGCCGGTGTTGGCCAGGCTGGATCCGTCGATGGGGATGAGAATGTGCTTGTACATGGCAACCTCCTGGGATGGAGAGGGCGGCGCGGTCATGGCCGCCACGCGGGCGAAAACAACAGCCTCATACTACGCCCGCCCCGCACGGCCTGGAAGGCGCGCGCGGGAGGGCGTCTGACGCTGATCAAGCGCTGGCCCCGAAACCCGGGCCGGCGCCCCGCCGGGCCTTTACCAGCGATACGTCGCCGTGCCCACGACGGTACGCTGGTCGCCGTAGTAGCAGTTGCCATAGCCGCAGTTGGCGATGTAGGTCTTGTTGGTCAGGTTGCGGGCGTTCAGCGCCAGGGTCCAGTTCTTGATCTGGTAGCCGATCATCGCGTCGAACAGCAGGAACGACGGCACCTTGACCGGCGCGGCTTCGCCATCGCCGAAATTCGACCCGGTGTAGCGGGCGCCGATGCCGACCTTGACGGCGGATTCGAACCGGTAGTCCAGCCAGAGCGACGCGCGATGCTTGGGCACGGCGGTCGCCTGCTTGCCGACCTCTGCGGGGTTGCTGCTTTCGACCACATCGGCCTTCGGCGTCCAGGTATAGGCCGCGACGACATTCAAACGCGGTAGCGGCTGGAAGGCGGCCTCAAGCTCCAACCCGCGCACCAGCACTTCGCCCTTCTGGCTGGGCATCGATTGGCTGTCGTAGGTGATGTAGTTCTTGCGGCGCAGCTCGAAGATCGCGGCGCTGTAGCTGTCCGAGCGTCCGACCGGTTGATAGCGCACGCCGGCTTCGTATTGCTTGCCGGTTTCCGGCTTGAAGGGCGTGCCGCTGACCGGGTCGATGGTGACGGTGGGAGAAAACGATTCCGAATAGCTCAGGTACGGCGCCCAGCCTGCCGGATCCACGTAGACCAGGCCGGCGCGGCCGGTGAACTGATGGTCGGGAAAGCGCGTGGCGGTGCCGTCCTGGCGGTTGCGCATCTTGCCTGACACATCGTCGTACCGGCCGCCCAAGGTCAGCACCCATCGGTCGTTCCACTTGATCTGGTCTTGCAGGTACACACCGGTTTGCGCCACGGTGATGTCGGCATCCATCCAGGGCCGGGGCCGTTCGATGCCGCCGCGGCCATAGACGGGATCGTAGATGGAGAGCGGCGGCGCGTAGCCGCCATTGAAACTGACCTGGTCGATGGCCGTGCGCTGGTAATCCACGCCCAGCAGCAGCCGATGCTGCCAATCGCCGAAGCGCAGATCCGTCTGCGCCTGGTTGTCGATGGTGAAGCTGGAAATGTTCTCCTTGCTGCCGGATACGCTGCGGCGCAAGGTTTGGTAATTGGCCGGATCCGACGGGTTGTCGTTGACGGGCAGATACCCCAGCGACTGCACCGCCGCGTAGTCGACCCGCAGCTTGCCGTAGCGCGCGTTCTGGCGCAGGGTCACGGCGTCATTGACGCGATGTTCGAACAGATAGCCGACCATCCATTGTGTCTGGTCAAACGAGTCGTAGTCGGGTTCACCCACGAAAAGGTCACTGGGGATATGCGTGCCGGCAGGCGTGCGCACCAAAGATCCTGCCGCGGGGCGCGCCCGGGTGTAGGTGCCGCCGTCCTTGCGGCCATACTGTGACAGCAGCGTCAATGACGTATCCGCTGACGGCCGCCATGTCAGCGACGGTGCGATGTACAGGCGGTCGTTCGAGATGCCGTGTTCCGGCATCTCGGAATCCAGCCCCATCGCGGTGATGCGGTAGAGCCATTTGCCGTCTTCATCAACCGGGCCGGAGAAGTCGCCTGCCAGCTGGCGCCGCGCGTGGTCGCCCAACTGCGCCTGCAATTCATGCAGAGGCTCCTCGGTCGGCCGCTTGCTGACGACGTTGACCAGGCCGCCGGGGCCGGTCTGCCCGTACAGCACGGAAGAGGGCCCGCGCAGGATCTCGATCCGTTCGGCGCCGTAGTTCTCGGTCTGCCAGATTCCCCAGTTGCCGTTGTTGCGCAGTGGCATGCCATCCAGGTAGAAGCCCGGCGAGTAAGCGTCAAAGCCACGGATCGCGATCCAGTCGTACCGGGAGTCGGCGCCGTACGTCGTGATCGCCACGCCAGGCGTATAGCCCAGGGCATCCCTTAGCGTGGTGGCGCCTATGGCGCTGATGCGGTCGGCGGTGACCACGGAAATCGACTGCGGCGTTTCCAGGATCGCCGTGTCGGTCTTGGTGCCCGTGGCGCTGCGCTTGGCCACGTAGCCGGACACGGGACTCCACGCGGTTTCCGCGTTGGCGGTGACGTTGATCGGCGCCAGCGTCGTCACGGCCGACTGGGGCGCGCGGCGCACGGTCAGCGCGCCGCCGGGCAGGGTGACGGCCTCCAGGCCGGATCCCGCCGTGACGCGGCCAAGCGCGTCGTTCAACGTGTAGCTGCCGCTAAGCGCCGGCGCGTTGATATTGCGCACCATGGCCGGATCCACCGACAGCACGCGGTTGTTCTGCGCCGCGATGCGGTTCAGGGCGACCGCCAGCGGCCCGGCGGGAATCTCGTATTGCTGGCTGGTGGGCGCCGATTGCGCGAGGGCGGCAGGGGAAACCACGGCGACGGCGACCGCTAGGCCGGCCCGATACAAAGGATGCATGACGTACAACTCCGGGTTGCTGATTTCTCGAATTCCTACCCAGAGGTGTATCGGCGCCCAAAAACCGGACAACAAAATTGTAAAAACCGCGCGGCGCGGGCCTCAGGCCCGGTCCACCCACATCAGCAAGCCGCCGTAATGATCGATGCGCAGCGGCAAGGTCGCCGCCAGCGCGGCCCAGGCTTCATCGGGCCGATCCAGCGAGAACACGCCCTGCACCCGCAGCCGGCCCGCCGCGTCGGACACGTGCAGCGTGGCCCGCATGTAGGGGCGCAACGCCGAGGCGACTTCTTCCAGTGACGCGTCCAGCACGTCGATCCGGCCCGCCTCCCAGGCCGCCAGTGCGTTGGCAGGGGTGCCTTCCAGCCGGCGGATGCCAGCGGCGCCATAGGCTGCCGCCTGCCCCTGCGCCAGTTGCTCCGTCGCGCCGTTGCGCGTGCGTACCCGCACCGTATGCTCAAGCACGGCCGCCACGCTATGGTCGCTTTCCTTCTGCACCATGTAGCGGGTGCCCAGCGCCCACGCCGTGCCGTCGTCCGTGCTGACCCCGAACGGGCGGGCTTCATCCGGCGCCACCGCGGCGATCAACGCGCCGTGCAGTAATCGAACCCGCCGCACCGCGCTGGTGAATTCCAGCCGGATCCGGCTGTCCGCATTCAGCTGCAACTGGCTGCCGTCGTCCAGCGCAAGCGTGCGGCGTTCGGCGGTGCCGGTGACCAGGTCGCCGCGCTGTTGCCATTGCTGCGCACCCAACCAGCTAGCGCCCACGGCAACGCCCGTCAACGCCAGGGTCTTGCCCAGGAACAGGCGCCGTGACGGGCCCCGGACCAGCATGCCGCGCAACGCCGCGCCGGCGGAATCCGGCGTTTGGGTCGCGCCCAGCGCGCGCAGCGCTTGAAGCGGCCCCGCCACGCTTTCCTGCAGGGTGGTCCAGGCTTGGGCATGCGCGGGGTCCGCCTGCCGCCATTGCTGGAACCGAAGCTGTTCGGCCGCATCGGCGTCCCCGGCGGTCAGGCGCAGCATCCATTGCACGGCCTGGCGATCGATCTCGGGCGTCATGCGTGCCCCTCGCGGCGCACGCGCAGGCAACGTTCAAGCGCCATCGCCATGTGCCGCTGCACGGTTCGCGCCGACAAGCCCATGCGCCGGCCGATTTCGTCGTAGCTCAATCCGTCCAATTGGCTATAGAGAAACACGGCGCGCGCCGCGGGCGGCAGGCCATGCAGCACCGCATCCACCCGCATCAGCATTTCCACGCCCAGCGCGACGGCTTCGGGCGACGGCGCCATGTCGTCGGCATGCAGGGCCAGCCATTGCAGATACGCCTGTTCCAGTTCGCGGCGGCGCCAGAAATGGAACAGCAGCCGGCGGGCGATGGTGGAGAGGTACGCCTTGGGTTCGACAATCGAGGCCACGGGCTCGCGGCTGACGGCGGCCTGCAGAAACGTGTCGGACGCCAGATCTTCAGCGTCCGCCTGGTTGCGCAGCCGAAACCGCAGGCGATCCACCAGCCAAGGGCGATAGTTCACGTATAGGGAAGCCAGGGCGGAATGGGCGGAGTGCTTTCCCATGAACTGAAGATCTTAAAAAATAGGAATAAGTATCATTCAGTATATAGAAAAAGGCGGCCGGCAAATAGCAGGGATCACCCTCGGCCCGGCCCGGACGGCCGCAGGCGAGCGAGAGGGGGCGTCGTCGTGGATGCAGAGGGGGAAAAGGGCGGGGCGTCGGCGCGCGCGGCGTGCCCGCTACATGCGCGGGGCGGCCGGGGCCTTGCGATTGCCAAGGGTATTTGGCGGAAGCGGTGAGATTCGAACTCACGAACGGTTGCCCGTTGCCGGTTTTCAAGACCGGTGCAATCGACCACTCTGCCACGCTTCCGGGGTCTGCTGATGTGTCTTGCGAGCGCGTCGGGTCGACTTGCGCGCGCAGCACGGCGATTCGGCCGTCAGGCAAACATTCTGCCCGAACGGCAACGCGATATGCCGTAAAGGGCGCAATAATAATCCATTTGCTGCAAAGGAGGCACGCGATGCACGCTGTAGAAATCTCCCGCCCCGGCGGCCCCGAGGTCCTGGTCCCCGTAGAACGCTCCACGCCCGAAGCCGGCGCGGGTGAAGTTTTGATCAAAGTCAGCGCTGCGGGCATCAACCGCCCCGACGTATTCCAGCGCAAGGGCAACTACGCCCCTCCGCGTGGCGCCTCCGACCTGCCGGGTCTGGAAGTGGCCGGTGAAATCGTGGGTGGCGACCTGGCTGGCAGCGGCTTTGCCGTAGGCGACAAGGTCTGCGCCCTGGTGGCGGGCGGGGGTTACGCCGAATACTGCGTCGCGCCGGTGGCGCAATGCTTGCCCATCCCCAAAGGCCTGTCCGACATCGAAGCGGCCGGCTTGCCGGAAACGTATTTCACCGTCTGGAGCAACGTCTTCGACCGCGGCCGCCTGTCCGACGGCGAAATCCTGCTGGTGCATGGCGGCGCCAGCGGCATCGGCACCACGGCCATCCAGCTGGCCCGCGCGATGGGCAACAGGGTCTACGCGACGGTCGGCAGCGACGACCGCGCCCGCGCCGTCGAAGCGCTGGGCGCCGAAAAGGGCATCAACTACAAGACGCAGGACTTCGTGAAGGAAGTCATGGACGCCACCAGCGGGCGCGGCGTGGACGTCATTCTGGACATGGTGGCAGGCGACTATATCGCCCGCGACATGCAATGCCTGGCGGATGACGGCCGCATCGTGATCATCGCCCAACTGGGCGGCGCGCGCGCCGATGTGGACACGTCCCAGGTCATGCGCCGTCGCCTGACCATCACGGGGTCCACCCTGCGTCCCCGGTCGGTTGATTTCAAGGGCGCCATCGCGCGCGCCCTGCGCGAACACGCATGGCCCTTGCTGGAAAAAGGGGCCATCAAGCCGATCGTACACGCCACGTTCCCCCTGGCCGAGGCCTCCAAGGCGCACGCCATGATGGAAGGCGGCGAAAATATCGGCAAAATCATCCTGACAATGTAAGAAACGCGCGGCGTTCGGCGTATCGCCGCGCAACAGGATACAATCTCGGGTTTCGCCTGGAATTTTTTCCAGGCAGGCCCGTGGGCGGTCGTGTCATGCCCCGGGACTCACCCTCTCTGACAATTGCGCCATGACTTCAGTCGAAAACCGCGCCCGCCTCGTGTTGGGCAACTGGAAGATGCACGGCAACCTGGCCGAGAACGCCGCGTTGCTGACCGAGCTGCGCGCCGCGGATGCCGCGAGCCACTGCGACATCGGCATCTGTGTTCCGTTTCCTTATCTGGCGCAAGCCGGTTCGGCCCTGACCGGAAGCAACGTGTCCTGGGGCGCGCAAGATGTCAGCGCGCACGAAAAGGGTGCCTACACCGGCGAAGTCTCCGGTGCGATGCTGAAAGAATTCGGTTGCCGCTGGGCATTGGCCGGCCACTCCGAGCGCCGCGTGCTGCACGGTGAAACCGATGAAATCGTGGCCGCCAAGGCGCAAGCCGCGCTGGCCGCCGGCCTGACCCCCGTGGTCTGCGTGGGCGAGTCGCTGGCCGACCGCGAAGCCGGCAACACCCTGGCCGTCATCGAACGCCAGTTGAAGCCCGTGCTGGCGCTGGGCGCCGACGCCGTGTCGCGCATGGTCCTGGCCTACGAGCCCGTCTGGGCCATCGGCACTGGCCGTACCGCCAGCCCCGAGCAGGCGCAAGAAGTCCACGCCGCCATTCGCGCCGCCTTGCGCGCGCTGGGCGCGGCCCAGGTGCAGGTTTTGTACGGCGGCAGCGTCAAAGCTGCCAACGCCGCCAGTTTGTTCGCCATGACGGATATCGACGGAGCCCTGGTCGGCGGCGCGTCGCTTGTGGCTGAAGAATTTTTGCGTATTGCCGCCATCTAAGTTTCCGTTCCGGAGTCTGTAATGCCCTTGATGCTTAAACTTCTGCTGGCCGTCCAAGTTTTTTCGGCGCTGGCTATCATCGTTCTGGTCCTGCTGCAGCAGGGCAAGGGCGCCGACATGGGTTCCGCTTTCGGTAGCGGTTCGTCCGGCAGCCTGTTCGGTGCCACCGGCGCCGCCAACTTCCTGTCGCGCGCCACCAAGTGGGCCGCCGTGGTCTTCTTCGCGTCCACCGCCGGCCTGGCCTACGTCAGCCACAAGGGCACCAGCGGCCCGGCCGTGGACTCCGGCGTGATGCAGAGCTTCCCGTCGGACCGTTCCGTGCCCCAAGTGCCGGGCGCCGCGCCCGCCACTGGCGGTTCGTCGGTTCCGGGTGCCGCCTCGCCTGCGCCGGGTTCGGTGCCGGCAGCGCCTGCCGCCCCGGCCAAGCCTGATGCATCGGTGCCGTCGGTTCCGGCTACGCCTGCTGCACCGGCTGCGGGCCAGAAGCCGGCCGAAACGCCTGCCAAGTAAGTTCGGGCAGATCCAGAGGAAGGCCGGCGGATGCCGGCCTTTTTCTTTGGGGGGCGGATGCCGAGGATGGACGCGGCGGCAGGTGGAGTATTTGGGGCCGCTTCCGTCGTTCGTTCAATTCGTGCTAGAATGCTCGACTTTCTGGCAATGCCTATGGCGACGTCAGGAAATTGGTGAATGCCGACGTGGTGAAATTGGTAGACACGCTATCTTGAGGGGGTAGTGGCGAAAGCTGTGCGAGTTCGAGTCTCGCCGTCGGCACCAAGAATTCCTCGTAAAAAGCCCGCTGAAACGTTACGTTTCAGCGGGCTTTTTGCTTTGGTGCGGGGCTGTGGGGCGGGCGGTGCCGCATCCACGTATCGCGCTCATGACGGAACGCCGCGCTACTTCGGCCCCTTGTTGTTTCCCCGCGCGTACTTGCGCCAGTAGGCGAACTCGTCCTCGCGTACCTCGAGATCCAGTTCAGATACGCGCAGCTGCAGCCGCTCCTGCACGTCGGCGACCGCTCGGTTATATATCGTCGGGCCGATTTCCTCTAGAAAAAACCCAAGCAGCGCTCCCGCCGCGATATTGCCGATAGGCGCTTCCATGTGCTCGTCGAAATACCGTTGAATCGACGCGATGGCAGTGGCTCGGGTTTGTTTTTCCAATTCAATCGTCATGGGGATCTTGCGCCTTCTGGGAGGTTCCAATGATGGACCATACCGCGATACCGCCAAAGGCTATCAGAGTCCGGCTAGGGCGCTTTCGAAAGTCCGCATTTCGCCTGGGGTGAGGCCGACCACGTCGTTGCGTCCTGGCCGATCTGCCGGGCCAACGCAGCGATCAAGCGCTGCTGCGCTTGCACAAGCGCAGGATATCCGTCGCTGGCGGCTTCTTCAAAACGTCCGTGGCACACCAACCTGGCATTCCCGGGCTCGCGTGCGTCCCCCAGGGTCCAACCGGCCTCAAGTTGCACGCGCTTTCCAGGCCATGCATCCAACCGGCGAATCTGCAATTTCACCCTGATTACCTGCGCATCGCCCGGCCATGACAATCCGGTGACATCCTGGGTGCCCAGGTCATCGACCAGCTGCGCCGACAGGGCGTTACGTATCTCTTCGTCCAACGGCCCCAGCCACCGCTCGTCATCCAGGACGGCGAGCATGCCGCTGTCGTCTTGCCTCACAACGAGTTGGGGCTGATTCAGGTATTCCGGCACACTTACCGGCAGCACTTCGACGACGAAGCGCGCCGGGGCGCCCGGAGGTTGAATGGCCCCCTGGGGGGTTAGCAGCGTGTAATGGCGAACAGGCGCGGAAGCGGTGCAAGCCGCAAGCCCCAGTGCCATGGCAAGCAGGCAGAAGCGAATGGGTCGGATCATCGTTTTGGCGTCTCTATCGTGCTGGCGGGCGGTTCTCTGGGAGCCTCGAGTGTGGCGTGCTTAGGGCGGCCTCGCACCACCGCCTCGGGATACCGACTCAACAGGTCGGTCAACGTGCGGACCGAACGGGCGGCGCGTTGAATCTCCTGAAGGGTCTGGCCAACGCTCTGTCGCAACGTGGCATCTTCGGCAAGCATTCCATGCGCGGCGCCGATGGTTTGTTGCGCCTGACGCAGGGTCTGCGTGGCTTGCGGCAGAACCAGGGCATTCACCTGCGACAGCGCTTTATTGAGGTTGGCGAAGGAGGCGTCAAGATTGCGCGCGATGTTGTCCAGGGGCATCTTGTCGATCTTGCCCACGATGCTGGCTACCCGCTCCTGCAATTGATCGAAGCTGCCACTGACGGTCGGCAGCGTTATCGGACGATGTTGAGGATCAAAGGCGACCTTTGGCGTGTTGGGTATGAAGTCCAACGCGATGAACAGTTGGCCGGTCAGCAGGTTTCCCGTCCTGGCCTGAGCCCTCAGACCGTGCGCCACCATTTCTTGCAGCATGCGTACCAGCCGGTCTTCGTCGGTGCCGTCGAGCGCCGGCATTTTCTCCATGATGTCGCTCAGCCGCTGCGGAAACACCACAATGCCGACCCGGGATTGAAAGCGACGCTTCACCGGATCGTAATCTGGCTTGATGGAGACGACCTTACCCAGGTCCATGCCATCAAATTGCACGGGCGCGCCGACGGTCAGGCCCCGCAACGATTGTTCAAACACCAGGTAGGCGGTTTGCGCTGGCCCGTCGGGCGGGGCCAGCGCTGCCTGCTGATCCTTGGCCAATTCGTATGCGGCGTCCGCTGCCGCTGGCTCGCCGGATACGCCCGAAGACGTGCCGAACGAAACTCCTCCGGCCAGAATGGTGGCGATCGACTGGGTTTGCAGCTTGAACCCGTCCGCGCCCAGCGAGACATCGACACCACTGGCATTCCAGAAGCGAGTTTCCGTGGTGACAAAACGGTCGTAGGGCGCATTGACGAAGACCCGCAGCGCGACCGCTTTGCCATCCTCGCCCAACTGATATGACGCAACACGGCCGACTTGAATGCGTCGGTAATAGACGGGCGATCCGACGTCCAACGAGCCAAGATCTTCGGTATGCAGAACGAAAGATCGGCCGGGCGTGTCGCCGATGACCGTGGGCGGACTTTCCAAGCCGGTGTACTCCTTGCCGGGCTCCGTCGATTGCCCCCGATCGACGCCGATATATGCACCCGACAGGAGCGTGTCTACCCCGGAAACGCCGTCGATGCCGATGCGCGGGCGCACCACCCAAAATCGAGAGTCCTCGCGCGCCAGGCTCGCCGCATCTTTATCCAACGCCACCGTTGCAACCACACGGGAACCGTCTTCGTTGAGCCCGATCGTTGTTACCGTGCCTACGTTTACGTCCTTGTATTTCACAAGGGTCTTGCCCTCTTCCAGACCGGCGGCAGTACGAAACGTGATATTGATCACGGGGCCTTCCGTCATCCAGGTCTGCACCAGCATGGACAGGCCGACCAACACGGCGATGAGAGGGACCAGCCAGACGAGCGAGATCCGCCATTTCCTGCGTGGTATCACCGTAGGAGCGCCGGGCTCAGGAAGCGCCCTGGAAGAATCATTCATGCATCACCACCATTGATTTCACCATCCCAAATATGTCTGGGGTCGAACGACATGGCTGCAAGCATGGTGAAAATCACGACCATGCCGAAGAAAAGGATGCCGATGCGAGGCGATATATCGGTGAGACCTTGAAACTGCACCAGTGCCGCCACGACGGCCACCACCAGCACATCAAGCATCGACCAATACCCGACAAACTCCACCATGCGGTACAACTTGGCGCGCTCTCGCGTTGCCCATCGACTACGCCTTTGGGAGGTCGCGAGCAACAACCCCAGAATCAGGAATTTGGCGCAAGGGACCGCCACGCTCGCGATGAAAATCACCAGTGCGATGCCATAGGAGCCCGACGTCCAGAACTCCACCGCCCCTTCCATGATCGTGCTGCTGCTGCCTCTGCCCAGCAGGCTGGTGTGCATGACCGGCAATACATTGGCGGGGATGTAGCAGATAACGGCGGTCAGAAGCAGCGCCCAGGCGCGTGCAATACCGTTCGGACGCCGATGGTGGAGGGGCGAGCCACAGCGCGGGCAGGGAACGGCTCGCCCGGGCGTGTCCTGGTGTTCGCAAACCAGGCCGCATGTGTGGCAGCCCACGACTGATAAATCGCTTGCGAATGGCGGCTTGTTCATACCGCGCTTCTGCTCAGCACTTTCGGATCATGTTCGGTCTGGTCCCACAGAGAAGAGAGGTCTCGGTGGGCAATCACGGTAAGCAATACCATCAGGGCCGCAGTCGCCCAGACACCCGCGCCGAGGGTGACTTCCACAAGACTCACCAGCTTGATGATCGCCACGAGAATGCCGAGGATGCCGACTTCCACCATGCTCCAGGGCCGCAACCGCGCCAGCATCCGCAGGGCCGGGGCAAAGCCCGGCGCGCGTTGGCCCGCACGCGCGAAGATCAGCACCCACGACAGCAACGCGATCTGCGCAAGCGGCACCAGGATAATCACCAGCGCGGCAACTATCGCAAGAGGCGCAACGCTTCCTTGGGCCAGGGCCCATGCAAATTCCCACAACGTTGCTTCTCGGCGGGTTCCATTGAGGCTGATGCGCACGACTGGACAAACGTTCGCGATCAGAAACACGACTGCCGTTGTGAGGGTCAACGCCAACCACCGATTCACATCCCCCGGATTGGCGCGCTGGAGCACGGCCTCACATCGACGGCATCGCGCGACCTCGCCTGCCGCCAATGCGCAACGTTGGTAAACGCTGTCGCAGTGTTCACAGGCCACCAGGTGGGGGTAAACGTTCATGTGTTTGGCTGGATTACCGTGCGGTTGCATTGCGAAGGCCGCCAATGAAGACCGACCGCCGCGGATGGGTGCCTTTGACGCAGCCTGCGAGGCTACCGAAAATGCCGGGCCAGGGCTTGCCATTCGATGCCAAAGTGCGTCGATGAAGAGGGCGCAGACGCTGACGACGGCCTCGTATTGAGAGTAAGGTATGGGGTTAAGGCCTTGATTGCCCGGCACGTCGGCCTGTGCCCCAGCGGAACCAGAGCATGATGAAGACCCTTTGTTCAGTCGTGCGGCCCATCCTTGTCGCGGCCGCCTGCGCGTCGATTGCCGCCTGCGCGGACAATCCGCCGCGGCAAACCGACATGGATTATCGGAGCCGGCCATCTTCCACCACGCAGGGTGCGAAAGGCACCCCCGGATCCTCGGGTCAGCGCTTGACCATACAGTCCGGCGAGGGCGAAAGATTGAATCTGCCCTGGTTCATCGACGACACAAAGGACTGGATCAACAGCAACTGATCGTTGGCGTTGCGCCTCGTTGCCGCTGCAATAGTCGCGTTTAAAAAAATCCCGCCGAGACGCGATGTCTCGGCGGGATTTTTACGTTAAGCGCCCGGCCTGATCAGCCTGCCGTGGCGGGCACCGGCGTGTTCAGCAACTGCTGTTCCCACAGATAAGCGATGCCGCTACCCGCGGCATGCTGAACGAGTATGTCGGTCAGCCCGGGGGCGGTTTCCGTGCGGGCCCAGTCGCGTTGCCACTCGGCGGCCAGGGCCATCCAGGTCATCAGGTTCACCCCAGCGGCCGCCATGCGCTGCAGCGCGACTTCGTGCGACTCGACCGACACCCCACCCGATGCATCGGTGATGACCGTCACATCCCATCCTTCGCCCGCCGCCTGGATTGCCGGCATCGCAACGCAGACCTCGGTCCAGAGACCGGCGATGACCAGGTGCTTGCGGCCCGTGGCCTTGGCCGCATCGACCACTTTTTTGTCTTGCCAGGTGTTGATGAGCGTGCGGTCAATGACCTCTTGGCCCGGAAACACATCAGTGATTTGGGGAAAGATGTAGCCGCCACGATCCGCGATCACGCTCGTCAAAATCGTGGGCACGCCGAAGACCTTTGCCGCCTTCGCCAACGCCGTCGAATTGTTGACCACGGCATGCGGATCGTGGCTGTTCAGGTTGGTCAGTTGAAAAGGTTGGTGGTCGATGAGAACGAGTACCGAATCCTCAGGACGTAGAAGCGAATCGAGGCCATTACGAAAAGTCATTAGTGATCCCTGGTTTGCTGTGTTTTGCGGAAATTGCATTGCGAGTTGCATTGCAAAGCCTTTCCAGAAAGCGTGCGCTTGTGGCGACGCCGACCAGATTCAACATTATGTTTTCGTCGATCTCGATGCGGTAGTTCCGTTCCGGGGCAAGCTGTGTCGCACGATCAGGAACGCCATCTTGTCTTGCACGCCATGCCGATTCGATGCCTGCCCCGGTAGTGCTATTCTGCGGCGAACTGCGTTGCGAAAATGGGGAGCCACGCAAATTGGATATCGAAGAACTTCAAACATTCATCGAAGTGGCGGACGCGGGCGGCGTGTCACCCGCAGCGCTCCGGCTTGGCGTTTCCAAGTCGATCGTCAGCCGTCGATTGCTGCGGTTGGAAGCAGAGCTGGGCATCCAGTTGCTTGCACGCACCACGCGTGGCGCAGCGCTTACCGAGGCCGGGGCGATTTTCCGCGACCATGCGGTCAGAGCCTGCGCCGAAATCGACATGGCCCGGGAAACGATCGTGCCCGCCGGTGAGCTACGTGGCCGCTTGCGTATTGCCGTGCCCGTGTCGTTCGGCCTGACGCATTTCGCGCCCGTGGTCGCGGAGTTGGCGCGACGCCACCCGCAACTTCATGTGCAGACTTGCTATAGCGATCGCTTCGTCGACCTTATCGCCGAGGGGTACGACTGCGCGATACGGGTGGGCTATCTTCAGGACTCCAGCCTGATCGCAAGACGCGTTGGCCCCATCCACGGCAAGCTGCTGGCCAGCCCGGACTACATCAAGGCGCACGGGGCGCCCGAAACGCCCGAGCAACTCGTTGGGTTCGAGGCTCTCATGCAGGGCACCGAAACCTGGCAGTTCATGGATGGCGACAAGATCATCACGGTCCGCCCACAGGGACGCTTCAAGGCAGACAATGGCGCAGCCTTGGTGGCCGCCGCGACGGCAGGACTCGGGATTGCCTATCTGCCCGACTGCCTGACCCACGACGATGTGGCCGCCGGCGCACTCGTGCCTATCATGACCCGCTATCCCCCGCCGCCGGCCGGCGCCTACGTGATCCGCCCGCCAGGCCAGCATCCCGCACGAAAGATACGGGTCCTGACGGAATTGTTGATCGAACATTTCGGGCAGTCACCGCATTTCGCGGGGACCGACGCGGGTTGATGTGGGTTGACGCGGGTGTCGAGCATGGCGGCGATCAGGCCGGCTTCGTTGTGCTCAAACCGTGAAGCGAAAAAAATCCCGCCGACGCGGGACGTCTCAGCGGGATGTTTGCTTGGGCATTGCCACCGGCCATGCCAGCCATTCAGCAATACGAATTACGCGCCAGCCAACATATACCGCGCCGACACCGCAAGAATTCGCTGCGCCGACTCATTCAGCATCTTGGCTTCACGATGGGCTTTCACTGAATACACCGCGTCATAGCGGCGGCCACTGCGCGGGCCGGCAAGCAGTGCCGGGCGGCGGGTCAAAATGGGGGAGATCAAGCGTTGCATGTCGGAGCATTCCTGCGGGCACCGGGCCCAGTAGATGCCAGGCATCGTAAGCCGGCTTTCCGCCCGGGCCAACGAATTACCATTCATATGAATATCCAGGGCTGGCCCGGTCCAGACCGGGTTCCCCCCAAGCATCTCGTCGACGAGTATGCCCGGCGTATGTGACAGTCATATGCCAGCCTTGACCCCGACTGCCTCAGGCCCCCTTCAACCTGGAAGGCACGTCCTCCGTATCGCTGCACACCGCCAGCACTTCGGCCGGCTTGCGGCTTAGCGACAGGTACACGTGCCCGATACTGCTATCGAAGTAGGCCGATTCCAGCTTGCCCAGCACCACGCTATCGCCATTCTCGAATTGGATCCTGACCTTTCCCGATAGCACCACCACGAATTCCTGGCCGGGGTGGCGGATGTAGTCCTCGAACTCCACGACCTTGCGCGAGTCGATCAGCGCGACCATCGGCAGCATTTTCTTGCCGGGGTATTCGCCCATCAGCAGGCGGTAGTGATAGTTTTCGGTGATGTAGTCGCGGGCGTCGCTGAGCTTGTTCTTGACGTAAGTGGGGGCGACGGCGGCCTGGGAGGCGTCGCGCAGCATGAACATGCGGGTCATGTCGATGTCCAGCGCGCGGGCCAGGGCGGCAAACTTCTCGTAGCTGAGGGCGATCTGCCCGAGTTCGGCCTTTGACAGGGTCGATACCGCGATGCCGCTGGCCCGTGACAGCGCCTGCAAGGTCATTTTTCTGGCTTTGCGCTCCGCGCGCAGGCGGGCGCCCATCTCTTCCTTGCCCACGATCTCGGGCGGGGACGTATTGCCGGGTAGGGCCATGTAGCGGTCTGGCATCAAGGGGTTGAGGGCTGGGCAGGGCCCGCAAGCCCTGCCGCGTCTACGCCGGATTGTAAAGGGTGGGCGGGTTCAGGCGGCGGTCCGGTTCAGGACACGGCCGGCATGCTGGCCGGTGAAGGCCTGATCTTCCCAGACAGGAGCGCCGTTGACATAGACCGAGTGGATGCCGGCGGCGCGTTCGGTGGGGCGTTCGAAGGTGGCGGCGTCGGCGACGGTGGCGGGGTCGAAGACCACCAGGTCGGCGAAGTACCCGGGCTGCACCTGGCCGCGTTCGGCCAGGCCGAACTTGGCGGCGGTCAGGCCGGTCATTTTCCAGACGGCGGTCTCCAGCGGGAACAGGCCCAGGTCGCGGGAGTAGTGGCCGAGCACGCGGGGGAAGGTGCCCCACAGGCGGGGGTGCGGGCGTTCGTCGTGGGGCAGGCCATCCGAGCCGATCATGGTGGGGCCGAATTTCAGGATGCGCTGGACGTCTGGCTCGTCCATCATGAAGTAGATGGCGCCTGCGGGTTGCAGGTCCGGCACGACGTCGTACTTGGATTTTCCGCGTTCAGCGGCGACCTCGTCCAGGTCGCGCCCGCTGAGTTCGGGGAACGGCTTGCACCAGGTGATGATGGTGCGGCCGGCCAAGAGCACCCGGTCTTGCTTGAGCATGGTGGAGCCGGCCACATAGGGGTAGGCGTCCAGCGAGACGTCTTGCCTGGCCATGGCGGCTTCGATCAAGGGCAGGGTTTCCTGGGAACGGCCGAAGTTGGGCTGGCCCATGACCTTGTGATGCGAGATCACGACGGGCACGTCGAGCTCGCGGCCGATGCGGAAGGTCTCTTCCAGCGCTTCGACGATGTGTTCGCCTTCGTCGCGCATGTGGGTGGCGTAGATGCCGCCGTGGGTGTTCAGCGGCCGGCAGACTTCGATGATTTCTTCGGTGGTGGCGCGGGCGGCGGGCGGGTAGAACGTGCCGGTCGAAATGCCGATGGCGCCGCTGGCCAGGGCGTCGTCGGCCAGCGTCTGCATGGCCTGCACTTCGTCGGGGGTGGCTTCGCGTTGCAGGTCGGGCATGACGGCGGCGCGCAGCGTGGAATGGCCAACCATGCAGGCGGCGTTGACGGCGGCGGGCGTGGCGCGCAGGGCGTCCAGGTAGTCGGAGAAGCGTGCGAAGCGGTACGAACCGCCTTCGTCCAGCAAGTCCAGCGGGGCGGGCGGGCTGGCGTGGGCCAGCGGCGCCAGGCTGATGCCGCAGTTGCCGGTGACGACGGTGGTGACGCCCTGCGAGATCTTGGGCGTCATGTCGCGGTGCTTGAGCAGGTAGTTGTCGTCGTGCGTGTGCGAGTCGATGAAGCCGGGCGCGACCACTTTGCCGCTGACGTCGATCCGGCGGCGCGCGGCGCTGGCGGACAGGTCGCCTACCGCGGCGATGCGGTCGCCGCGGACGCCGACATCGGCGCGTTGGCCCGGGGTGTTGGCGCCGTCGATGACGGTGCCGCCAGCAAGGATGTAGTCGAACGGGGTGGCGTCGGGCTGTGACATGCGGATCTCCGGCTAAAAGGGTCAGGCAAAGTGGCAGGCGACCTGCTGTTCAGGGGCGACCTGCCGCGGTTGCGGGGTTTCTTCGGCGCAGCGCGGCTGCGCCATCGGGCAACGGGTGCGGAACGCACAGCCCGATGGGGGCGACAACGGGCTGGGGATTTCGCCTTTCAGGACCTCGACGGGCGTGCGCTGGCCCTGGCGCGCCGACGGCACGGCGGCCAGCAGGGCGCGGGTGTACGGGTGGGCGGGGCGGTCGAAGATGGCGTCACGGGTGCCGATCTCTACGATCTTGCCCAGGTACATCACCGCCACGCGGTGGCTGATGTGGCGCACCACGCTCAGGTCATGCGAGATGAACACGTAAGTCAGGCCCAGGTCGCGCTGCAGGTCCATCAGCAGGTTGATGACCTGCGCCTGGACCGAGACGTCCAGCGCCGACACCGGCTCGTCGCAGACGATCAGGCCCGGATCCAGCGCCAGGGCGCGGGCGATGACGATACGCTGGCGCTGTCCGCCCGAGAACTCGTGGGGATAGCGGTCGGCGGCGTCGGCGCGCAGGCTGACGCGGGCCAACAACTGCGCAACGCGTTCGTGGATGGCGGCGCGGCCATGGCCGAAATTGCGCAGCGGTTCGCCGATGATGTCGCGCACGCGCATCCGCGGGTTCATGGACGAAAACGGATCCTGGAAGATGAATTGCATGCGCTGGCGCATGGCGCGCAATTGGCCGCTGTTCATCTTCGCCAGGTCTTCGCCTTCAAGCAGGATGCGGCCTTCGGTGGGGTCGGTCAGGCGGATCAGGCATTTGCCGGTGGTGGACTTGCCACAACCGGATTCGCCGACCAGGCTCAGGGTCTGGCCGCGCGGAACGGATAGCGATATGCCGTCCACCGCACGCAGTACCTTGGCGCCGCGCCCGTTGTCCACGGGGAAGTGCTTCTTCAGGCCGATGACTTCCAGCATGGGCGCGGCGGCGGGCGCGGAGCGAGGGGGCGCCGCGGACGAGAGGGGGATATCGTGCAGGTTCATGGCGGACCTCAGGCGGTGAGGGCGGCGGGCGCCGGTTCGGATTGGCGGGCCCAGCACCAGACGCGGTGGCGGCTGCCGGCATCGATGGCGGGCGGCGCGTCTTCGGTGCAGCGCGCCAGCGCTTGCGGACAGCGGGCGGCGAAGGCGCAGCCGCGCGAGGCGGGCGTCATCACCGGCACGATGCCGGGCAGTTCAGCCAGCCGAGCCGTGTGGTCCTGGCCGTCGACGAAGTCGGGCAGCGAACGGATCAGCGCCTGCGTGTAGGGATGCTGCGGGCGGTCCAGCACGTCATCCACGCTGCCTTCCTCCACCTTGCGGCCGGCGTACATCACGATGACGCGCTGGCACATTTGCGCCACCACGCCCAGGTCGTGCGTGATCAGCACGATGGCCGTGCCCAGCCGGGCCTGGATGTCGCGCAGCAGATGCAGGATCTGAGCCTGGATGGTGACGTCCAGCGCGGTGGTGGGCTCGTCGGCGATCAGGACCTTGGGCTGGCACGCCAGCGCCATGGCGATCATGGCGCGCTGGCGCATGCCGCCGGACAGTTGATACGGGTATTCGCGCACGCGGCGGGCCGGGTCCGAGATCTGCACCAGCTCCAGCAGCTTTTCGGCCTGCGCCAGCGCGTCGCGGCGCGACAGGCCCTGGTGCAGCATGAGCGATTCGCTGATCTGCTTGCCCACCGTGATCACGGGGTTCAACGAGGTCATGGGCTCTTGGAAGATCATCGAGATCTGATTGCCGCGGATGGCGCGCATGGATTTTTCGGGCAGGGCCAAGAGGTCGCGCCCGTCGAACTCGATGCTGCCGCCCGCGACGCGCCCGGGGGCGCGCAGCAGCCGCATGATGGACAGGGACGTGACGCTCTTGCCACAGCCGGATTCGCCGACCAGGCCCAGCGTTTCGCCGGGCAGCAGCTCGAACGACAGCTTGTCCACGGCCACGACGGTGGTGTCGTCGCCGTCGAAACAGGTGGTGAGGTCGTGCACGCGCAAGACAGGGGTGGGTTGCATGGGCGCTCCTACAGCTTTTTGGCCAGACGGGGATCGAGCATGTCGCGCAGCCCGTCGCCCACCAGGTTGACGGCAAGCACCGCCACGCCCAGGAACAGCCCCGGGTACAGGATGATGTGGAACGCCACGGCCACGAAATTGCGGCCTTCGGCCATGAT
Organism: Achromobacter sp. MYb9; assembly: GCF_002975275.1. GTDB lineage: Bacteria > Pseudomonadota > Gammaproteobacteria > Burkholderiales > Burkholderiaceae_B > Achromobacter. The sequence continues at coordinate 545,321 of NZ_PCOQ01000001.1, read as the reverse complement.
GTTCCCCCAACTGGGGATCTGGGGCGGAATGCCCACGCCCAGGAAACTCAGCACGGCTTCGGTCAGGATGGCGGAGGCGGCGATGAAGGTGGCTTGCACCATCAACGGGGCGAACAGATTGGGCAGGATATGGCGCAGCAGGATTGACGGCACGCGGGTGCCCACCGAGACGGCGGCTTCAATGTAAGGCTGCTCGCGGATGGTCAGCACCAGCGCCCGCACCAGGCGGACGACGCGTGGCACTTCGGGGACGACGATGGCGATGATCACGGTGCCCAGGCCGCCTTTCAGGGTGGCCATCAGGGCAATCGCCAGCAGCACGCCAGGGATGGCCATCAGCCCGTCCATGATGCGCATGATGAACGCATCGACCCGGCGGAAGTAGCCGGCCAGCATGCCCAGCATCACGCCGGCCACGGTGGACACGACTGCCACGACGATGCCGACCAGCAGCGATACGCGGGCGCCCCACACGGTGCGCGAGTAGACGTCGCGGCCCAGCGCGTCGGTGCCGAAGAAGTGTTCGGACGACGGCGGCTTCATGCGCGCCATCGGGTTGATGTCTTGCGGGTCGACCGTGGCCAGCCACGGGGCGGCCAGCGCAATCGCCGCCAGCACCAGCAGAATGGCGCTACCCACATACAGCATGGGATGGCGCCGCAGCGAGCGGACGGCGCGGCGCAGGCGCGGCCGCGGGACGGGAAGCGGCAGGGTGGTGGTGTTCATGCGTTGCCCTTCTCAGTAGCGGATGCGGGGATCGAAGAGCCGGTAGCTCAGGTCGACCAGCAGATTGATCAGCACGTAGATGCCCGAGGCCACCAGCAACACGCCCTGGATCACCGGATAGTCGTGACGCAGCACGGCGTCGATCGTCAGGCGGCCCAGGCCGGGAATCGCGAACACGGTTTCAGTGACCACGACCCCGCCGATCAGCAGGGCCACGCCCACGCCGATGGTGGTGACGATGGGGTTGGCGGCGTTCTTCAGCGCATGCCACACGATGGGGCCCGCGGACAAACCCTTGGCGCGCGCGGTGCGGATGTAGTCCTCGGACAAGGCTTCCAGCATGGTGGCGCGCGTCATGCGGGTCAGCAGCGCCATGTACACCAGGCCCAGCGACAAACAGGGCAGCACCAGATGGCGCAGGTAGGGCACAAGGCCGTCCGCCAGGGGCTTGTAGCCCTGCACCGGCAGCCATCCCAGCTTGATGGAAAAGCCGTAGACGAGGCAATAGCCGATCAGGAATACCGGCACCGAAAACGCGCAGACCGCGCCGATCATCACCAGCCGGTCCAGCCAGCGGCCAGCGTTCCACGCGGCCAGCACGCCCAGGGGCACGGCCGCCAGCACGGCGAACAGCATCGTGAACAGGGCGATGGACAACGTCGGCCCCATGCGTTGGGCGATCAGCTGCGACACCGGCATCTGGGACGACATCGAGGTGCCCAGGTCGCCCATCGCGATGTGGCTCACCCAGATGGCGAACTGCTGCGGCAGCGGCTTGTCCAGCCCCATGTTTTGCCGGATCTTCTCGACGTCGTCGGCGGTGGCGTTGTCGCCCGCCATCACCGCCGCCGGATCGCCCGGCGACAGGTGTATCAGCAGGAACACCACGACCGCGACGACGGCCATGACTGGAATGACGGCCGCGATGCGGCGCAGGATGTATTTCACGCTGGATTCCCCCTGGCTTGCGGCCGGGCGCGTGATGCGCCCGGCGTCTGCCTTACGGTTTCTCGATGTTCCACATCACCGGGATGCCGTTCTTGATCAGCTCGGTGTGCTTGAGGCCGCGCACGGCGAAGACGGGTTTGAATTCCCCCCACATGACGTAGGGCACGGTCTGATAGGCGCGCGCCTGCATTTGCGCGGCGATCTCCTTGCGCTTGGCGGCATCGGTCTCGCGGATCCAGCTGGTGCGCAGCGTGTCCAGTTCCTTGTCGCACGGCCAGCCCGGCAGACTGTTGCCGCAGGCGGCGGACAGCCACGGGTTGGTCACCGGCGTGCTGGCGTCGTAGTAACCGCCCCAGGTCAGGAAAATGTTCCAGCCGCCTTTTTCGGGCGGGTCCTTTTTCAGGCGGCGGCCGGCCAGTGACGCCCAGTCCATCGATTGCACGTCCACGTTGATGCCGGCCTTCTTCATGTTCTGGGCCAGCACCATCACGGCGGGCGCGCTCAGGTGGTCGGTGGGGTACAGCAGCACCACTTTCTCGCCCTTGTAGCCCGCTTCCTGCAGCAATTGCTTGGCGCGCGCCGGATCGGGTTTGGCATAGGGCGCGGCGCCCGCGTCGGTCGCCAGTGGTGAACCGCAGATGTACAGCGTGGCGCAGTAGTCGACGCGGTATTTCTCCGGGTAACCCATGGCCGACAGCATTTCCTTCTGGCTTACCAGGTGATAGAGCGCCTGGCGGGCCAGCGGGTTGTTGAACGGCGGGTGCAGCGCGTTGACGATGACCATGCCCTGGGACGCGACCGAGGTGCTAAGGGTGATGTCCGGGTTGGTTTCCACCACCGGCAGGAAGTCGGGCGTGATCTGTTCGATCATGTCGACCTCGCCGTTCATCAGCGCGGCCGTCGCCGTGTTGCCGTCGGGGATGTACAGCCACTCGACGCGGTCCACCTTCACATTCTTGCCGCCCGCCAGGCCGTCGGCCGGCTCGGCCCGGGGTACATAGGCCGGATTCTTCACGTAGACGACCTTGTTGCCGGGGACCCATTCATCGCGCTTGAACAGGAACGGACCCGATCCGACCATCTCGGTCACCTGCGTGTTCGGGTCCGTCATGGCCAGGCGCTTGGGCATGATGAACGGCGGCATGCCCGAGGGCTTGGACAGGGCGTCCAGCACCAGGCCGAAGGGCTCCTTCAGCGTCAGCGTGAAGGTGTTGTCGCCGGTGGCGGCGAATTCGGCGCCGGCCGCCATCATGGCCTGGCCCAGCGTGTCCTTCTTTGCCCAGCGTTGCAGCGACGCGATGCAGTCTTCTGCCTTTACCGGTGTGCCGTCGTTGAACTTCAGGCCCGGGCGCAAGGTGAAGGTCCAGGTCTTGCCGTCTTCGGAGGTGGTCCACGTGTCCACCATCTGTGGCTTGACCTGCCCCTTGCCGTCTTGCGAGAACAACGTGTCAAACACCATGTAGCCATGGTTGCGCGTGATGTAGGCCGTGTTGAACAGCGGGTCCAGCGTCTTCAGGTCCGCGTGCGGCACCATGCGCAGGGTCTTGGTCTGGGCGAGCGCGCCCGTGGCGGCGCTCATTGCCAGAAGCGCCGCGGCTCCCAGCAAGCTGAAACGTCTGATCATTGATTTCCCCTTATTCATTCTGGATGCCCGGGTGGGCGGCAATGGATGACGCCCTAGGCCTTGAACGGCCATTTGGGCAATTTGCGCTTGGTGAATGGCAGCGCGTTGACGTCCTGCGTGATGGCGCCCGGCGTTTCGACGTAGATGACCTGGCGGCCCACCTTCGAGTACGAGGCATAGAAGTGCTGCGACGACTTCACGATGATGAGTTTCATCGCCTGGAGGTCCACGCCGAATTGCGTGAAAAGGTCCGTGCCCATGGCCTGGGTGCGCGAGGTGTTCATGACGATCGTCACGCCCCGGGTGCGCACGACGGCGACGTCACCCAGCAGCGCGGGCGTGCCCGCCAGCCCCGTCATGACGGCGTCGCGCTTGAGCGCGAGGATTTCGCAGTCCAGGTCCAGTGGCTGGCCCGAGACGGGCGCGACCTTGCCGCCCACGCGCAGCGCGATCCGCGCGCCTTCGCCGGCTTCGAAGCAAAGCTGCACGGCGACCGGATCCCAAAACGGGCCCGTCGCAACGTCCGTGATGCCGCGCGCCAGCACGCGTTCCAGAATGAAGGTGGCGTCGCTGGGCGCGCCGCCGCCCGCGTTGTCGGCGGAGTCGGCCAGCACGACGGGGAATTCCTTCGCGGCCAAGGCCTGGTCCAGCGCCTCGTCCGCGCCGGGGTAGGGCGGCGCAAGCTGGTCGCGAAAACCGATGATCTCTTCGCCCAACGAGCGCGCCAAGGCGTCGGCCTGGCCTTGGTCGCCGTTGGTATAGACCAGGACTTTGGATCCCATGTCGGGCGTGTCGCCCCAGGGGAAGCCGTGGGCGATGGACACCGACAGCACGCCTTCCTTGCCCTCCATGGCCATCAGGCGGTCCACGAAGCTGCGCATGGGTTCGCGGCTGGTGTGCATGATCGAGATCATCTGACAGTCATAGACCGCGCGCGTGGGCGTGTTGCGGCCTTCGGCGCGGGCCACGCACAGGTCTACCAGGTCGTAGGCGCGGTCCAGGATGTCGGTATGCGGGTATTCCTTGAAACAGACCAGGAAGTCGGCGCTGTCCACCATGGCGTCGGTCAGGTGGCAGTGCGGATCCAGTTCGGCGCCGATGACGGTGTCCGGGCCGACGATTTCACGGGCGCGGCGAAGCAGGTCGCCTTCGCAATCGTCGTAGCCGTCGGCCACCATGGCGCCATGCAGGCCGAACAGGGCGATATCCACCTGGCCGGCGCGGCGCAGGTCTTCAAGCAGTTCGTCGCGCAGGGTTTCGTAGGCGTGGCGGGTGGTGATGCCGGCCGGCGTGGCGCCGGCCGTCATGCCTTCGATCAGCGTCCAGTTCTTGCCCACCGCGCGTTGACGCGCCGCCCACAGCGGCCCCGAGAACATCTGCATGCGATCGGGATGCTGGCCGGCGGGGTAATAGCCGCGGGCGCGGTAGGCGGACAGGCCCGTCGGGATGGGGGAAAAAGTGTTTGTTTCGGTCGCCAGGGACCCGGAAAAGATCTTCATGGATGACGCTCCGCGCAAAAAGGGGTTAAGGCCTGCAGGCAGGCCCTAGGGGCGCGGGCATCGTGGCGCGCGCAGTGGGTGACGCCTTGCCAGGCGGCGGGCCTGGCGTTGTCTTGCCAGCAAACGGATACGGCTCAGGCCGCCTGCGCGGGTGCTTGCGTCCCGCCCAGCCAGGCCTGCACTTCAATCTCTACGTCCACGTCCATCGCCAGCCTGGCCTCGACGGTCGACCGCGAAGGGAAGTCCGATGCGAAATGGCTGCGATAGGCCTCGTTGAACTGCGCGAACAGCGTCAGGTCCGACAGCCACACCGTTACGCGCACCACGTCTTTCAGGGTGGCGTCCGACAGCGCCAGCGTTTCCTTGATGCGTTCGATGGCGGCATGGGTCTGGGCGGCGATATCGCCGCGCACGACCTGTCCGCTGGCATCCATCGGGATCTGGCCCGACAGGAAAAGGAAGTCGCCTGCCTGGGTGGCGCGCGAAAACGGCAGGGGCAGGGTGCTGGGATAACGAATGATGGCGGTCATGGCGGGTTCTGGTTCCGGAGGAAAGTCAGCGCAAGCGCTCGGGGCGAACGGCATCGGCATCGACGCCATGCGCGTGCAGGTGGGCAGGCACGGGCTGGTGCGTCAGCAACGCCGCGGCCAGTTCGGACGTGGCGGCGGCGGTCTGGATGCCGTAGCCGCCTTGCGCCGCCAGCCAGAAGAAGGCGGGCGCGCCGGCGTCCCAGCCCACCACGAAGTCGCCATCGCGCACGAACGAGCGCAAGCCGGCCCAGGTGTGCTTGGGGCGGCGGATGGTGAGCGACGTGGCCGTTTCGATGCGGTAGATGCCGGTTGCCACGTCTAGCTCTTCGGGCACGACGTCATGCGCGGCCACGGGGTCGGCGTTGGCGGGCGACCCCAGCAATTGGCCGGCATCGGGCTTGAAGTAATAGCTTTCGTCCACGCCCACCACGGCGGGCCAGTGGGAAAAATCGGTGTCTTGCGGGCCGGGGAAGGTGAAAGCCGTGCGGCGGCAGGGCTGCAAGCCAATGGGGGCGGCGCCGCACAGGGCCGCGGCGTGGTCCGCCCAGGCGCCGGCGGCGTTGACCAGCACCCGCGCCCGGATGGCGCGTCCGTCCGCCAGCGCCAGCGTCCATGCCTCGTCGGCGTAAGCGGCGGACACCACTTCCGCGTTGTTGTGCAGCACCGCGCCTTGGCGGCTCATGCCGCGCAGGAAACCCTGGTGCAGCGCGTGCACGTCGATGTCGCGGGCATCGGGCTCTTCGATCGCGCCGCAGAGCTGGTCGCCGCGCAGGCATGGCACGCGCGCCATGGCCTGTTCGGCGTCGATCAGCGTCACATTGGGTGATTGGCGGTGGAAGTCCTGGAAAACCTCTTGCAGCAGGTCCTTCTGTTCCGGCGTGGCGATGTACAGCACGCCGCGCGGGCTAAGCAGGGGATGTTCGCTGAAGCCCGGCGGCGGCTGCTCGTAGAAGGCACGGCTGGCGCGGGTCAGCGCCTTGATCTGCGTCGTGCCGTAGGTTTCCATGAACATGGCCGCGGAACGGCCGGTGGAGTGGTAGCCGGGTTGGGATTCACGCTCCAGCACCGCCACGGACGCCGTGGCGCTCAGGCGGTAGGCCACGGATGCGCCGGCGATGCCAGCGCCGACCACGGCAAAATCGTATAGGGGTTCTGCAGTCATATTTGTCGGAAGCGAGAATTCTCTTATTTGATAATTCTCGAATACGATAGTTTTTTGACGGCGGACGGGTAATAGGGGAATGCCCTGATGGCGGGGCTATGTCAGGTGATGGCCGAAGGCCACGATCGACGCGGCGAAGGTGGCTGCGCCGACGGCGGCCAGCCAATAGGCACGCCTGGCCGCATGGGCATGGCTTCGGCCCAGGGCGATCAACAGCGCGATCAGTGACCACAATCCGGTGAATGCCAGCAGGCCCAGCGTATAGACCCAATTCGACAGGTCGTAGCCGCCACCGCCGATGGAGGGGTGGCCCGAGGTTTTCGGCCACAGCAAGGCGATCAACGTACCGGCGACCAATGCGAACACGGCCAGCCAGATCAGGAATCCGCGGTCTTTCAACATGGTGTCGATCCTGTGTCGATTCAAACGTGGGGCCGTCGGCCTCAGTCCTCCAGATAGTGCTCGCGCAAGGCGTCCACGTCCACGTTCAGCACGTCGCGCAGATAGCGGTCCATGCCGCCGAACGCCTGATCGATCGCGTGCATCGATGCGTCCAGGTAGGCGGGCGCGACTTCCAGCAGCGGCATCATCACGTCGTCGCGCACGCCGCGTTCCGCGGACTTGGCCAGGATCTCCTGGAAGAACCGCGCGTTCCAATGGTTCGATTCAAGGTAGTTCGCCACGATGTCGTCCTGCGAGACGCCCAGCGCCGACAACAGCAGCAACGAGGCAAAGCCGGTGCGGTCCTTGCCGGCGGTGCAGTGGAACAGCAGCGTCTTGCCGCTGGCCGCCGTTTGCAGAAAGCTGCCGAACGGCGCCTGGTAGCGGGCAGGGAAGTCGCGGTAGATCTCCACCATCATCGCGCTGACGGCCGCTTGCGTGCTTTCTCGTAGCTTGGGCAACAGCACGGCCATCGCCATGTTTCCATCCAGCACGGGGGACGCGATCCATGTAAAGCGTTGTCCGAAGTGCGCTTCATCCTGCGCTTTTTCCGTGTCGGCGCGGAAATCGATGACGGCTTCCAGCCCCAGGCCACTCAGGAATTCGATATCCGCAGCGCTGGCGCGCCCCGGACTGCCGCTGCGAAAGAGCTTGCCTTCGCGCAGCCGCCGGCCATTCGCCCCTGTCAGGCCGCCCAGGTCGCGGGCGTTGTGCACGCTGTCCAGCGCCAGGCGGCGTCGGCCGTTGGCAGGCGGCGTCTCGGCAGGATTCGAACGGGACATGGGGCGGGTTCCTTGGTCTGAGGGCGTGTCGAAGATCGTATCACCGTGGCCCGTCTGCCTCTTGCGGCCCGCCGCAAGCGCTACCCGAGCTTGCCCAGCAAGCCGATCAATCGGCGCTTGTCCGCCGCGCTTAATTGCGTGCTGATGCGCGCGTCGTGGACTTTGACGGCCAGGGTGATTTCGGCCAGCGCTTTTTCGCCCGCATGCGTCATCGCCAGCGAATACGCGCGCTTGTCGTGCTGGGCCTCCTGCCGTTCGACATAGCCCAATTCCTGCAGTTGGTTGACGATCTGCACGGCGCCCGATCGCGCAATGCCCAGAATCCGGGCCAGGTCGGTGAGCTTCAGGTTGGCGTTGGCCGCGATCAGCGTCAGCGACGAAAAGCGCTGCGGTGTGATGTCCCACGGCGCGAGCGCATTCAGGAAGTCTTCGTAGATGACGATCTGGGCGCGCCGGATGGCGTAGCCGACCAGGTCGTCCAATGCGCCGTACCGGATGCCGGGCACATGCGGATCGAAATGCTCGCCACGGGCGGCGGGGCGCCGGGGGCGTTGGGATGCGGCTCTGGACATGGGCGGGATTGCGTTCTTGGGGCCATCTTGTAAGAAGGCCTCAACACTAATGCACCCGTTGCCGGCGCGCCAGCGCATTACGGGAAATCCCCGGGGTGCGGAAAGCAGCTGGATTTTGTTATGTTGCATAACAAATAAAACCAGGAGCAGACATGCAAATCGTCATTGCCGGCGCCGGTATCGGCGGGCTGACGCTCGCCTTGATGCTGCATCGGCGCGGCATCGATTGCCGCGTCTATGAAAGCGCGCAGGAACTTAAGGCCCTGGGCGTGGGCATCAACCTGCTGCCGCATGCGGTCAGCGAACTTGAACCGTTGGGACTGATGCCGGGTCTGGCCGAGCGCGCCATCGAGACCTCGCAACTGCACTACTACAACAAGTTCGGGCAGCCGATCTGGCGTGAGCCGCGCGGCCGGGACGCGGGGTATCCGCTGCCGCAGTTTTCAGTGCATCGGGGCGAATTCCAGATGCTGTTGGTGCAAGCGGTGCGCGAACGGCTGGGCGACGACGCCATCGTCACGGGCAGCGTGCTGGAATCCGCCGAGCAGGATGCCTTCGGCGTGGTGGCGAACTTCCGGCGCAGGCAGGACGGGGCGACGCAGAGCGTGCGCGCGGACATTCTGGTGGGCGCGGACGGCATCCATTCGGCGCTGCGCCGTCAAATGCATCCTGCCGGTGACGAGCCGCGCTTTTCCGGCCGCATGCTGTGGCGCGCCGTGACCGAAGCGCCGCCGTATCTGGATGGCCGCAGCATGTTCATGGCGGGACACCAGGACCAGAAATTCGTCTGTTATCCGATTTCGGAGCCGCTGCGCCGCCAGGGGCGGTCGCTGATCAACTGGATCGCCGAACTCTCCGTGCCCGGCGCCGAGCTGCCCGCCACCGACTGGAACCGGCAGGTGGACAAAGCGGTGTTCGCGGACCGTTTCGCCAATTGGCGCTGGGACTGGATCGATATCCCCGCCATCATCGACGGCGCGCAAGCCATCTATGAGTTCCCGCTGGTGGACCGCGATCCCTTGCCGCGCTGGACGCGGGGGCGCATGACCCTGCTGGGCGATGCCGCGCACCCCATGTACCCCATCGGATCGAACGGGTCGGCGCAGGCCATCCTGGATGCGCGCTGCCTGTCGGATTGGCTGGCGCAAGCCGCGACCGGTGCGGTGCGTTCGCCCGAGATCGCCTTGCTGGAATACGAGGCCGAGCGCCTGCCCCGCACGGCAGGCATCGTCCTGCGCAACCGCTTGAATGGGCCTGAGCAAGTCATGCAGATGGCCGAAGAGCGCGCGCCCGGCGGGTTTGCCGACATCGGCGACGTGATCGCGCCGCAGGAGTTGGAGGCGGTATCGTTGCGCTACAAACAACTCGCGGGATTCGATCCCGCCACCGTCCGCAAGAGCCGGGGGGAAGCACCATGACCGACAATACCGGCGCCCTGGCGCAACCCTTGACCGACCCCTTGGCGCCGCGCCTTGAGCACGTGGCGACCGTGGTGGTGGAAGTGGGCGCGCCGCAAGAGGTCGGCGATACGCCGCAAGGCTGTCGCCGCGTCATCCCGATCACGGGCGGCACCGTGGAGGGCCCGCGCCTTCGCGGCAAAGTCCTGCCGGGCGGCGCCGATTTCCAGGTGATCCGTTCGGCGACCTACACCGACATCCATGCGCGCTACGTCATCGAAACCCCTGACGGCGAACGCATCTATGTCGAAAACACCGGCATCCGCACGGGCCACGCCGACGATATCGCCCGGTTGGTGCGCGGCGAAGCCGTGGACCCCGCGCGCATCTATTTCCGCAGCTATCCGCGCTTTGAAACCGCGTCGCCGGCCCTGGGCTGGATGAACGAAAGCCTGTTCGTCGGCACGGGCGCGCGCTACCCCGACCGGGTGGAATTGCGCTTCTACCGCATCTGCTGAACCCGCGGCGCCCGCCACGGCACAAATACCAAAACCACCCGGAGACAACCATGACATCGACGCTGCGCCGCCTGCTGGGCGGTTTCCTGCTGTGCCTGCCGATCGCGGCGATGGCGCAGTTCCCCAACGGCCCCGTGCGTCTGAACGTAGGCTTTCCGCCGGGAACGGGGCCCGACATCGTGGCGCGCACGCTGTCGCAGCACATGGGGCCGCTGCTGGGTGAAAGCGTGGTGGTGGAAAACAAGGTGGGCGCGGGCGGGCAGATTGCCGCGCAGGCCGTGGCGCGCAGCCCGGCGGATGGACAGACCCTGTTGTTGGGCGAGGTCGGCTCCATCAGCATTTCCCCGGCCACCTACCGCAACCTGAATTACGATCCGCCACGCGATTTCGCGCCGATCTCCGAAGTGGTGCGCGCCGATTTTGTGCTGGTGGTGCCGGCCGGTTCGCCGTACCAGGATCTGGCGGCGTTCATCGATGGCGCCAGGAAGGCGGCCGACCGCCTCAACTTCGCGACTTTCGGCGCGGGCACGCCCGGGCATTTCGGGGCCGAACTGTTCGCCCGCGAAGCCGCCATGAAAATCGAGGCCATCCACTATCGTTCCACGGGCGATGCGGTGTCGGGCCTGGTGTCCGGAGCGGTCCAGGCCGCGTTCGTAACGACGGCGCTGGCGGTGCCGCAGGTGCAGGGCGGCAAGCTGCGCGCGTTGGCGATCACCGGCGCACAGCGTTCGCCCGCCTTGGCGGCCGTGCCGACCTTTGCCGAGCGCGGCCTGCCCGCCGTCAATTTCGGCGCGTGGTTCGCCCTGTTCGCGCCGGCCGGTACGCCGGACGCGGTGCTGAACCGCTTGCAGAAGGACAGCGCCCAGGCCTTGCGCCAGCCCGCGGCGGTGCGCAGTTTGGCAGACGCCGGTTTCGTGGTGGTCGGGTCGGACCGGGCAACGCTGCAAACCTTGTTGTCGTCGGAATCCAGGCGCTGGGCCGAGGTCGTGAAAGCGACCGGATTCCGGGCGGATTGATACGTGCTCAGCGGGAACACTAGCGCCGTCGTTCGCGTTATTCAGCCGATTGGGTTCATGAATGGAACAGTTTGTTCCGGCCAGAAAACCCGGAATTCGGTCCTGGAAGGGTGTTCTCGTCATGGGCGGGCCAGTAGAATCGCCTCGCATACCACCCCTCTATCTACTGGTCGAAAGGTTATAGTCTTATGAGCAACGCATATCTCGACGCCCTCAAGAAGCGCCGCACCCAATATTCGCTGGGCCGCAACCTGTCGGCCTCTAAAGAGCAGCTGGCGACGTTGATCCAGGACGCGATCAAGCACAGCCCTTCGTCGTTCAATTCGCAAAGCTCGCGCGCCGTGATCCTGTTCGGCGCTGAAAGCGTCAAGCTGTGGGATCTGGCAATCGAAGCCGTGCGCAAGGTTGCGCCCGCCGAAGGCTTCGACAAGACCGAAGCCAAGCTCAAGAGCTTTGCCGCCGGCGTGGGCACGGTGCTGTTCTTCGAAGACCAGGACGTGGTTCGCAGCCTGCAGGAAAAATTCGCCCTGTACGCCGACAACTTCCCGGTGTGGTCGGAACAGGCGGGCGGCATGGCCCAACTGTCGGTCTGGACCGCGCTGGCCAACGCCGACGTCGGCGCCAGCCTGCAACACTACAACCCGCTGATCGACGGCATCGTCGCAAGCGAATGGAAGCTCCCGGCGTCGTGGAAACTGCGCGCGCAAATGCCGTTCGGCTCGAACGAGAACGGCTTCGGCGACAAGGGCTTCATGGACGACGCCGAGCGCTTCCGCGTCATCGGCTGACCCAAACATCCGGACGCCGGACAGCGTTCGGATAACCGCAGGTTTCAAACCCGCACCTCCCGCCAGGGGAGTGCGGGTTTTCAACTTTTTACGGGATGCGACCAAGCGCCCGCGACGGCGAATCCGTCGATAAGCGCGGTGCATAATGGCGGTTGGCGGGCCCAGGCCCGTACCCGAGCTGGGCCACAAACGCCGTATAAGAAAAAAACGCGCGCGATTCGAGGAGATTGCCGTTGGACCCGATACTCGCCGGACTGTCGAATTCCCTGCCGCAAGCCAGGTCCATCGAACAATTGACCCGGCCGCTGCTTGATATGCTGGGCAGCGTGACGGGACTGGAATCCACGTACCTGACTTCCATCGATCTGAAAGCCGACGTGCAGCACGTGCGCTTTGCACGCAACGCGGGCGAGCTGCAGATTCCCGAAGGCTTGTCGGTCCCGTGGTCGGACACCTTGTGCAAGCGCGCGCTGGACGAAGGCCGCATGTGCACCAGCGATGTGTCCCGTTCCTGGCCCGATTCAGAGGCCGCCCGCCAATTGGGCATCCAGACCTATGTCAGCGCGCCGGTGCGCACGGACGACGGCATATTGCTGGGCACGCTGTGCGCGGCCAGTGCCAAGCCGCATCAGATCACTCCCCAGGCCGAGGTTGTGTTGAAGCTGTTTTCCAACGTGATCGCCAACTTCCTGCAGCGCGAGTTGCTGATGGAACAGCTGCATGCCGCCAACGTGCGCCTGATGTCGTACGCGTTGACCGATCCGCTGACCGGCCTGCCAAACCGCCGCGCGCTGTACGAGGAACTGGAACGCCTGGAAAGGCGCGCGATGCGCGAGGGCGGCAGTGTGCTGGTAGGGTTGGTCGATCTGGACGGATTCAAGGGCATCAACGACACCTACGGGCATCAGCAGGGCGACGTGTTCCTGCAGGAGGTCTCGCGCCGGTTGGCCAGCACGTTGCGCTCATCGGACATGCTGGGGCGTATTGGCGGGGATGAGTTCGTGCTGGTCGGGCCCGGCCCGGCCATCGAACGTGGCAATGCCGGCCCCGGGGGCGAAGCGCTACGCGGCGAGGCCGAAGATGCCGCCCGGTCGCTGGAGGAACGCGCCACGGCGGCCACGATCGGCCGCTATCAACTGGGCGATGCCGTGGTGCCCTACGAAGGCGCGAGCGTCGGCGTGGTGGCGGTGGACCCGCGCGGACTGGACGCCGAAGCGGCCGTTCGCCTTGCCGACGCGCGCATGTACGAGATCAAGCGGGCGCGCAAAGCGGCGCGCACGATCCATTGAACGCAGCGGCGGACGCCGCTATGTTCGTAGCGATAACCCCCCACCGGAGCGTGCCATGCAAACCAATGAAATCCACCGCGGTCGCCTGATCGACCATATCCAGCTGGTTGTTCGCGACCTTCCCGCTAGCCAGGCGTTCTACCAAGCCGTATTCGATGCCCTGAAGGTGCCGATGGGCGGCACCGGCGACGGGTACTTCTGGGCCGATGAACTGTTCGTTTCGACCGCCGACAGCGCGGCGGCGCAAGGCCAGCTGACCGGCCGCCACCATCTGGCGTTCCAGGCGCAAGACCAGGCAATGGTCGACGCTTTCCATCAGGCGGCGTTGGCGCATGGCGGCAAGGACAATGGCGCGCCCGGCTTCCGCGATTACCACCCGGGTTACTACGGCGCATTCGTGCTGGATCCGGACGGCAACAACATCGAAGCCGTGTTCCACGGGGAGGCCCAGCGCAGTGCGCCATCGGTCAAAGTGACGTTCTGACGCCGCAGGATCTTCCGCGATAAGCGCTTGAGGCGCAAAGACTGATAAATTTGCGCTTTCACGGGTGCCGAGGGACGTTATTTCCCTTCCGGCGCCCCAGGCCGGGAAATGCCCAAGCGCATTTCCCCACTCGCGATAGATCAGAACCGATGCTGAAAAGAAAACTAACGGCTTTTGGAATGTGCGTGGCGCTGCCCCTGGGCGGTATCGCGGCCGCCCCGGCGCAGGCTCAGGCCCCTGCGCAACAGCAGGCTGCCGTGCAGCCCAGTCCGCCCGCGGAAGCGGCGGAGCGCTATGGGCCATTCGTGTACTTCCCCAGCGCGCCCAACTTGCTGATCTATCACACGGGTGTCGGCGCCAACGACATGCTGAACCTGAAAAAGGCGCTGCGTGAGCACCCCTCCATCGCCACCCTGATCCTGCAGAACAATGGCGGCGGCCTGGTGCATATCGGGCTGGTCGTGGCCGAAGAGGTCTACGAGCGCGGGCTGAACACGTACATTCCCAAAGACAGCTACTGCGCGTCCGCGTGCGCGTTCGTGTATTTTGCCGGCCGCCAGCGCCTGGCCGAAGGGCGTTTGGGCGTGCATCAGATCTCTGCGCCGGAAATGACGGGCGAGCAAGCCCAGTTCGGCGTGTCGGATATCGTCGCCACGCTGCCGAAGTACGGCGTGTCGGCGGACGTCCTGGGCATCATGTTCAGCACGCCATCCAAGGACATGTACTTCTTCACGCCGCAGGAAATCGCCAAGTACGGCATCAACCGGACTGGTCAGACGCAGGTGGCGCAGAACAGTCCGCCGCCGCGCGGCACGGCAAGCGGTCCGGTCAATGCGCCCGCGGCCACCCCCGTTCCCGTGTCGTCGCAGCAGGGGCAGCCGCCCGCGCCGGCGCCGGTTCAAACGGCGCATGCCGGCGCGGCGCCTGCCGGCGCGGCGCCCGCTGGCGCGGCGCCAGTGGCCAATCCGTACATGAAAAAGGAAACCGCGCCCGCCGCCATTTCCGACGAACAGAAGGCCATCAACGCCGCTGCGTTGATGATCCAGGCGGGCAGCGGCACGAACGAGGAATCGATGAACTTCACGCGGGAGTTCTACGCGGATACGGTCGACTACTTCAAGAAGACGCGGCCCAAGTCCGAGATCCTGGCGGATAAGGAGGCCTATTTCGCCCGCTGGCCCATCCGCCGCTTCGTGGTCGACCAAAGCACGCTGAAGGCGCAATGCAAGGACCAGATGTGCAAGGTCGTCGGCATCTACGACTACAAGGTTTCCAGCCCGGCGCGCGGCAAGACGGCCACGGGCACGTCCAACTTCACGTATGTGCTGGATCTGCGCAACCGCTACCGCATCGTGATGGAAGACAGTGAAGTCATCAGCCGCTAAGCCGGCCCCTGGAGCAGAGTGGAACGTGATGAAATCCGCATTTCCTGCAGCAAAGTGGTTGCTTCTTGCCGGCCTGTCCATGGCGTCGGGATCCGCGCTGGCGATCAACTGCGCCAAGGCCGCCACGCCGGCCGAAAAGTTGATCTGCTCGGACAAGAAGTCCCTCGCGGCCGATGCTGAACTGAATCGCGCCTACCAGGCGATTCTGAAGCAGGCGCCCGACGGCGATATCCGGGCCATGCTGGTGGCAAGCCAGAAGCGGTGGGTCGAGGCGCGCGACCAGGCGCTGGGCCACTTGACCTCCGACCCGGACGCCTTGCCCGACGACAAGACCGCCGGTGAAATCGCGCGCGACCTGATCGCCAATCGCACGGCCCAGTTCAAGGAACGCAGCAAGGGTTCCGCCACGCCGGCGATGATCGAGCGCGCCGTTCAGCAACAGCAGTTCCTGGGCCAGTTCACGGGAGGCAAGTACGCGGGCTACTGGACGTCTTGCGACATGCTGCCCCAGGACTACGGCCATTACGATTGCTTCGCAACCCGCCACTACCAGAACAACGACCGCATCTGCTCGGTGGACGAATACTGGGCTTCGGGCACGGTCTACACGAAGCGGTATGTCGCCAATCTGGTGGGCGGCAAGCCGCAGGTCGTCGCGTCCTGCTCGTTCAACAATTCAGACGAAGCGTGTGCCAGTGTCGGCGACATCCGCGCAAGATGGAACCCGCAGCCGGCGCAGCCAACGGACGTCTACGCGTCGGAACCGCTGCCGAAGATCGACGGCGAGATCGACGCGTCGGACGATTTCGACTGGGTAAAGGCCTGCCTGACCGAGCCTGCGTACCCGGCTGCCCGGTAAGGCCGTGGGGCAGAAGTCGGGCGTTCAGTCCGTCTTCCAGCCCCATTTCTTGAAGATGGCCTTGCCATCGGCCGACGCCAGATAATCCACGAAGGCTTGCGCCTGCGGATTGTTCTTGCCTTGTTTGGTCACCACCGCGCCGGCGTCGCGATAGATGCGGTACGGTTCTTCGATATCCACCACGCTGGCCAGCGTGGGATTCGACACCTGCCAGATGTTCCAGATCAGCCAGGCGTCGATACTGGTGTCTTCGGTCCACTGGGTGCGCGCCAGGGCACTGTTGGCGGCTTCCGGCAACACCAGATTGGCGCGGAAGGCGCGGACGGTCTCGATATCGCCCAGGCGGCCGGCCACGTCCTCCCACAGGCCCGTTTGCCCCGCGCCAGACACGGCCATCACCTTGATGCCCGGTTTCAGCAGGTCTTTGAAACCCCTGATGCCTTTCGGGTTGCCGGGGCGCACCAGGATCGCAGACGGGCGCAGGTACAGCGTGCGCGCATCGCGCAGGTCGAACACGCCGGGCAGGGCGCTGGCGAAGCCGCTCATCATGTTTTCGGCGCCGCTAAATAGCACGTCGGCATCCTGTTTTGCCTTGTCGGCCCAGGCGGGCGTGGGGCCGGCCGTGATGTTGACGGTGACGCCGTGCGTCTTGCCGAATGCCGCGGCGGCTTCTTTCATGGCGGGCGCCGGACCGCCGGGGCCGTACACATTCACGTCCGGCGCGGCCCAGGCGGGGGCGGCGGCCAGGCAGGCCCAGGCGAGCATGCCGCCGGTAAACGTTCTGAACGACTTCATATCCTTCACCCTCATTCAAGTGTCTTCCATCGGCGCCGCTGCGCGGCGTGCCAATGGAATAGACGCCACGGCGCGGGCGAATATTCCGCGTGTAAAGCCTGTTACTCGATGCCGTCACCGGGTGCGGGCTTTAGAATTCGTCCTTGCAGATTAGAAATGGGGCGCACGCTCCGTATTCGCAGAGAGATATCGATGGATAAGCGACAAGACCTGGAACCGCCGGCGATCCAGGAAGGCGCGGCGCACGCCGCAGGGGCGAACACGCCCGACGCCATCGCCATCACGATCGAAGCGGACCCGACGCTGGGTTACGCCTCCATTCAGAATGCGGTTCCCATCGTGCGTTCCCTGCTGCTGACCAACCGCACGCCGCAGGCTTTCGAGAGCGTCGACGTCCAACTCCGCTGCAACCCGGCCTTCGCGCAGCCCGTCAAGCTGCGTTTCGACAAGCTGGCGCCCGGCGAGATCCGCCGAGTCTCGCCGCTGGATCTGGCGCCGGACCATGCTTATGTGGCCGATCTGCAAGAGGCGGTGCGGGCCAGCATCGATGTGGCCGTTCGGTCCGGGACGCAGGAACTGGGCCAGGCCTCGCAGCCGATTTCCGTGCTGGCCTATGACCAGTGGGCCGGCACGCGGGCCTTGCCGGAACTGCTGGCCGCATTTTCGATGCCCAATAATCCGGCGGTGGATGTGCTGATCGGCAAGGCCTCGAAGCTGCTGCGCGCGCAGCACGCCGATCTGCAAATGAACGGCTATCAGTCCAAGAGCCGCGACGTGGTCTGGAAACAGGTGTCGGCCATTTACAGCACCTTGGCCGCCGAATCGCTGCATTATGCCGAGCCGCCTGCGTCTTTCGGCGTGGACGGGCAGAAGATCCGCACGCCGGACCGCATCATGGAGGCCCGCGTGGCCACCTGCCTGGACCTGGCGATGCTGTTCTCGTCCTGCCTGGAACAAGCAGGGCTGCGCCCCGTCATCCTGATGAAGGACGGCCACGCCTGGGTGGGCGTCTGGCTGCATCAAGCCTGCTTCGCCGACCCGTTGACCGATGATGTGCAGGCGGTTCGAAAACGCGTGGACAGCGGCGAGTTCCTGGTCTTTGAAACCACCGGCATCGCCCAGCACCCGAATTTCCGCCCTTCTTTGCGGCTGGCGCTGGAGCAGGGGGCCGCCCATCTGCGCGAAGAGGACACCTTCCGATATGCGATCGACGTGCATCGCGCACGCGAATTGCAGATCAAGCCGCTGCCGTCCCGGGTCGTGTCGGTGACGCCGGACGACACTCCCGAGGTGGAGCGTCCCGCTGCCATCGAGCCCACGCCCGACCTGCCGCCGCTGGACCCGGAGTTCGTCATCAGCCTGGAACCTGCCGACGACACGCCGGAAGGCCGGCTGGCCAGGTGGAAGTCGCGGTTGCTGGACCTGACGCTGCGCAACCGCCTGCTGAACTTCAAGTTGACCAAGTCCACGCTGCCGCTGGTCGTGCCGGACCTGGCCAGGCTGGAAGACGCCATCGTCGACGGCAGCGAATTCCGCATCCGGCCGTTGCCCGCCGCGCTGATGGAGGGCAACGACCCGCGCATGGCCGACGTGCACGTCAGCCGGGGCGGCCGCGCGCCGCTGGACGACATGGCGCTGGAGGCGTTGGGCAACAAGGAATTGATCGCCCGCGTCGCGCAGGAAGCGCTGGACGCCAACCTGCTGGCCATCTTCGGCGCGGCGCGCATCGGGCTGGAAGAGGGCGGCGCCAACACGCTGTATCTGGCAATGGGCATGCTGCGCTGGACGGAAAGCCCGGGTGCGGAAAGCGCCCACCTGGCGCCGCTGATCCTGGTGCCGGTGTCGTTGCAGCGCCAGTCCGTGCGCAGCGGCTTCCGCCTGGTCCGCCATGACGATGAAACCATCATCAATCCCACGTTGTTGCAGATGCTGCGCAACAACTACGAGCTGCGTATCCCGGGGCTGGACATCCTGCCCGCGGACGACAAGGGCGTGGACGTGGCGCGCGTGCTGCAGGCCTTCCGGCTGGCCGTTCGCGAGATTGCAGGCTGGGAAGTGCTGGAACAGGCGCATCTGGGCATCTTTTCCTTCACCAAGTACCTGATGTGGAAGGACTTGCAGGACCGCACCGAGCAGCTGAAAGCCAACCGCGTCGTCAAGCACCTGATCGATCATCCGGGGCAGGCGTTTGCCAAAGCCCCCTTGGACGAGCGCTTCGACCGCCTGGACGAAAGCTATAAGCCGGAGGACCTGCTGACCCCGCTGCTGTCCGACTCGTCGCAGCTGAAAGCCATCTGCGCGGTCGACGCCGGCCGCGACCTGGTGCTGGAGGGGCCGCCGGGCACCGGCAAGAGCCAGACCATCACCAACCTGATCGCCCACCTGCTGGCGCGCGGCAAGACCGTGCTGTTCGTGTCCGAGAAGATGGCCGCGCTGGAGGTCGTGCATCGCCGGCTGGCCAACATCGGGCTGGGACCGTTCTGCCTGGAATTGCATTCGTCCAAGGCGCGCAAGGCCGAAGTGCTGCAACAACTGGGCAAGGCGCTGGACCACAGCGGCCAGCGCACCAGCGACGACTGGGCGCGCGAAGCCGAGCGGCTGGCCGTGTTGCGCCAGGACCTGAACGGGCTGGTCGATGCGCTGCATCACGAACATCCCAATGGCCTGACGGTGTTCGACGCCATCGGCACGTGTATCGAGAACGCGGAGCGTGACCCGTCGCCGATGTCGTGGCCGGATGAGCAGGCGCACGAACGCAAGGACCTGGCGCAATTGCGGGAAACCGCGCGGCGCATGGCGACCTTGTCCGGCGAGCTGGGCACGCTGCATGGCCACCCGCTGGCGCACATCGGCATGGCGGAATGGAGTCCCAGTTGGCAAGACGCGCTGCTGGCGGCGGGCCAGACGCTGGATCAGGCGGTGGCCGAGTTTCAGCAGCACGTGGTCGCGGCAGGCGAGGGACTGGGCGTGCCGGCTGCCGGCCTGAGCCTGGACGCCTACGCCAAGCTGGACGGCCTGATCGACGTGCTGCTGGCCGCGCCGCAAGTCCCGGCCGGATTCGCCGCGCAGGCGCATGATCCGGCCGCCCGCTCGCAGGTGCAGGCGCTGGCACGCCACGGGCTGGCGCGCAACGCCCATTGGGCGCAAGTGGGCCCGCTGTGGCATGCACAGCTGGCCGAGCAGGATGCGAATGTGCTGAAGGCCGAATGGTTGGCGGCGTGCTCGGCATGGTGGCCGAAATCCATCTTCGCCAAAGGCGGTATCCGCAAGCGCCTGGCGGCGTATCGCGTGGATGCCCAGCGCCCCGACGACGCGGCGATCAGCGCGGTGCTGGCGCCGCTGGCGTCGGTCAATGCCGAAGACCGCGAACTGGCCGTCTTGAAGGCCGATGCCCAGCGTCTGCTGCAGGACGCCTACACGGGCCTAAGCACGGATTGGGAACAGGTGCAGCGCCACGAACAGTGGGCGCAGCGCTTCGCCGATGCCGTCACGCTGGTGGCGGGCGACCCTGCCGCCGCGTCCGGCCTGGGCACGCGGCTGCAACCGCTGGTGGGCGAAAATCGCGCGCTGCTGCAACCGGGGGCGGCGTTGGGCAAGCGCTTGCTGGATACCCGCAACGCATGGCGCGTCCTGCAGGACAGGCTTGCCGAGATCGATGCGCTAGCCAAGCCGACCGAGGCGTTGGCGGGCAGAGCGGATGCCAATGGCGCGCTGGAACGGATTCAGTCCGTTCTGGCCGGCTGGCGCCATAACAAGCAGTTCCTGATGCCTTGGTGCGTGTGGCGCGAGGCCCGCGAACAGGCGGTCGGCGCGCAACTGCAAGGGCTGGTTGCATCGTTGGAACAAGGCCGCGTTCCGCTTGCGCAGGTGGAAGCGCATTTTGAATTCAGCTACCGCCTGTGGTGGGTGAAGAAAGTCATCGACCATTCGCCCGTGTTGCGGTCGTTTTCCAGCGCCGACCACGAACGCAAGATTCGCGAATTCCGCGATGCCGACGATCGGTTCCAGAAGCTGACGTCGGCCTATATCGCTGCCGTGCTGGCGGGCAAGGTGCCCGCCGGCAACGGTATCCTGGTCAGCCCCGACAGCGAACTGGGCCTGCTGCGCCGCGAATTGCAAAAGAAGGCCCGCCACGTCCCGGTGCGGCAGCTGATGCAGCGCCTGCCGTCGTTGCTGCCGAAATTGAAGCCCTGCCTGTTGATGTCGCCCTTGTCCGTGGCGCAATACCTGGACGCCGGCCATTCGCAGTTCGACGTTGTCGTCTTCGACGAGGCATCGCAGATCCCGGTGTGGGATTCCGTCGGCGCAATCGCGCGCGGCCAGCAACTGGTGGTGGTAGGCGACACGAAGCAGCTGCCACCCACCAGCTTCTTCAGCAAATCCGCGCCCGAAGAAGATGGCGCAGGCGATGACGGTCAGGTCGAAGACCTGGAGAGCATCCTGGACGAGTGCCTGGGCGCCGATATGAACCGGCTGCGCCTGCAATGGCATTACCGCAGCAAGCATGAAAGCCTGATCACCTTCAGCAACGTCACCTACTACGATTCGCAGCTGATCACGTTCCCGTCGCCCGTCACCGATGATGTGGCCGTGCGCCTGGAGAAGGTGGCCGGCGTCTACGACCGGGGCGGCAGCCGCACCAACCGGCGCGAAGCCGAAGCCATCGTGCAGGGCATCGAACAGCATTATCTGGACAAGTCGCGCCGCCGCCAGACCCTGGGCGTGGTCACGTTCAACCAGCCTCAGCAATCGCTGATCGAAACCCTGCTGGATGCGCGCCGCCGCGCGAATGCCGAACTGGACAAGGCGATTTCCGCCCAGTCGCGCGAGCCCCTGTTCATCAAGAACCTGGAAAACGTGCAGGGCGACGAGCGTGATGTCATCTATTTCTCGATCACCTTCGGCCCGGATGCGGCGGGCAAGATGACGATGAACTTTGGGCCGCTGAATGGCGAAGGCGGGCACCGCCGCCTGAACGTCGCGATTTCCCGGGCGCGTGAGGGCGTGGTGATCTACAGCACGTTGATGCCCGAGCAGATCGACCTGTCACGCGTTCGCGCCACTGGCGTGCGCGACTTGAAGCACTATCTGGAATTCGCATTGAAGGGCCCGCGCGCCCTGGTCGAGCAGTCGCTGCCGACCGGACGCGAACCCGACAGCCCGTTCGAAACCCAGGTCATCAAGGTGCTGCGCAATCACGGCTGGACCGTGCACCCGCAGGTTGGGTGTTCGGGATACCGGATCGATATGGGCGTGGTGGATCCGCGCGCGCCGGGCCGGTATCTGATGGGGATCGAATGCGACGGCCGCGCCTACCACTCCGGCGCCACGGCGCGCGACCGCGATCGTTTGCGGCAGGTGGTGCTGGAAGGCCTGGGATGGCGCCTGCACCGGGTCTGGTCAACCGATTGGTGGATCAACCCCGAACGCGAAGTGCAGAAGATCCTGGCCCGACTGAACGCGGAGCTGGAACGCCAGGCAGACGACGCGCCTGAGGCGGAAGCCGACGTGGACGCCGAAGCGCAGGGCGAAGTGCAGACCGAAGCGGAAATGTCGCAGGATGCGGTCCCGGCCAGCGCGCCGGGGGCGGGCGCCGGCCGCGGCGTGCCGTTCGAGATCACGACGGAAGAGGGCGCCTGGGCGGCCGAAAACGGCGCGTCGGCATCCTCCGGCTTGTCAGGCAGCCTGCCTGTGTACACGTTGGCGTCCCTGGACGGCGGTGATGCCGAGGCGTTCTACAGCCGCGCCAACAACAGCCAGGTGGCCGAGCAGTTGCGTGTCGTGATCGAAACCGAAGGCCCGGTCGCCGAAACCGTGCTGCACCGCAGGGTGGCGCGGGCGTGGGGGCTGGAACGGACCGGCGTCCGGATTGTCGAGCGCCTGCGCACCTTGACGCCGATGGACGTCGGGCAGACCGAGGAAGGGGACGCCACCTTCTATTGGCCCGGGGGCGTGAAGCCTGAAGAATGGAAGGGTTTTCGCAGTGCCGGCGATGATGACGCCACCCGCCGCCGCATTGACGATGTGTGCGTCCAGGAGTTGGCCAACGGCGTCTTGCACGTGCTGGCCATGGCCGGCAACGCACCCAAGGCAGACGTGATCAAGTCGGTGTGCCGCATGTTGGGAATGGCGCGGACGTTGGCGGATGCGGAAGCCCGGGTCGGGATGGCGGTGTCCCGCCTGGTGCAGCAGGGCCTGGTGCGGGAAGAAATGGGAATGCTGCGCACGGCATAGAGGACGGGGGATGGTGTCAGACTGTAAACGTCCACTGTCGCCCAGCAGCCTGCCCGCCAGAGTCGCGATTGTCGCCTTGGCAGGAGGGCATCGGCGTTTTCTGCTGGCGCCGCCGTCGCCTTTTCCCGGCATCGCGTCTGGCAAGGTTTTGAAACGGTCTAGGGGCCCGTCATCCCATTTCGTCCATAGCGTGAACGTAGAATGCCGCTTGTCATCAGTGCCATCCGGCTTACAGGAACGAACCATGAAAAAAATAATCCTTCTTGCGTCCGCATGCGCCGCGCTGCTTCAGGCTTGCGCTCCGGTTACCCCTCCCAGCGAAGGATCGTCTTCCATGCCCACTCCTACCGCCACGTCGCCCGCCAGCCCATTGACCCTGCCCGCGTACCACTGGCGTCTGGCATCCGCCAGCGACGCGTCGGGCAAGCCGATCACCACGTTGCAGAAAGGGATCGAGCATCAGTTGCGCCTGACGTTCTCGGATGACGCCCTGAATATCCGTGGCGGCTGCAACGCGCAATTCGGCGGGTACACCTACAAGAATGGCGTGCTGCATGTGAACAACCTGGCATCAACGATGAAGGCTTGCGAACAGAGCCTGATGCAGCTGGATGCAGAGGTCAATCAACGCGTGAAGGGAGACCTGCGCGCAACGCTGTCCGGGGACACCGCCGAGCCTGCCTTGGAACTGGTGGCGCAGGACGGCAGCGTCCTGAAGTTCGTCGGCGAGCCGACGCCCGAGACGCTTTATGGCAGCGCGGGTGAAACCATGTTCCTGGAAGTGGCCGCCAAGAAAGCGGAATGCAGCCACCCGATGATCCCGAACTACCAGTGCCTGATGGTGCGCGAACGCCGCTATAACGACGCGGGCGTGCAGCAGCCGGCGCAGGAAAAGTGGCATCCGCTGTATCAGTCGATCGAAGGCTTCGAACACAAGGACGGCGTGCGTACCGTGCTGCGCGTGAAGCGCTACGACTGGAAAAACCCGCCCGCCGATGCGCCCTCGAAGGTGTACGTGCTTGATATGGTGGTGGAGCAGGACGCTTCGGGGAAGTAAAGACGGCCGACGCCGGATAAGCGTCGCCGTTTCCGTCCTGCGGCCATGCCCGGATCAAGACCGGGCAGGCGGGCGTCGTGTGCGGGCGCGAAGGTCCTCGCGCACGGCAACATAATTGCGATAGCGGGAAAAGTCCTTGTTGGCGAATGCCAAATATAGGCCCGTCGCCACCATGAAACCGCTGAAAACGAACACGTACAGCAGGCGGTCGGGAGCGTCTTGCAGCAGCCCGAGTCCCAGGTACAGATTGAGGGCGCCGAACCCCAGCAGCAACGCCATCAAGATCCAGCGCGCCCACGCGCTACCGTGGTAAAGCCACGCCAGCAAAAGCCCGGGCAGCAGCAGCTTCTTCAACACCGAGAATTCGCCTTGCAGCAGGGACACGATTTCGTAGCTTAGGGCGGCCAGCGTCCCGGCCAAGACGATGAACCAGAAACGCCGTTCGCTGGGCTGTCGGCGATCGGAGCTTCGGGAGTCGGTAAGGGTTCTTTGGGACATGCATTCTCCTGAATGAAAAAAGTGGGCTGCGACGCCGTCCTTGAATCGCAGCCCGGTAGGGGTTAATCGGCCCGTCTTCTCAGTTTCCCGATGGCCGCAGCGTCAGCGTATCCGCGCGTTCGCTATCCACCTTGGCTCGGCTGAAGGCCATGGGGAAGTACTTCGCCGTGGCCCAATCCTTGAGCAGATCCTGGTAATACGGGCTGCGCGGATCCGCGGACTGCCCCGGCACGTTCTGCACGCGTGAGTTGTCCCAGTCGGCCACATCAATCACCTGGCGGTACGACGACCCGCTGATCTGGCGGAAATCGCTCTTGCGGAACGTGGCGCGATGCACCGTGTCGTTGTCGCCGCCCACCGGATAGCGCGGCGTGCCGTACGCCTTTGCGGTGTCGGGCGGCAGCAGGCTTGCCAGGCTGTGCTCGAACTGGATGTGATGCAGCTTGCCCCATTGCCACTGGGTCGAATCCGTTCCCAGCTTGGCGCGCAGCTTCTGCACCCCATCGGCCAGCGCCTGCAGCAGCAGCGCGTCCCGGCCCTGTTCCGGCCGGGGGCCGAAAGCGGCGTCGGGCGTGGCCAGCTTTTCCAGCGTCTTGCGGGTAGACAGTTCGCCGAAGGTCTCGCGTCCGTTCGCCGGCACGTAGAGGTCCGTCACGCGCTTGACCACTTCGGGCAGCCAGAAGGCGTAGACCGAGGCCGCCCGCGATTCGGTGTCCATGCGCGAATCCCAGTCTTTCAGCAGGCCCAGCGCGTCATTCAAGGCCGGGTCGGCGGCGTTCAGCGACTTGGCGTAAGCCGTCAACGTGCGTGCGGGGATCGATAGGTTGTCGTATTGCAGATCCTGGGATTGCTGCACCGTCAGCCCACGGCCTTCCGCCAGCACTTCGCGGATGCGCTGGACCCGGTAGGGTTCGGCCCAGGTGCGTCCCGACATGTCCTTGTGCGCGAAGTCGGCGGGCAGGTTGTATTCGTTGGCCGTCGCCACGTAGCCTTCCGGCGGGTTGTAGGCACGAGGCAGCGCGCTACCCGGCAGGATGCCGCGCCACTCGAAATCGCCATTGCCCGGCACGGGCAACATGCCCGACCAGTCGCCGCGCGGACGGATCGGCGCGATGCTGCCGCCAAACCAGCCGATGTTGCCGTCCACGTCGGCGTACACCATGTTCTCGCTGGGCGTGTAGTGCTTTTCCATGCCGGCGACGAACTCGTTCCAGTTCTGCGCCTGGTTCAGGCGCAAGCTGGCCAGGTAGGCTGCCGTGCCGGGATATTCCAGGTAGGCGGCGCGCAAGGCGTAGGCCTTGTGGCGAATCCGGTCTTCGTGGATGACCGGACCGTGGCGCGTGAACTTCAGGTTGCGAACGGCGGGCGCCGCGCCGCGCACGGGGATGGACTCGTCGACGTGGCGCATTTTTTCCCAACGGCCCTGGTAGCGGTATTCGTCGGGTTGGGCCGGGTTGGTGTCATAGACGTAGAGATCCTCTTCGTCGCCGAAGGCAAAGATCGTCAGCCCGAACGCGATGCGGTCGTTGTGGCCCATGGAGACGCCCGGCAACGCGGGTTCGCCGGCGCCGATCACATTCCAGCCCGGCGCGTTCAGATGCACCATGTAGCGCAGCGACGGCATGGTGATGGAGCGGTGCGGGTCGCCTGCCAGGATGGGTTTGCCGGTGGCAGTGCGTTGGCCGCCTAGCGTCCAGTTATTGCTTTCATAGCGGGTCGCCATCGGATCGAAATCCGGATCCAGCGATGCCAGCCTGCCTTCGGACAGCGCGCTGGCGAGCGTGGCGCGTTGATCGGCGGCAAGCGGACTGCGCGGGAAGTCGGCCGCGACGAACTTCTGTCCATCACGCGCCAGGGCGTAATTGGCCAGGATGGTCTTGTCGATCTGACGCACGTCCAGCCCCGCCGGCACCTGTAAGGCCAGCGGCGGCTCGAACGTGCTCAACCCCTGCACGTTGTTCAATCCCAAGGCGGCGACTTTCTGCGCCATTTTGACTTCTTCGTTCAGGTTGCGGGTCAGCCCGTAGATGCGGATCAGCGAGGTCTCCGGGCTCCAGTAACCGGGCTCGGTGCCGGTCAGTTTGAATTCCGGCGGCAATTGCTCGGGGTTGGCCTTGACCCAGTTCACATAGGCGTTGATGCCATTGGCGAACGCAGTCAGGATGGCCCGGCCTTCGGGATGGTAGCTGGCGAACTCCGCCTGCATGTCGCCGCGGAAGAGGAACAGGCGCGCGGCGCGGTCCTGTTCGATGAAGCGTGGGCCGAATTGCTCGGCCATTTTGCCTTCGCCCTGGCGGCGCCACAGGTCCAACTGCCATAAGCGGTCGCGCGCGGCGCTGAAGCCTTGGGCGAAGAACAGGTCGTTCTGGTTCTGGGCGTAAATGTGCGATACGCCGTGCTTGTCCCGGACGATCTCCACGGGCTGGGACAGTCCCGCCATATCGATCGTGTCTTTCTTGCCGCCGGGCGCGGCGCAGCCGGCCACGACGACGATCAGCCCGCTCGCCAGCAATGCGGCGATCCTGCGATAAAGAATACGCATGGCTCCTCCTTCCGGTTTATTGCTTTTATATCGGCCTGCAGGCCCCGGAGCGTCGTGCCGCCGGGCAGTCTCGCAAGCCAGCAATACAACTAAATCACGCGAGGCGGAACAGGTGTTTCATTTGATGAAATATGAGTGGGCTTGTAACGTCGCAAGCCTTGCGTCGGCCCCTGCAAGATGCCGCGCGTCGCGATTCGGAGCGGCTTGGGCACCGAGCGAGGCGGTTGTGGGGGCGGCCGACGATCTTGCAGTCTGATACGTTTATCAAATGGCGGGGAAGCCGAAGGCCGACGTTCATGCCGCCGATCTGGCCAGCAATGACAAGGCGTCGGCCAGCGAAAGCACGGTCGTGCGCGACTCGAATGCCGTCGCAAAAAGGTGTTCGTGCACTACCGGGTCGGGGTCGTAGCAGCAATCCTTGACGGTCATCAGCCGGAAATCGGCATCGCTGCCATACGCCACCGACGACAGCACGACGCCGGTCGAGGCGATGCCCGCCATCATCAGCGTATCGATGCCCTGCGCCGACAGCCGGACCTGCAGATCGGTGCCGTGGAACACGCTGGCGCGGTGCGCGATGATGAGCGGTTCGCTGGCTTGCCGGCCAAGCGCGGGTGATAGGTCGTCGCCGAGAAAAAGGCCCATCTGCTTGATCCCTTGCCCGTTCTTGTTCAATGGGCTGACCTCGGGATAGCCAGGGCTGAACCGGATGTTGGCGAAATAGACGCTGACGCCGTTTTGCCGGGCCGCATCGCACAGGCGGCGCGTGTTGGACACCAGGGCAGGGGCGACCGACGGGAAAAGTTCAAGGATGTCGGTCTGGTAATGCATGACCAGCAGCGCGGTCCGCGCGGGGATGATCGCCGGCGGCCGGTGGCCTGCGTCTTCTGCCGTGGCGAGATTGCCCGAGGCGGGTTGCGAGGGCTTCGGATCGGCGTTTCCTGGTTCCATGGAGGGCGGCATGGGCGGTGGGCGGTGGGATCGACAAATGAATCTACCATGGCCTTCGCGGGGCAGGCCATCAGGCCCATTCACTAGGCTTCGGCGCACCGCACGCTGGCCCGGCCTGATGTGGCAGGGTATCCTGCCGCGATACTCTCCGGATGTTCTCGACTTGCACCTTGTGCCACTGGTTCCCATGCCCCTTGACGACCTTGCCGCTGCGCTTTCCACCCCGATTTTGACGCCGGACGATCTGGATTCCCTGGAGCAGTTCTTCAACCGTCCCGAAGTCCGCGCCTTCTACGCGCATGCGCAAGACCCGGCCCACACCGCTGCCTGCCTTCGGGCCTGCGCCGATCTGCTTGCCCGGCTTCATCCCAATCGCGCGTCGGCCCTGGCGCTGATGTGCGGGTCGCTGGTTGAAGACGACGCAGATCCCGCCATCCTGTTTCCCACCCTGCAATCACTGTTGCGGCAATGGCTGGAGACCCTGCGCCCCTATTGCGCGCAGGAGGTGGAAGACGACGACGAGGAAGTCGAAGCGGCCGATCGTCAGGCCTGGACGGACGCGCAGGCGGCACTGGCGGATATGCCGGACGACCGGCGCTGGCAGATCGAAGCCCTGCATCAAGCCGTGGACGTGCTCGTCTTGCCCATGATGACGATGCTGATGCGCGACCAAGGCAATCATCATGCCTTTGTGTCCGACACGGCGTTGATGGCCTTGTTGCACCCGATGGCCACCCACAACGACAGCTTGCCGTTCGAGCAACTGCATTATTTGTGGATGGCGGCGCAAGTCAGCTACGAAGACGAACTGGTGGTGCTGCTGCCGGCGTCCCGATCAGGCTTCGTGGCGCGCGCCCACGCCGTCAACAACACTTTCCACGCGTTCACGCTGCTGCAGATCATCATTGGCGAACACGCGGAAGAATTGGGCGTCAAGCGGGAGATCGCGCTGCGTCAGCCCGAGATGGAGCGGGATACCGCCGACTTCCAGTGGTTGCAGGTCGGCGCGTATTCCGGGGGCGAACTGGTCCAGCCGATGTTGTGGGCGTGGGGCGAAGCGGCGCTGCGCCACAACATGGCCAAGCATGGCAAGCGCGTGCTGATCGCGCTTGAGACGGAAGCGGGCACCCAGCGCAATTGGTCGGGGTTCAACGGCATCATCCACGATGCGCAGCAGCCGTCGATGACCTTCACGCGCTACCTGACGGCCGACGAGGTGGCGTCGTACCTGGCTTGACCGGGGACGCCTGTTTGACGCGCGGCTTCAGCGTGTCGAGCATCGCGTAAGCCGCGCACGGGGGCTGACGCCGGGTTATCGTGCAGCCACTACCACTTGCCCTGGTTCTGCGGCTGTGGCGGCATCGACGAGGCGCCCGGCCTGACCGTATCCACGTACTTCCGAT
This sequence comes from Achromobacter sp. MYb9, assembly GCF_002975275.1. Classification (GTDB taxonomy): domain Bacteria; phylum Pseudomonadota; class Gammaproteobacteria; order Burkholderiales; family Burkholderiaceae_B; genus Achromobacter. Next base: position 515,821 of record NZ_PCOQ01000001.1, on the reverse strand, counting down.
AGCTGGCAACGTACTCCGGGCTGTTGATGTCCGGGGTGTTGTCGCTATTCCAGTTTCTTTCCACGCCCGAGTTCTTCCAGGCGGCCAGGTCGCGCATGACGTCATCGCGGCTGAGGGTGATATTGGGTTCCGGGGCGGCGGTAGCGGGGGCGGCGGCTTGTTGCGCGACGGCGGGGCCGGACAGCACGGCGCAGGCCGCCAGCGCGACGAGCGCGAAGGCGCGGAACGAGAGGGCAGTCTTCATGAAATGCTCCTTGACGACAGTGATCGCGGCGTTGGATCCCGGTGTCTTCGCGGGCCCGCGGAAGTGCGGGCTTGAGCGAGGGCAGCCGCGTGACCGGAGGGTCCCTCCTCCCTTGGCTTCGGGTTCATGGTAGGGCCGCATGGGGGGGCGCCACATACTCAATATTGGGTACGCCGATGGCTTGCGCAGGGGGGAGACCGGCCCGAAGTCAGGTCGGGCGCCGGGCGCGGCATGGCCGCAGGCGAGCCCTCCGCCTACAGCAGGGACGCCAGGCGGACCAGTTCGGACTGGCGGTGGCATTCCATCTTGCTGAGCAGCGACGCCACTTGCTTGCGCACGGTCAGCACCGACGCGCCACGCAACGTGGCCACTTCCTCCACGCTGTGGCCTGCGGCCAGCCCCGCCAGCACGGCGGCCTCGGCGGGGGTGATGGCGAAGACGGATTTCAGCTTGGCCACGTCGGGCATGGCGAAGGCGCTTTTACGGCGCATGCGCAGCAGCATCATGGGCCCGCGGATCTGGCCAAGGGCGGCGGGGGCGGCGCTGATGTCGATCCAGAAGACCTCGCCCCAACTGGCCGTTGTCGCCAGCGAGCGCATCTGCCTGTCGCGCGAGACGGCGGCGCAATAGGCCTCGAACAAGCGCTGCATCTTGGCGTTGGCATGGCGCAACGTGCCGTCCCGTACCGCCCAGCCGTGGCCGTCGTCCAGATAGCGCATCGCCAATGCGGACATCTTGTCGACCGCGGATTCCTTGCCGATCAGCAACACGGCTTCGCCGAGGCCGGAGAAGGCGCTGTCGATGGATTGCCAGCCGGCGGACAAGGCCTGCTGGCGCAAGGCACGTCTGCTGTGCCGGGCGACGCCGCCGGTATCGGCCAACGCGTGCGGGGTGCGCAGGGTGTCTTGCCACGGCGGGTTGGAATCGGCCAGGGCGGGTGCGGCGCCGGTGGCAGGGCGTACGGCAATCTGAGGGTCGGCCATGATGTGCCTCCAACGCTGGTTCAAACGTAAGCGCGGCTACGTGTCGCAGGTGGTGGGTGGGGCCCAGGGGGAAATTATGCGCGTGAATGGGTGATCCGGGAGGAATCCCTGTCCATTGGACGCAAGGAAAACGGCATATCTGCCCGCCATGGGGCAGCCGTACCGGGGCATCTGCTTCAGGGCGTCTGCATGGCTGCCCGCCAGACGTCCAGGAAATGCCGTTTTTTCAACGGATCCAGATACACCAGCAACCCGACGCCCAGCGCCATGGGGCGCACGCCGGCCGCCGGGACGACCGAGGCATTGACTGGCCGCATGCCGGACTGCTTGGCCAGCATTTCCTGGCCCCGGGGCGACAGCAGATAATCCAGCAGCAGCGCGCCCAGGTCGCCGCGAGGCGCCTGTTTCGGAATGATCGCCGAGCGCGACAGCATCAACGTGTAGTCCTGCGGATAGATGATCGCCAGCGGCGCGCCCTGGTCGATACGGTGCCGCGTATAGGACTCCAGCAGGTTATAGGCCAGCGTGATGTCGCCGCGCTCCAGTTTGTCCAGCGCATCCTCGGTGGACTCGTGGACGGACACGCCGTTGCGGCCGAAGGCTGCCAGCAATGCGCCGGCCATGCTGTCCAGGCGCGTGTCCTGCGTGGCGGCCAGGTAGCCGATGCCGCTGCCCTGCACGTCGTAAGTCGAAATCCGGTCCGCCAGCGGCCGGTCGGGCGCTTGCAGCAGCGACAGCAGTTCACGGCGGGTGTGCGGCACGCGCGCGGCGGCAAGCCGACGCGTGTTGTAGACCATGACGATAGGATCGGTGCCGATGCTGAAAACCTCGTCGCGCCAGTTGGCCCAGGCCGGCAGCGAACGGGTCTCGGGCGATACGTGCGTCTGCGCGTAGCCGTCGTTCACCAGCTTGGTCTGCAAGTCCATGGCGCTGCTGATGACCAGATCGGGGCCGCTCTTGACGGCAGGCCGTGCGGCGCGCTCGACGGTGTCGCGATAGAGCTGTTGCGTGGACAGTTCGGTGTATTCCAGCCGGATGCCGGGATTCAGTGCGCTGAAGTCCTCCAGTACGCCGCGAAAGACCTGCACGCTGTTGGAAGCGTGCAAGATCAGCACGTTCTTGCTGTCGGCCGGGCCCAGTGTCAGGCCGCCGCCGCTGACCTCGGCGGCGTGTCCCGTCGCGGCAGGCAGCAAGGCAAGCAGCAGAGCGGCCATCGCGCCGGCGGCGCGGATCACGGACAGGACGCTACGCATCATGGGGGGCGGCTTTCAATGTCATGATGGCATCCAGGCCGCCGCCCACGCGGTTGCTCAGGCTGAGCCTGCCCTGGTGGACGTCGACGACGCGCTTGATGATCGACAATCCCAGGCCGGCGCCGGGCGTGCGGGGGTTCGGCCCACGAGCGAAGCGCTCAAACGCGGTGTTGGCCAGCGCTGGCGGAATGCCCGGCCCCTGGTCCGATACCGTGATGCGCCAATTGCCGTCGTCGGCGTCCAGCCGGATGTCGATGTGCCCGTGTTCGTTGCTGCCGTGGCGCAGGGCGTTGTCGATCAGGTTCTTGAAGGCTTCGCGCAGCATCAGGCTATCGCCCAGTACCAGGGGCGGCCTGGCGTCGGCAGATTGCGGCAGGCGCAGCCGGACGTCCGGTTGTGGGTCGGCTTGCGGCACGGTGTCATGCACGGCCTGGCTGAGCAGGTCGGCCACGTTCACGGGCTGGAACTGCTTGACGTTGCTGCGGTGAATGACGCTGGCGTCGCTAAGCAGCTGATTGACCAGCCGCGACAGTTTTTCGGCATTGCGCAGCACGGCCACCAGGCTGCGGCGTTGCTCGGCCGGATCCTCTTCGTCCAGCGCCACTTCCATCTGCGCGTGCAACGCGGCTAGCGGCGTGCGCAATTGATGCGCGGCTTCGGCGATGAAAAGGCGCAGCGTGTCCAGGTTGTCCGCCAGGCGCGCCATGAAGCCGTCCAGCGAGTGCACCAGGGTGTCCAGCTCTTCGGGCACCGGCGCGGTGATGGGATGCAGGTCGGAGGCGTTGCGGGCGGCCAGTTCACGTTCGATGCGCTGGATGGGGAACAGGGACCGTTGCAGGCCCCAGTACGCCAGGGCCAGCGCCGCGGCCGTGAACCCGATCAGCGCCAGGGTGCCCTGCCAGAGGATATTTTCGGCCAGTGCATTGCGGGCCTCGCGCGTTTGCGCCACCTGGATGACGGCGGATTCGGCGCTGTGGGGGCCCGCCACCTTGCGCTCCATCCAGGCGATGCGCACCGGCCCGCCCTGATAGGCCGCGGTGTAGAGCTGGCGCGAATCGTCGGGCGGGGGCGGCAGGTCGGCATAGCCGGAGATCAGCGCGCCGCTGCCGGTGGCCACGCGGTAGAACACGCGATCGCGCGGCGCCTGTTCCAGCAGCGCCAGGGCGGCGTAGGGCATGTCCATCTGCCATTTGCCCTGCACCAGTTGCAGGCTGTCGGCCATGGAAAGCACCGATGCGCGCAGCAGCTGGTCATAAGTGGTGTCGGCGGTTTGATGCGCATAGCCGCGCACCAGCAGGTACAGCGCGCCCAGGCCGACGGCGAACAGCGTCATCAGCATGGCCAGCAGGCGGCGGCGGACGGAGATGCGGCCGTGCTGCACGGGTCAGGCCCGGGGCGGGGGCGGCGCGCCGCTGTCCGCGTCGTCGGTGGCGGTCAGCAGATAACCCGTGCCGCGCTGCGTTTCGATGCGTAGCGGCGACCCTTCCAGCTTGCGACGCAGACGGGCGATGTAGACCTCGATGGCGTTGGGGGCGGCGTCGTCGTCGAAGGCGAACAGCTTGTTGGCGATTTCCGTTTTACTGACGGCGCGGTTCATGCCGGCCAGCAGAATTTCCAGCAGGCTGTACTCGCGCTTGGGCAGGTCGATGCGTTGACCGGCCAGGGTGACCTGGCGGGCGGCGCTATCGATGGTCAAGTCGCCAAAACGTTGCACGCCGGCTGCCTGGGCGAGCGGCCGGCGCAGCAGCGCGCGGCAGCGGGCTTCCAGCTCGCGGAAGTCAAAGGGCTTGGCCAGATAATCGTCGGCCCCGGTATCCAGGGCATGGACGCGATCTTCGATGTCGATGCGGGCGGTCAGGGCCAGCACTGGCGTCTTGCTGCCCCGGTCGCGCAGGCGATGCAGGATGTCGAACCCGGACATGCGGGGCAGCCCGATGTCCAGGATGACAAGGTCGAAGGTCTCGTATTGCAGCACGCCGTCGGCGCTGAGCCCGTCTTTCTGCAAATCCACGGCATGGCCGAGACGGCGCAGCCGGCGGACGATGGCGTCGGCCAGATCCTCGTCGTCTTCGATTACCAGGATGCGCATCGGCCGATTGTAAAGCCCCGTGCGTGCCCGGGGCTTCGCGGGCGCGCCTGCACGAAAACGACAGGTTCCAGACAGCTTTTCTTCCTAGTCTTGCGCACCTGCTTCCCCCGCCGGAAGCAGCGCCACACATAACAATGACTAGTCGGAGATACCCCTCATGCTTCTGACCCTGCTTGGCTTCGGCATGGTGATCACGTTCATGACGCTGATCATGACCAAGCGCCTGTCGCCCTTGGTCGCCCTTATCCTTGTCCCCATTATTTTTGCGTTGCTGGGCGGCTTCGGCGCCGGTATCGACAAGATGATGCTGGACGGCATCCGCAAGATCGCGCCCACCGGTGTGATGCTGATGTTCGCGATCCTGTATTTCGGGGTGATGATCGACGCAGGCCTGTTCGACCCCATCGTGGGCCGCATCCTGCGCGCGGTGAAGGGCGATCCGCTGAAAATCGTGGTCGGTACCACCGTGCTGGCGCTGGTGATCTCGCTGGACGGTGACGGCTCGACGACCTATATGATCGTGGTGGCCTCGATGCTGCCGCTGTACCGCCGCTTGAAAATGAACGCGCTGTCCATGACCTGCCTGGCGATGCTGGCCAGCGGCGTCATGAACCTGACACCGTGGGGCGGGCCGACGGCGCGCGCCGCCAGCGCCTTGCACGTGGATGCGGGCGATATCTTCGTGCCGCTGGTGCCGGTGATGGGCGTGGCCATCGTTTCGATCCTGGTCCTGGCGTTCTTCCTGGGCTTGCGCGAGCGCCGCCGCCTGGGCGTGCTGTCGTTGCCGCAGGGCGCGTCGTTGCATGCCGGCTACGACGAAGACGGTCCCAAGAATCTGCCCGAGATCGAAGTCGACCACGACCTGCGCCGCCCCAAGCTGCTGTGGGTGAACGCCGGGCTGACGCTGGCGCTGATGGTCAGCCTGGTGATGGGCATTCTGCCGTTGCCGGTGCTGTTCATGATCGCTTTCGCGGTTGCGCTGATCATCAACTATCCAAACCTGGCCGAGCAGCGCCGCCGCGTCGCGCAACACGCGGGCAACGTGCTGTCGGTGGTGTCGTTGATTTTCGCCGCGGGCATCTTCACGGGCATCCTGTCGGGCACGGGCATGGTCGAGGCCATGTCGCGCAGCCTGCTTGCCGTGATTCCGGACGCGATGGGACCGTATCTGGCCGGCATCACCGCCCTGGTCAGCCTGCCGTTCACGTTCTTCATGTCCAACGACGCGTTCTACTTCGGAGTGTTGCCCATCCTGAGCGAAGCCGCGCAGGGCTACGGCATTTCGCCCGTCGAGATGGCGCGCGCGTCGCTCATCGGCCAGCCGGTGCATTTGCTGAGCCCCCTGGTGCCGTCGACGTACCTGCTGGTTGGCTTGGCAGGCGTGGAATTCGGCGACCACCAGCGCTACGCGCTGAAGTGGGCCACGATGGTCTGCATGGTGATGCTGGCGGCCGCGCTGGCGTTCGGCCTGTTCCCGCTGGTCGGGGCGGTGGGTTGATCCGCGGCGCCTGCCGCACTTTCATAAAGGAACGTTCATGGCTTTGCGCATTGCTTATGTCACCAGTGGAATGGGCCATACGGGCACCGCGATCTGCCAGGCGCTACACCAGGCCGGGCACCGCGTGGTGGCCGGCTGCGGCCCGCGTTCGTCGCGCCGCGACGCGTGGCTGAAGGAACAGCAATCCCTGGGCTACGACTTCATCGCGTCGGAAGGGGATGCAACCGACTGGGCGTCGACCGAGGCGGCGTTCGCGAAGGTCCGCCGCGAAGTCGGCGAGATCGATGTGCTGGTCAATAATGCCGGATCGATGCTGGACATGCGCTTTCGCCAGATGGCGTATGCAGACTGGTCGGCCGTGTTGCGCAGCAATCTGGACACCTTGTTCAACAGCACCAAGCAGGTCGTTGACAGCATGGCCGACCGCGGCTGGGGCCGCATCATCAACATCGGATCGGTCGCGGCCGAAAAAGGCCAGATCGGCCAGATCAACTACGCCACCGCCAAGGGCGCGGTGATCGGCTTCACGCGGTCATTGGCGCAGGAAGTGGCGGCGCGCGGCGTGACGGTGAACCTGGTGTCGCCCGGCTTCATCGCGGACGATACCGTGAAGGCTTTCCCGCCCGCGCTGTTGGACCGCATCATCGAAAGCGTGCCCGTGGGGCGGTTGGGCACCGCCCGCGACCTGGCCGGGTTGTGCGCCTGGCTGGCGTCCGACGAGGCGGCCTTCGTGACGGGCGCCAACTACGCCATCAACGGTGGCGTGTACATGAGCTGACGGGCAGGCGCCTAGCGCGCGCGGCTTTTCAGGAAGTCCGGGATGGAGGCGGCGGTGCGCTTGCAGTCCGCCAGCCACTCCACACGCCATTCGGTGATGCGCTCGGTGGTGTAATGCTCGAAGACGCCCGGCGACGGTTCGTTGATGGACTCGAACTGCCGGACCAGCACCAGCGGCTGCTCCGCGCCCGGCGTCTCGTTCGAGCATTCCGCCGCGTCCTCGAACGTGGCGAACGCATAGTAATAGTCGTCGCCATCGTGCAAGTCCTCGCCACCCGCATGCGGGTGCACCCACACGCGGTATTCCAACACGTCATCGTAGAAATAGCCGCCGCCGGATTTGGTCAGGGCAGGGTATTCGCCAACCTGGTCGGGGCTGATGGCGATGGGGTAGGGGGAAGTGGTCATTGCGTCAAGGTCAGGCTGGTGTTGAAGGTGGGAGTGAAATGCAGGCCAATACCTTAGCCGATCATTGCTGGCTTAGCGCGTTAGCGCCAGATGGGCGATGTATCCAGACCGGCTTTCTCCCGCGGCGCGCGCCTTTGCGTCGATCCTGGCGAGGATGCGGCGAGGCAAGGTAATGTTGACGCGTTCGATGGTGTCGTCCATCACCGCAGGGTCGATTTCAACGATTGCCCAGATCCAGCCAGCAAACTCCGGATTGGCTTGATGAACGTGAATGCGGCCCGGCGGCGGTACGGGTTCGCCGCTATCCAATGCAGACTCGATCCAGAGTCCGATCGCTTCCTTGGCGTTCTCGATGGCATCATCAATGCCTGAGTCGGCACCGGAAAAGCAACCGGACAGATCCGGGACAACAACGCCCCAGGCCTGCGTTTCGCTGCCGGGTTCTATGGCGATGGGATATTTCATTAGTTTCCTTGGTAGGCCAAGCGCGGGCTGTCCGGCGTTGGTGGCAGCGCGTCTAAAAAAAGGGAGGGGCAGATGCGGCGAATTATCGGACCCAGCGACGGCGCGATCGAGGACAGCCGCCGCCATCGAACCGGCGCTTTCCCAGAACCCAGCACGCGAAAAATCAGTCGTCTACGTGCATTGCCACAGTTGCCCGCTGACGCGGCAGCCGGCGCACCAGAAGGTGTAGTTGCAGCCGCCGCTGCCCCACAACCATTCGCCGCCGTCGGCCTGCGGCAATCCGGAATCCAGTTGCATGACGAAGGCCATGTCCTGTTGGCAGTCGGGGCAGGCCGGGTAGTCGGGGGATTGCACCCAGCTGGGTGCGCCGCCGACGCGGCTGAGGTTCTGGCGGCCGTTTGATTCGCCCCAATCCTGGCAGGCCCAGCGGCCGGGGGCGGCAAAGAGCTGGACTTCGGCGTCTTGCAACGCGTTGGCGACGACCTCGGGACGCAAGGGGTCGTCGCGCTGCTGGACCGGGTGCGCGCTGGCGACGCCGTCGGCGTCGTGCCGATAGAACATCGGGCCGTCGCTTTCCCAACCTTGGCAAGACAGGCAGGTGGCGAATTCGATCGGGCCGCTGCCGCCGATGCCTGCGAGGGCGGGCTTCTGCACGGACAGCAATCGATGCAACGGAGCATGGCAGAGTCCGCAGGTGCTGGCCAGCACGCCGCCCATGCGCGCTTGCGTGACGGGCGGCGTGCCGGGGTTCCAGGTGGGATGGGCCTTCTGGATGTCGCGTCGCCAGGCGGGTTGGCTCGCCAGCATGGGCTTGCGCTGTGCGGCGCTGAATCCGATGTGCAAGGGGGATTCCGTGTGCAGTGAACGCAAGCCGTCCGCCTGTCTGGCATAGCCGGCAAGCATCAGCCAGGAGCGGGCAGCGGGATCCGATGCGTCGGGAAACAAGCGCGCCCAGGCATGCAGCACGGCGTTCGGCCGTCGAGAGCGAAGCAGGGCGATGGCGCGCGCGCGGCCCAGCGTTCCTTCACTGATGTCCGGTTCCAGCCCGGCGCGCCATGCGTCGATCGTCGCGTCGTCCAGCGCGCGCCAGGCTTGGCCATCCAGGTATTCCGGTCCGCCGTCGCCGGTGTGCACGGCGGCAAGCAGGCGTTCCCAGTGGCCGGCAAAGGCATCGGGGTATTGCAGGGCAGCGGAATCCAGCACCGCGGACAGGATGTCCGAACGGACGCCTTGCATCGCGCGCTGCCATGCCTGGGTGACCGTCGCCGCGTAGGCGTCGTCGTCCATGAGGTCGAGCGCGGCATCGATGAACGTGGCGTTGTCGAGCGAGCGGTCCAGCGCTTGCGCGACCAGTTCGCCCAGCGCCTTCGGGTCTTCAAGGCGCAACCGCAGCGTCTGCGCCATCGGGTCGTTGTTCTTCCACCCCAGGCGTGCAAACGCGTCCAGGATTGCGGTGGGGTCTTGCATGGGCGGGCCCTGAAAATTTTCAGGGGGACAGTATCCCATGCGGGTGAGGCGGGCGGTTTACCGCCCCAGCTTCATCGACACATCCGTATGCGTGCCGCGGTCCAGGTCGGCGCCAAGGGGCTGATCCCAATCGGGCAGGTTCAGCAGTTCCTTGTTGATTTCGCCGGCTTCGATGCGGCGGGCAATGTCGTCCAGCAGCAAGGTGCGCGTGGCGAAGCCCTTGCCTTGAAGGTCACTGGCGAACAGGCGGTATGCCAGGTCGGGTTCAGCGCCTTTCATGACGCCCAGGTCCAGGATCCGGCCCTGTTCATTGCGCATCAGCAGATGCCCGGGGCGGGCATAGATGCGGTAGATGCGCCACGGCGACGAGATGGCCGCGTGGTCGCGCTGTACCGTGCGCTTGGGTTCACCGCCACCGCCACGCGGTGACGGCGATGCGGGGGGAAGCAACTTCACGCACGCATTCGCGAATTTGGCGATCGACCTTCTGAAAGCGCTCACGCGTGTTCCGCAGTCAGCGCGCGCGCCATTGTCGTGAAACGCAAGGTTCGGCGCGTGCACGGGGGGGTATTGAGGGGGGTGGGCATGACCATACTCCTGTATGGCGATACGGCGAGGCAACGCGCGTTCAAGCACCATCGCTTCAGGATACGCGCTTTATCACGCGCGCGTATGCAAATGCGGCAGCCGTTACGCAATAAGTAAATCCCCGGTGCGCATGCGGGCCGCGATGGGCGCATTTACGGTGAATTAACGATCAAAAGGCACCAGAATAACTATTTGGTGGTAATCGGAAACGCCGATTGACTTTAACTACCCCTGCGCCCATAGTGGACTTGAAGCTTTTCGAGCATCGTGATTTTCGTCCGGTCTTGCACCCTCCGAGGGCGCTTCATTGTTCGCGGTCCTTTCCTTGACAGGCTCATTTCGCGGGCGGTGCCCGCATTTAAAGGAAAGAGATTATGGAAACCGGAATCGTCAAATGGTTCAACGATGCCAAGGGCTTCGGCTTCATCATGCCCGAGAACGGCGGCAAGGATTTGTTTGCGCATTTCTCCGAAATCGTGAGCGAAGGGCATAAAGTGCTGCTGGAAAACCAGCGAGTCAGCTATGTCACCGCGCAGGGCGCCAAAGGCCCTCACGCTACGCAAATCCGCGCTTTGTGAATGAAGGCCCTTTGGGCCTTTTGATCAAATAGGGGGTTTCATGTTTCACAATAATATGGTCTACAAGGGCTATCGCCTTACCGCCAACGTTTCCCGCGTTTCCGTCGGGGGCAGCGGCCGGCCCGCCTTCACCGCAACCGTTGCGGTGGAACTTGCGGCAGATCAGGACAAACTCAACGAACACCACACCGTGCCGTTGTTCGCATCGGGCGGGTTTGTATCCAGCCCCGGAATGGCGGTGGACGCCGCGATCAATCACGGCCGGCTCGTGGTGGATGCGCACGCCAGGCCAGCTTGATGCCGTGCAGTACGCCCAGGAGATTCGCATGGCGAATTCAACCGGCAGGGCAGGCAGGGCGGAATCGGACGATCAAGGCCACGGGCGGTTCGCCGCACTGGCCACGTCATTCGCGCTTGAGCAACTGGACGCCGCCGAGCAGCGTATCTTGGCCTTACTTGGCGCCTCCGTCCTGAACCACTGGAGCGCGCTGCCTCACGGCACGAGGCAACGCCTCATGAGCCATGCGGCCGGGCAAGCCGAAATCAATTCTCCGCAGGTAAAGGCGCAGATCGCACGTTTCATGGCGGACGGCGTTGGCCGCCCCCTTGGGGACGCGCCGCCGGTCAGTATGCGGCCGGGCATCACGCGCGGGGTGCGCGACGACGATGACTTCGTCGACCGCGCCAAGACGGCCTACAAGCAGGACGGCGGGGCCGCGGAACCCGCGCACTACAGCCACATCAACGAATTTGATGGCAAGCGTGTCGTTGTCTTGCGCAACAAGCGCGGTGTGCTTGCCGTGTACGAAGACGTGGATGGCCAGGTGACGCGCCTGGCCCACTGGCCCGTATCCTGGGTGTGAGGCGGCCCGCCGGGTGCTTCATCGGCGAGCCGGCCATTGCCCCAAGGCGCATCCTGCCCTACAGCCCGAACGCCTGCTTCTCTTCCCCCGTCAGTTGTGCCGACTGGGCTGCCGTCAGCGCGCCGTCACCCACGACCCGCACCATGTTGTTGGGCCGGTAGGCCGGGATATCCGCGGCCTGGCCGTCTTTGGGCGCCACCGTCGACGTGCCTGAAGCCGATTCCTCGCCGAATCCCAGGATCTGCACGTTGATGATCGACGGCAGGTTCTGGCGCGCCTGGTTCTGCGCGCGCTGCGCCGAGTCCTGGGCGGCGTTGGCGGCAGAGGTGGCGGCGCTGCTGGCCGAGGTCAACGCACCGGTATTGACGCTAGGGGCGGCCGGGATGCCGGCGCTTTCGCCTTGCGTCTTGATGTTGGCGGCATTCAGCACGGATTGCGCGCCAATGTAGACGTTGCCCGACACGCGGATGCCGGCTTCGCCCGCGTCGATGGTTCCCAGCGGCGCGTAAAGATCGACGTCGCCGGCAAGCACTTCCGCCAGCGGCGCCAGTGTCGCGATGCCGGCGCCGCTGGCGGGCGCAGCGGGTGATAGGGTGATGTTGCCGACCGCGTCGTAGACCCGGCGCGGCGGGGTGTAGACCACCGTGGTTTTGGATCCGCGGCCGGCGTTGATGTCTCCCTGTGCCGACCACGCCAGGATGTTGCCGCCGAATGTCGTCATGACGCGGCTCTGGCCCAGCAGGATGCTGTCTGCCGCGTACAGCTGGATGTCGCCACGGCCTTGCGTCAGGACGCCGGCGGTGGCGGGGGGCGCGGTGCCTTCCACGCCATAGATTTGCGCGCCGCCCGGCGTCAACACCTGGATATCGCCGCCGCTGCGGGTCTGCAGGCCCGCGCCGCCGTACATCGTGACGCTGCCGCCACCGGCTTGCGCCGCGCCCGCAGCGGGCTGTCCCGGGAACAGCGCGGCGATGGCTTGCCGGCCGCGCAGATAGCTGCCTTCGCGCGGACCAGCCTTGTCGCCATACTCGCGGCCACCGGCGCGCAATTCGGCAAAGTAGACCTGGCGTGCGAAGACCCGTTGCTGCTCGGACGGCAGCCCATTGAAGAAGGCGCGGGCGTCGTCGGTGCTGCCGGCGAAGCCGTAGGCCTGGGTCAGCCACAGCAGCAGTTCGGCCTCGTAGGTCCTGAACGGCTTGCCCTGGTCCGTTAGCGGCAGACCAGGATCGGCGACGTCGGCGCCCAGATAGTGGCGCAGGAAGCCGGCATAGTCGGCACCTTGAGCGCCCAGCCCGCTTTGCAGCACGATGCTGGCGCCGGGGCGCGTGTCGCCGCGGACGACTGGCCCCAGGCTGACGACGGCGGCTTTGTCTTCCATCAGGATATTGCGGCCCGCGCTAAGCTCCAGCGTGCCGGGACCGGCCACGGTGAAGCTGCCGTAAAGGATGTCGCGGCCGGCCTGCACGACCGACACGTCGTTCGCATCGCCATGCACGAAAAGGTTGTCGATGTACTGATATGGGATGGGCGTGGACAACGCATCGGCGGGCCCCAACGGGCTGCCGCTGCCGACGATGTCCCGGCCGGCGATCATGCGTACCGGACCGCCCGCGGCGTACCAGTCGGTGCCGGTCACGACATTGCCGTTGTCCGTCAGCTGGATCAGCCGGCCGCTGCTGACGCCGACGAGATCACCGTCCTTCGCGTAGAAGCGCGACGGCGCCACGACGCCTGACGTGGCGGCCGACAACGACCCGAAGGCGAACAACACGTTATCGCGATAGGCACCGTCCCTGGACAGGTTGGTGGGGCCCCAGATAATGTCGCTGCTTTCGGCCGCCTTCACCTTTCCGGCAAACGCCGGGCGGTAGATCGATGCCAACGCGCCGGGATCGGCGCTGGTGCGGCCAAAGGAGGTGTTGCCGCCATAGAGCGAGTGGCCGGCCAGCAAGTCCAGGCGGGACAGGGCACCGGGCGCCAGGGCGATCGTATTGTTGTACTGGATATCTCCTTGAGCAGCCACCGACGAGAACTGCGACGGGTAGATGACGATGCCGTCATTGTCGTTGCCGGCCCTGAATACCGGCGCCACGTCGCCGCCCGCGCTGAACAGATCGATGGCGGTATTGGGCGTCCATAGTGAAAACCAACTGTTGGATCCGTAGACGCCCAGCGTGCCGTCGGCCTGCGTGTATGGCATGGACACGGGCAGGAGGAAGCGGCCGGGGTCCCTGGCGGTCTGGACGACGAGGGCGCCCAGGCTTTGCAGCTGGAATGCGCTGTCTCCCGGCGTCAGCGTCAACGCCCCCGCAGGCTCGTAGGTGCTTGCCTGGAAGCGGTCCAGCGCGCGCGTGTCGCGTGCCGCCCGAAGGTTGTAGATCGGGTCCATCCGGCCCATCGAGGCGGCTTGCAGCAGCGTCTGGCCGCGCAGGTTGGTGACCGCGCCCGAGGCTTCATAGAAGCTGGGCAGCGCAGGGTTCAAGCTGCCGCCGACCCGCAGGATGATGTCGCCGCCACCGGTCAGCGCCAATGTGCCGTCGGCCATCACGCGGCCCGTGCTGGCCACGGCCAGCGTCAAGGCCTGGCTGCGCGGGTTGATCTGGCGTTCCTGGTAACTGATGGGGTGCGAGGTGATGATGCCGGCGTCGCCGCGCACGTCGATGTCCAGGTTGCCGCCGCCCAGCGTGCCGAAGCCGGTGAAGCCGCGCAATTCATCGGCTTGGTCTGGCGCGCTGGAGGTATAGGTGCCGAAGTTCAGCCACCATGCGGTGGGCTGTGCCTGGCCTATCGCTGCGTCGCCGCTGCCCTGGCGCCACAGCCAGTTTCCGACCAGGTCGGAGGAGTAGCCGGTCGAGCGGGTCAATGGCCGCCCGTACGAAGCCAGGGATGCCGTCATCAGATCGCCGGTCAGGCTGGCGCCGGCACGCAGCGTCACGTTGCCACCGCCATCCGGATACCAGGCCCGGTAGACGCTTTGCGGCCCGCCGTCCACAAAGGCTTCGAAGCCCTTGCTCGGGTCGCGCAGCACGGTGCCGTCGGGATTGATCAGGCGCGGCTGGTTATAGGGGTCGCCCGCGTAGGTGCCCGTGGATGACGTGCCCGCGGTGTAGACGCCGTACAGCGACTGCATGCGCAAGCTGCCGCCCGCCAGCAGATCCAGGTCGCCAGTGCCGGTACGCAGCACGCTGAAGCGCGGGGTGGCAGGCGCGGGGATGTAGTTGTTCGCGCCGCTTGCGGCGCAGTACTCGGGGAGGTCGGCGCACAGGGCGCCGGCACTCGGATAGCCGAATGTGTCGCGGATGAAATCGTCGTCGATGACCTGCCCCACCAACTCCGGCATGCCGAGGTCGTCGGCGACCAACTGCGTCCAGACGAAGTTGCCGGGGCCATCAAAGCCATACATGCCGTAGTGGCTGTCGGCCAGCACCAGGTCCCCACGCTGAAGCCCGACCTTCGTGGCGTACTGCGTGATGCGTGTATCGGCTGCGCCCAGATCAGCGCCGCCGGCAAGCCGCATAGACCACGATTGCGAACCTTCAGGCAGCATGGGCGCCACGGCCCACACCTGGCCCTGGGCGCCGTCGACCCGAGGGCGCAGATCCACGTACTCCACCCCGGGCTCCAGAACCACGTTAGTGCCCGACGGGATCAGCGCGCCGCGCGGCAGGGTGACCGCGGCGGCCAGGTTCGCGTTGGCGGGCAGGGGAATGCCGGCAGGCCAGGTGACGGCGCCAAGGAAGGCCGTACTCGATAAGCGCGTGCCTGCCCCCAGGGCCATGCCGGGGGGCAGCGTCAACGCCTGGTGCAGTATGGTGCCGGCCGCGTGCGCCACCGTGCCGTCCGGGTTGAAGATGGGCGCCGATAGTACGGTGCCGGCGGAAAGCACCAACTCCTGGGCCAACGGGGCAGCCACGGGCAATACGGAATGTTCGGCAAGCATGCCGCCTTGCAGCATCAAGTCGTAATTCAGTATGGCGCCGACCGGGAACGCCGTACCGGCGGCCAGCACCACGCCGGCGTGGGGCGTGATCATGTCACCGCCGGTGAAGTCCCGGCCTGGCAGCAGGCGCCAGCCGTTCACGTCCTGCTTGACCTCTGGAGGCGGCGCGAAGCCGTCGTTGATGCCGCCGTGGATCTGCAGGTCCCCACCGGCACGGATGACCAGATTGCCCACTTCCCCCGAGCCGTAGACGCCCGGCCGCAGCGGCGTATGCGGGTTGAGACTGGCGTAGCGGAAACCGGACAGGTCAAGGTCGCCTTGCACCACCAGATTGCCGTCTGCGGTGGCGCTGCGGATCTCAACGCCGGGGCGCAGATGCAGGGCGTCGCCATAGGCGAGCAAGCCGGCCAGCCTGCCGTTGATCAGATTGCCGTTGGACCGGGCCCGGTTGATGAAGGCGACGCTGTCGCCATGCAGGCGGGTCAGGTAGGCCTGGTCGATGATCTGGTAGGGCTTGCCGTCCGCCGTCGTTTCGGTCCCTGGCGCTGCGTCCGTGTAGACCCAGACGCCATTGACCGCGATGCTGCGCGCGCCGCGGATGTCCAGCGGCCCGCGCGCGTCGATGTCGATGTCGCCGCCAGTCGCCCCACCCAGACGCGGCGCATTCAGCGCCAGCGTGCCTCGCGGGAGGCCGTCATGGCGGGGCGCACCCGTGCCGGCGCGCACATCGATGACCGCGCCTGCGTCCATCCGCAACTGGCCATTGCCCGAATTCAGTTCCACGATGGCGCGGTTGGGCGCGTCAATGATCTTGCCGTAGCTGTCCACGCGCAGCGCCGTGCCGTGCGCATCCAGCACTGCGGTGGACGCCAGGCGCAGTCCATCGCGCGCGGCCAGGCGGATGCTGCCCACGCCATCGCCACTGGCGTCAATGCGGCCGGTCACGGTCAGGCTGCCGGCATCGACCGAAATATTCACATTGCGGGCACGTACCTCGTCGCCGATGGCAAGGTTGCCGCGCTTGAGCTGCAGGCTGCGCCCGCCGAAGACCTGGCCCTCGTTCAGGCGTTGGTTCAGCGCCGCGAAGTCCACTTGCTGCGCTCGGATATCCACTTCGCCGAAGGCGTAGGGGACCAGGGTGCCGCCCGCGTCATAGCTGCCCGAAGCCATGCCCAGAATGCGGCCTTGCAGGTCCACGCGGCCAGCGTCCTCAGCCAGCGCCACGGCGGTCAGGCGGCCGGCGCGGTTGTGTTGGGCCGAGACGTCGATGGTGCTGCCCGCCGCTTGCGTGATGTCGCCTTGGCGGCTGTGGAGGCTGACGTCGCCGCCCCAGCTGTATTTTGTGATGTCGTCGAATGGTACAGGCCGGCCAGCTACGTCCAGATGCGCGCCAGGGCCCAGGATCAAGGCGTTGTCCGCGCTTGCGCTTAGCTTGCCGGTGGGCAGCGCGATGCGGCCGTTGATATTCAGCGTGCCGGCGTCCAGCGCCAGTTCCGCACCCAGTCCGCGCGCGTCGGGGGCCGAGGCGCTTGCCGGCGGGCTACCGAGGTTGATCGCGGCGCCCGCCTTGATCCGATTGATGGAGCCGGACTCGCCCGTCAGCAGGGGCGTCGACAGATTCAGGGTGCCGCCGCTGTAGCGCCAGCCGGACGCGGCATCGAAAGCCCCGCGCGACTGGTACACGGCCAGGCTGCCTTGATGATTGGCGGTGATGCGGTCGCTGGCGGTCAGGTTGACGTTGGCAAAACCCAGGGCCAGACGGGCATTGTCCAGTTCGCCCAACGGCTGGGTATAGGGCCCATACCCGAACTCGATGCGCTCGGCCTGGATATTGAGTGTGCCGCTGCCGGAGCCCGCCCCGTTATCGATCACGCCGACGGGCGGCGCGATCGATCCGTTCCAGATTAGGTTGCCCGCGCGCAGCGTGGCCACGTCGCCCGCCTGGCCATACCCGTAGATGGCCGGCGCCGTCAGCGCCAGGGTTTGCAGGCGCGACTTGCCGGTGGCGGGATCGGTCGTGTCCAGCGTGACGGTTTCGAAGAAGTTGAATGAGTCGCTTACGGCCAGGGTCAGCATCTCGAGCGCCGGCGCGGCGAAGCGCTGGTCGCCCGCCATCAGACGATTCAGCAGCGTCTGGTCCAGGCTAAGCCCTGCGCCAATTGTGCCGCGCGTGGCTGCGGCCGCCAGGGCCTGTTCGCTGCCGGCGTTGACGGCGCCCACGGCCAGCGTGAGGTAGCGTGCGCCGTAGCCGGCAGCACTACCCAGCTCGAAGGTCTTGTTGGTGACGGCCGCCAGCGTGCCTTCGGTATACAACAGGGATTCCCCGACGCAGGTAGCGCCGCAGACGCCGATGCGGATGGGACCGGCGCCTTTGGGTTCCTGGTCGGCGGTGGGAGGAAGCATGTTGATCCAACCGTTGGACAAGGCCAGGAGGCTGCTGGAGGATGCCCCATAGGTGTAGCCGGCAGTGGAATCAAAAGGCGCTTTGCCGCGGCCGATGGTGTTGATCGAGGCCCCGCGTTCGAGGGTGATGCCGGTGGCCAGGCCGCTGGTCACCAGGAAGACTTCGGCCGCCGAGAGCGACGCGCCCTCGCGCAGGACCACGGAGTTGAAGTGGGTGCGGGCGTAACCGAAGTCGACGGTATTGCTGTTGTTGGCATAGTCCACATTGGGGACGGCGCCCAGCACGAGGCGGGGCGCGCCCAGCGCGCTGAGCTGGGCAGAATCCAGCGATAAGCCCTCGAAGCCCGCACTGCGCCCCGCGCCCGGAGCGGTGACCTCGAGATGCCCCGCTTTGTCATCGCTGGACGAGACGGCGAACGTGCCGCCGTAGCCGGCTGCCGCGGCGGAAAAGTCGACCTGGCCCGCGAATGAAAAGGCCTGTCCTTCGGCGCCGCTCGCCAGATACGCCCGCAATGTGCGCGCGTCCGCGGGCAGCATGGCGCGCGGAACGCCGCGGCGCGCGCCGTCGGCTTGCACGAAGGCGGCGTAGTCCATCTCGTTGTATTGCGAGTACTGGCGCAGGACGTCGCCGGATGTGATCAACAGCTGCTTGGGTGTGGCCGTGGCGAGGTTCGTGCCGGCGGTACCGACGTTGCCCGCGATGGACCAGGAGCCGTTGCGCAGCGGTATCGCGCCCGAAGCGGCGGCGCTCGAAGCCAGCCCGTTGACTTCCACGCGGAATGCGCCTGGCATCAGGGCATAGGTCGAGGGCATCAGCGTATAGGTGCCGGCGGGCAGGCCGGGCACGCCGTTTCCGATCGTGACTTGCTGCCCGATCTGCGGCTTCTGGTTTCCGTCGGGCGTGGTGGGCGCCACGGGCGCCTGCACGCCGGGCACCAGCGCGTAGACGGGATTGGTGGCCAGGCCCGGCAGGGTGAAGCCCGCACCCTTGGCATTAATCTGCACCAGCGGGTTGAATCGCGCGTCGGTGGAGCCGCCGCGGCCCGTCACGAAGCCGGCGCCCAACAAGCGGCCGCCGCCGGACAGGTCCAGCATGGCGTTGCCGTCCACCCGAACCTCTTCGCCGGCCAGCTGGATTCCGCTGCTCAAGTCGCCGCCGATCGTGGCGGCGCCTGCGCCGGTCAACACGATGTTCTGCCCGGCGTATTGATAGGTCACGCCGTCGACGGTGCCGCCATAGGGCATGACCAGCCCCTGGCCGCTGACGGATGTGACGCTGCCCGGCAGCAGATTGACGCGGGAGGTCGTGCCGGTGGTATCCGCCACCCCCATTTCCACCAGTCCGAGCGGCGCGCGCACCACGCCGCCCTGGTCGATGATGTCGGCGGCCAGCCGCAGCTTGCCGAACGCGCTGTCCGGAAGGGGGGGAAGGGCGTCGTTATTGCGGCGAATGGTAAGCGTGCGGCCGGATTCGTAGCCGATGACGCCGTCGCGAGAGCCGTTCGGACCGACCACGATTCGCGTCACCGCTCCCGTGTCCGGATAGATCTGTGCGGCGGTCAGGCTTAGATTGCCCGGGGCAGCAAGCTGCGTGGTGTAGGGCTGGTTGGCCAGCGCAACCTGCGTGCCCCGGCCGCCCAGTACCCGTATGTCGCTCCGGCTGCGCAAGTCGGTCTGGGTGAAGCCGGTGCCGACGTAGCTGGCATCGCCATTCGGCGCCCGCTGCGTGGTCAGCGCGCCCAGCTGTACCAGGTCGCGGATATCGATGAAGCCGGCATCCGCGGTGAAGGTGGATTCGCTGATGCGCATGGACGGAGCAAGCGAGGATGACGGGCGGGTGTACAAGTCGGGCGCGCCATTGTCTGTGGCGCCTGCCAGCATCACATAGGGGGCGGCCAGCCGCACCCGGGCGGCGGTGGGCGCGGCTTCCGTCATGTTGAGCGACGTGCTGAACAGGCGCAGGCTTTGGCCCATGCGCAGGTCGACGTCCCCCGCGAAACTGATGGCACCGTTGCTCAGCAGGTTCAGGCTGCCGAACCCCCCGTCTTCCACCTGCGCGACGCTGAGGCCGCCGTGCCCATAGACAAGCGCGTCCGCCGCGGCCTGCGCGTCGGCAAAGTCGGCCAAGTCGTCGGGCAGGGCCTGTTGCGACAGGCGCAGATCGCGTCCTTTGTTCACTCGGGCGGTCATCGCCGCCGTACGGTAGACCGGCGCATCCAGGCCGATGGACAGGGTGCCGCCGGGCGCGCCGCTGCCGCCTGCAAGGGCGGTCATGCGGCCATCCAGGTACAGACCGTTGCCGGAACTGACGGCGATGTTGCCGCCAGCGCCCGCCAACATCGTCGGCACGCCATTGACCAGTACCGTGGCGGTGCTGCCCGAGGCGTCCAGGCGGCTGCCGGGGCGCGACACGATGAACAGGTCGGGAGACGGCGAGACGCCCAGCGATACGTCCACCTGGCTGCCCAGCACGATGCTGCCGCCGTCCTGCACGCGGCCATATGCCTGGCCTTGATGGTTGAAGGCGGTGGCGGCGCGGCCCGCGACGTCCAGCACGGCCGTTTCGCCCAGCCAGATGGAACGGCCGTGCCCGGCCGCGATGGCGTCGTCCGTCGACCCGGGGCGTATGCCCCGGGCCGCGATGGCGCCGCCCCACGCGTTGAGTGTGCCCTCCAGGGTGATCTGCCCGACGCCGCTCAGATCGATCTTCTGCCCCGGGTCGACCTCGACGACGGCGCCGCTGCCCACGCGCAATATCGTGGTTTCCAAATCGTCAGCGGTCGACAGCGGGGATCCGGCCTGCAGGACCAGGCTGGCCCCTTTGCGTTGCGTCAGCACGCTTTTGACGGGATTTTCCTGGTAGAGCTCGGGCGTCAAGGTCTGCAAGGCTTGCGACTTGTCCAGGATGGCGCGGATGCCGGAGGCATGGCGCTGGACCGGCATCGTCACCCGCACTTGCGCGCCGTCGGCAACCTCCAGTCCGTGCAGGCCAATCACCTCGTATTGCGAAAAGCCCATGTTGAAGGCGTCGTCGGACAGGACGGAGATCCTGGTCCCCGCCGCTTCCGCGAATGCCGCGTTGACCTGACTTGCCGCGACGATGCGCACCTTGTCTGCTTGCAATGACAGCTTTCCGCCGCCGTCCACGCCCTGCGCGGCAATCGTTCCTTCCTGGCTGAGGGCGGCATCAAGCCCCGCCATCAGCGTGACGTCGCCGCCTTTGCCGCCCAGGGTCTTGCCATTGGCCAGCACCGCGCCGCCGCCAGACACGTCCACGGCGCTGCCCGCAGCCAGCGTTACGCCCTGGGTGCTGCGCAGCGATACGCTGCCGCCCTGCCGATAGGCCAGTTCACCGGACGTGGCGGGCTTGGCAAGCAGATTGCTCCACAGGCCGCCGGTGTCCAACACCGCGCCCGCTGCGACCGTCACGCCCGTCGCTCCCCCGGCGGGGGCAAGGACCGGGGTGTCTTCGTTGCGGCCGTTGGCGTTCCATTGCTTGACGATATTGCCGGCCACGATTCGCCCGCCCGCCGTACTGACGCCGGCGTTGATATCGACCTGGGGCGCATACAGCACCACGCTTGCGCCCGGCGCGGCGTGCACGGCCTGATCCACCGCGATCCCTTCGGACCCGGCCAGTCTGATGGCGCCCAGATGGGCGGCGTTAAGCCAGGCGGCATCCAACCGGATCTCGCCGTGGCCGGCTGTGCCTGTGCCTGCCGTCACCTGGTTGGCGACACCGCCCAGCGTCCAGGCCAGCATGTTGGTGCCGGCATCGAAAATCGGCGTATAGCTTCCCACGGTCAACTGCGCGCGGCGCGCGACGGCCGTCTGCGATTGGTAGTAGCCGTCCATGTCCCATTGCGGCGCGTCGATCTGGCGCGCGCCCTGGTATACCTCGCCCGTCAATGTGCCCGCCAGTTGGGCGGCATGGGTGGATACGATCAACTGGCCGGCATCGCGGCCCACGGTGTAGCCGCTTTCAAAGCGCGTTTTTGGGGCGATCAGCGGGTTGTAGAACGTGCGCGTGGCCTTGTCGCCCCAACGGGCGTGGGTGTCTTCATACCCCTTGTACAGGCCGGCGTAAAGCAGGTCGCCGGGCGCTCGCGAGACCTCGTACAGGCGGCCGTCGGTGCCGCGCAGCCAGCTTTGGCGGATATCGCCGGCCTGCACGTCCAGCGTGCCGCCCGACAAGTTGATGTCGGAGCCGGCCTGCGTGACCAGTTCGCCGCCGGTGAAAGTGGCCGTGCCGCCTTGCGCCAGCCATTGGCCGGCGCCGTGTTCCGTGGTGGCCAGGTAGCCGCCCACTTCCAGCAGGCCGCCGCTGGTGTACCAGCGGTCGCCGATGTAGCCATGGGTGCCGCTGGCAACCTTCACCAGCGTGCGGCGGTCCACCCACACGTCGCTGTTGTTCAGCAGCTTGCTGTCGCGGTTGACCGGCGCGTCGCGCTGCTCGTTGCCCTGCACGTTGATTTGCAGGTTGTTCGATTCCATCGACACGCTGACACCGATGGCGCCCGCCACATCCAGTTCGGCGCCGTTTTCCAACACGGTCTGCCGCTTGGCCGAAACGGCGATCTGCCCGCCGGTGGCCAAGGTGACCGAGCCTCCCTGGAAGGACGCCAGATCACCTGTGACCACCTCGATGCGCGACAGGTCCATGCGGTCGGCGACCGTGCTCAGATGATCGAAGGCGCCGGTGGCCTTGTTGGTGGCGGAGCCGTCCAGCGTCTTGATGGCGGCTTGGCGCTGGCCGTCCAGGCCGGTCACGGCCGAGGCTTCCAGCAGCACGGCCGTGACGCTGTCCGCGCCCAGCGTCACGCTGCCTGCCGTGTCGCTGGCCCGGTTCAGCAGATGAATGGCGCCGCGCGCACCGATGTCGGTCGTGGCGATCAGTACGCCATCCTGGCGCACGGCGTGGCCCGTCATCGTGATGTCGCCGACAGGGGCGCTGATCAACCCGGTGTTGCGTACCTGTCCTGCCTGGCTGCCGGTGTTGAGTGTGGCGCCGACTTCCAGGCCCTGCGTCGTGGACTTGGGATTGCCGTCGGTGCCGTAACCGCGGCGGATGATGAAATCGTCGCCCGCGGCCAGCATGGCCTGGCCGCGCGGCGTGGTGACCGTGCCAGCGTTGTGGACGTTGCTGCCCAGCAGCAGCACGTAGCCGCCGCCCTTGGTCGCGGTCGTGGGCACGGCCGTGTCGATGCGCGCGCCAGCCTGCACTTGCACGTCGCCCAGCGCGTCCTTGAACGTGGGCAGCGTGCCGTCCTTATCAACGAACAAGCCTCGTTCGCGGAACTGTTCGTCGCTGATGGTGGCGGCCGCGGCCACCAGGTTGCGGGCGTTGACCTGGCTGGTGCCGCTGAAGATCACGCCGTTCTGGTTCACGACCAGCACCGTACCGTCGGCTTTGATCGCGCCTTGAATCTGGCTCGGTCTGGCGCTGGCGCCGACCACGCGGTTCAGGACCGCATCGCTGGCGGCCTGCTTGAATTGCACCGTGGTATTGCGGCCGACGTTGAAGGTGTCCCAGTTCAGGATCGCGCGGGACTGCGTCTGCTCGATCGTGACCGTATGCTTGCCGTTGCTTGACGATGACGTGGCGGCCTTGGCGCCTTCCCACCGGGCCAGCCCGCCCTGGGCTTCCCATAATCCGCCTTCGGTCCGGCCGTCGGGCAGGTCGGCGCCATTGGCCGCCGCAGCCGCGCGCGCGGCCGCTTGCGCGGCCTGCTGGGCGGCAACCGCTGCCGCGGCGCGATTCAGGTTGTCCAGGGACTTCTGCAATTGCTGGCGAGATTGCGCCTGCTGTTTGGCCCCGTTGCCGATGCCCGCCATGCTGCCGTCGGGCATGCGGCCCGTGCGTTGAGCCGTCGACTGGACGGTGTTCTTGTCCGCGAACCAGCCGGGGCTGAACGCGCGTGTCTGCGCTTGCGCCGCAGCGCTGGCGCTACCCGCGATCGCCAGCGCCGTCATGGCCTGCGACAGCGGGCTAAGCCGCCATGCGGGTCGCAGGCCGGCGCGGCGGTCGCGGGGCGAGCCGCGCCGGCCAAGGGGCGCCAGGGCGGGGGAGGGAACGGGGGGCGTAGCGGACGTAGACGAGGACATGGCGTGATTCAAGGATGTCGATGAAGGGCGGCAGTGACTAGGCCACCGTGCCCGCTTACTCATCTAGTCGAACGACGCCTTGGGACTCGGTACAGGAATCCGCGTGAATTTTTTATGACAAGCGCGTTTTTCAACTCAGGAATACGACATCGCCCACCCGCCGCACGGACGCGCCGTACAGCTGCCGGATCTGCGCGATGGCCTGGTCCAGGTTCTTCACTTCATAGCGCGCGCTCAAGCGGTGGCGCGCCAGCGCATCGTTCATCAGCACCACGCGTCCCGGCCGGTAGCGGTTGATCTCGTCCACGGCCAGGTCGAGGGGCAGGTCGTGGAAGCTGACGATGCCCGCGCGCCAGTCCGAGCCGGTTTGCGCAATGTCGGCAGGCGCGCCCAGGGTGGCGTCGTCATAACCCAGTTGTTGACCCGCTGGCAGCAGCAGCGTGGCATTGGCATGCGCCAGTTCCACCTGGCCGCTGTTGCAGCGCACGTGGACGCGGTCGCCGTGCAGCCGCCGCACTTCGATGTCGCCAGACGCCAGCCGCAGACGGGCGGCGCCGGCCCGCACTTCGCATGGCCGGCTTCCGGTGGCCTGGATGGCCGCTTCGCCCGAGACCAGCTCGATACGGGTTTGCATGCCCTTGCTTGAAATGTTGACGCTGGTTTGCGTGTTCAGCGCCAGCGTCACGTGCTGGCCATCAAGGGCGATGCGGCGTTGCTCGCCGGTCAAGGTGCGATAGTCCGCGTGGGCTTCGGCCCACGACGGCCAGAGACCGAAGGGGGGGCGCAATAGCCCGACGGTGGCCAGGCTGGCGAAGGCACCGGCGCCGCCTGCCAGGAACCACCGTCTGCCGGAGACCGCCGGCGCCGGCCGCTTGGGCGTCGGCGTGGGCCGGCTCGCGGCGTAGGCTTGCGTGATCTGCCCCAACTCCCGCCACGCGCGCGCCGCCTGCACCCAGGCGCGTTCATGAGCCGCGCTCTGCGCGCGCCAGGCATTGAAGGCCCGGCCGTCTTGCGTGGTGGGGGATCCCGTCGCCAAGACGCGGGCCCAGGCATGGGCCTCGCGCTCAAGGGCGGAATCGGAACGGGGGCCGGAGGGGCTGTCGGAATTCATGGGGGAGTGTGCTTGCGCGGCCTTATCTGCCGTGCTGATACTTAGACGTTTTCAAACAGCAGGAACGGAACCCCGACGGCCGAAAATAAACACTTTCTTTCAATTATTCCTCCGTCGGCGTCATCGCACGGACGCAGTGCTCGTGCGCGGTCTGTAGTTCGCGCCCCACCAGCCGCACCGAGATGCCCCAGCGTTTGGCCAGGTCCGACCGCGACAGCCCTTCGACGCGCGCGGCAAGCAGGATGTCCCGTTGGCGCGGCGTCAGCGCATCCAGCACCTGGAACATCCGGGTCAGGTCCGAACGCGACTGCACCACGTCGCCCGGCCCGGGGCTGGCATCCGCCACGTCGAAGAATTCGCTGACTTCGCTTTCGCTCAGCAGCCGCACGTCTTGCCGGATGCGGTCGATGGCCACGTGCACGGCGGTATTGACCAAATAGGACTGCGGATGGCGCACGGCATCCAGGTCGTCCCGCACGGATAAGCGCAGGTAGGCGTCATGCAGCGCGTCGCCCGCCAGATCGGACGCGCCGCCCAGCCGGCGGGCCACCTGATGCTTGATGGCGTCGTAGCGGTCGACGATCAGACGCCGCAGCGCGGCCAGGCCATTGCCGCTCATGGCGCGCAGCCGCCGTAGCGGCGCGCGGCCTCGGGCGTGATCAACAGGGTGGCGGGAAGCCCGAAGCCCGCCGGCGGGGCGCCGATGGGCACGCCGCTTAGCGCGTCCCGGATCGCCGGTTCCATGTCAGGGTGGCCGGTGGCGTGCACCTTCACGTCGGACAGCGCGTGGGCCGGGTCCAGGCTTACGCGCAGCGCCACCCGGTAGTCGCCGGTGCGCAGGGCGGGCCGGGCGCATAGCGCGGCCAGCACCCGGCTCTGCAGGCGGCCATAGTATTGCTGGCGATCCGCGCGCGAGGCGGGCGGCGGGGGCGCGGCCGGCGTGCGCAATCGGGGCATCAGCATCAATGCCCGGGGAGCCGTGTAATGCGCCTGAAGGTCCGTTCCCGCCAGCAGCCGCGTCAGCGCTTCGCGAGCGGTGTAGCGGCCGGTCAGCGCGGGGGCGGTCTTGCCGGCCGCCTGCCCCGTGTCGTAAAGGACGGAATCGCCCGTCAGTTCGCCATATTGCTGCAAGGCGTCGTGCAACGGCTGGCGCGGCCAGTCGAAGACATACTCCGGAGTGGCCGCCTGCGGGGCGGCGTTCACGGGGAGTGACGCGGCAACGGCGGCGCCGACGGCCAGGGTGGCGACCATGTTGCGCAAGTGCCTCAGAAGAAAATCCAACGCAGACCGCCGTGAGGCAGCGAAAGAGCGGCCATGGTAATCGTCGAAGATTAAACTTTTGTTGCGCCGGGATGTCCTTTCAGTGAAGCTCGGACACGCTGGTGTAAAGTCGTTTGCCTGGGGTTTCTCCTAAAGGACACGATGGTGCATGACTCCTACGAAACGTCGATCCTGCTTTTCTCTTATGGGACGCTGCAGGACAAAACGGTGCAACTGGCCACTTTCGGCCGCGAATTGACTGGGCGGCCCGATGCGATGACGGGCTATGTCCTGCATTGGGTGGCCATTACCGACCCCCAGGTCCTGAAGACCAGCGGCAAGGCGCAGCACCCGATCGTGTACGCCAGCTACGATCCTAAAGACGAAGTCCCGGGCATGGTGTTCGAAATCAGCCAGGATGAACTGCGCGCGGCCGACAGCTATGAAGTCGCCGACTACAAGCGCGTATCGGTGCTGCTGAAATCCGGCGTGCACGCCTGGGTGTACATCAAGGCGTGATCCCCGTTCCCGCTGCGGGATGCTGCTTTCAGGGGCCGCCTCGCGGCCTTTCTGTTTTGCGCACCGGGCGTCAGGGCTTCAGGCCCAGGCGCCGCGCCAGTTTATGCAGGTTGCTGGCGTCGACGTCCAGCGCGCGCGCGGCGTGGGCCCAACTGCCCTGATGCGCGTGCAGCGCCCGGCGGATCGCCTGGCGTTGGCACGCGTCCACCGTGTCGCGCAATGACGGGATGCCGACGGCGGGCGTATCGTCGGACCCCGCGTCCGGCGTGGGCATGGGCGCATCGTGGTCCGACACGTCCAGCAGGCCGGTTTCCAGCGTGACGATGTCGTTGCGGTCGGCGCCGTGGCTGACCGCCTTGATGGCGGCGCGGCTGATCACGTGTTCCAGTTCGCGCACATTGCCGGGCCAGGAATAGCGGCGCAGCATTTCCTCGGCGTCTTCGGACAGCCGCAGGCTGCGCAGGCCCAGCCGCGCCCGGTTCAGTTCCAGGTAGCGGCCGGCCAGCAGCAGGATGTCGTTGCCGCGTTCGCGCAGCGGCGGGATCGGCACCGGGTAGACGGACAGGCGGTGATAGAGGTCGGCGCGGAAATCCCCGGCTTGCACCAAGTCTCGCAAACTGCGGTTGGTGGCGGCGACGATGCGCACGTCCACGGTGCGGGGACGGTCGTCGCCCAGGCGCTGGATCTCGCCGTTCTGCAAGGCGCGCAGCAGCTTGGCCTGCACCAGCAGCGGCAGCTCGCCGACTTCGTCCAGAAACAGGGTGCCGCCGTTGGCCGCCTCGAAGCGGCCGGGCCGGTCGGTGACCGCGCCGGAGAACGCGCCTTTGGCGTGGCCGAATAATTCGCTTTCGGCCAAGGATTCCGGCAGGGCGGCGCAGTTCACGTGCACCAGCGGCTTGCCACCGCGGCGCGACAGACGGTGCACGCGATGCGCGAACAACTCCTTGCCGACGCCGGTTTCACCCAGCAGCAGGATCGGCAGATCGGAATCAGCCACCACGTCGATTTCATGCAGCAGACGGACGATGGGGGCGCTGTTGCCCAGGATTTCGTAGCGGTCCGGGGGCACGTTGTCGGCGGGAGCTGGGCCGCGGGCATCGCGCAGGGCGCGGATCTCGGTTTCCAGCCGGGTGGTGCGCAACGCGGCCTCGACCAGCACGATGGCGTCGCGCAGTTCGGACTGGGCTTCGGCGTCGAAGGTGCCGACTTGCAACGCGTCCAGCGTCAGCACGCCCCAGGGCTGGCCTTCGACATGCAGGCTGGTGCCCATGCAGTCGTGCACAGGCAGCGGTTCGCCGGCCATGCCATTGATCAGGCCGTCATAGGGGTCGGGCAGCGTACTGTCGTGATGGAAGCAGGTGACGCCGCGGCGGGACAGAATGGCGGCCAGGCGCGGGTGCTGGTGCACGGCGAAACGTCGGCCCAGTGCGTCGCGGGTCAGGCCGTCGACCGCGACGGGTCGCAGGTGATCCTCTTCCTGCTGAAGCAAGGCGACGGCGCCGCAGCGGAAATGCGCGCGCAGGCTGGAAACCAGCCGTTGCAGGCGGATGGCGGGCGGCAGGTCAGCCACCAGGTCGGCAAGCAGGAGGTTTTGCATGGGGTTGATTTTACCGTCGCGGGGTGATTAAAACCCCAGGCTGCGATGGTGTTATCTACCCGAAGTTTTGCAAGTGTTTGATTTAAAGCAAGGTTTTTCTGGCATGGTTTTCGCTCTTACTCCGGTACCCGTCAAGATCACTGGAGAGACGCGATGAGCATGGTTGAGCAATCCCTGGGCCAATTGGCCCGTAGCATCCCGGGCGCCACGCAGGTGTTCCACGAATACGAACTGGATTTTTGCTGTGGCGGCAAGAAAAGCCTGGGCGAAGCCGCGGCCCAGCGGTCGCTGGACCCGACGCAGATCGAAGCGCGCTTGATCGCGCTGTCGCGGAATCCGCCCCACGAAAAGGACTGGGGCGCGGCATCGCCCGCCGAACTCATCGACCACATCCTGGCGCGATATCACGACGTGCACCGCCAGCAGCTGCCCGAACTGATCCGGCTGGCATTGAAGGTCGAGCAGGTGCACGCCGACAGCCCGGATTGCCCCACTGGCCTGGCCGACCACCTGCGCACGATGCACCAGGAACTGGAAAGCCATATGCAGAAGGAAGAGCAGGTGCTGTTTCCGATGCTGGCCCGCGGCCACGGAGCGATGGCGACCATGCCCATCATGGTGATGCGCATGGAACACGACGACCATGGCGTGGCATTGGAACGCCTGCTGGCGCTGACGAACGACCTGACCTTGCCGCGCGCCGCATGCAATACCTGGCGCGCGCTGTATCTGGGCATCCGCACGTTCAAGGAAGACCTGATGGCGCATATCCATCTGGAAAACAACATCCTGTTCGACGACGCCGGGGGGCGGGTACCGCCCAGCCCGATCCCGACACAAAAGGAATGAAAACGGCCAACCGTATTGCAGCCGAACGGGCCGTGCCGCCTGTAAACTCGGGTCACCTTAAGGCTCAGGGGATGCTTGATGGCCGGCAGCAGTTTTTTCGCATTGTTCGACGACATCGCCACGATTCTGGATGATGTCTCCGTCATGACCAAAGTCGCGGCCAAGAAAACGGCCGGCGTGCTGGGCGACGACTTGGCGCTGAACGCGCAGCAGGTGGCCGGCGTGCCGGTCAACCGGGAACTGCCCGTCGTGTGGGCGGTGGCCCGGGGTTCCTTCATCAACAAGCTGATCCTGGTGCCTTCGGCGCTCTTGATCAGCGCCTTCCTGCCATGGGCCGTGACGCCGCTGCTGATGCTGGGCGGCGCCTTCCTGTGCTTCGAAGGCGTGGAGAAGCTGGCCCACAAGTTCCTGCCGCATGGCGAGTCGGTCGAAGGCAATCACGCCGCGCGCGCCGAAGCGCTGCAGAACGCGTCCGTCGACATGGTTGCCTTCGAACGCGACAAGATCAAAGGCGCGGTGCGTACTGACTTCATCCTGTCCGCCGAGATCATCGTCATCAGCCTGGACGCGGTGGCGAACGCCGATTTCACGCGCCAGGTGATGGTGCTGTCGATCATCGCCGTCGCCATGACGGTAGGCGTCTACGGCCTGGTGGCCGGCATCGTCAAACTGGACGACCTGGGCCTCTACCTGAGCCAGAAGCGGTCGCAGGCGACGGCCTGGCTGGGCAAGCGCATCGTGGGCGCGGCGCCCTACCTGATGAAGACCCTGTCGGTGGTGGGCACCGCGGCCATGTTCATGGTGGGCGGCGCGATCCTGACCCATGGCATTGCGCCGGTGCACGCCGCCGTCGAGCATGCCGCCGCCGCGGTGGGCGGGGGCGCCGTGGTGCACGCGTTGACGTCCACTTTGCTCAACGCCCTGTTCGGCATCGTGGCCGGGGCCGTGGTGCTGGGCGTGGTCAGCGTGGTCAAGCGGCTGTTCAAGAAAGGCTGACGCGGCAGGGCGCCGCATCCCCCGCGGCGCCCCAATACTTCCCCCAAGATTGAAACAACGGCCGGGCCTATCCGGCCTGGGCTTGTTGGCCCTAGGGAATCCCCTGCCTTGTTGGGTGGAAACACCTACGCATAGAATTGGCGCCAATTTATGTGATTATTATTTTGACCACCGGCATACACCATGCGCCCGCCCGCGGCCATGGAAACGAGGAAATCATGCAGTCCAACGCAGCTCCCGCCATCCAACCCGACGCCGCCCGCGCGCGGGCCATATACGACCTGGGTCACAGCACTGTCTTCGCAGCCCGCACCGATCCGCGCTTTTCCTATTGCATGTATGTGCCGCCGCACATCGATACCGCCAAGCACCCGATGGAGCTGGTGGTGATCATGCACGGCACCGGCCGCGCTTTCGTGGAATACCGCGACGCGTTCGCCGAGTTCGCGCGCTGGAACGACTGCATCGTGCTGTGCCCGCTGTTCCCCGTGGGTCCGCTGGGCGACGGCAACCGCGACGGCTTCAAGCAACTGCGCGAGGGCGATATCCGCTACGACCAGATCCTGTTGGACATGGTGGCGGAAGTCGGTGAGAAATTCGGCCGCGATTTCAAAAAGTTCGGCCTGTTCGGCTATTCGGGCGGCGGCCAATTCGTCAACCGTTTCGCCTACCTGCATCCGGAAAGCCTGTGGGCGGTGTCGATCGGCGCGCCGGGCTCGGTCACGCTGCTGGACCCCAGCCAGGACTGGTGGGTAGGCGTGCGCGACGTCGAATCCCGTTTCGGCAAGGGCGTCGACATCGAGGCGCTCAAGCAGGTCGCCGTTCACATGATCGTGGGCAAGGCCGACCTGGAAACGTGGGAAATCACCCATCGTGAAGGCGGAAAATTCTTCATGCCGGGTGCCAACGACGCCGGCAGGACGCGCCCCGAGCGCCTGGAGGCGTTGCGCCGTTCTTTTGAAGCCCAGGGCGTGAAAGCAGAGCTGGACCTGGTGGAGAACGTGCCGCACGACGGGCTGAAGTGCGTGGGCCAGGTGCAGGACTTCCTGGCGCGCGCGCTGCGCAAGTTGCGACATGTTGATCATTGATATCGCCGGACGCGGACGCGTCGCGCAGCCGCGCGGCGTTCAGGACTAGGAGAGGGCCATGCTGCGTTTTGCGCTATCCCGGATTGTCATGGCGGTGCCGACCCTGCTGATCGTGGCGGTGGCGGTGTTCGTGATGATCCGGTTGATTCCGGGCGATCCCGCCCAACTGCTGTTGGGCGATCTGGCCACGCCGGCCGCGCTGGCGGACCTGCGTGCGCGCCTGGGGCTGGACCAGACCTGGCTGACCCAGTTCGGCATCTGGTTCGGCAACATGCTGCACGGCGATCTGGGGTCGTCCATCAACACCGGGCAGCCCGTGCTGCCCCTGGTGTGGGACCGCTTCCTGATCAGCGGGCGCGTCGTGCTGGTGGCGGTGCTGTTTGCCGCGCTGGTCGCCGTGCCCGCCGGCATGATCGCGGCCTGGAAGCAGAACAAATGGCCCGACCTGTTCCTGGTCGGTTCGGCGACCCTGCTGGTGTCCATCCCGACCTTCTGGCTGGGATTGCTGCTGCTGATCTTCTTCGGCCTGAAGCTGCAATGGCTGCCCGTGGTGGGCTATGTGTCCATCGGCGAGGACTGGAAAGCGGGCCTGCTGTACCTGGCCATGCCCATCCTGACGCTGTTCCTGCACGAGATCGGGGTGTTGATGCGCATGGCGCGCGCCAGCACGCTGGAAGTGCTGCGGCTGGACTACATCACCCATGCACGCGCCAAGGGCCTGTCCGAGTCGGCGGTGCTGATGCGCCACGCGTTCCGCAACGCCTTCGGTCCCACCTGGACGCTGATCGGCCTGGTGCTGGGTAATTTGCTGGGCGGCATTGCGGTGGTGGAAACGGTGTTCACCATTCCCGGACTGGGACGCCTGCTGGTGGACTCGATCTTCGCGCGCGACTACCCGGTGATTCAGGGCTGCCTGCTGTTCGTGGGCGTCGTCTACGTGATCGTGAACTTGCTGATCGACCTTTGCTATCCCATCTTCGACCCGAGAGTGACCGCCGAATGAAAAAGCGAATCGCAGCTAACGCGCTCCTGGGCGGCGTGATCGTCGGGGCGATGATCGTCGCGGCGGTCATGGGCGCTTTCTGGACACCGCATGACCCGCTCAAGATCAACTTCGTCGCGCGGCTCAAGCCGCCCGGCGGTGACTTCCTGCTGGGCACCGACGAATTCGGCCGCGACGAACTGTCGCGCCTGTTGGCGGGGGCCGCAAGCAGCGTCTGGATCAGTCTGCTAACCGTGACGTTCGCCATTGTGGCCGGTACCGCCATCGGCACCTTGACGGGTTTCGTGCGCGGTTGGACCGACCGCATCATCATGGCATTCAACAACGCGCTGCTGGCCTTCCCGGGCCTGTTGCTGGCGTTGGGGCTGCTGGCCGTGGTGGGCGCCAACAAGTACGGCATCATCCTGGCGCTGGGCCTGGCCTACACGCCATCGGTGACGCGCATCGTGCGGGGCACGGTGCTGTCCCTGCGCGAAAAGGAGTTCATCGAATCGTCCCGGGTGCTGGGCAATTCCGAGCTCTACACCATGTTCCGGCATGTGCTGCCCAACTGCGTCGCGCCGTTGACCGTGCTGGCCACGTCCATGTTTGGCTGGGTGATCCTGGCGGAAAGCGCGCTGTCCTTCCTGGGCCTGGGCGTGCCGCCGCCCGCGCCGACCTGGGGCAACATGCTGGCCGCCGCGCGTCCGTTCATGGCGCAGGCGTCGTATTTATCCATTCTTCCCGGCCTGGCCATTGCGCTCGCGCTGCTGGGGATCAACCTGCTGGGCGACGCGGTGCGAGACCGTCTCGATCCCCGCATGAGGGGCGTGCAATGAGCGCACTGGTAGCGGTATCAAACCTGACCTTGACAGTGGGCGCCGGCGGCCGCGAGATCGTCAGCGGCGTGTCCTTCGAGGTCGCGCCGGGCGAAATGGTCGGCATCGTCGGCGAATCCGGCAGCGGCAAGACCCAGGCGGCGCGCGCCATCATGGGCCTGACGCCGGCGCCGCTGGTGGTCGCGGGCGGGGCCATTCTGTTCGAGGGCGTGGACGTGACGAAGGCCGATCCGGCCGTGCTGCGCAAGCTGCGCGGGGCGCGCATCGGCATGGTCTTCCAGGAGCCAATGACTTCGCTGAACCCGTCCATGCCGATCGGCCGCCAATTGGACGAAGGCCTGAAACTGCACCGCAAGTCCTTGTCCACGGCGCAGCGTCGCGAACGCATCCTTGAAATGCTGCGCCGCGTGGGCATCCGCGACCCCAAGGGGGCGATGGACGCCTGGCCGCACGAGTTCTCGGGCGGCATGCGTCAACGCATGATGCTGGCCTCGGTGATGCTGCTGGAGCCGGCGCTGCTGATCGCCGACGAGCCCACCACCGCCCTGGACGCGGTGGTGCAGCGCGACGTGCTGGAACTGATGGTGGACCTGACGCGCGAACACCACACGGCGGTGCTGATGATCAGCCACGACCTGCCGATGGTGGCGCGCTATACCGAGCGCATGGTGGTGATGCAGCACGGCAAGGTGCTGGAAACGGGCACGACCGCCGGCATCCTCGCGCGGCCGCAGCATCCCTACACGCGCAAGCTGCTGGACGCGATGCCCCGCCGCCTGCCGGCCCGCAAGCTGGCCCCGGAGGCGCCCATCGTCGAGGTCAAGAACCTGGTGGTGGACTACGCCGGCCATCAGCGGTTGTTTTCCCGCACGGGCGCCAAGCGCGCCTTGAATGGCATCGACCTGCATGTTCAGCCGCGAGAGGTCGTGGCGGTCGTGGGCGGATCGGGGTCGGGCAAGACGACGCTGGGCCGGGCGATCGCCGGTCTGCTGGCGCCTACGTCCGGCCAGATCCTGTTCCGCAACCAGCCGGTGAGCCGGCGCTCGGCGGCCTGGCGCGACTACCGCTTGAATTGCCAGATGGTGTTCCAGGACCCGTATTCATCGCTGGACCCGCGCATGACCATCGGCCAACTGGTGGGCGAAGGCCTGCGCATGCTGGACAACATGTCTTCGGCGGACAAGCGCCGTCGGGTCGACGAGGTGTTGGCGGAGGTGGGCCTGGGGTCCGAGTACGCCAAGCGCTTTCCGCACGAAATGTCGGGCGGCCAACGCCAGCGCGTGGCCATCGCCCGCGCCATCGTGCGCCGGCCGGCGTTCGTGATCGCCGATGAACCCGTGTCCGCCCTGGACGTGACCGTGCGGGCGCAGGTGCTGGACCTGTTCGCCGATCTGCAGGAACGGCACGGCTTTTCGTGTTTGTTCATCAGCCACGACCTGGGCGTGGTCGAGCAGGTGGCGGACCGGGTGGTGGTGATGCGCGACGGCGGCATTGTCGAACAGGGCTCGCGCGACGCGGTGTTCGACCAGCCGCGGGAAGACTACACGCGCAGCCTGCTGTCGGCGATCCCGGCGCTGGAATCCACCGATACCGGCGGCGTGCGTCTGCGCTGGCGGTTGGACGGGCACGAACCCTTGCGGGCCATTGCGTGAGGGCAGGGGGAATCCTCTGCTATCGCCGCAAGGAGTTACGCCTAAAATACGCGTTTTGGAATTGATTGACGGGAGTGGGCCATGCCGAAAGCGCCGGCGACACAACCTGGCCTGGTTGACCGTATTGCCCATGATATTCAGTCGGGCGTGTATGGTCCCGGCGCCTGGTTGAAACAAATCGACCTGCAAGAACGCTATGACGCCAAGCGTCTGGACGTGCGGCGGGCATTAGACCAATTGGCCGCCAAGCGGGTGATTGCGCACATCCCGAACCGGGGCTATCACGTCCATGCGATGGACCCGGACCAGCACCTGCAGATCCGCGATATCCGTATCCTGCTGGAAACCGGGGCGGCGGCCGACCTGATGCCGAATGTCACGGCGGCAAAGGTGCGCGCGCTGCGCACCCTGGCCGAACGGTTCGCCAAGCTGCTGCATGACGGCACCTTGCTGGAGCAATACGAGGTCAATCTGGCGTTCCACGCAGGCATGTACGACCTGTGCGGCAATCGCGAGCTGGCGGCGTTGATCCAGGAAACCCGCGCGCGCGGGCCCGCCGCACCCGCCAAGGAATGGGTGACCCGTTCGCGCATCGAGATCTCGGCCCGCGAGCACTTCGACATGGTCGACGCGCTGGAGGCGCGCGACGTGAAGCGGCTGCAAAAAATCATCGCTCAGCACGTGGGCCAGGATATCTCCTGACGCGGCACAACGTGCCGGATTGCGCTTCGCCCACGCGGCGGCCCACCTGCAAAGGGGGCCGCCGCGGTGTTTTTGGCGGGGGTTTCAGGGATACCCCCGATGGCGGCCCTCCGTGGACTCTCCATAATTAGCAGATTATTTTGGCGCCAATATATGCGTGAATTCTGCGCCACACGCCGGGGAGTCTTTTCCATGCACCACCACTTTGTTCCCAGGGCGCTCGCGCTCTCCCTGGCGCTTGCCGCCGTCCCCGTCCACGCCGCCGTGCTGACCGTGGCGCAACCGGCGGACATCCGGTCGACCAACCCTGGCGTCAACCGCGATAACACCACCGACGGCGTCGTGCTCAACATCGTCGAAGGCCTGGTCGGCTACCGCGAGAACGGAACGGTCGGCCCGCTGTTGGCCAAGTCGGTGGACCTGTCGCCGGACGGCTTGACGTATACCTTCACGCTGCGCGACGGCGTCAAGTTCCACAACGGCGCCACGCTGACGTCCGCCGATGTGATCTGGAGCTGGCAGCGCTACATGGATCCGAAGACGGATTGGCGCTGCCGCAGCGACTTCGACGGCCGCAATGGCCTGAAAGTCACCGACGTGTCCGCGCCCGACGCGAAGACCGTCGTCATGAAAGTGGACCGCAAGTCGGCGGTGTTCCTGGATTCGCTGGCCCGCACCGATTGCGGCATGACCGCCATCATTTCAAAAGATTCGGTCGCCGCCGACGGATCGTGGATCAAGCCCGTCGGCACGGGCCCCTACATGTTCAAGGACTGGAAGCGCGGCGAATACACCTTGCTGTCCGCATTCAAGGACTACGTGTCGCCCGAAGGCGATAAGCCGGATGGCTACGTCGGTTCCAAGCGTCCGCTGGTGGACGAGGTGAAGTTCCTGGTGGTGCCGGACCCGTCCACGTCCAAGGCTGGCCTGATGTCTGGCGCCATCGACGCCAGCCAGATCACCAACACCGATGTGGGCGAACTGAAAAGCGCCAAGAACCTGACGGTTTTCAGCCCGCACGATGCCGTCAAGCACGTGCTGCTGTTTCAGACCCAGGACCCGGTGTTGAAGAACGTGAAGGTGCGCCAGGCGATCGCCGCCGCGCTGGATATCCCGCAAGTCGTCGCCGCCGCGTCGGAGGGGCTGGGCCAATTGAACAACTCGGCGGTCTACGCCGGATCGGCCTACTACAAGGAAGCCGAAAAGCGCAGCTACCAGTACGACCCGGCGCGCGCGCAGCAATTGCTGAAGGAAGCGGGCTACAAGGGCGAACCCATTGTTATTTACGCCAATAAGCGCGCCCACGTACCCAGCTATCAGGTGGCCGTGATCGCCCAGGCCATGATGCAGTCGGTCGGCATCAACGCCAAGATCGAAGTGCTGGAGTGGGCCACGCAACTGGACCGCTACAACACCGGCAAGTATCAGGTCAGCTCGTTCTCGTTTTCGTCCCGGCTGGACCCGTCGCTCAGTTTCGAGCAGTTCGCCGGCGACAAGGCCAAGCAGCCGCGCAAGGTCTGGGACGACCCCGCCGCGCAAAAGCTGATCGACGAAAGTTTCCTGGAATCCGACCCGGCCAAGCGCCAGGCACTCTTCGACCAGTTGCACGCGCTGATGCTGGAACAGACGCCGATGCTGATGCTGTACAACGGCGCGGACGCCTGGGCCGTCGGCAAGCGCGTCGAGGGCTTCTCGGTCTGGGAAGGCAAGCCCCGCGTGTGGGAAACCAAAGTGGTCGAAGGAAAATAGGCCGGCCCGGGGGCGTATACCCACGGCGCGCGTAACGCCCGTGCGAAGCAAGCATCGCCACGACGCCACCAAACATGTATGCCGATTGTGGCCGCCCGCGCGGCCGCAATTCGGCGGGCGCCGCAAGACTCTTGACTAACCACGGGTCTGGCAGCGCCTCAATCCAAGACGCTGGTAGCCCGTCGGCGGCGCCACCCGGATGGCGCGCAACCTCGATGCGCCCGAGGGAATCTGAAGGCAGGCGCCGCAGGCGCCAACGAAGATGACGAGGGGGCAGTCCGGAGCGAAGGCTCCGGACCGCAATCGTGGGCGCGCGCCATCCGGGTGGCGGCGCCGATGGGCGGCCTACTTAATACAGATGGCGCTCACTGAGAAACCCGCTCCACTTCCCATGCACGCGGCTTCTTCACCGCCCAAGGTTGATACCCCTTGATGCTGCTCCGGTAAGCGCCGATATCCAGCCCGTTATAAAGCGGAATGCTGGGAACATCCGCCAGGAACAACTGGTGCAGCTGATCGAACGTGGCCTGCCGCTTGGCGTGGTCCGTATCGACGGACGCCGCTGCCACCAGCTTCGCGGCCTCTGGGTTATCCCAGACCTTGCGCGGTTGCTTGGCCTTGTCGCCCGTCACCATCTCGTAGTTCAGCGCCGCGTCCAGGCGCGCCGAATACGGGAACGTCATCATCTGGTAGGTGCCCGCGTTATAGCGGTCCAGCTGCGTCGCCCACTCCACCACCGACAACTGCGCGTTGATGCCGATCGACTGCAGCATCGCCTGCACGATCACCGCCGAGTTATACGACTGCGGATAGCGTTTGGTGGTCAGGATCGATAGTTCCTGGCCCTTGTAGCCCGCTTCCTTCAGCAGCTTCTGCGCCTGTGCCGGATCGTAATTCCAGCCTTGCTTCTGGACCGCGTCATGGTAGGGCGAGACCAGCGGCACAATCGAATTGTTGGGCTGGGCCAGGCCTTCGGTCACGGCCGCGGCCAATTGCTTGTAGTCGATGGCGTGGGCCAAGGCCTGGCGCATCTTCGGGCTGGACAGCACCGGGTCCTTGGTCTGCAGCAGCAGCGCCGTCATGCTCATCACCGGTGCGTAGGCCACCTTCACATTCGGCGTGCCTTGCAGCACGGGAACGTCGTTGTTGGACACGTCTTCGATGATGTCGATGTTGCCGCGCTGCAAAGCAGCCTTGGCGGTGGAATCGTCGGGCACGATCATGAAGCGGACTTCATCCACCAGCGGGCGCTTCGAACCGGTATAGCCGTCGCGCTTGCCATCCAGGTTCGAATAGCCGGCGAACTTGGTCAGGCGGATATATTCGCCGCGCTTCCATTCAGCCAATTCGAATGGGCCGGTGCCCACGGGTTTGATCCAGGCGCCGTCCGCGCCGACCGAATCCCTGGACAGGATGCCGGTGCCGCCGCAATCGGTGCGGGCCAGCGACGCCAGGAACAGGCTGGTGGGCTTTTCCAGGTGATACACCACCGTCTGCGCATCGGGCGCTTCCACGCCGGTGACCTTCACCGTGCCGCGGCCGTCGAATTCGCTGGCGCAGCGCCAGCCGGAATTGGCGGCGGTGTAATGCTGCCAGGTCCACAGCACGTCGGCCGACGTCATCGGTTTGCCGTTGTGGAACTTGATTCCATCGCGCAGCTTGAAGGTATACGTCTTGCCGTCGGCGCTGATGTCGACCGATTTGGCCAGCAGTGGGCGCACTTCGGCGTCCTCGCCGTAGGCCACCAGGCCTTCAACGATGTGCAGCACGACCGCGTCGCTGTTGCTGTCGCGGTTGACGCCGGGCTCGGTGGAGCGGATGTCGGCCGTCAGCGAAATACGCAACGGCGGCGCCGATTGCGCGACCGCCGCGCCGGCCAGGCTGGCAAGCGCCAGCGCAACCGCGGCGTGCAGACAATGATGCTTCATTGATATTTCCTCGGGTTGCGCGGACGCGTTGCCGGTCAGGCGGCGGCCAGCAGTTCAGGTTCTGCGGTCAGGCTGTAGCGGGTGAACGTGCGGTTAAGCGCCGGCAGCGGCGCCACTTCCATCAGGCCCGCAGCGGGTTCCATCACGACCATGGCGACCGTGGCCGACAAATTGTCGTGGCTGCCGGGGCGCGGCGGGCGGCAAACGGAGTAGGGCGAACCGAAGTCGTCGAACAGCGCGCGCTTCAAGTCTTCGCGCGTCAGTGCCGTCTTCTCGTTCAGCAGGCGGCGCACGCGCCAGTCGCGGTAAGCGCTTTCCGGTGTGCTGGCGCGGCCGGTGTCGCGCAGCTTGCCAAGCGCCACTTCGCTGACCCAGTGGTTGGCGTGCACGATCAGATCGTCGACGCCGGGGTAGATCGGGAAGGCTTCATCCGTGGTGCATTCGTAGTCGACGCCAAAGCCGGCGGCCATGCCGATCATGATGTTGTTGGAGCACGACTTGGGCGTGGTGGCGACGGCCTTGATGGCCAGCGCGAAATGCTGCTGTTCCAGCACCTTGCGGCGGATCAGCGACAGCGGCACGCCCAGCTGGCGGAAGTCGCGGTCGGATTCCAGATAGTTCGCGGTGATGGACACGCCTGCGCTGTTCAGGCCGCTGCGTGCCAGGCCGCCGGCTTCCACGAACGTCAGGATGTCGGGGCCGTTGTCGTTGCGCACGCGCAGCACGACGGCCGTTTCGGCGCATTCGGCGCGCCAGTCCCAATTCTGGCCGTGGATCAGGTTACCGTTGGCCGAGCGGGTGGGCAGGATCAACGCGCCGGTGCAGCCGTCGCCGGGTTCCAGTTCGGCCGCTTTTTTCTTTTCGGCGCGCGCCTTGGCGACGACTTCGGTGCGGGCGTTCACCATGACGATGTCTTCGAACGACACGTCGGCGCCTGCGGCGATACCGCGCATTTCTTCGAGGTAGTGCGGAGCAAAGTCCTCGATTTCACGCGCGAAATGGGCGATGAGTTCGGTGCGCGCCATGGCGTCGTAGCCCAGGTCGACCAGGGTCTGGCCGTACATGGCCGCGCTTTTGCGCACACGGTTGGCGGCTTGCTGGCCATAAGCGCGGCCACGGGCTTCGGGCGTGCCGGAAACCGATACGAAGGGGAATTGGGTGATCTGGGTCATGGACGGGTAAGCGGCGACGCGCGCCGTGGGGTCGGAAGGGGATTCAAATCTGCAAAAATGTTAGCTTATTTTGGCGCCAATATTGCTCAGGGTTTACCCAGTGACGCGCTGACCGTTACCTTCCTGGCGACCCGGCTGAACACGATTGCGCAGGACAAGACGACGGCGCTGCTGCAGTCCGCCGCCCGCCGCATCGAGTCGTTGGCCCTGGCCGCGCGCATGAAAGAACAGGCCCCCGCGCCGTAGGCGGCAGGGGCCTGTCTCAAGTCAAACGCAGCGGGTCGCGTCAGGGCTGCCTGGCGGCCGTCTCCGGTGCTCGCGTGGGCGAACCCATGGCCTGGAACAGCGCCGCGGTTTCGGTCAGGCGCGCATTCGCGTATTCCAGTTCGCGCAGCCGCGCCGCCACGTAGTGCTGTTCGGCCGCGTATTCCGTATAGGGCGCCAGCGCGCCCAGCCGTACCCGGCTGGCCGTATTGCGGTAGGACTGCTCGGCCGCGCGCCGCGACGCCTCGGCCGACGCCAGCGCCTGGCCGTCGGCGTCCAGTCGCGACAGCGTATCGGCCACATCCTGGAACGCGGTCAGCACGGTCTGCTTGTATTGCAGCACGGCGGCTTGATAGCGTTCCTGGGAGGCGCGGCGTTCGGCCAGCAGCGCGCCGCCATGGAAGATGGGCTGTGTCAGCGATGCCCCGATGGCCCAGATCGGCCCGGCGCCCGACAGCGCCGACGGCCAACTGAAGCCGCCTTTGCCCATGGACGCCGATAGCGACAGGCTTGGGAACAACTGCGCGGTGGCCACGCCCACGTCGGCCGCCGCGGCTTGCACCACGGCATCGGCCACCAGGATGTCCGGCCGCGACGCCAGCAGTTCCGACGGCACCACCACCGGCACCTGCGGCGGCACCGCCAGCGTGCCGAATGCCAGATCGTCCGGGGCCTGGTCGGGGCTGCGGCCCAGCAGCACGGCCAGCGCATGCCGGGTGGCGTGCCATTGCGCGCGCAGGCCGGGCAGCGAGCCTTCCAGCGTGGCGGCATCCTGGTCGGCGTCCAGCGCATCGTTCTGCGATGCCGATCCCAGTTCGTAGCGGCGCTGCGTATCGCGCGCCACCTGGCGCAACAGCACCACCTGCTTTTCCGTCAGCGCCACACGCTCGGCCAGCGATGCGGACGTGATGGCGCCGGTGACGATATTGCCTGCCAGCGATCGGCGCGCGGATTCCAGCTGGAACGCCTGCTGTTCGACTTGCGCCGCCAGCGAGGCGTTGGCGAAGCGCGCGGCGCCGAACAGGTCCAGGTCGTAGGTGGCCTGGATCTGTCCGGTGAAGACGTTGTACAGCGCCGTGGGCTCGGGCAGGTTCGGCATCGTCAGCGCCCGGTTGCGCGTGGCGTTCGCGCCGGCGTCCACCGACGGCAGCAAGGACGAATTGACTTGCGCGCGTAGTTGCTCGCGCGCGCCCGCCAGGTTGCGTTCAGCGGCGGCCAGGTTGGGGCTGTTGGCCAGGCCTTCTTCCACCAGCGCGTCCAGCGCGGGGGAACCATAGCGTTTCCACCACTCTGGCACCGGGCGCGCACCTTGTTCAAAACGTTGCGCCACGCCCTGGGCGGTGGCGCCCGCAGCGGGCGTGGCTTCCACGCCGTACTGCGCGG
Organism: Achromobacter sp. MYb9; assembly: GCF_002975275.1. Taxonomy (GTDB): domain Bacteria; phylum Pseudomonadota; class Gammaproteobacteria; order Burkholderiales; family Burkholderiaceae_B; genus Achromobacter. The sequence continues at coordinate 474,069 of NZ_PCOQ01000001.1, read as the reverse complement.
GCGGCGTCACCGCGGGCGGCTTGCTGTCCGGGGCGAAGGCGCAGGCGCCCAGCACCAGGATCAGGGGCAGCGCCAGCGGCAGTCTGGCCGAACGGAGGCGAAGGTTCATCATCATCAGGTTCCTCGTTGCAGCGTGTCGGCGGCGTTGGCGCCGGGCGGCACGCCTTCCGGTTCGTCGCGTTCGTCATGGCGCACGCGGAACCAGGCCGCATACAACGCGGGCAGGAAGAACAGCGTCAGCACGGTGGCGCTGGTGATGCCGCCCATCAACGCCGTCGCCATGGGGCCGAAGAAGTTGCTGCGCAACAGCGGGATCAGGGCCAGCACCGCCGCGGCGGCCGTCAGCACGATGGGGCGAAAGCGCCGCACCGTGGCGCCGACGATCGCATCCACGCGCTTGTGCCCGTTCAGGATGTCTTGCTCGATCTGGTCGACCAAAATCACCGAGTTGCGCATGATGATGCCAAACATGGCGATCACCCCCAGCATCGCGACAAAGCCGAAGGGCTTGCCGAAAAGCAGCAGCGCCGCGACCACGCCGATCAGTCCCAGCGGCGCGGTCAGCACCACCATCAGCACCCGTGCGAAGCTTTGCAGCTGCACCATCAGCAGGGTCAGCACGGCCACTGCCATCAGCGGCATCTGCGCATTGATGGACGACTGGCCCTTGGCGCTTTCCTCGACCGGGCCGCCGACTTCGATGCGGTAACCGACGGGCAGCTCGGCGCGGATCGCGTCCAGCTTCTTGTCGATGGCGTGCGTGACGTCGATGCCCTGCGATCCGCTGGCCACGTCCGCCTGCACCGTGATGGTGGGTTGGCGGTCGCGTTCCCAGATCACACCGTATTCCAGGTCATAGCGCACCTGTCCCAGGCTGCCCAGCGGCACGGGGCCGTTGGGCGTGGGCATGGCCAGCGTAGCCAGGCGAGCGGGGTCGACGCGTTCGTCGCGCGGTGCCCGCAGGCTGACGTTGATCAGCTTGTCGCGCTCGCGGTATTGCGTCACGTTGTAGCCCGACAGGGTCATGGCCAGGAAGTCGGAAATGTCGCTTGAACTGATGCCCAGCTCGCGCGCCTTCTGCTGGTCGATCTCGAAGCGCACGGAACGTTCCGACGGCTCGTCCCAATCGAACTGCACGTTGACGGAACGGCTGTCCGCGCGAACTTCGGCGGCAACCTTTTCGGCCACGGCGCGCACGTCGGAGATCTTGTCGCCGCTGACGCGGAACTGCACCGGGTAGCCCACGGGCGGCCCATTTTCCAGGCGCGACAGCCGGGTGCGGATGGCGGGGAATTCCTGGCGCAGCATCGGCGTCAGCCATTGCGCCAGTTTTTCCCGGTCTTCCACGGAATGGGCGGTGATGACCAACTGGGCGAAGTTGGGCGTGGCCAGTTGCTGGTCCAGCGGCAGGTAAAAGCGCGGCGCGCCCGTGCCGACGAAACTGACCGAATGGTCGATTTCGGGCCGGCCATCCAGCGCCTTTTCCAGCCGTTCGACCTGGCGCAGGGTGGCGGCGAACGACGCACCTTCCTGCAAGCGCACGTCCACCAGCAGTTCGGTGCGGTCCGAACTGGGAAAGAACTGTTGTGGTACCAGTTTGAAGCCCGCCATCGACACGACGAAAACCAGCACGGTGGCCGCCAGCACCCAATAGCGCCGGTCCACGCACCAGGCCACCCAGCCGCGCAGGCGCTGGTAGAAGCGGGTGTCGTAGATGTCGTGTTCGTGATCGTGCGGCAGATGGGATTCACGCTTGCGCTCGGGCAGCAGGCGATACCCCAGCAGCGGGATCAGCACCACGGCGGCGAACCACGAGGTGATCAGCGCAATGGCGGACACCTGGAAGATCGACCGCGTGTATTCGCCCGTGCTGGACTTGGCCAGCGCGATCGGCAAAAAGCCCGCCACCGTGACCAGCGTGCCGGTCAGCATGGGAAACGCGGTGCTGGTGTAGGCATACGCCGCCGCGCGGGCGCGGCTCCAGCCTTGTTCCAGTTTCACCGACATCATTTCCACGGCGATGATGGCGTCGTCCACCAGCAGGCCCAGCGCCAGCACCAGCGTGCCCAGCGACACTTTGTGCAATCCGATTCCGAACACGTCCATGAACAGCGCCGTGACCGCCAGCACCACCGGAATGGAAATCACCACGACCATGCCCGTGCGCAAGCCCAGCGACACCAGGCTGACGATCAGAACGATGGCGACGGCTTCCGCCACCGACCGCAGGAAGTCGTCGACGGAATGCGACACCGCCTGGGGCATGCTGGATACCTCGGTCAGCGTCAGGCCGGCCGGCAGTTGCGCCTTGAGCTTTTCGAACGTCGCGCCCAGCGATTTACCCAGCCGCACCACATCCTGACCGGGCTGCATGGTGATGCCGATGCCCAGCACGGGACTGCCGCCCGCGCGCATCTGTTCGATGGGTGGGTCGTCGTAGCCGCGATGGATCGTGGCGATGTCGCCCAGCCGGATCGACTTGCCGTTCACGCGGATCAGCGTATCCGCCAGCGCGCGGCTGTTTTCGAACTGGCCGGTGGGGCGCACGAAGATGCGGTCGTCGGCGGTCGTCAGCGTGCCGGCGCTGGCCACCGCGTTCTGCGTGTTGATCGCCTGGGCGATCTGTTGCGGCGACACGCCCAGCCGCGTCAGCTGCGTGTTCGAGATTTCGATGTAGACGTGTTCGGCCTGGTCGGCAAAGTAGTCGACCTTGGCGACCCCGGGCACGCGCAGCAGCACGGTGCGCAGCGTGTCCGCATAGTCATGCAGTTGCGCGGGCGGGAAACCGTCGCCGTGCAAGGTATAGATATTGGTGTAGACGTCCCCGAACTCGTCGTTGAAGAACGGACCCTGCACGCCCTGGGGCAAGGTGGCCTGGATGTCGCCGACTTTCTTGCGCACCTGATACCACTGATCGGCCACCATGCTGGCCGGCGCCGAATCCTTCATGGTGTAGAAGATCAGCGATTCGCCGGGACGCGAGTAGCTGCGCAGGAAATCCGTATTGGCGGTCTCTTGAAGCTTCTTGCCAATGCGGTCGGTGACCTGTTCCTGCACCTGCTGCGCCGTCGCGCCCGGCCAAAGGGTCTTGATGACCATGACGCGGAAGGTGAAGGGCGGGTCTTCGGATTGCGCCAGCTTGGAATACGACAGCACGCCGAACAGCGTCACCAGCGTAATGATGAAGATCACGAGCGGCTGGTGGCGCAGCGCCCAGGCCGACAGGTTGAACTTGCCTTCTTCGTGGCTGTGCCCAGCCTCGCGGTCCGGCGCGCTCATGACGCGAAATCCTCGGGATGCAGCGGAGGCACGGCGCGGACGCGCTCGCCCGCCGAAACGGTATGCACGCCTTGCCAGACCAGGCGCTCGCCCGCCTGCACGCCGCCGGACAACGTGACCGAACGCGCGTCGTAGCGCAGCACCTGCACGCGGCGCAGCTCCAGCGTGTCTTCTTGCGGCTTGACCACCCAGACCGCCGGTTGCTTGCCATCATGGAACAGCGCGGTGGCCGGCACGGTATAGGTCGCCTGATTGTCCACGCCGCGGTTGTCGAAGCTGATGTTGGCGGTCATGCCCAACCGGACGTCGGGCGATGGGGAATCCAGCGTGAGCTTGACTTGGTAGGTGCGGCTTTGCGGATCGGCCGCGGGGGCGATCTCGCGCAAGGTGGCGGTGAAGGTCTTGCCGGGCAGCGGGCCCAGCGTGACGCTGGCGCGCTGGCCAACGGCCAACGCGGCCAGCACGCTCTCGGGCACGTCGCAGATGGCGTCGATGTCGCCGGACCAGGCCAATTGGTAGACGGGCGTACCCGCGGCCACGTTCTGGCCGGTGTCTGCCTGTTCCGCGGTAATGACGCCCGCGTGGTCGGCTTGCAGGGACGTGTATTTCAGCTGGTCGGCCGACAGCGCCGCCTGCTGGGCGGCCTGGTCCCGCTGCGCCAGCGCCGAGGCGTAGGCGTTGCGGGTCTGTTCCAGCTGGGTGGCGGCAATCAGGTTTTCACGCGATTGGGCGCGGTCCCGGTCCAATTGCTGGCGTGCATAGTCCAGTTGATGCTGGGCAGCCGACAACTGGGCCTTCGCGGCCGCCGCGTTCTTGGCGGCGTCGGCCGGGTCCAGCTTGGCCACGATTTGGCCGGGGGTGACGGTGTCGCCCAACCTGACATGGCGTTCGATGATCTTGCCGGCCACGCGGAACGACAACGGCGTGCTGTAGCGAGCCTGCACTTCGCCCGGAAGCGTCCAGGCAGGCAGGCGCTCATCGGCCTGCACCGGCATGGCGACCACGGGGCGCGGCGTGGGGGGAGGCGCTTCCTGGCGGCCGCATCCCGACAGCGCCGCGGCCAGCGCCAGGACGGCCGGCAAGGCCAGCCGGCGGGTCCAGCGGCGCGGGGCAGAAGAGGGCAATGCCGCGGCAGCGGCAAGGTCGTGCGCGGCAGGAATCGCGCAAGGGTCAGGACAATTCACGAAACACCTCGCGGCGCGGAAACGGGGCAAAAGAAGGCGAGTCAAACTCGATACGGCCTGGATTCTAATGCAACTATGAATTCAGATACAAGACTGTATTTGAATGGGCGGCCAGTGCTAAACTCGCGCCATGTCAAAAATCCGCCTTACCCGTGAGCAAAGCCGAGACCAGACGCGCCAGCGCCTGTTCGACGCCGCGCAATCGGTCTTTCTCAGCAAGGGCTTTGTGGCCGCCAGCGTCGAGGATATCGCCGAATTGGCGGGGTACACGCGCGGGGCCTTTTATTCCAATTTCGGCAGCAAGTCCGAGCTTTTCCTGCAGTTGCTCAGGCGCGACCACGAAAAAGTGATGGCCGACATGCGCGCCATCTTCGAAGACGGCGAATCGCGCCCGCAAATGGAAGCCCGCGTGCTTGAGTACTACAGCACGCACCACCGTGAAAACGACTGTTTCCTGCTCTGGATGGAAGGCAAGCTGCAGGCGGCGCGCGACCCGGAGTTCCGGGTCGGCTTCACGGATTGCCTGCGCGAACTGCGCGCCGCCACCACGGAATACGTCCGCCAGTTTTCCGAGCATGTGGGCACGCCGCTACCGATGCCGGCCGAGCAGTTGGCCGTGGGGTTGCTGGCCCTGTCGGACGGCATGCAGTTCAGCTACGCCTTCGATCCGCAAGGCGTCACGCAGGAAATGACCGAAGCCGTATTGTCGGGATTCTTCCGTCGCGTGGTCTTTGGCGACACGCAGCCCAATTAGCCTTGTAGCTCTGATATTTCGATCAAATTCAGATCGGGATCGCGCAGATACACCGAACGGATCTTGCCGGTGGCGCCAGTGCGTGGCACCGGGCCTTCGATGATCGTGGCGCCGGCCTCGTTCAACCGGGCGATTACCTCGTCCAGGGGCCGATCGGCGATAAAGCACAGGTCCAGCGCGCCCGGCACGGGCAAGTGCGCTTTCGGCTCGAACTCTTGGCCGCGCACGTGCAGGTTGATTTTCTGGTTGCCGAAGCGCAGCGCCTGGCGGCCCGCCCCGAAAGTCTCCAGGCGCATGCCCAGGATACGGGTGTAGAAATCCACTGTGGCATCGGGGTCGGTGCAGGTCAGGACCAGGTGGTCTAGATGATCGATCACGCGCTTCTCCGTTATTTCAGATTGTCAGCCTTACGCTGGCCGTGATAGTAATACCTGCGGCGTGCAGCCAGACTGAGGGGGGCCTGCGCCGGTTTTTCCATCCCTCGGGCGAAAGGAGCGGCAGCATGACTTCAGAAACCCGACCATCCACGATCAATCGGCCCGTGTTTTTCCCGGCGGCCATTTTCACGCTGCTGCTGGTGGGATTCGCGATCCTCGCGCCCAAGTCCGCGCAAAGCCTTTTTGAATCCGTGCAAAGCTGGATCCTGGGCAACGCCAGCTGGTTCTACATCCTGGTCGTGGCCATCATCCTGCTTGCCGTGGTGTTCCTGGCGGTCAGCCGATACGGCGACATCAAGCTGGGCCCGGATCACAGTGAACCGGACTACCGCAATTTCACCTGGTTCGCGATGCTGTTTTCCGCGGGCATGGGCATCGGGCTGATGTTCTTCGGGGTGGCTGAACCGGTGATGCACTTCATGTCGCCGCCGGTCGGCGAGGGCGCAACCGCCATCGCCGCGCGCGAAGCCATGAAGATCACGTTCTTCCATTGGGGCTTGCACGCCTGGGCCATCTACGCGGTGGTGGCGCTGATCCTGGCGTTCTTCAGCTATCGCCACGGACTGCCGCTGACGCTGCGCTCGGCGTTGTATCCGCTGATCGGCAACCGCATCCACGGCCCTATCGGCCACGCCGTCGACATCTTCGCCATCATCGGCACCGTGCTGGGCGTGGCCACGTCGCTGGGGCTGGGCGTGGCCCAGATCAACAGCGGGCTGAACCACCTGTTCGGCATTCCGGTGGGCGTGACCACGCAGATCATCCTGATCGTCATCACTTGCGGCTTGGCCACCATCTCGGTCGCCAGCGGCCTGGACAAAGGCATCCGCATCCTGTCCGAGACCAATCTGGTGCTGGCGGCGGTGCTGCTGCTGTTCGTGCTGATCGTCGGTCCCACCGTGTTCCTGCTCCAGACTTTTGTGCAGAACACGGGCGCGTACCTTTCCGACATCGTCAACAAGACCTTCAACCTCTACGCCTATGAACCCACCGACTGGATTGGCGGCTGGACGCTGTTCTATTGGGGCTGGTGGATTGCGTGGTCGCCGTTCGTGGGCCTTTTCATCGCCCGTATCTCGCGTGGCCGCACCATCCGCGAATTCGTGACCGGCGTCTTGCTGGTGCCGGCCGGCTTCACCCTGTTCTGGATGACGGTGTTTGGCGATACGGCCATCCATATGATTCTGGTCGACAAGGTGCAGGGCTTCGCGGAAGTCGTAGAGGCCGATTCCTCACTGGCCCTGTTCGCCTTCCTGGAACATCTGCCCTGGAGCGGCGTGCTGTCCATCGTCGCCATCGTGATGGTGGCGGTGTTCTTCGTTACGTCGGCCGACTCGGGCGCGCTGGTGGTGGACCTGCTGGCCTCCGGTGGCTCGGACCGCACGCCGGTATGGCAGCGCATCTTCTGGTCGCTGCTGATGGGCGCGGTGGCCATTGCGCTGCTGCTGGCCGACGGCCTGACCGCTTTGCAGACGGCCACGATTGCCAGCGCGTTGCCGTTCTCCGTCATTCTGCTGTTGGCGGTGTGGGGGTTGTTCAAGGCGCTGAAGCTGGACGCCACCAAGCGTGGCATCCGGTACCAGTCGTTGACCTTGTCGCGTCCGGCACGCGGCGGGCAGTCCTGGGAACGCCGCCTGCGCAACATGGTGATGATGCCGCGGCGCGCCCACGTGCAGCGCTTCATCAGCGACGTCGTGCGGCCGGCGCTGGATGACGTGGCCGACGAACTGCGCAAGCAGGGCTATGCCGTCGAGGTCCGGGAGAACGACAGCGACGGCAGCGCCGTCCTGGAGGTGTCCCATGGCGAACACCTGGATTTCTCGTATGCCGTGCAGCCCGAGGCCTTCGTGCGCCCCAGCCTTACGCCGGAAGAGGCCGCCGACGAGGACGAGCGCAAGTACTTCCGCGCGGAAGTCCACCTGCGGGAAGGCGGGCAGGATTACGACATCATGGGTTGGAGCCGGGACGCCGTCATCGGCGACATCCTGGATCAATACGAGCGCCACCGTCACTACCTGCACATGGTTCGGACCTAGCGCACTGCGCGTTGCTCTTTCAAAAACCGCCGGATCCCGGCGGTTTTTTTTCGTCCATAGGGTGCCGCTATGCCGGGGATTGGTTTAGCCGCTTTGACGGATTCGCAGGAATCATGGATTATCCAAGCATATTCTTGGTTAAATAGAGAGCGAATCATGAAGGCGAAATCAGGGGCATGGGCGGCGGGTGTCGTCGTGCTGGCGGTCGTGGCGGGGGGCGCACTGGTCTGGAAGTTCAGCGGGTCGTCGCAGAAAGGGGGATGGACGATGCCGCCGGCCAAGGTGGCGGTAGCGCCCGCGGTACGGGCGGACTTTCCCGTGGCGTTGACCGGCATCGGGTCGCTCGAAGCAACGCGCCAGGTGCAGGTTCCGGCGGAAGTGGACGGCCGCGTTACCCAGATTCTGTTCACGGCGGGGCAGCGCGTGCAGGCCGGCCAAGTGCTGGTGCAGATGAACGACGCGCCCGAACAAGGCGAGTTGGCGCGCCTGCAAGCCCAGGCGCGCAATGCGCGGACCTTGCTGGAACGCACGCGCCGCTTGTTGCCGCAACAGGCGGCCACGCGTGAACAGCTGGACCAGGCGCAGGCCGACTATGACCAGGCCGCCGCCGACATCAAGCGGGTGCAGGCGCTGATCGAGCAAAAGCGCGTCAAGGCGCCGTTCGACGGCGTGCTGGGCGTGCGCCGCGTCAATCTGGGCCAATTCGCCAAGGCCGGCGACGCCCTGGTGTCGCTGACCGACGCGACCACGCTGTACGCCAATATCACGCTGCCCGAGCAGGCGCTGGGCGCCTTGCGCGCTGGCCAGCCCGTCACCGTGACCGTGGACGCCCACGCCGGACGCGAGTTCACCGGACAGGTGACCACGGTGGAACCCCAGGTGGACCCGGGGTCTCGCACCGTGCGGGTGCAGGCCACGCTACCCAATGCCGACGGCGCGCTGGCGGCCGGTATGTTCGCGCATGGCCGCGTCGGCCTGCCCGACCGTCCCGGCGTGATCACCGTGCCGGAGACCGCGGTCAGCTATAGCGCCTATGGCGATTCCGTCTACGTCCTGACGCCGCCTGCGGCGGACCAGCAGGGCGCGGCGCCCACCGTGCGGCAAACCTATGTGAAGACCGCCGAGCGCGTGCGCGGCCGGGTCGTCGTGACCGAAGGCCTGGATGCCGGCGACCAGGTCGTGACGTCCGGCCAACTGCGTCTGCATAACGGCGCGGCGGTCGACGTCATGGCCACCGATACCGTGGCGCTGGACGGCACGCGGCAATCCCTGGCGCAAGCCCGATAATGAGGCGAGGGCAATCATGAGATTCACCGACCTCTTCGTCCGCCGGCCCGTGCTGGCGCTGGTGGTCAGCACGCTGATCCTGTTGCTGGGCATCAAGGCGCTAAGCGGCCTGCCCGTGCGGCAATACCCGCTGACCGAAAGCACCACCATCACCATCACCACCCAGTATCCCGGCGCCTCCCCCGCTCTGATGCAGGGCTTCGTCACGCAACCCATCGCGCAATCGGTGGCCACCGTGGAAGGCATCGATTACCTGTCGTCCTCGTCCACGCAGGGCCGTAGCGTCATCACGGTCCGGATGAAGTTGAACGCCGACTCCAACAAGGCCATGACCGAGGTCATGGCCAAGGTCAACGAGGTCAAGTACCGGCTGCCTCAAGACGTGTATGACCCCGTACTGGTCAAGTCCGCGGGCGAAGCGACGGCCGTGGCCTATGTGGGCTTCTCCAGCAGCACGCTGTCGCTGGCGGCGCTGACGGACTATCTGTCGCGGGTCGTCCAGCCGCAGCTGTCTTCGATCGATGGCGTGGCCAGCGTCGAGCTCTATGGCGGCCAGAAGCTGGCCATGCGAGTTTGGCTGGATCCCAACCGGATGGCCGCGCGCGGCATTTCCGCGGGCGAGCTGTCCCAGGCGCTGCGCGACAACAACGTGCAGGCCGCGCCGGGCCAGGCCAAGGGGCTGTATGTCGTGTCCAACATCCAGGTGAACACCGACCTGGTGAACGTGGCGGAATTCCGAGACCTGATCGTCAAGCGCGACGGCGACGCCGTCGTGCGGTTGGGCGATGTGGCGACGGTGGAACTGGGCGCGGCGTCCACCGATTCCAGCGGCCTGATGGACGGCGAGCCGGCCGTGTACTTCGGCCTGAACGCCACCCCGGTGGGCAACCCGCTGGTCATCGTCAAGCGGCTGAACGAGCTGCTGCCCAACATCAAGCAGAACCTGCCCCCGGGCACCAGCGTGCAGGTGCCGTTCGAGCTGGCCCGCTTCATCAGCGCGTCCATCGACGGCGTGATACACACGCTGCTGGAAGCCGTGGCCATCGTGGTCGTGGTGATCTTCCTGTGCCTGGGCTCGCTGCGCGCCGTGCTGATCCCCGTCGTTACCATCCCGCTGTCCATGCTGGGCGGGGCGGCGATCATGGCGTTGTTCGGTTTCAGCGTGAACCTGCTGACCTTGTTGGCGATGGTGCTGGCCATCGGCCTGGTGGTGGACGACGCCATCGTGGTGGTGGAAAACGTGCACCGCCATATCGAAGAAGGCAAGTCGCCCGTGCGGGCCGCGCTGATCGGCGCGCGCGAAGTGGCGGGGCCGGTGATCGCCATGACGATTACGCTGGCGGCCGTCTATGCGCCGATCGGGCTGATGGGTGGCCTGACGGGTTCGCTCTTCAAGGAATTCGCCTTCACGCTGGCGGGGGCGGTGGTCGTGTCGGGCGTCATCGCGTTGACGCTGTCGCCGGTGATGAGCTCTTTCCTGCTGAACAGCCGGGTGTCGGAAGGCTGGATGGCGCGGCGCGCCGAGCGCTTCTTCGGACGGCTGGGCGACGCCTATGGCCGGCTGCTGGACGTGTCTTTGCATCATCGCTGGGTGACCGGACTGATCGCGGTGGGCGTGCTGGTCAGCCTGCCGTTCCTGTACAACGCGGCGCAGCGCGAATTGGCGCCGGTCGAAGACCAGTCCACCGTGCTGACGGCAATCAAGTCGCCGCAGCAGGCCAACATCGACTATGTGGAGAAGTTCGGCAAAAAGTGGGACGACGTCATGAAGACGCTGCCGGAACAGCGGGGGCGCTGGCTGATCAACGGATCGGACGGCGTGTCCAACAGCATTGGCGGTGTCGATTTCGTGGAGTGGGAGGCGCGCACGCGCTCGGCCGACGAACTCCAGGCCGACATGCAGGCGATGGCCAACCAGGTCGAAGGCAGCAACATCTTTGCCTTCCAGCTGCCGTCGCTGCCGGGGTCCACGGGCGGCTTGCCCGTGCAGATGGTGCTGATGAGCGCCGCCGATTACCCGGTGGTCTACGAGTCCATGCAAAGCCTGAAGAAGGCGGCACGCGAAAGCGGCTTGTTCATGGTGGTCGATAGCGACCTGGACTACAACAATCCGGTGGTGCAGCTGAAGGTGGACCGTGCCAAGGCCAACAGCCTGGGCGTCACCATGAAAGCAATTGGCGACACGTTGGCGGTGTTGGTGGGCGAGAACTACGTGAACCGTTTCGGCATGGACGGCAGGTCCTATGACGTGATCCCGCAAAGCCTGCGCGAACAGCGCATCTCGCCGGCGTCGCTGGCGCAGTTCCACGTCAAGAGCGCCAGCGGCGCGCAGGTGCCGCTGTCCAACCTGGTGACGGTGTCCATGGGGGTGGAGCCCAATTCGCTGACGCAGTTCAATCAGTTGAACGCCGCCACCTTCCAGGCCATCCCGATGCCCGGCGTCACGATGGGCGACGCGGTGCAGTTCCTGACACGGCAGGCACAGCAGTTGCCGGCGGGCTTCAGCTACGACTGGCAGTCGGATGCGCGCCAGTTCAGCCAGGAAGGCTCGGCGCTGATGATCACGTTCATCTTCGCGATCATCGTCATCTACCTGGTGCTGGCCGCGCAGTACGAAAGCCTGCGCGACCCGTTCATCATCCTGGTCAGCGTGCCCATGTCGATTTGCGGCGCGCTGATCCCGTTGGCGCTGGGCATGGCCACCGTGAACATCTACACCCAGATCGGCCTGGTGACGCTGATCGGCCTGATCAGCAAGCACGGCATCTTGATGGTGGAGTTCGCCAACGAGATGCAGGTCAGCCATGGGCTGGACCGGCGCGCCGCGATGGAACAGGCCGCCCGCATCCGCCTGCGCCCGATCCTGATGACGACGGCGGCGATGGTGATGGGGCTGATCCCGCTACTGTTCGCCGCAGGCGCCGGCGCGCACAGCCGTTACAGCCTGGGCCTTGTCATCGTGGTCGGCTTGCTGGTCGGCACGCTGTTCACGCTGTTCGTGCTGCCCACCGTCTACACCGTCTTCGCCCGCGACCACCGTGCGGCTCACGATACGCCGCGCGCGCGCGAACTGGCGGCGGCGCAGGTCGCTGACGCCGGCGCCGGCGCGCACTAAAGGAACCGATCATGAATCCTCATCTTCATTCTCAGCGCCTGCGCCGCGGCATTGCCGTGCTGTTGGCCGCCCTGGCCACTGCCGGGTGCGCGGTCGGGCCCGATTATCAAAAACCGCAGGCCGCGCCCGTGGCCCTGGCCAGCCCCGAGCAGGCGCTGTTTTCCACGGACCGGGTGCAGCAGGACTGGTGGCGGCAATTGCAGGATCCGCAGCTGGACCGCCTGATCGGCCTGGCGCTGTCCCGCAATCACGACATCCGGATCGCCCAGGCCCGGCTGGCCGAATCCCGCGCCGTGTTGGACGAGAAAGAGCTGGACCAGTTGCCCGCGGTCACCCTGGATGGCCGCTACGAGCGCAGCCTGTCCCAGGCCAACGCGGGCGCGGCCGGGCAACGCAATCTGGCCCAAAGCTACCGGGCCGGCTTCGACGCCACCTGGGAGCTGGACCTGTTCGGCCGCCTGCGCCGGACGGCCGAGAGCGCGGCGGCACGCAGCGAAGCTCAGGCGGCTGACCTGGCCCAAGCCCGCATCGTGGTCGCGGCGGAGGTAGCGCGCAATTATTTCGAGCTGCGCGGCGCTGAACAGCGGCTTGCCGTGGCGCGCGCCAATCTGGATAGCCAGCGCGACAGCCTGCGCGTGACCCAGGCGATGGTGTCGGCCGGCCGCGGCGACGAGGGCGACCTGGCCAGCGCGCGGGCCGAACTGGAAACCGTGCAGGCCAGCGTGCCGGTGCAGGAAACGGCAAGACGGCTGGCGCGGTACCGCATCGCGGTGCTGGCCGGGCTGCGGCCCGTGGAGCTGGGTGAACTGGACGCCGGTACGCCCCTGGCGCCATTGACCGCGCGCCTGCCGATCGGGGACGTGGGCGCCTTGCTGTCGCGGCGTCCCGACATCGCCGCGGCCGAACGCAATATGGCCGCCGCCAATGCCGACGTGGGCGTGGCAACCGCCGAACTCTATCCGCGTATCGATCTGGGCGGGTTCCTGGGCTTTGTCGCGTTGCGCGGGGCGGACTTCGGTTCGTCGTCCAGCCGCGCGTTCAGCGTGGCGTCGGGCGTGAACTGGCCGGCGTTCCATTTGCCGACAGCGCTGGCGAGAAAGCGCGGGGCCGTGGCGCGGTCGCAGGGGGAAGTGGCGCGTTACGAACAGACCGTGCTGCGGGCGGTGGAAGAGCTGGAAGCCGCGTTGACCGAATTTGGCCAGACGCAGCAGCGGCTGGGCAATCTGGCGCAGGCCGCCCAGCACAGCAGCCGGGCGGCCGGTCTGGCGCAGTTGCGCTACCGGGAAGGCAGCGCCCCGTATTTGACGGTGCTGGATGCGCAGCGTACGCTTTTGCGCGCCCAGGATGCCGTGGCCGTGGCCGAAACCGAGTCCTACACTCGCCTGATCGCGCTGTACAAGGCGCTGGGCGGCGGTTGGGAGGCGGGGCGCGATGGAACGATAGCCGCCGCCGATGGATCGGCGGTGCCGGATGGGTCCGCGGTGCCAGGTGGGCCCGCCGGCTGACCTTCGCCCCGGTTCGTGGCACCATAGGGAAAAACTGGAGTTCCGTTATCGTCATGTCTGACAGTCTGCCCCAACCCGTTACCTGGATGCCGCATCAGCCGGCGGACCGCGTGCTCATGACCTTGAAGACGCGCGGCCCGCAATCGGTCGCGGTCATCGCAAAGGCCATGGACCTCACGGCGGAAGCGGTGCGCCAGCAGATGACGCGGCTGCATGCGGACGGGCTGGTCGACTCCGAAAGCCATAGCGCCGGGCGCGGCCGGCCCACGCAGATCTGGTACCTGACGGAAGCCGGCCATGGCCGTTTTCCGGATACGCACGCCGAAATGACGGTGCAGATGATCGGGGCGGTGCGCCAGGTGTTCGGCGACGAAGGCGTGGAAAAGCTGATCCAGGTGCGCGAAACCGCCATGCTGAACAGCTACCACCAGGCGATGCTCGGCGCCAAGGACCTGGCCGGGCGGCTGGAACGCCTGGTGCAGGTGCGTGCTTCCGAAGGCTATATGGCCGAGCTGCGCAAGGACGGCTCGGACTATCTCTTCATTGAAAACCACTGCCCCATCTGCTCTGCGGCCAAAGCCTGTATGGGCTTTTGCCGCAGCGAGCTGGAACTGTTCCGCAATGTGCTGGGCGAGGGCGTGAAGGTCGATCGTGAAGAGCACATCCTTGCCGGCGCAAGGCGGTGCGCATACCGCGTCAGCGCCACGGGCTAATACGCGGCGCCCGGGGTGTCCCACCCGCCCAGCGCCTTGTACAGTTCCACCGCGTTGACCAGCCGGCGCTGCTGCAGCCGGATGTAGTCTTGCTCGGATTCGAACAGGCTGCGCTGGGCTTCCAGCATTTCCAGATAACCGGCCACACCGCGGTCATAGCGCCGTTCGGCCAGCCGCTGGCGCTCTCGGTCGGCGTCGCGCACCTTGCGCTGGGCGTCGATCTGCGTGCGCAGGGTGTCGCGCGCGGACAGCGCGTCGGCCACCTCGCGGAAGGCCAGCTGGATGCTGCCTTCATACTGCGCTACCGCGATGTCCTTGCGTGTTTCGGCCAACGACAGGTTGGCGCGGTTGCGGCCGGCATTGAAGACAGGCAGCGTCAAGGTGGGCATGAAGACCCAGTTGCCCGTGCCTGACCCGAACAGATCCGAGAAGCTGCTGGCCGTGGTGCCGATGTCGGTCGTCAACTGAACCGAAGGGAAGAACGCCGCCCGTGCCGCGCCGATATCGGCATTGGCGGCCCGCAACAGGTTCTCGGCCTGGCGCAGATCGGGCCGTAGCGTCAGCAGCGTCGACGGCAAGCCGGCCGCCAGCGGTGTCAGGCTCTGGTTTTCGAGTGACACGGCATCGGTCCCGGCGGGCAAGGAGAAGTCGCCCGCCAACAGGCCCAGGGCGTGAACGGCCTGGCGGTATTCGCGGCTGAGCGCCGCATGGGTCGCGCGGGAAGATTCCACCAGCATCTGCGCGGTGCGCAGCCCGATCGCGGTTTCCAACCCCGCGTCGTAGCGGCGCTGGGTGATTTTCAACGTTGCTTCGCGCAGCGCCAGCGTGCTGTCGGTCAGGCGCAGTTGCTCGGCCAGCGAACGCTGGTTGAACACCGCCGTGGCGGTCTCGGCCACCAGCGACAAGGTGGCGGCGCGATGCGCCTCTTCGGTCGCCAGATAGCGTTCCAAGGCGGCGTCGCTCAAGCTTTTCACGCGGCCGAAAAAGTCCAGTTCAAACGCGGTGATACCGACGGCGGCGCGATAGCGGTTCGCCACCGGCATCGGGTCCTGGCCCGGTTCCACGCTGCGGCCCCGGCTGAACTCGCCACGGCCGTCCACGGCCGGCAACCGGTCGGCCTGCTGCACGCCGTACAGCGCGCGAGCCTCCTGGATACGCAAGGCCGCCACCCGCAGATTGCGGTTGTTCCGCAACGACGCGTCGATCCAGGCCTGCAGTGCGGGGTCGGCGAAATAGGCGCGCCAGTCCTGGGGCATGCCGGCCTGCCCGTCTTCTGCGGGTGTGTCGTAGGCCTGGGGAATGGGCGCGGCGGGGCGTTCATGCACGGGCGCCAGCGAGCAGCCCGCCAGCGCCGCCGCCAATAGGCTCATGGCCATGGCTTTCATGGCGAGGTCTCCACGGTGTCGCGGCCGGTTGGGGCAGCGGGGCGGGCGCGCCCGCCAAACAGGCGGCCCACGATCAGAAAAAACAGCGGCACCAGGAAAATCGCCAGTACCGTCGCGGTGATGATGCCGCCCAGCACGCCGGTGCCGATCGCCGCCTGCGCGCCCGAGGCTGCCCCGGTGGCCAGCGCCAGCGGCAGCACGCCCACGCCGAAGGCCAGCGACGTCATCACGATCGGCCGCAACCGCAGCCGCGCGGCCTCCAGCGTGGCCGAGACCAGCCCCTGGCCGTCGCGCACCAGGTCCTTGGCCACCTCCACGATCAGAATCGCGTTCTTGGCCGACAAGCCGATGGTGGCGATCAGGCCCACCTTGAAGTAGATGTCGTTGGGCATGCCGCGCAAGGTCACGCCCAGCACGGCGCCGATCACGCCTAGCGGCACCACCAGGATCACGGCCAGCGGGATGGTCCAGCTTTCATACAGCGCGGCCAGCGCCAGGAATACGATCAGCACCGACAAGGCGAACAGCGCGGCCGCCTGGTTGCCCGACAGCCGTTCCTCATAAGACTGGCCCGACCAGTCAAAGCCGATGCCGCGCGGCAGTTCGGCGGCCAGCTCCTCCATGGCGCGCATGGCCTCGCCGCTGCTGTGCCCCTTGGCCGCCGACCCGTTGATCGTGAACGCGGGAAAACCGTTGTAGCGGCTGAGCTGCGGCGGGCCCATCGTCCATGCCAACGTGGTGAACGCGGAAAGCGGCACCATCTGGCCTTGGACGTTGCGCACATGCAGGCGCGACACGTCGTCCACGTCGACGCGGCTCTTGCCATCCGCCTGCACCGTCACGCGCCGTACCTGGCCGTTGTGCATGAAGTCGCCGATATAGTCCGACCCGTACATCACCGCCAGCGCCGTATTGATCTCGTCCACGGTCACGCCCATGGCTTGCGCCTTGTCGCGGTCAATGTTCAGCCGCAGCTGCGGCGCCTCTTCCTGGCCCGCGAACACCACTTCGGACAGGGCCGGATGCCTGGCGGCAGCGGTCAGCATCTGCTGGCGCGCCAGGGTCAGGGCCTGATAGCCCAGGCCCGTCCGGTCTTGCAGCCGGAAATCGAAGCCCGAGGTCGAACCCAGGTCTGGCAGGGGCGGGGAATTCAGCGCCAGCACCGTCGCGTTCTTGCGTTCGGCAAAGGCCTCGTTGATGCGTTTCACCACGGCGTCCACGTGCATGCCGGCGTCGCGCCGTTCCTTCCAGTCTTTCAGCGTGACGAAGAACATCGCCGAATTCGGCCCGCTGCCGTACAGGCTGAAACCATTGACCGAATACACGAACGCGACCGGCTCGTGGTCCAGCATGTAGCGTTCCACCTCCTTCACCAGCGCCATCGTGTCGCTTTGCGGCGTGCCCTGCGGCAAGATGACCATGGCCATGAAGCTGCCCTGGTCTTCGTCGGGCAGGAACGAAGCAGGCAGCCGGATGAACAGGAACGCCACGGCGGCGATGACGGCCAGATAGGCCAGCCCGAAGCGCACCGGCCGGGCCAGCACGCCTGCCACGCGGGCCGTGTAGCGGTCGGTCAAGCGGGCGAAGGCGCGGTTGAACCAGCCGAAGAATCCGCGCTTTTCGTGATGGCCCGCCGGCACGGGCTTCAGCAGCGTCGCGCACAGCGCCGGCGTCAGCGACAGGGCCAGGAATGCCGAGAACGCGATCGACACCGCCAGCGTCACCGCGAACTGCCGGTAGATGTTGCCGACCGCGCCGTCGAAGAACGCCATCGGCACGAACACCGACACCAACACGACCGTGATGCCCATGATGGCGCCGCTGATCTGGCCCATGGCGCGCACGGTGGCGTCGTGGGCCGACAGGCCGTCCTCAGTCATGATGCGTTCCACGTTTTCGACCACCACGATGGCATCGTCCACCAGGATGCCGATGGCCAGCACCATGCCGAACATGGTCAGCACGTTGATGGAAAATCCCAGCCACAGCATCACGCCCAGCGTGCCCAGAAGCGCCACCGGCACCACCAGCGTCGGGATGAGCGTGGCGCGGGCGTTCTGCATGAACAGATACATCACGCAGAACACCAGGGCCACGGCCTCCAGCAGCGTCATCAGCACTTTCTGGATCGAGATCTCGACAAAGGACGACGTTTCGTAAGGCAGATCGTAGGTGACGCCGGGCGGGAAGTACTGCGCCAGCTCGTCCATGGTGGCGCGGATGCGGCGCGTGGTTTCCACGGCGTTCGACCCGGGCGCCAGCTTGATGCCCAGTCCGGTGGCGGTCATGCCGTTCACACGCGACAGGTACATGTAGTCGGTGCCGCCCAGCTCCACGCGGGCCACGTCCTTCAGTCGCAACGTGGCGCCGCCGGGTTGCGTGCGCAGCGGAATGTTGGCGAACTGTTCAGGCGTGTGCAGGGATTCCCCCGCCACGATGCTGGCGTTCAGCGGCGCGTCGTTCGGCACGGCCTGGTTGCCCAGCTCGCCGATGGTGACGCGCGCGTTGTGGTCGCGCAGGGCGCGCGTGATATCGCCGGGCGTCAGCGACATGGCGGTCAGCTTGGCGGGATCGGGCCAGATGCGCATCGCCGCTTCCGCGCCGAACGACTGCACCTTGCCCACGCCTTCCACGCGGCGCAGCGCCTGCAACACATTGGAGGCCGCCAGTTCGCCCAGCTGGATGTCGTCCAGGCGCCCGTCAGACTTCAAGGACACGACCAGCTGGATGTTGTCGGCCGCTTTTTCCACGCGAACGCCGTCGCGCCGCACGGATTCGGGCAGGCGCGGCTCTACTGCCTTCAAGCGGTTCTGCACTTCCACGGCGGCGATGTCCGGGTTGGTGCCTTGCTTGAAGGTCAGGTTGATGCTGGCCCAGCCAGTGGAGTCGCTGGTGGACGAGGTATACATCAGGCCCGGCGCGCCGTTCATCTCGCGTTCGATGATGGCGGTGACCGCCTCTTCGACCACCTGGGCGGACGCGCCGGGATAGCTCGCGCCGATGTTGACGACGGGCGGCGCGATGTCCGGGTATTGCGCCACCGGCAGCGCGCGTATCGACAGGATGCCGGTCAGCATGATCAGCAGCGAGATCACCCACGCGAAAACGGGGCGATCGATAAAGAAACGCGCCATGGCTTATCCCTTCTGGCCCTTGGCGGCGGTTTGCGCGCCCGGGGCCGGTTTTTCAATGGGCTTGATCTTCTGGCCCACGGCCAGCTGGGCGGCGTTTTCCACGACGATGCGTTCGCCGCCTGTCAGGCCCTGCGTGATGATCCAGTTCGGCCCTTGCAGCCGATGCGCGGCGACCGGAACGCGGCGTAGCTCGCCCGCCTGGTCCGCCGCCAGCAGGTGCGCGCCTTCGGCGGTGCGCAACAGCGCGTCGCGCGGCACCAGATAGGCGTCGCGGTTGATCGCCTGTTCCAGCCGCACGCGCACGTACATGCCGGGCAGCAAGTCACGGCCGGGGTTGTCGAACAGCGCCCGCATCGTCACGTTGTCGGTGCCAGGGTCCACCGCCAGATCCGCGAACGACAGCGTCCCGCTCTGCGCGTGTTCCGACCCGTCGGGCAGCACCAGCCACACCCGCACCTGGTCCGGCGCGACGCCTTGCAGCGCGCCCGCGCGGATCTGCTTCTGCAGTTGCATCACCTCGGCGGCGGGTTGGGCGAAGTTCACGTAGATGGGGTCGATCTGCTGCACGACCGTCAGCGGCGTGGCCTGGCCTTCGCCCACCAGCGCACCCTCCGTGACCAGCGCGCGCCGGGCGCGGCCGTCGATGGGTGACGTGACGCGGGCATACCCCAGGCGCAACCTGGCGCTTTGCAGGTTGGCGCGCGCCAGGGCGACTTGCGCGCGCGCCTGGCGTTCATCGGCCACGCTTTCGGCATGGTCGCGTTCGCTGATGGCGCGGTCGCCCACCAGGTCCGCATACCGGCGCACTTTGTCGGCGGCGGCCGACAGGTTGGCCTGGGCGCGAGCCAGGTTGGCGGCTTCGGAGTCGTACGCGGCCTGCAAGGGCGCCGGGTCGATCTGGAACAACGCAGTCCCGCGGGCGACGTCCTGGCCTTCCTCGTACAGGCGTTCGGTGACGATGCCGGCCACGCGTGCGCGCACCTCAGCTTCGCGGTAAGGCTCCAGGCGACCCGGCAGGTCGGTGGTGACGGCGGTGGGCGTGGCCCGGGCGACGATGACGCCAATTGCGGCGGGCGCCTTGGCCTGTTCTTCCGGCGCCGGCTTCGAGCAGGCGGTAATAAGAACCAATACGGAAGAAAAAGCGAGCTTTTTGTAGGGGACTCGTTGCTTCATTTTTGATTGTTGTTGTGGTGTGCCCGTGGGAAGGGCAGGGACGGTGCCAGGCCGGGAATGCGCGGGTTTTCCCGGTGGGAGGCGAGTCTATCATTTAATCCGTCACGATTGATTGATTATCTTGTTGGAAAGTATGCTCACGGCTACACACTTCTTAACAGTGTGGGCATGGCGGCTCTCGTCCCGGTGAACCGCCGTTTGTCTTTCCGCGTTTTCCCTCAACCCTTTTCATGGAGATTCCCTGCATGGCCCGCAAGACGAAAGAAGAGTCCCAACGCACCCGCGACCGTATCCTGGATGCGGCAGAACACGTGTTCCTGTCCAAAGGGGTGGCCAGCACCACCATGAGCGACATCGCGGACCACGCGGGGGTATCCCGGGGCGCCGTCTACGGTCACTACAAGAACAAGATCGACGTCTGTATCGCCATGTGCGACCGGGCCTTGGGCGAAGCGGCCTCGTTGACCGAGGTGTCGACCGAGGGCGAGGCCCTGGAATCCCTGTATGTCTCCATGCGTCAGTTCATCCGGATCTACTCGGAAGAGGGCTCGATGCAGCGCGTGCTGGAAATCCTCTACCTGAAGTGCGAACGCAGCGACGAGAATGCGCCGCTGCTGCGCCGCCGCGATCTCTGGGAACGCTACGCGCAGCGCACATCCGAAAAGCTGCTGCGGGCCGCGGTTGAACGCAAGGACCTGCCGCAGGCGCTGGATGTGCGGCTGTCCAATATCTACCTGCATTCGCTGGTGGACGGCGTGTTCGACAGCATTTGCTGGTCCGACCGGCTGAAGGGCGATATCTGGCCCAGCGTCGAACGCATGCTGCGCGCCGGCATCGATACCCTGCGGCTGTCGCCCCACCTGCTGATGCCCCGGCTGGCATAAGGCCACCGGGGCTGATCGCGCCACCCGGCGCGGGCGCATCCTCCTACAATCGCCGCATGACCCTCAAGCAACTTGAAGCCTTCTATTGGGCCGCCACCTGCGCCAGCTTCGCCGTGGCGGCTGATCGCCTGCATCTGTCGGTGTCGTCGTTGTCCAAGCGCATCACCGAGCTTGAGGAAGCGCTGGGCCAGGCGCTGTTCGACCGCAGCGGTCACAAGGCCGCATTGACGGACGCCGGCCAGCGCCTGGTGCCGCAGGCCCGGGAACTCCTGGCGGCCGCGGACCGCGTGCGCGCGTCCATGAACGACACCCCGGGTTTGCGCGGCCGCTGCCGCTTCGGCGTGGGCGAGTTGACCGCGCTGACGTGGCTGCCCCGCCTGATCGCCGGCGTGCGCGCCGCCTATCCCGAGCTGGTGCTGGAACCCTATGTGGACATCGGCCAGGTGCTGGAGCAGCGCGTGGCGGACGGCGAACTGGACTTCGCCGTCATCGCGGGGCGGTCGTCGCGCGCGAACATCGCGTCCACGCCCATCGGCGAGGCGCGCTTCGCCTGGGTGGCGTCGCCGGCCGTGCTCGATGGCGAAACCCGCATGACGACGGCGCTGCTGGCGCGCCTGCCGCTGGTGACCCTGCCGGCGGGCGCGGGCACGACGCGCATCATCGACGACTGGCTGGCCGGACGCGATGCCGGCGGCGTGCGCCTTTGCTGCAACAACTGGGGCGCCATCGCCGGCCTGCTGATCGAAGGAACCGGCGTCGGGCTGCTGCCCAGTCATTGGGCCGACGCCCTGGCGGCCGAAGGCAGCCTGCGCGTCCTGCAGGGCGCGCCCGCATTGGCGGCATTGCCCTACGCGTTTCAGTACCGGCGCGACGATACGCGCGCGCTGGTCGCCCGGCTGCGCGACGCAGTGGCTGCCGCGGTGGACTTCTCGGCGCCTTGCCGGCTGCCCTGAATGGGTTGCGTGGTTGCCTGGGCCGCGTCCGCGAGGCGGCCGTCTTCGATCCCGTTTGGCGGTCCGGCGGCCAGCGCTCTATACAATCGCCGCGCGCCTGGCGCAGAATCCAACAAGATGAATCAAGGGAGAACATCCATGCGTAAAATTTGCGCCGCCATGGCCATGGCGGGAATGCTGGCGGGCGGACTGGCGCACGCCCAGTCCACGTTGCGGATCGGTCTGCAAGACGACCCGGACGTGCTGGATCCGGCGCGCGCGCGCACCTTCGTGGGCCGTATCGTCTTTGCCTCGCTGTGCGACAAGCTCGTCGACATCACGCCCGACCTGAAGATCGTGCCCCAGCTGGCGCAATCCTGGACGATCAGCCCGGACAACAAGTCGCTGACCTTCAAACTGCGCACCGATGCGGTGTTCCATGACGGCACGCCGGTCAATGCCGCCGCCGTCAAAGCCAACCTGGACCGCGCCCGCACGCTGCCCGACAGCAACCGCAAGAGCGAATTGGCCACCGTCGCCAGCGTCGATGCGCCCGATGCCAGCACCGTCGTGCTGAACCTGTCGGAGCCGGACGCCTCGCTGCTGTCGCAACTGTCCGACCGCGCCGGCATGATGATGTCGCCCGCCTCGTTCGATAAGGATCCTGGCGGTAAACCCGTGTGCTCGGGGCCGTACCAGTTCAAGGAGCGCGTGCAGAACGACCGCATCGTGCTCGAGAAATTTCCCAAATACTGGGATGCCGCCAACTACCACTTCGACCGCCTGGTCTTCACGCCGATTCCGGACAACACGGTGCGCCTGAACAACCTGCGCGCGGGCGACCTGGACATCATCGAGCGCGTGGCGCCCAGCGATGCCAAGGCGGTGAAAGACGATAGCAACCTGCGCCTGGCACCCGTAACCGGCCTGGGCTTCCAGTCTATTTCGATCAACCTGGGCAATGGCGCACGTGCCAATAACCCGTTGGCGAAAGACAAGCGCGTGCGTCAGGCGCTTGACCTCGCGATCGATCGCGACGTGCTGAACCAGGTCATCGGCGAAGGCATGTTCCAGCCCGCCTACCAGCCGTTCCCGCCCGCCAGCTTCGCCTACAACACCGCCTTCGAACACAAGGGCCGTGACCCGAAGAAGGCGCAGGCGCTCTTGAAGGAAGCCGGTTTCGACCGCGTGAAATTCGAGATCACCTTCGGCAACAACACCACCATGCAACAGGTCTTCGAACTGGTGCAGGCGATGGGCGCCGAAGCGGGCTTCGACATCACCTTGCGTCCGGTGGAGTTCGCGTCGCTGCAATCGTCGCTGGCGCGCGGCGACTTCGAAGTGGGCCAGAGCGGCTGGTCCGGGCGCGTCGATCCCAGCGGCAACATCCACCAGTACCTCAGCTGCAAGGGCAACCTGAACGACGGCAAGTTCTGCGACGCGGGCGTGGACAAGTTGCTGAACGACGCGCGCGCCGAAGCCGACACGGCCAAGCGCCGCGCGCTGTACGACCAGGTGCTGACCAGCATGCAGGACCAGCGCCCCATCGTTTACCTGTTCTACCTGCCGTGGACCTTCGGCGTGCAAAAGAAGGTTGAAGGCTTTGTACCTTACCCCGACGGCCTCATCCGCCTGAAGGGCGTGACCGTCGCCAAGAAGTAAGCCGGGCGGCCAACGACGGGATCCGGAATCGGGTCCCGTTTTTCTTACTTGCGGGCGGCGTGCGCCGCCGCTACAGGAAGCATCATGTTTACGACTCGCCCGGAAATCCTTGGCACCTTCGGTGTCGTGACCTCTACCCATTGGCTGGCCAGCGCGACCGGCATGTCGCTGCTGGAACGCGGCGGCAACGCATTCGACGCCTGCGCGGCGTCGGCCTTCGTGCTGCAAGTGGTTGAGCCGCACCTGGTCGGCCCCGCCGGCGAAGTGCCGGCCATTTTCTATTCCGCGCGCACGGGCAAGCTGGAAGTGCTGTGCGGGCAGGGCACGACGCCGGCCGCGGCCACGCTTGAGCGCTACCGCGCCGAAGGGCTGAAGCTGATCCCGGGTAACGGCCTGTTGGCCACCGTGATCCCCGGCGCATTCGACGCCTGGATGCTGCTGCTGCGCGACCACGGCACGATGCGCGTGCGCGATGTGCTGGAACCGGCCATCTATTACGCCCAGCACGGCCACGCGCTGATGCCGCGGATCTCCAACACCATTGCGGGCCTGAAGGACTTCTTCGAAACGCATTGGCCGACGACCGCACAGGTCTACGTGCCCGGCGGCAAGGTACCCGAAGCGCGCAAGCTGTTTCGTAATCCGGCCCTGGCGCGCACCTGGACGCGTGTGCTGAAAGAGGCGGAAAGCGTGGGCGCTGATCGCGAACGCCAGATCGAGGCGGCGCGGGACGCCTTCTACCGGGGCTTCATCGCCGAGGAAATCGACCGCTTTGCCCGCAACACCGACGTCATGGACGAAAGCGGCACGACCCACCGCGGCGTCATCACGGCGGACGACCTGGCCGGCTGGTCGGCCAGTTACGACAAGCCGCTGACGTACGACTATCACGGCTATACGGTCGCCAAGGCCGGCGCGTGGAGCCAGGGCCCGGTCTTCCTGCAGACGCTGGCGCTGCTGAAAGGCATGGACCTGACTGGCGTGGGCCCGAACAGCGTGGAATTCATCCACCGCGTCACCGAGGCGATGAAGCTGGCTTTCGCCGACCGCGAAGCCTATTACGGCGACCCGGCTTTCATCGACGTGCCGCTGGCGCACCTGCTGTCGGACGCCTACAACGACGAGCGCCGCGCGTTGATCGGCGAGACGGCCTCGCACGACCTCTTGCCGGGCCAGGTGCCTGGCTTCGAGGCCCAGGTGGCGCGCGTGATGGACACGCTGGAACGCCTGTCCCCGGTGTCCGCGCATGGCAGCGCCACCAACGAGCCCACGCTGGCCGACATGCGCGCCTCGGCCAAGCGCGGCGACACGACGCATGTGGACGTCATCGACCGCTGGGGCAACATGATCTCGGCCACGCCCTCCGGCGGCTGGTTCCAGTCTTCACCCGTCATCCCGGAACTGGGTTTCGGCCTGAACACCCGCGCCCAGATGTTCTGGCTGGAAGAGGGGCTGCCCGGCACGCTGGCGCCCGGCAAGCGCCCGCGCACCACGTTGACGCCCTCGCTGGCGCTGCGCGACGGCAAGCCCTATCTGGCGTTCGGCACGCCGGGCGGCGACCAACAGGAGCAGTGGCAACTGCTGTTCTTCCTGCGTCACGTGCATCACGGGCTGAATTTGCAGGAAGCCATCGACCTGCCGATGTCCCACACCATGCATTTCCCCACGTCCTTTTACCCGCGCGACCGCAAGCCTGGTCATCTGGCGGTCGAAGCCAGCTTCGGTCCCGAGGTCATTGAGGGGCTGCGCCAGCGCGGGCACCAGATCGAGGAAGTGCCTGAATGGTCGGTGGGCCGCTTGACCGCCGCCTCGCGCGATGACGACGGGCTGCTGCACGCGGCCGCCACGCCGCGGCTGATGCAGGCCTACGCCATCGGCCGCTAGGCGTGCTGACGGGTGAGTCGCCCGGCCGCCTTGCGGCGATTTGCCGGCATGGGCTATCTTTCTCCCATGACGTCATCCCAGCAGCGCCCGGCAACCGGGGCGCAATCCCTGACGGGACAAGAACCGCTTTTCATCGTCCTCAACACCGGCTCGGGGCGTGGCGACGCGCAAGTCCTGCAGGACACCATCCGCGGCATCCTCGACGAGGCGGGCAGGCGCTACACGCTGATGCCCGTCGATGATCCCTCCCGGCTGACCGAAACGGCGCAGGCCGCCGTCAAGCGCGCGCAAGACGAGCAGGGCGTCGTCATCGCCGCAGGGGGGGATGGCACGCTCAACGCCGTGGCCAGCACGGTGCTGGGCCGGGGCGTGCCCTTCGGCATCCTGCCCCAGGGCACCTTCAATTACTTCGGGCGCAGCTACGGCATCTCCCAGGACACCGAGGTCGCGTTGCGCGGTTTCCTGCAAGGTCATCTACAGCCCGTGCAAGTCGGACACCTGAACGGCAGGCTGTTCCTGGTGAACGCCAGCCTGGGCCTGTACCCCACGCTGCTGGAAGACCGCGAGGCCTATAAGCAGCGCTTCGGCCGCAGCCGCCTTGTGGCGCTGTGGTCGGGCATCGTCACGTTGCTGCGCGCGCCGCGCCAGCTCAGGCTGCAACTGGAATACGAAGGCCGAGTGCGCGATCTGCGCTCGCCCACGCTGGTGGTCGGCAACAACAAGCTGCAACTCGAACACATCGGCATCGAATCCCAGGAGCTGGACCGCGGCCGCCTGATGGCGATGGCGGCGCGTCCGGTCGGCACGCTGGCGCTATATGGCTTGCTGGTGCGCGGGCTGTTCAGCCGGTTGGGCGATGCCGAACACGTGATCAGCTTCGCCTTCGACCGGCTGACGGTGCATATCCGGGGGCGCAGTCGCGTCAAGGTGGCGATGGACGGCGAAATATCCTGGATGAGCACGCCGCTGGAATTCAAGGTGGCCGATGAAAAGCTGCCGCTGGTGGTGCCGGCGGACTCGGCGTACCTGGACCGCTCATGACGCGCATCCTGCAATTATCCGACACGCATTTCGGCACCGAGCGCAAGCCGGTCGTTGAAGCGGCCCTGGACCTGGCCCGTTCGCTGAACCCGGATCTGGTCGTGCTGAGCGGAGACATCACTCAGCGCGCGCGGCGCGGCCAGTTCGCCGCCGCCCGCAAATTCATCGAGCGCCTGTCCTTGCCCGTGCTCACGGTGCCGGGCAACCACGACATCCCGCTGTTCAACCTGTTCGCGCGCGCGCTCAATCCGTACGGCAACTACAAGCGTGCGCTGGGCGCGGTGCTGGAGCCGGTGTTCGAAAACCCGGGGCTGCTGGCCATCGGTGTGAACACCACGCGACCGCGCCGCCGCAAGGATGGCGAAATCTCCGATACGCAGATCGCCCGCGTGGCGCAGCGCCTGCGCCAGGCCCGTCCCGGCCAGTTGCGGGTGGTCGTGGCGCATCACCCCGTGCGGGCCAAGGTGGAATCCGACCTGTCCAATCTGCTCATCGGCCGAGAACGCGCGCTGGCCGCCTGGGCCCAGGCGGGGGTGGACCTGATCCTGGGCGGGCACATTCACCTTCCCTATGTGCTGCCCTTGACCGCAGCCGGCCAGCCGGCAGGCTGGATCGTGCAGGCGGGCACTGCCTGCTCGCACCGCGTCCGGGGTAGCGTGCCCAACTCCGTGAACGTGATCACGCGCGAAGGCGAAGGCGAAAGCGGCACGCAGGCCTGCCATGTCGAGCGTTGGGACTACGCGGCGGGCACGCATGCGTTCGCGCCGGTCGACAGGACGCTGGTGACGCTGTCATGACCGATGCGTATGCCGCATGGGCAGCCTCGCATGCCCTGGAATTGTTTATCGCGCTGCCGCTGCTTGCGGGCGCGGGGGCGTTCTTTGCCGCGCGCGCCTACGTCAACTGCCCGGCACGGCGCCGCAACGCGGTCTACGCGTCGGGGCTGGCCGTCTTGCTCTTGTTGTTCCTGGGCCTGGCGATGGCAGTGCGCCACCAGGGCGGCATCGTCTCGTTCGACGGCGCGCTGGCCGGCGCCTTGAGCATGACGATGGACACGTCGCTGCTGTGGCTGCTGTCCTGGTTCACCTATCTGGGCGACCGCGACCTCCTCACGGTGCTAAGCGTGCTGATGACGCTTTATCTGCTTTGGACGGGCTGGTGGCGGCTGGCGGCATTCTGCGCCATCGCCACCGGCGTGGGCGGGGCGATCAACACGCTGCTCAAGCACACCTTTGAACGCGTGCGGCCAGAGCACGACCACGGCTACGCCATGGTGGCCGGGTGGAGTTTCCCCAGCGGCCATGCCTCGGCCGCGATGGTGGTGTATGGCACGGCCTGCTATCTGGTGTGGCGGCTGGCGCCACCCGCCTGGCGGTGGCCCTGCGTGGCCCTTTTCGCCGCGCTGATCATGGCGATCGGACTCAGCCGCATCCTGTTGCAGGTCCACTTCGCTAGCGATGTCGTGGCGGGTTTCACGTTCGGGCTGGCCTGGCTGTCGGTTTGCGTCGCAGTGGCCGAACGCTACTGCACGTCACGCCGGGCAGTGCAGGACGCGCAGTAGGCGTGTGCTGAAGTCTTCCGCCGCCAGCCCGGGCAAGCTGGTGTAGCGGCCCCCCGCGCTTGCGATCGCCAGCCCCAGGCGGCGCGCCCGTTCACCGGGAGGAGGGGCCAGGTCGATGATCTGCTTGCCGGCGACGGGCGCCGTGACTTCGCCGTCGCTGAAACGCTCCAGCGTGCGGTCGATCTCGCGCTCGCGCGGCAGGGCCAGCACGATGGTGTCCGATTCCGCCAGGGCTTCGCGGGCCGAGGTGGCCAGCGTGGCCGAACCGCGGAAGTCCTCGCAGCGTTCGGGATCAATGTCGTAGACGGTCAACGCGATGTCCGGTTCGGCCTCGAGCAGCCGCCGCGCGGCCAGCGTTCCGGTGCCGCCCATCCCCAAGATGCTGATGCGCTGGCTCATGGCTTCGGCACGGACCACGTGCTCACGATGTGGGCGAGCGGCTCGTCCGAGCCTTCGCCGGTCAGGATGACTTCGCCGGCCGATAAACGGCCCACCTTCAGCAGGCGGGCGTCGGCATAAATCGCGCCCGGGGGGCTTTTGCGCAGGAAGTTGATGGTCAGGCTGGCCGTGACGGCGTGCGCCTGGCCGGTGGCGCCCACCACGGCGGCATACATGGCCAGGTCGGCCAAGCCCATCAGCATGGGCCCCGCCACGATACCGCCCAGGCGTTGGTGGGCCTCGCGGGCGGGCAGTACCGCGCGCGCCGTGCCGCGGCCGATGCGCAGGATGTCGATGCCCAGCAGCAACGAGAAGGGATGCTGATCGGCCAGCAAAATGTGAAAGTCGGCCAGGCTGATCAGCGGGACGTCGGTGTCGGCGGCCAGGACGGTTGCGGTCATCGTTGCTCCAGGGCGAGGCAGTAGTTGTCCAGCAGCACGTCGGCATGCTGGCCCAGGGATTTCAGGCGATGGGTGTGCAGCAGCAGCAATAACCCCATCAGGTAGGTGAAGAGATTCATCTGCTCGACGGCCACGGCGGCAGCGTCCCAGCCTTTCGTGCGGCCCAGGGCAACGCCCAGCAGGTCCACGCACTGCCGCAGGCGCGCGTTGAGCTGTTCGTCCATTTCCCGGCCCAGGCCGCGCGGCCCCAGCCCCTGGAACAAATACATGCCCAGCGAAAAGTCCGTCTGCCGCTCGGCGTAATAGCCGAAGAAGGCGCGGATGGCGCGGCGCGCGGCGGCCGGTGCGTCGCCGGTGGTGGCTGCGCTGGCCAAATGCGCATGCAAGCGCTGCAGCGATTCGTCCAGCAGCGCGCCGTAGATGGTTTCCTTGCCGGCAAACCAGGGGTAGATCGCGCCCGTGGTGCAGCCCGCCTCCTTGGCAATCGCCCGGATCGTCGTTTTCTCCAGCCCGTCCCGTTCGAACACCCGCTGGGCAGCGTCCAGGATCAACTGGCGGCGCAGCGCGTGAAGGCGTTCATTGCGGTCGGCACGGGCGGTGGGCGAGGGCATGGGGCAGGCGTGGTGACGGGATCAGGTCGATAATATCGACGATTTTTATTAATAACAATGTTATTTGTGGGGCACGCCGTCACTGACAGGCAAGGCTCCGGACATCCCGGTCGGAACCGCCGTTAAGATGGAAAGCGCCTCGCTGGCGGCCAGAAAGGCGATTGAAAGGGACCTGTAAAGAGGCCCCAGTTAATTGGGGGCAGGGCTGAAAGTCGCATGGATACGGGCTTGCCTGTTTAACCGAGGGTAATCCCTAGCACCTTTGGCGCCATGTTCGCGTGATGTTGCAAGATCCCAACAGGGGTGTCGCAAACCAGCACTTTTCTGATGCCGACCATAGCCAGTCCCCCCGATTTTTGATGCAATAGCGTCAACTTCCCTTCGCGGAGTTAGGGGGGCGGCAGGCTGGTTTGCTGGATTGCTGCTCTTGTCACTCAAATCAACGGAGATTTCTTAAATGAAAAAGACTCTGCTCGCTGCCGCCCTGCTCGCCGGTTTCGCCGGTGTCGCCCAGGCAGAAACGTCTGTCACCCTGTACGGCATCATCGACACGGGCCTCGGCTACAACAAGATCAGCGGTGCTGCGAACGATGCCCTGAACGGCAGCCGTTTCGGCATGATCAACGGCGTCCAGAACGGTTCGCGCTGGGGTCTGCGTGGCTCGGAAGACCTGGGTGACGGCCTGCGCGCTGTTTTCCAACTGGAATCGGGTTTCAACTCCGGTAACGGCAACTCCGCTCAAGGCGGCCGCCTGTTCGGTCGTCAAGCCACCGTCGGTCTGGCCAGCGACAGCTGGGGCCAACTGGACTTCGGTCGCCAAACCAACATCGCGTCGAAGTACTTCGGCTCGATCGATCCGTTCGGCGCTGGCTTCGGTCAAGCTAACATCGGCGTGGCTCTGAGCGCCGCCAACACGAACCGCTACGACAACATGGTCATGTATCAGACCCCGTCGTTCAGCGGCTTCCAGTTCGGCGTCGGCTACTCGTTCAACGTGAACGACACCAACTCGTCGCAAACCGGCTTCAAGACCGCCGACAACACCCGCGCCATCACGACCGGTCTGCGCTATGTCAACGGCCCGCTGAATGCAGCCCTGACGTACGACCAACTGAACGGCTCGAACAAGCTGCCGGGCGCATCGAGCGATGCTACCCCGCGTCAGTACGCCATCGGCGGTTCGTACGACTTTGAAGTCGTCAAGCTGGCTCTGGCCTACGCTCGCACGACCGACGGCTGGTTCGCTGGTCAAGGCGTCGACACCAACCTGGGCAGCATCAACTTCGGCGCCAACGCCTTTGCTGATGGCTTCAAGGCCAACTCGTACATGGTCGGCCTGTCCGCCCCGATCGGCGGCGCAAGCAGCCTGTTCGGTTCGTGGCAAATGGTTGACCCCAGCAACACCAAGCTGACCGGCGGCGACGAGTCGACCCAAGTCTACTCGCTGGGCTACACCTACGACCTGTCGAAGCGCACCAACCTGTACGCCTACGGTTCGTACGCCAAGAACTACGCCTTCATCGACGACCTGAAGTCGACCGCTGTCGGCGTCGGTATCCGCCACCGCTTCTAATCCAACGCAGGGCGCAAGCCCTGTCTGGATTCAAAGCGCAAGCGAACGAACGGGCTTCGGCCCGTTCGTATAAAGCCACCTCTCGGGGTGGCTTTTTTTCGTCCGATCGAGCGGTTTTTTAGCGTTCCGAAGGTGCTTGTCAGGAGAGTCCTGTATTCTTCGGGTTCTCTGCCGGAGACTGCGATTGTTCCATTTGAGGAATGCAGTCTTTCACCTGTTATTCAAGCTACAGAGTTCAGCCGGAAGTAACCACGCGAATGCTACAATCCTAAGGTTTGCGCATTTGACGGACGCCTGAATGAACCTGCAACAGTATTTTCCCGTCCTGCTGTTTATCGTAGTGGCCACCCTTATCGGGTTCGCGCTTCTAACGGCCGGCTCCCTCCTTGGCCCGCGGCGTCCTTACGCTGAGAAGCTGTCGCCCTATGAGTGCGGCTTCGAAGCGTTTGAAGACGCCCGCATGAAGTTTGACGTGCGCTACTACCTGGTGGCGATTCTGTTCATTCTTTTCGACCTGGAAATCGCGTTCCTGTTCCCGTGGGCCATCGCCCAAGGCACAGTCGGGCTCGTCGGTTTCTGGACGGTCATGGTTTTCCTAGCCGTGTTGACCGTCGGCTTCATCTACGAATGGAAAAAGGGCGCGCTGGACTGGGAATAACCCCTCCGGGTTTTTTCACAGCACGCTATCAGAGACGAATATGGCTATAGACGGCATTCTCAAGCAAGGGTTCATCACAACCAGCGCCGACAAGTTCCTTAATTGGGCGAAGACCGGCTCCATGTGGCCCATGACCTTCGGTCTGGCCTGTTGCGCGGTTGAGATGATGCACGCGGGCGCGGCCCGCTACGACCTGGACCAGTTCGGCATCATCTTCCGGCCCAGCCCGCGTCAGTCCGATCTGATGATCGTCGCTGGCACGCTGTGCAACAAGATGGCGCCGGCGCTGCGCAAGGTCTACGACCAGATGCCCGAGCCGCGTTGGGTGGTTTCCATGGGTTCCTGTGCCAATGGCGGCGGCTACTACCACTACTCGTATTCGGTGGTTCGTGGCTGCGATCGGATCGTACCGGTAGACGTCTACGTGCCGGGCTGCCCGCCCACGGCCGAGGCGCTGGTCTACGGCTTGCTGCAAATGCAGAACAAGATCCGTCTGACCAACACGATTGCGCGCTGAGCCTTCGCCCCGCCGGCGGCAGTCGTTGCCGCAGGCCTTGCGAATCCAGCGTATCGGTTCACCTAAGCGTACAAGATGATGACCAGGCTCGAAACCCTGAAAAACAATTTGCAGACCACCCTCGGCGCGGATATCGCGCTGACCGAGGCGTTGGGCGAGCTGACGCTCGAAGTGCCCGCGCCGCAGTGGTTCGCCGTCTGCAACAAGCTGCGCACCGAAGCCGGCTTGCGCTTTGAAACCTGTATCGACCTCTGTGGCGTCGACTACCTGACGTGGGGCAACGGCACCCGCCAGCTGCCCGAGGAAACCAGCACCAAGATCCACCGCGCGCGCTTCGCCGTGGTGATCCACCTGCTGTCGATCGAGAACAACTGGCGCCTGCGTGTCCGCACCTGGGCCACCGACGATGAATTCCCGATCATCGCGTCGCTGATGGAATGCTGGCCGACCGTGGGTTGGTTCGAACGCGAAGCCTTCGACCTGTACGGCATCGTCTTCGAAGGCCACCCGGACCTGCGCCGCATCCTGACCGACTACGGCTTCATCGGCCATCCGTTCCGCAAGGACTTCCCCTTGTCCGGCACCGTCGAAATGCGTTACGACCCCGAACAACGGCGCGTCATCTACCAGCCGGTCACGATCGATCCGCGCGAGATCACCCCGCGCGTGGTCCGCGAAGACTCCTACGGCTTGGGGCGTTAAATCATGGCAGAAATCAAGAACTACACGCTCAACTTCGGCCCTCAGCATCCGGCCGCGCACGGTGTGTTGCGCCTGGTGCTGGAACTGGACGGCGAAGTCATCCAGCGCGCCGACCCGCACATCGGGCTGTTGCACCGTGCCACCGAAAAGCTGGCCGAACACAAGACCTACATCCAGGCGCTGCCCTACATGGACCGCCTGGACTACGTGTCCATGATGTGCAACGAGCACGCTTACGTCATGGCCATCGAAAAGCTGCTGGGCGTCGAAGCCCCGTTGCGCGCCCAGTACATCCGGGTCATGTTCGACGAGATCACGCGTCTGTTGAACCACCTGATGTCGCTGGGTTCGCACGCGCTGGACGTTGGCGCCATGGCTGTGTTCCTGTACGCCTTCCGTGAACGCGAAGACCTGATGGACTGCTACGAAGCCGTCTCGGGCGCGCGCATGCACGCGGCCTACTACCGTCCGGGCGGCGTCTACCGCGACCTGCCCGACACGATGCCGCAGTACGGCGACTCCAGCAAATACCGCGGCGACAAAGAAATGCGCTTGATGAACGACGCGCGTTCGGGCTCGCTGCTGGATTTCATCGAAGACTTCACCAACCGCTTCCCGGCCTGCGTCGACGAGTACGAAACGCTGCTCACCGACAACCGCATCTGGAAACAGCGCCTGGTGGGTATCGGCGTGGTCGATCCCGAACGCGCCAAGGCGCTGGGCTTCACTGGCCCGATGCTGCGCGGCTCGGGCGTCGCCTGGGACTTGCGCAAGACGCAGCCCTACGAAGTCTATGACTTGCTCGATTTCGACATCCCCGTGGGTGTCAACGGCGACTGCTACGACCGCTATCTGGTCCGCATCGCCGAAATGCGTGAAAGCAATCGCATCATCCGCCAGTGCGTGGAATGGCTGCGCAACAACCCGGGTCCGGTCATGATCGAGAATCACAAGATCGCCCCGCCTTCGCGCACCGCCATGAAGACCAACATGGAAGAGCTGATTCACCATTTCAAGCTCTTCACCGAAGGTTTCCACGTGCCGCCGGGCGAAGCGTTTGCCTCGGTGGAGCACCCGAAGGGCGAGTTCGGCATCTATCTGGTGTCGGATGGCGCCAACAAGCCTTACCGCCTGAAGATTCGGGCCCCCGGCTTTGTCCACCTGCAAGCGCTGGACGAAATGTCGCGCGGTCACATGATCGCCGACGCCGTCACCATCATTGGTACGCAGGACATCGTTTTCGGCGAGATCGATCGCTGATCCGCCCAGACAGTCACGAGCACGCCCGCATAACCCGGATTCAAACTATGCTGCTTTCCGAACAGGCCTACCAGAAAATCGACCGAGAACTCGCGAAGTTCCCGGCCGACCAGCGGCAGTCCGCCATCATGGCCTCGCTTGCCATCGCGCAAGAAGAGAAGGGCTGGTTGGCTACCGAAACTATTGAAGATGTGGCCAATTACATTGGCGTCCCGCCCATCGCGGTGCAGGAAGTCGCCACGTTCTACAACATGTTCGACGTCAAGCCCGTCGGCAAGAACAAGATCGCCGTCTGCACGAACTTGCCCTGTGCCTTGCGCGATGGCGATCGTGCCGGCGAATACCTCAAGCGCAAGCTGGGTGTCGACTACCGTCAAACCACCGCCGACGGCCAGTTCACGCTGGTTGAAGGCGAATGCATGGGCGCTTGCGGCGATTCCCCCGTGCTGATCGTGAACAACAAGCATATGTGCGTGCGCATGACCGACGAGAAGCTGGACGCGCTGGTCGCGGCCCTCAAGGTGCAAGGAGAGTCGGCATGAACGCGCCCGACCTGTACAAGCAGTTCGCGCAAGGGCTGGATCCCAATCCGCTGAACGACGTGTCCAATTCGATGTGCCTGCATGGCCGGCACATCCAGCCGCAGATCATGGCCGACGTCGACGGCGCCAACTGGCGCCTGGCCGACTACGTCAAGCGCGGCGGCTACGAAGCCCTGAAGAAGATCCTCACCACCGGCATGAAGCCGGAAGACGTGATCGCCGAAGTCAAGGCGTCGGGTCTGCGCGGCCGTGGCGGCGCGGGTTTCCCGACCGGCCTGAAGTGGAGCTTCATGCCGCGCGCCTTCCCGGGCCAGAAGTACCTTGTCTGCAACTCGGACGAAGGCGAGCCGGGCACGTTCAAGGACCGCGACATCCTGCGCTTCAATCCGCACATCGTGATTGAAGGCATGGCCATCGCGGCCTACGCCATGGGCATCAGCGTCGGCTACAACTACATCCACGGTGAAATCTTCGAAGTGTATGAACGCTTCGAAGAAGCGCTGGAAGAGGCGCGCGCCGCCGGCTTCCTGGGCGACAAGATCCTGGGGTCGGACTACAGCTTCCAGCTGCACGCGTTCCACGGTTACGGCGCCTACATCTGTGGCGAAGAAA
Organism: Achromobacter sp. MYb9; assembly: GCF_002975275.1. Taxonomy (GTDB): domain Bacteria; phylum Pseudomonadota; class Gammaproteobacteria; order Burkholderiales; family Burkholderiaceae_B; genus Achromobacter. The sequence continues at coordinate 438,789 of NZ_PCOQ01000001.1, read as the reverse complement.
CCGCGCTGCTGGAATCGCTGGAAGGCAAGAAGGGCCAGCCGCGCTTCAAGCCGCCGTTCCCGGCCAGCTTCGGCCTGTACGGCAAGCCCACCACGATCAACAACACCGAAACGTTCGCGGCGGTGCCGTGGATTATCCGCAACAGCGGCCAGGCCTACCTGGAAGTCGGCAAGCCGAACAACGGCGGCACCAAGCTGTTCTCGATCACCGGCGACGTCGAACGCCCCGGCAACTACGAGATCCCGCTGGGCACCCCGTTCTCGACCCTGCTGGAACTGGCGGGCGGCATGCGCGGCGGCAAGAAACTGAAGGCGGTGATCCCCGGCGGATCCAGCGCCCCGGTGCTGCCGGCCGACATCATCATGGAATGCACGATGGACTATGACTCCATCGCCAAGGCCGGCTCGATGCTCGGTTCTGGCGCGGTGATCGTCATGGACGAAACGCGCTGCATGGTGAAGTCGCTGCTGCGCCTGTCGTACTTCTATTTCGAGGAAAGCTGCGGCCAGTGCACGCCGTGCCGTGAAGGCACCGGCTGGCTTTACCGCATGGTGCATCGCATCGAAAACGGTCACGGCCGTCCGGAAGATCTGGACTTGCTGGACAACGTGGCAGGCAACATCATGGGCCGCACCATCTGCGCCCTGGGTGACGCCGCCGCCATGCCCGTCCGTGGCTTCCTCAAGCATTTTCGCGACGAATTCGCGCACCACATCGAGCATAAGTCTTGTGTGGTCCCGCAATATCTGTAGGTCTCAGGAACAGCAATGGTTGAACTAACCGTCGACGGCAATCAGGTCGAAGTGCCCGAAGGCAGCATGGTCATGCATGCCGCTCAGAAAGTCGGGCTTTACGTGCCGCATTTCTGCTACCACAAGAAACTGTCCATCGCGGCCAACTGCCGGATGTGCCTGGTTGAAGTGGAAAAAGCGCCCAAGGCGCTGCCCGCCTGCGCCACGCCCGTGACCAACGGCATGGTCGTCCACACCTGCTCTGAGAAGGCTCGCGCCGCTCAGAAATCGGTGATGGAATTCTTGCTCATCAATCACCCCCTCGACTGCCCGATCTGCGATCAGGGCGGCGAATGCCAGCTGCAGGACCTGGCCGTGGGCTACGGTGGTTCTTCCTCGCGTTACCAAGAGGAAAAGCGCGTCGTCTTCCACAAGGACCTGGGCCCGCTGGTTTCCGCCGAGGAAATGAGCCGCTGCATCCACTGCACCCGCTGCGTGCGCTTTGGCCAGGAAATCGCCGGCGTCATGGAGCTCGGCATGCTGGGCCGTGGCGAACACTCCGAGATCACGACGTTCGTCGGCCGCTCGATCGAGTCCGAACTGTCGGGCAACATGATCGACATCTGTCCGGTGGGCGCGCTGACCTCCAAGCCCTTCCGCTACAGCGCGCGTACCTGGGAACTGGCTCGCCGCCGTTCGGTCAGCCCGCACGACAGCCTGGGCGCCAACCTGGTGGTCCAGGTCAAGGGCGACCGCGTCATGCGCGTGGTGCCGTTCGAAGACGAAGCCGTCAACGAATGCTGGATCAGCGACCGCGACCGCTTCTCGTATGAAGGCCTGAACAGCGACGACCGTCTGTCCGCCCCGATGATCAAGGGCACCGATGGCAAGTGGCAGGAAGCTTCCTGGGCCGATGCGCTGCAAGCCGTCGCCCAAGGCCTGTCGCGCGTTCGCGACAGCTTCGGCGCTGGCCAGATCGGCGCGCTGGCGTCCGAATACGCCACCACCGAAGAATATGCGCTGCTGGGCCGTCTGGTCCGCGCGCTGGGCTCCGAGAACATCGACTTCCGCCTGCGCCAGACCGACCCGGCCTTTGACGCCGCGTTGACCGGTGCGCCGTGGTTGGGCATGCCCATCGCCGAACTCGACAACCTGGACCGCGTCCTGGTCGTCGGCTCGTTCCTGCGCAAGGACCATCCGCTGATGGCGCAACGCCTGCGTCAGGCCGCCAAACGCGGCACGCAGATCCTGATGGTCGACAGCGCCGCTGACGATCCCCTGATGCCCGTGGCCGCCCGCATTACCGTGGCGCCGTCCGAGCTGCCGCGTGCGCTGGCCGAAGTGGCCGTGGCCCTGGCGCAAGCCAAGGATCAGGCTGTTCCGGCCGAATTCGCCTCGGTCACCCCGGGCGAAAACGCCAAGATCATCGCCGCCAGCCTGGCTTCCGGCGCCAACACCGCCGTGCTGATGGGCAACCTGGCCGTGGCCAGCGCCCAGGCATCGACGCTGGCCGCCAACGGCCGCGCCGTGGCCGATCTGGCCGGCGGCAAGTTCGGCTTCCTGACCTCCGGCGGCAACACCGTCGGCGGTTACCTGGCTGGCGCCGTTCCGGGCAAGGGCGGCAAGACTGCCGCCGCGATGCTGGCGGAACCGCTGAAGGCCTACATCGTGCTGCACGCCGAGCCGCTGCTGGATGCCGACAACGGCCAGCAAGCGATCGCCGCGCTGCGCGGCGCGCAATTCGCCGTCGCCTTGACGCCGTACCGCTCGGCTGCCGCCGAATGGGCCGACGTCATGCTGCCGGTGTCGCCGTTCACCGAAACCTCGGGCACGTTCGTCAACGCGCAAGGCCTGGCCCAGAGCTTCAAGGGCACGGTCACGCCGTTGGGCCAGACGCGTCCGGGCTGGAAAGTCCTGCGCGTGCTGGGCAACGTCCTGCACCTGGCCGGCTTTGACGACGAGACCTCGGAATCCGTGCGCGACGCCGCGCTGGCCGGTGGCATCGAAGGCCGCTTGTCCAACGACGTCAAGGCGCCGCTGGGCTTGGGCCAGGCCGCAAGCGGCCTGGAACGCGTGGCCGACGTGCCGATCTACCGCACCGACGCCATGGTCCGCCGTTCCGAGCCGCTGCAAGCATCCCCGGCCTCGAAGAAGCCGGCTGCCGCCATGAACGGCCGCACGTTGACCAGCCTGGGCCTGACGGCCGGGGTCAAGGTCCGCGTCGCGGGCGCCCAGGGCGCCGTCGAACTCGAAACCGTGCAGGATGATGCCGTGGCCGATCGCGCCGTGCGCATTTCCGCAGCCTTTGAAAACACCGCAGCCCTGGGTGGCGCATTCGGTCAACTCAGCGTGGAGCGTGCCTGATGGAATGGCTTAATGTTCTTGAGAGCCACGGGCAGGCATTGCTGGGCCCGACGGTCTGGATGGTCCTCTGGACCCTCATCAAGATTGTGATCATCGCCGTGCCGATCATTCTGTGCGTCGCGTACCTGACGTACTGGGAACGCAAGATGATCGGCGCCATGCACGTGCGCGTGGGCCCGAACCGCGTGGGCTTCAAGGGGTTGCTGCAACCGTTCGCCGACGTGTTCAAACTGTTGACGAAGGAAGTCGTCGTCCCCAGCCAGGCCAATAAGGTGTTGTTCGTCGTGGCCCCCGTGGTCACGCTGATGCCCGCGCTGGCCGCATGGGCCGTGGTGCCCTTCGGCCCTGAGGTCGTGTTGGCCAACGTCAACGCCGGCCTGCTGTACATCATGGCCATCACCTCGATCGGCGTCTATGGCGTGATCGTGGCGGGCTGGGCGTCGAACTCCAAGTACGCGTTCCTGGGCGCCTTGCGCGCCTCTGCCCAGATGCTGTCGTACGAACTGGCCATCGGCTTCGTGCTGGTGACGGTGCTGCTGGTGTCCGGCAGCCTGAACATGTCCGAGATCGTGAACGTCCAGAACCGCGGCTGGTTCGCCGACAAGGGCCTGACGTTCATGTCGTGGAACTGGCTGCCGCTGTTGCCGCTGTTCGTGATCTACGTGGTGGCGATCGTGGCCGAAACCAACCGTCACCCCTTCGACGTGGTGGAAGGCGAATCGGAAATCGTGGCCGGCCACATGGTCGAATACTCGGGTATGGCCTTCGCCCTGTTCTTCCTGGGTGAATACGCCAACATGATCCTGCTGTCCTGCATGGCGTCGATCATGTTCCTGGGCGGCTGGGCTTCCCCGATCGATATCGCGCCGCTGACCTGGATCCCGGGTTGGATCTGGCTGGGTCTGAAGACGTTCGTCGTGGTCTCGTTGTTCGTGTGGTTCCGCGCATCGTTCCCGCGCTACCGCTATGACCAGATCATGCGTTTGGGTTGGAAAATCTTCATCCCGCTGACCGGCGTTTGGCTGGTCGTGGTGGCGATCTGGATGCAGACGCCCTGGAACATTTGGCGCTAAGCCGCCAAGCAGAGGCAGGATATGGAAGCGATCAAAGATTTCTTCGGCAGTCTGATGCTGACCGAGTTGCTCAAGGGCATGCGCCTGACGGGCAAGTACTTTTTCAAGCGCAAGGTCACCTTGCGCTATCCGCAGGAAAAAACGCCTACGTCGGCGCGATTCCGCGGCCTGCACGCCTTGCGCCGCTACCCCAACGGGGAAGAGCGCTGCATCGCGTGCAAGCTGTGCGAAGCCGTGTGCCCGGCCTTGGCGATCACCATCGAATCGGACCAGCGCGAGGACGGCACCCGCCGCACCACGCGTTACGACATCGATCTGACCAAGTGCATTTTCTGCGGCTTCTGTGAGGAAAGCTGCCCCGTGGACTCGATCGTGGAAACCCATATCCACGAATACCACGGTGAAAAGCGCGGCGACCTGTATTTCACCAAAGACATGCTGCTCGCCGTGGGCGACCGCTACGAAGCCGACATCGCCCGCCGCCGGGCCGACGACGCTCCTTACCGTTGAAGCCCAGGGTCTGATCCATGACTTTTACCACTGTCCTTTTCTACATACTGGCCGCCGTGCTGGTGATCGCGGCGTTTCGCGTGATCACCGCGCGCAGTCCCGTCACCGCAGTCCTGCATCTGATCCTGGCGTTCTCGAACGCCGCCATGCTCTGGATGCTGCTGGGCGCCGAATTCCTGGCGCTGCTGCTGGTGCTGGTGTACGTGGGCGCCGTGATGGTGCTCTTCCTCTTCGTCGTGATGATGCTGGACATCCGCATGGACACCATGCGCCAGGGCATGAAGACCTACCTGCCTCTGGGCCTGGTGATCGGTCTGGTGCTGGTGCTGGAGATGTCCTTCGTGCTGGGTTCCACCTGGTACGGCTCGGGTCCGCAAGCGCCGGTTGCCGGCGATTACAACAACGCTCGCGCGCTGGGCGAAGTCATGTACACCCAGTACGTCTACGCCATTGAAGTTGGCGCCGCGCTGCTGCTGGTCGGCATGGTCGCCGCGATTGCGCTGACCCTGCGCCGCCGCCGCGACGTGAAGTACAACGACCCGGTGGCCGCCGTGCGCGTTCGCTCGAAGGATCGTTTCCGCATGGTGGACATGCCGGCCCAGAGCGACCGTGCCCAGGCCAAGCGCGACGCCGCCAACGGCGTTGCCGCTGCGCCCCAAGGAGAAAAAGAATGACGCTGACGCTGGCCCACTATCTGATCCTGGGGGCGATCCTGTTCGCCATCGGGATCTTCGGCATCTTCCTGAACCGCCGCAACCTGATCATTCTCTTGATGTCCATCGAGCTTGTGCTCCTGGCCGTCAACATGAACTTCGTGGCGTTCTCCAGCTGGTTCGGCGACACCGCCGGCCAGGTGTTCGTGTTCTTCATCCTGACCGTGGCCGCCGCTGAAGCGGCGATCGGCCTGGCCATCCTGGTGCTGCTGTTCCGCAACCTGAACACGATCAACGTTGACGAACTCGATCGCCTGAAGGGCTGACGGGGTATTGGAAGAAAATGTCTAGCTCACCCAATCTCTACTTGCTCATCGCGCTGGCACCGCTGGCCGGAGCAATTCTCGCGGGCCTTTTCGGCACCGGCTTCCTGGGCCGTCCCATCGGCCGTCGCGCGTCCCACGTCATCACCATCCTGGGCGTGCTGATCTCCGCCATCGGTTCGGTGGTGGTGCTGGCCGACGTGCTGAACGGCCTGCGGTTCGACGGCGCGGTCTACACCTGGAGCCTGATCGGCAAGACCAAGCTGGAAATCGGCTTCCTGATCGATCCGCTGTCGGCCATGATGATGGTCGTGGTGACCTCCGTGTCGCTGATGGTGCACATCTACACCATCGGCTACATGGCGGATGATCCCGGCTACCAGCGCTTCTTCTCGTACATCTCGCTGTTCACGTTCTCCATGCTGATGCTGGTGATGTCGAACAACATGGTGCAGCTGTTCTTCGGCTGGGAAGCGGTGGGCCTGGTGTCGTACCTGCTGATCGGCTTCTGGTACACCCGCCCCACGGCGATCTTCGCCAACATGAAGGCGTTCCTGATCAACCGCGTCGGCGACTTCGGCTTCGTGCTGGGCATCGGCCTGTTGTTCGCCTACGCCGGCACGATGCACTACGGCGACGTGTTCGCCCAAGCCGACAAGCTGGCCGCGATGACCCTGCCGGGCTCGGACTGGATGCTGCTGACGGTGGCGTGTATCTGCCTGTTCATCGGCGCCATGGGCAAATCGGCCCAGGTTCCGCTGCACGCCTGGCTGCCCGACTCGATGGAAGGCCCGACCCCGATCTCCGCGCTGATCCACGCCGCCACCATGGTGACGGCCGGCATCTTCATGGTCGCGCGTTTCTCGCCGCTGTTCGAACTGTCGGACGTGGCGCTGTCGTTCATCATCGTGATCGGCGCCATCGGCGCGCTGTTCCTGGGCATCCTGGGCATCATCCAGACCGACATCAAGCGCGTCGTCGCGTACTCCACGCTGTCGCAGCTGGGCTACATGACGGTGGCGCTGGGCGCGTCGGCCTACTCGGTGGCGATCTTCCACCTGATGACCCACGCCTTCTTCAAGGCGCTGCTGTTCCTGGGCGCGGGTTCGGTCATCATCGGCATGCACCACGACCAGGACATCCGCAACATGGGCGGCCTGCGCAAGTACATGCCCATCACCTGGATCACGTTCCTGCTCGGCACGCTGGCCCTGGTCGGCACGCCGTTCTTCTCGGGTTTCTACTCGAAAGAGAACATCATCGAAGCCGCCGGCCACGCTAACGTCTGGGGCGCAAGCTTCGCGTACTACGCCGTGCTGATCGGGGTGTTCGTGACCTCGCTGTACTCGTTCCGCGTTTACTTCCTGGTCTTCCACGGCAAGGAACGCTTCGACACCACCGGCCACGGTCACGGCCATGGTCACGACGACCATGCCCATGACGACCACGGGCACGACGACCATGGCCACGGCCATCACGGCGGCAAGCCGCACGAATCGCCTTGGGTGGTTACGCTGCCGCTGATCCTGCTGGCGATCCCGTCGGTGCTGGTGGGTGCGTGGGCCGTGGACCCGATGCTGTTCGGCAAGTTCTTCAACGGCGTCATCACGGTGCTGCCGCAGCATCCGGCGATGCACGAACTGAGCGAAGAATGGCACGGCTGGGTCGCCTATGGCCTGCATGCCTTCCAGACCCTGCCGTTCTGGCTGGTCGTGGCAGGTTTCGTCATCGCCTGGTACTGCTACCTGATCAACCCCAAGGTTCCGGCCGCGATCAAGTCCAGCTTGTCTGGCGTGAACAAGGTGCTTGAAAACAAGTACTACGTGGATTGGGTCAACGAGCAGATCATCGCTCGTGGCCTGCGCGCGCTGGGCCGTGGCCTGTGGAATACCGGCGACCGCGGCATCATCGACGGCCTTCTGGTCAACGGTAGCGCCCGCGTGGTGGGCTGGGTGGCAGCGGTCAGCCGCCACCTGCAGTCCGGCTTCATCTATCACTACGCGTTCGCGATGATCATCGGCATCATGGCGCTGGTGACTTTCTTTGTGCTGATTCCCCAATGATGGCAAGCGAGATGGCATCCAACACTTTCCCCTGGCTCACGCTTGCGATCTTTGTCCCGATCGTATTCGGCCTGCTGGTGCTGGCGGTGGGCCGTGACGACCGTCCCGGTCTGACGCGCGGCCTGTCGCTGGCCGGCGCCTTGGCCGGTTTCCTCGTCACGATCCCGCTCTACACCGGTTTCGACTCCACCACGGCTGCCATGCAGTTCGTGGAGAAGGCCTCCTGGATCGAGGCTTTCAACGTCAACTACCATCTGGGCATCGACGGCATTTCGCTGTGGTTCGTTCTCTTGACCGCCTTCATCACCATCATCGTGGTGCTGGCGGGCTGGGAAGTCATCACCAGCCGCGTGGCGCAGTACATGGCCGCCTTCCTGATCCTGTCGGGTCTGATGGTGGGCGTGTTCGCGGCGCTGGACGGCATGCTGTTCTACGTGTTCTTCGAAGCCACGCTGATCCCGATGTACATCATCATCGGTGCGTGGGGCGGCGATAACCGCATCTACGCAGCATTCAAGTTCTTCCTGTACACGCTGATGGGTTCCCTGTTGACCCTGGTCGCGTTCATCTACCTGTGGCACGCCTCGGGTGGTTCGTTCGACATCCTGACCTGGCACAAGGTCAAGCTGGGCCAGACCGAACAGATCCTGATCTTCGTGGCACTGCTGGCGGCATTCGCGGTGAAGGTGCCGATGTGGCCCGTCCACACGTGGTTGCCGGACGTTCACGTCGAAGCGCCCACGGGCGGCTCCATCGTGCTGGCCGCCATCATGCTGAAGCTGGGCGCCTACGGTTTCCTGCGCTTCTCGCTGCCGATCACGCCGGATGCCTCGCACAGCCTGGCTGGCCTGATGATCACGCTGTCCTTGATCGCGGTGATCTACATCGGCCTGGTGGCGATCATCCAGGAAGACATGAAGAAACTGGTGGCCTACTCGTCCGTGGCCCACATGGGTTTCGTGACCCTGGGCTTCTTCATCTTCAACACGGCCGGCATCGAAGGCGCCATCGTGCAGATGATTTCCCACGGTTTCGTGTCGGGCGCCATGTTCATGTGTATTGGCGTGCTCTACGACCGCATGCACTCGCGCCGCATCGCCGATTACGGCGGCGTGGTCAACGTGATGCCGCGTTTCGCCACGTTCTTCATCCTGTTCTCGATGGCCAACAGCGGCTTGCCGGCCACCAGCGGTTTCGTGGGCGAGTTCATGGTGATCATGGGCGCGGTCGAGCACAACTTCTGGATCGGCTTGTTGGCGGCCACCGCCCTGATCCTGGGTGCTGCGTATTCGCTGTGGATGGTCAAGCGCGTGGTCCTGGGCGACATCGCCAATGACCATGTGCGCGAACTGACCGATATCAACCGCCGCGAATTTGTGATTCTTGGCGTGATGGCGATCGCCGTGTTGTACATGGGGATCTATCCCAAGCCCTTCACCGACGTCATGCACGTGTCGGTCGAGGCCCTGCTGCAACACGTTGCCGTCTCGAAACTGTAAGACAAGACAATGATGCAATCCCAAATCGATTTCGCCCTGGCGACACCGGAAATCCTCCTGCTGGTTTTCGGCCTGGCTATCCTGCTCGTCGACGCGGTCAGCAATCACCCTGAGCGCAAGCCGACGTTCCTGCTGACCCTGCTGGCCTTGGGCGTGCTGACCGTCGTGTCGGCCTTCCAATGGAAAAACGGCGTCGCGGGCGCGACGTTCCACGGGCTGTACGTCACCGATGAACTGTCGCACCTGCTGAAGATCGCGTCCTATATCGCGGTGGGCGCCACGCTGGTCTACGGCCGCGTTTATGCGCAGGTCCGCGACATGCTCAAGGGCGGCGAACTCTACGTGCTGACGCTGTTCGCGCTGCTGGGCCAGATGGTCATGATTTCCTCCGGGAACCTGATCTCGATCTACCTCGGCCTGGAACTGATGTCGCTGGCGCTGTATGCGCTGATCGCGCTGCGCCGCGACGACGTCGTGGCCACCGAAGCCGCCATGAAGTACTTCGTGCTGGGCGCGTTGGCCTCGGGCTTCCTGCTGTATGGCATGTCGATGGTCTACGGCTCCACGGGCCACCTGGACCTGGCCGAGATCTCCAAGGTCGTCGCCGCCGGCAAGGCCGAGAAGATGGCGCTGGTGTTCGGCATTGTGTTCCTGGTGTCGGGCCTGGCGTTCAAGCTGGGCGCAGTGCCGTTCCACATGTGGGTGCCCGACGTCTACCAGGGTTCGCCGACCGCGGTCACGCTGATTCTGGGCGGCGCGCCGAAGCTGGCGGCCTTCGCCATCACGCTGCGCCTGCTGGTGGACGGCCTGCATGGCCTGGCCGCCGACTGGCAGCCGATGCTGATGATCCTGGCCGTGCTGTCGCTGGCCATCGGTAACCTGACCGCCATCGCGCAGACCAACTTCAAGCGCATGCTGGCCTACTCGACCATCTCGCACATGGGCTTCGTGCTGCTGGGCCTGATGTCGGGCTCGGTCGCGGGCAAGCCGGAACTGTCGTCCGCCGCCTATGGCGCGTCGCTGTTCTACATGCTGACCTACGTGCTGACCACGCTGGCGAGCTTCGGCATCGTGCTGCTGCTGTCGCGCCAGGGTTTCGAATGCGAGCAGATCGACGACCTGAAGGGCCTGAACCGCCGTAGCCCGTGGCATGCCGCCATCGTGCTGCTGCTGATGTTCTCGCTGGCCGGGATTCCGCCGCTGGTGGGCTTCTATGCCAAGCTGGCCGTGTTGCAAGCGCTGATCAGCGCCGGCCACGTCACGCTGGCCGTGATCGCCGTGCTGTTCTCGCTGATCGGCGCGTTCTACTACCTGCGTGTCGTCAAGGTCGTGTACTTCGACGAACCGGCGGCCGACGCCGCACCGATCGCCGCCACCTGCGGTCAACGCGGGCTGCTGTCGATCAACGGCGCCATGATGCTGGTGCTGGGCTTGCTTCCGGGCGGCCTGATGGCGCTGTGCGTACAGGCCATCCGTTCGTCGCTGTCCCTGTAATCGGATACCCGCCATGAACCAGACGCTGGCGGTGTGGCTGTTGATCGCGCTGGCGCTTGTCAGCGCCAACCTCCCGTTCCTGACGGAACGGGTGTTCGCCGTCCTGCCCTGGAAGCAGGCCGGCGAGGCCGTGGTCAAACCGTTCTGGCTGCGCCTGGTTGAAGTGCTGGTGTTCTACGCCATCGTCGGCGCGCTGGGTTTTGCGTTCGAGTCCACGCTGGGTAACCGGTTTGCCCAGACCTGGGAGTTCTACGCGATCACCCTGAGCTTGTACCTGGTGCTGGCCTATCCGGGCTTCGTCTACCGCTACTTGTTCAAACGGCACCCCCGTCTGCGCGCCTGATGGTCCGCCAAGGCACCAAACGCCCCTTCAGGGGCGTTTTTCTTTTGGGTCCGTGAAATGTGCCGCACGCAAGGCCGCGCAGCAGGGCGGCCACCCCAGGCGCGTGCAATGGCATCGCGGACTTGCCGTGACGCTGCAAGGGGCGTCGCCGCGCCATTGCGCTATAAGCCGTTATTTATAGCGATCTTGCAGGCATAAGTGTTGTTTTTTTCGTCTTTAACCTAAGCGCAGCGCTTTGTTCAGGTTTCATTCAGCGCCCAAGATCAAAATCGCAACCGGTAAAAAAATAAGAATCGTTGCTATTCATATTCTGGAGAAGCTGGTTTGAAGCCCCAAGATTCGTATTCGCTGAATACGCTTACTACCTCGTTGGCCGCCGCCATTGCCGCGCCCGCCTTGTTCATCAGCCCCTACGCCGCCGCGCAGTCCGCGGACTCGGGCGTGACGCAGCTTGCCCCGGTTCGGGTGGAGGGTGAAGGGTCTTCGTACCAGACGACGACAGTGCCGTCGCCGAAGATGACCGCGCCTTTGCTGGATACGCCGCGCACGGTGCAGGTTGTGCCGAAGCAGGTGATCCAGGACCAGGCGGCGTCCACGCTGCAAGACGTGCTGCGCAATTCGCCGGGCATCACGTTCGGCGCGGGCGAGGGCGGTCGTCCGGGCGGCGACCTGCCGATCATCCGCGGCCAGAATGCCGCGGGCAGCCTGTTCCTGGACGGCATCCGCGATTCCAGCACCCAGGTGCGCGATACGTTCAACCTGGAACAGGTGGAAGTGATCAAGGGGCCGGACTCGGTGTATTCGGGCCGGGGTGGCGCTGGCGGCAGCATCAACATGGTCAGCAAGGCGCCGAAGGCGACGGACTTCACCGAAGCCACCGCCCAGATTGGCACGGACAACAATTACCGCGCCACGATCGACGGCAACTGGCGCCTGGCCGACAAGGCGGCGTTCCGCTTGAACGTGATGGGCAACAAGGGCGACGTGGCCGGCCGCGACGACGCCGTTGATTTCGAGCGCTGGGGCGTGGCGCCGTCGCTGATGCTTGGAATCGGCACGCCGACTCGCATCACGCTCAGCTACTACCATTATCAAGACGACAGCATGCCGGACTACTCCATTCCGTATGACCCGAAGACGGGGCAGCCGGTGACGGAGACGCGGGGCGTGAGCCGCAAGACGTTCTACGGCCTGACGGGCCGGGACTTCATGAGCACGCGGGATGATGTCGCGACGGTCGATTTTCAGCACGATTTTTCGGACAAGCTGCAATTGCGCAACGTGACCCGGTATGGCCGTGGCACGACCGATTTCGCCGCCACCAACCCGGACGACAGCAAGGGCAACGTGCCCAACGGGCTGGTTTACCGCGCGTTGAAGTCGGGCTACTACGTCACCAAGAGCTTCGCCAACCAGACGGATCTGACCGGCGAGTTCGATACCGGCAGCCTGAAGCACTCGTTCGACCTGGGCTTCGAATACAGCAACATCAAGCAGGACAAGGACGGCTATACGGAGTCCATTCCCGGGGGCACCAGCGCCTGCGCGGGCAGCCCGAATCCGGCGCTGTGCGCTTCGCTGTGGGATCCGGACCCGGGCACCTCGTATCCGGGACACCTGCAACGCAACGACAACCCGGCCCGCTACAACACGGACACGGTGGCGCTGTACGGCTTCGACACGATCAAGTTCAACGAACAATGGCAAGCCAGCATCGGCGCGCGCTGGGACAACTACCGCACCAGCGGCAGCAACATTGCGAAGGGCCGCAACGACCCGGCCGGCACGCCGGCGTTCTACAACACCAGCCGCGAAGACAATCTGTTTAACTACCAGTTGGGCCTGGCCTACAAGCCGCTGCCCAATGGCACGATTTACGCGACGTACGGCACGTCATCCACGCCGTCGGCCATCGCGGCCGGCGCAATCAGCGATGCCGCCACGGCCACGAGCGCGTCGCTCGAGCCCGAAAAGAGCCGTACCGTGGAGCTGGGCACGAAATGGCAGGTGTTCGACGACCGGCTGACGCTGTCAGCGGCTGCCTTCCACGATATTCGCAAGAACACGAGCGTTGCCGTGTCCGCCACGGAAGTGTCGCAAGTGGGCGAGGCCAGGGTGCGGGGCATCGAACTGGGCTTCTCGGGCAACATCACGCCCAGGTGGAACGTGTTTGGCGGCTACACCTTCATGGACAGCGAAGTGACCAAGGGCGCCTATAACAGCGGCGCCGTGGGCCAGGACCTGCCCAATACGCCGCGCAATGCCTTCAGCCTGTGGACCACCTACAAGGTGCTGCCCAAGCTGACGGTCGGCGGCGGCGCCTACTACGTCGACAAGCAGTTCGGCAATGCCGACGCATCGAACAACCCGGATGGCACGCCGAAGGCGCGCTGGGTGCCTTCGTACTGGCGCTTCGACGCGATGGCGGGCTACGAGTTCAACGAGCACTTCTCAGCCCAGCTGAACGTGTTGAACCTGTTCGACGAAACGTACTACACCAAGGCTTACGCGGCGCACTATGCTGCGTTGGGTTCGGGCCGGGCGGCATTGCTGTCGCTTAAGGTCCGGTATTGATGAGGCCGTAGCGACGGACCGCTCTTGATGGGCCGGTACGGTTTCGAAGCTGCAATGAAAAAACCACCGCAAGGTGGTTTTTTTTGGGGGGCAGGCGGTGGGTTGTTGTTTCGGACGGCCGCGAAGGCTGCCGCCGATCAGCTTTCGAACCAGTTCAGCACGCCGTCCAGGCCCGTCACGTTCAACGCGAAGCGGGTTTGCTCGCGCACCAACGGCTTGGCGTGGTAGGCGACGGGGAAGCCCGCCGCGCCCAGCATCAGCAGGTCATTGGCGCCGTCGCCCATGGCGATGATCTGGTCTTTCGTGGCGCCGTGCACACGGGCGAATTCACGCAGGTAGACCGCCTTGGCCGAGGCATCCAGGATGTCGCCCACGACGTGGCCGGTCAACAGGCCGTTGTCGATTTCCAGCGTGTTTGCATGGGCGCTGTCCAGTTTCAGCCGCTCGCGCAGGCGGTCGGTGAAGAACGTGAAGCCGCCCGATACCAGCAATACCTTGATGCCGGCGGCTTGCGCCGTGCTGATCAGGCGTTCCGCGCCCGGGTTCAGCCGCAGCTTTTCAACATAGACCTGCTCCAGCGCGTCGGCCGGCACGCCCTTGAGCAGGGCGACGCGGCGGCGCAGGCTTTCGGCGAAGTCCTTGATCTCGCCGCGCATGGCGGCTTCGGTGATCTCGGACACCTTGTCTTTCACCCCCACCACACCCGCGATCTCGTCGATGCACTCGATGTTGATCAGCGTGGAATCCATGTCCATCGCAAGCACCTTGCATTGCGACAGTTTCAGGCCGGCCGGCAGAAAGGCCACATCCACGCCGTTGCGGTCGGCCCAGGCCACGACTTCGGCGCGGGTCAGGGCGTCGTGCTGCACGTCCAGCAGACGGGCCGCGGTGTTGCTGATGCGCGCCACGCCCTGGGCCTGAGCCAGGGCGGCCAGCTGTTCCGCGTGTTCGACGGTCAGGCCGGGGGATTGGACGACAAGGTGATGGGTAGTCATAAAGTTGCGAAGGTTGGCGGGATTATTTCAAGGCGCGCAGCACGACGCGTATGGCGTCGGCGCGAGCGGCGATCTGCGCGGCCTTGATCTCAATCCGCAATTTATCCTGTCCTGCCAGTTTGATGTTGCGCTGGCGTTGCACAAGTTCGATGATCCGGCCGGGATCGACCGTGGTCTTGGGGCCGAATTGCATCAGCGCCTGGGTTTCGCTGGCGTCGATCTTGACGATGCCCAACGGTTGCGCGGCCAGTCGTAAACGATGCGTGGCCAGTAGCGTTTGCGCGGCTTCGGGCAGTTTGCCGAAGCGGTCGATCAGTTCTTCCTGGATAAGGATCAGATCGTCTTCGTTGGCGGCGTGGGCCAGACGCTTATAGATACCCAGGCGCGCGTGCACGTCGGCGCAGTAGTCGGAAGGCAGCAGCGCGGGGGCATGCAGATTGACCTCGCAAGCCAGGTTGAAGGGCGCGTCCAGGTCGGGTTCTTCGCCCGCGCGCAACGCGCGGACGGCCTCGTTCAACATCTCGTTGTACATCGAGAAGCCGACCTCCTGGATGTTGCCGGATTGCGAGTCGCCCAGCACTTCGCCCGTGCCTCGGATTTCCAGGTCGTGCATGGCCAGGTAGAAGCCGGAACCCAGTTCCTCCATGGCCTGGATCGCCTCCAGGCGCTTTTTGGCGTTGGACGTGATGGCGTCCTCGCCCGGCGTCAGCAGATAGGCGTAGGCCTGGTGGTGCGAACGTCCCACGCGGCCGCGCAACTGGTGCAACTGCGCCAGTCCGAAGCGGTCGGCGCGGTGGATCACGATGGTGTTGGCGCTGGGCACGTCGATGCCGGTCTCGATGATGGTGGTGCACAGCAGCACGTTATAGCGCTGCTGGTAGAAGCCCTTCATCACCTGTTCCAGTTCGCGCTCGGGCATCTGGCCGTGGGCCACGGCGATGCGGGCTTCGGGAACCAGTTCTTCCAGCCGCGCGCGGCGATTGTGGATGGTTTCAACCTCGTTGTGCAGGAAGTAGCACTGGCCGCCGCGCTTGAGCTCGCGCAGCAGGGCCTCGCGCAGGGTGCTGCCGTCTTCGCGGCGCACGAAGGTCTTGATCGCCAGGCGCTTCTGCGGTGCGGTGGCGATGACGGAGAAGTCGCGGATGCCTTCCAGCGACATGCCCAGCGTGCGCGGGATGGGCGTGGCGGTCAGCGTCAGCACGTCGACTTCGGCGCGCAGCGCTTTCAACGCTTCCTTCTGGCGCACGCCAAAGCGGTGCTCTTCGTCGATGATGACCAGTCCCAGGCGTTTGAACTTCACATCCTTGGACAGGATCTTGTGCGTGCCGATGACGATGTCGACGCGGCCGTCGTTGATGCCTTCGATGGCGGCGGCCACTTCCTTGGCCGAGCGGAAGCGCGACAACTCCACGACGCGCACCGGCCAGTCGGCGAAACGGTCGGAGAACGTCTGGGCGTGCTGTTCGGCCAGCAGGGTGGTGGGGCACAGCAGGGCAACCTGCTTGCCGTTGGCCACCGCCAGGAAGGCCGCGCGCAGCGCCACTTCGGTCTTGCCGAAACCCACGTCGCCGCAGACCAGCCGGTCCATGGGGCGGCCGGAGGTCATGTCCGCCAGCACGGCTTCGATGGCGGCGGCCTGGTCCGCTGTTTCTTCGAAGCCGAAGCCTTCGGCGAAGGCCTGGTAGTCGTTCAGCGGCAGATTGAAGGCGAAGCCTTCGCGGGCGGCGCGCTGCGCATACAGCGCCAGCAGCTCGGCCGCGGTGTCGCGCACCTGGCGGGCGGCCTTGCGGCGCGCTTTGTCCCATTGGCCGGAGCCCAATTGGTGCAAGGGCGCGGCTTCCGGGTCGGCGCCGCTATAGCGGGCGATCACGTGCAACTGCGACACCGGCACGTACAAGGTGCTGCCGTTGGCGTATTCAAGATGGAGGAATTCCATCTCGCCTTCGCCCATGTCCATGTTGACCAGGCCATGGTAGCGGCCAATGCCGTGCTGCGCGTGGACCACGGGGTCGCCGGCGCGCAGTTCGGACAGGTCGCGCACCATCGCTTCGACGTTGCTGGCGCGTTCCTGCGAGCGCTTGCCGCGCCGGCCGGTCGAAGCCAGGCCCGGGTACAGGTCGTTTTCGGTCAGGAAGGCCAGGTTGGCCTGCGGCAAACCGAAGCCGGTGGCAAGCGGCGCGGCGACGATGCCGAAGTTTGCGTCGGACGCCAGAAAGGCTTCGATGGTTTCCGGCTGCGCATCGGGCGTGACGCCAAACTCGTTCAGCATCTGCACCAGGGTCTCGCGGCGGCCGGCCGAATCCGCGCACAGCAGCACGCGGGTCTGGCGGGTCTGCACCAGCGCGCGCAGCTTGGCGATCGGGTCCTCGGAACGGCGCGCCACGCTGACGTCGGGCACGGCTTTGAAGTCGGGGTGCGGCTCGCCGGCGGTGAGCGACAGGCGACGGAACGCCTTCAGGCTTGCGTAGAGCGTTTCGTTGTCCAGGAATAACGAGGACGGCGGCAGCACCGGGCGCTCGCGGTCGCTTTTCAAGAAACCGTAGCGGCTGGATGTGTCGTGGTTGAAGCGCTGGATCGCGTCGTCGATATCGCCGACCGTGACGGTGACCGTCCCTGCCGTCAGGTAATCGAAGAGCGTCGCCGTTTCCTCGAAGAAGAGCGGCAGGTAGTACTCGACGCCGGCAAACGGGATGCCGTTGCCGATGTCCTTGTAGGGCAGGGCGCGGGACGGATCGCCTTCAAAAATCTCTCGGAAGCGTGCGCGGAAACGGGTCCGCGAATCCTCATCCATCGGGAATTCGCGGCCGGGCAGCAACTGGACCTCGCGCACGGGGTACAGGCTGCGCTGCGTGTCGACGTCGAAGCTGCGGATGGTCTCGATTTCGTCATCGAACAGGTCCAGCCGGTACGGCACGGCCGAGCCCATGGGGAACAGATCGATCAGTCCGCCGCGCAGGCAGAATTCACCCGGCGCGGTCACCTGGGTGACGTGGTTGTAGTTGGCCAACGTCAGTTGGGCGCGCAGGGCGGCTTCGTTCAGCTTGTCCTTCTGCTTGAACGAGAACGTATAGGCGGCCAGGAACGAGGGCGGCGCCAACCGGTACAGCGCGGTCGTGATCGGCACCGTCAGCACGTCCACCGTCTTCATCATCAGCGAGTGCAACGTGTGCAGACGCTGGGAGATCAGGTCCTGGTGCGGCGAAAACGCGTCGTAGGGCAGCGTTTCCCAGTCGGGCAACTGGCTGACGCGCAGGTCCGGCGCGAATAGCTGGATTTCTTCGGCCAGCCGCTGGGCCTCCACCGGCTCGGCGGTCAGGATGACCACGGGCGCGGACGCCTGACGGGCCAAGTCCGCCAGCAGCCAGGCGTCTCCCGAACCGGGCGGCCGGGGCTGCGCATAGCGCGCGCCGGGTTTTAGCGCGGACAAAGTTGGGGCGGTCGCCGGGACGGGCGGGGCGGCGGTGGCGGAGGAATTGGGGGTGGGCATCAGGCTGGAAGCAGGCATCAAGCGGAAGATTATAAAATCACCGCACCATGTCTGACTCAATCATTGCAATCGTCCCCGCCGCGGGTGTCGGCGCCCGCGCCAACCCGTCCGGCGCGCAGGCCGTGCCCAAGCAGTATCGTCCATTGGCCGGACAGCCCATGCTGCGCCATGCGGTGCGCGCCCTGCTGGCCGATGAACGGGTGTCTCAGGTGCGCGTGGCCGTGACGCCGGGCGACGGCTGGGTGGACGCGGCGCTGGCGGGCCTGCCTCGGACGGTATGGCGCGCCTGCGGCGGCACGACCCGGGCCGACACCGTTGCCGGTGCGTTGGCCGACAGCGGGGTGGCAGACGATGCCTGGGTGCTGGTTCATGACGCAGCTCGTCCCGGCCTGCCGGCAGCCGCGCTGCGCCGCCTGATCGACGCCTGCCTGGCCGACCCCGTTGGCGGTTTGCTGGCGTTGCCCGTTGCCGATACGGTCAAGGGCGGCCACGAGCGGGTCGAGCGCACCCTGGACCGCAATGGCTTGTGGCTGGCGCAGACGCCGCAGATGTTTCGGGCCGGCGTGCTGCGCGATGCGCTGACGGCGGCCTCCGTGAATGGCGTGACCGTCACCGACGAGGCTTCAGCCCTTGAGGCGGCCGGATATGCGCCGTTATTGGTTCCGGGCGCCTTGCGCAACTTCAAGGTGACGTGGCCGGATGATTTCGAACTGATGGAAAAATGGCTATGAGCATTCCTTTTCGCGTCGGGCAGGGCTTTGACGTGCACGCGCTGGTCGAAGGCCGCCCGCTGATCATCGGCGGGGTCACGATCCCGCACACGCACGGCCTGCTGGGACATTCCGATGCGGACGTCCTGCTGCACGCGATCACCGACGCGCTGCTGGGCGCGGCGGGCCTGGGCGACATCGGCCGGCATTTTCCGGATACCGATCCGGCTTTCAAGGGCGCGGACAGCCGCGTGCTGCTGCGCGAGGCGATGGCGCGAGTGCGCAGCGCCGGCTGGGCGCCGGTGAACATCGATGCCACTCTGCACGCGCAAGCGCCCAAGATCGGCCCGCATGCGCCGGCCATGGTGAAGAACATCGCCGCGGATACCGGTCTGGCCGAGACCGAAGTCAACATCAAGGCAAAGACGAACGAGGGCCTGGGTTATCTGGGCCGCAAGGAAGGCATCGCGGCTACCGTCGTGGCCCTGCTGGCCCGCGCCTGAGCCGGGAAGGAACCCGGCGGCCCCAGCGCGATGCACATGAATTCCCGGCTTATTTACTTTGGAATACATCTTTAACAAATAAATAAGCGGGTCGAATTGATCTGGCATATTCTCCGCTCTTCAATTTCGACCACAGAGACATTCGGATGCATTTACGCGGCGTCGCCCTGATTTTCGTCCTAGGTGCATTCAGTTCGGCTGCACACGCCGAGTTTGAACAACAGCTTGGCCCGCTGGCCGGCACGGTCAGGCAGCAACTGCTGCAAGGCTGGACCGCCGGCGTGCAAGACGGCTGGTTCAGCTTGCGCAATACGGCGACGCCGGGCAGCGAACAGACGCTGTATCTCAATGTGGGGCCGGCGCCCGAAACGGGCCGCGTGACCGACGTCAATGTGGTCGTCAATTCGCAGAATCCGAAAGCCTCCATCGGCGTCGTGCTGAATAACCGCGCCGCCAAGAGCTTGTGCCTGCTTGAGATCACGGCCGACAAGAATACGTTGCTGTTCTGCCTGGAAGGCCAGAAGCGACGCGATATCGCGTCGGTGCCCAACCTGGCGAAACTGGATGGGTCCGACCGCATGAAAGTGGTCGAGCTTCCGGGCGCTGCCCGGTTCGTCGTGAACGGCCAGATTATCGGCGACGTCACCGATTCACCCGCGGTGGGTTCCGAAATCGGCATCATGGCGTATGACGTGGGCACCTTCGGCATCGCGGATTTCACCATCGAGTCGAATGTGGGTTCGAAGCCGTCCGGCGCGGCGGCGCCCGCCGGCGGACTGCCCCCGCGCCCCGGCGGCGGCGGCGCGGGGGCGCCGCAAACCGCCCCGCAAGGCGGTAATCCGCAAAGAACGCCAGCACCCGCCCAGACCCCGGCCGCCGGCAACGGCAGCTCGGGATTGCCGGGCGCGGGCCCCTATCCGCGCTTCGGTGGCGACACCCTGCGCATCGTTTCGGTGTACATCGGGATCATGCGCAGCATTTTCATGCACGAGTTCGGCCACGCGCTGATCGGCGAATTGGAATTGCCGTCGACCGGCGCGGAAGAAGACGCGGTCGACATCTATGCGGCGTTGCAGATTGTCGAACCGACGATGTACCCGTCGAACGACAAGGACGTGAACACCATGGCCCGCGATGCGGCCACCTATGCCGCGCTGCAGTGGTACTACAGCGGCAAAGTGGCTGAAAGCAACGGCGCGTCGGCCTCTTCGGCCTGGCAAGACGAACATACGGGCGACCTCAAGCGCTTCCGCAACATGCTTTGCATCATGTATGGCGGTAATCCCAGCGTCTTCGAGCCGGTGGCCAAGCACGTCGGGCTTGAAGACCGGACCAAGGCGCGTTGCTCGGACGAATTCAACAAGCAGAACCGCGCCTGGCGCAAGATCCTGGCGCCTTATACCCGCGTCGGCACCTGGACGCCGGACGGCCTGCAGCCTGCCAATGCGCCCGGCGCGCCGGTGAAGGTGGTCTTCGAACCGTCTTCGCGCAAGATCGGCAATCTGTTCGCCAACAACCTTTCCGAAGCGATCACGAACAACATCAAGTTGCTCGGGCAGACCTATGTGCTGCCGCGTCCGGTAAACGTGGTGTTCAAGGACTGCGGCAAGCTCAACGCCTGGTACAGCCCGCGTGAAGGCTCGATCACGATGTGCTATGAGCTCATCGAGAGCATCGCGGTGATGATTTCCGATATCGAAATGGGTACCGTCAATGGCGAAGTCGTGGCCAACAAGGGCGGCGGCCCGGCCACTGCGCCACGCCAGCAGCCGCAATCGGCGCCCGGCCAAGGCATGCCCCCCAGCGCCATCGACGAACTGAAAGACATGGGCGTGCCGCCCACGACCATGCTGTTCGCCGCGCCCTACAAGGGGCCGACGCCCAACCAGATCTACCGGGCCCAGGTGATTACCACTGCGGATCTGGTGTCGATGGTCAAGAACGACAAGAACATCCTGATCGTCGATACCAGCGGCCTGCGCGACACGGTGCCGATCGCTTTCCCGCTGGCCGACGCCGGTTCGGACGGCAGCGTCACTGATCAGCTGCAAGCCTCGCTGGACGCCTGGTTGCTGAAGAAAAGCGGCGGCAAGCGGGATGTGCCGGTCGTGTTCCTGGGCGGCAGCATGAACGACCGTTCGTCCTATAACGCGGCCCTGCGCGCCGGGACGTTGGGCTGGCCGGCCTACTGGTACCGCGGCGGCGTCGAAGCATGGGCCGCCAACGGCCTGCCGACCACCTCGGACATGGCGAAGAAGTAGCCATCGCCAGCCGCATGAAAAAACCGCCTGTGCGAACAGGCGGTTTTTTTGTGCCCATCAAGGAGCAGAGCAGCAAGCACGCGCAGCGTGTGCGGCGTGGGGGCCATTTTTGCCGCCGGGCCGCCCCAAGGCAAAAAGCGCCCCCTCGGGGGGCAGCAAGCACGCGCAGCGTGTGCGGCGTGGGGGCTATTTTCCTTGGGCGGCCAGTGCCAGGGCGGCGGCGTTCACCACCGATGCGATACGGCCCGCGTCGCGCAGCTGTTCGGTCGACAGGCCGTCGTTCTTCAGGTTTTCATAGTGCGAGGCCACACAGAAGTGGCACTTGCCGATGATCGAGGCCACCAGCGCGAACAGTTCGAAGCGCTTCTTTTCCACGCCGCCGTGGGTGGCGTAGGCATTCATGCGCAGCTGCGCCGGCAGGCTCTTCAACTGCGCATCGCCGGTCATTTCCACGTAGGGATACCAGGTGTTGTTCATGCCCATGAGCGCCGAAGCGGTCAGCGCGGCATTGGCGTCGCCTTCCGACAAGCCGCTCTTGAAGGCTTCCACCAGCACCGGGCTGCGCGCGGCGTAGGCGGCGGACAGGGCGGCGCCCACGGCATCTTCAGGGGCGAGCGTCGAACGGGCAATCACGGCGTCCAGATTCAGGCGGATGTCCTTGGCCCAATCCGGCAGCTGTTCCTTAATGGTGGTAAGAAATTCCATAGTTTTTACCTATAATCTAGCGCAATTAAAGCCCAGCTCGGGGCCTGCAAGCAGGCCCGTTGCCGGGCTGGAAATTACAGCGTGGCGCCGCCAACCGTACGGTTGCACGGGCACAGCTCGTCGGTTTGCAGACCGTCAAGCAGACGCAGAACTTCTTCCGGGTTACGGCCGACGTTCAGGTTGTTCACCGAAACGTGCTGGATCGTGTTGTCCGGATCAACGATGAACGTGGCGCGCAGGGCAACGCCAGCACCCTTTTCACGGACGCCCAGCTGGTCGATCAGGGCACCGGTGGTGTCGCCGAATTGGTAGTGGCCCAGCTTGTTCAGGTCCGGGTGCTCACGGCGCCATGCCAGCTTGACGAATTCGTTATCGGTCGAGCCGCCCAGCAGGACGGCGTCGCGGTCTTCGAAATCCTTGGCCAGCTTGTTGAAGCCGACGATTTCGGTCGGGCACACAAACGTGAAGTCTTTCGGGTAGAAGTAGATCACCTTCCACTTGCCGGGGAACGAGCTTTCGGTGATGTCTTCAAACGCCGACACGCCATTTTCTTCGTGCTGGTTGAAGCCGGGTTTGACGCCGGTGACCTTGAAGGGCTCGAGTTTGTCGCCAACAGTTTTCATGTGTACTCCCAGTAGTTGTTGGTGGAAATAAGGCTGTGCCTTAAAGCATAAATTCTACGCTATGGATTATCGTTGTCTAATTGATAATTCCTAAACTTGGCTTTGGGCAACTCTATCCGCGCGGTCAGCCCGCCGCCCTCTCGGGGGAGCATTCGCAGCGTGCCGCCCACGTGCTTGAGCAGGCGTTCGACGATGGCCAGACCCAGGCCCGCGCCGCTGACACCGGTACGCGCCGCCTCGCCCCGCGAGAAAGGCCGCAGCAGCCGGTCGACATCTTCAGGAGCGATGCCGGGCCCGCGGTCGCAGACTTCGATCACGATCATGCCGCCTTCGGCTTGCAGCGTCATGACAAGGTGCGCCATGCCGTCGCTGGACCGGCCATAGCGCCGCGCGTTTTCGATCAGGTTGCTGACCACGCGCTTCAAGTCCAGCGCCGTGATCCGGGCGCGCAGCCCCGGTTCCAGCGAGGCGTCGAGGTCTCCACCCAGCGACGCCGTGTGGCTGCGTTCGCGTTCGTAGAGTTCGGCCAGGACCGCCGAGATGTCCGTCGCCAGTTGCGGCAGCGTGCCGGCCGGACGTGCGTATTCCATCAACTGGCCGATGCTGTGGTCGATCTGGCCCAGGTCTTCGTCGATGGCCTGGCGGGCGTCTTCCGACACGCCGCTCAGTTCGATCTCAAGCCGCATGCGGGCAAGCGGCGTGCGCAGGTCGTGCGAAATCCCCGCCAGCATCAGTTCCCGGTCTGCCTCGGCCTGTCGCAAGTCTTTGGCCATCCGATTGAACGAGGCGTTCAGGTCGCGGATTTCCAGCGGACCCTGCTCGGGCAGGGCTGCGGGTGTCTCGCCGCGCGACAGCACCTGGGCCGCCCGGGCCAGCCGCGACAACGGCCGGTTCACGAAGCCCACCGAGACCGCCGCCCCGACAAGGGAAAGCAGCAACGCCGTGGCGCCCCAGCCCAACCATTCGATCCCGCCCGTCAACCCGATCTGCTCTCGCTCGAACACCAGCCAGTACAGGTCTTTCTCTATCTGGAAGCTGACCCAGAAGCCAGGCACCTGGTTCACGCCCCAGGCGATCTGCGTTTCCGGACCGAAGCGCGTGCGGATATGCTGGGCAACGCGTTGCCAATAGTCGTCGTCGGGGAGGGCTTCGGCAAAGTCAGTGACTTCGCGCGGATAGACCTGGATGCCTTCGTTGGTGGCCAGGTCCAGCAGGAGCTTGCTGCGTTCGCCGTTGTGCGAGTAGATCAGCGCCGTGCGTGTGATATTGACGGCCGTGATCACCCGCTGCGCCATTTGATTGGCGCGCGGTCCCAGCTCCATGCTGAAGAAGACTTGTAGCCACGCGCCCAGGCTGACCAACATCAGCGCGGCAAGCAGCAGGAACGTGCGGCCGAACAAGCCGAGCCGCAAACGTGAAGTCAGGTTCCTGAAGGTTCTGCGCAAGCGGGGCACGAGGCTGCGCTCCTGCCCGGGGCGGGCGAGCCGATCAGCTACCACCGTCCGGCACAAACACGTATCCGAGACCCCAAACGGTCTGGATGAACACGGGCTTGGACGGATTAGGTTCGATCAGTTTGCGCAGGCGCGAGATCTGGACGTCGAGGCTGCGATCGAAAGCTTCGTATTCGCGGCCGCGCGCCAGCTCCATGAGCTTGTCGCGGGACAGGGGGATCTTCGGATGGCGCGCAAACACCTTGAGCACCGAGAATTCACCCGTGGTGATCGGCACCTGTTCGCCGTTGCGCGTGAGCGTACGGGTGGACAGGTTGAGCACGTAGGGGCCGAAGGCGATGGATTCGTTTTCCTGGCTGGGGGCGCCGGGATGTTCCTCGGTGCCGCGGCGGCGCAGGATCGCGTTGATCCGTGCCAGCAGTTCCCGGGGGTTGAACGGTTTGGACAGGTAGTCGTCCGCGCCCATTTCAAGGCCCACGATGCGGTCGATTTCTTCCGCCTTGGCCGTGAGCATGATGATGGGCGTGTTGTCGTGGCCACCGCGCAGCCGACGACAGATGGACAGGCCATCTTCGCCGGGCAGCATCAGATCCAGCACGAGCAGGTCGAAATGCTCGCGTTGCCAGAGTTTGCCCATCTCTTTGGCGTCTTCGGCAACGAAAACGTTGAATCCCTGCTCGGACAAATACCGGCGCAGCAAATCGCGCAAGCGCGGATCATCGTCGACGACGAGGATTTTTCGGGTGGGGGTGGTGTTTTGCGTATTCATGGCCGGAAATGTAACAGTGACGAGAACCAGCGGCTAGTGGGCGTTCACAAGATATTACACATTGCGAACCATGGTTGAAATCCCCCTTACAACCGGGGGCAAAGCCGCCGTATTTCGTACAATCTGCATCTATGGAACTAAACCTGCTGGCTTTGGAAACGTCTTCGTCCCGTTGTGGGGTGGCCCTGTTGCGGGCGGTCGATGGCCGCCTGGAGGTCAGTACCCGGGAACACGAGGGCTCCCAGGAGCACGCCGAACGGCTTTTGCCGATGGCCAACGAGCTTCTGGCGGCCTCGGGCCTGGCGCCTTCGTCGCTCCACGCCGTGGCCTTCGGCCAGGGGCCGGGGGGCTTTACGGGGCTGCGCGTGGCCTGTGGCGTGGCCCAGGGCATGGGGCTGGGCCTGGGCATACCCGTGCTGCCGGTCGTGTCGCACCAGGCGGTTGCCGCCCAGGTCGCGGACGCAACCCCGTCCGATGCCATCGTCGTGGCCCTGGACGCCCGCATGAATGAAGTCTATCTGGCGGTCTACCGCCCGGCGGCCGCGCCGGAAGGCGAGGGCGGCTGGGAAACCGTGCAGCCGCCGCTGCTGATCGCGGCGGCCGAAGTCGTGCCCTGGACCGAGCACCATCTGCCAGCGTGGTCGGCCCAGGCGGGGCTGAGCCTGAATCTGGTGCTGGCGGGCGACGCCTGGGACGCCTATGCGGCTGACATGACGCATCCCGCGGCCTGGCGCCGCGCCGCCGACGCGCAACGGCCTGAAGCCGCCAGCGTAGCGCGGCTGGCGCGCCAGGGATGGCTGCGTGGCGAGGCCCTGCCGCCCGAACAGGCCGCACCGCTGTACGTGCGCGACAAAGTGGCCTTCACCACCGCCGAACGCATGCGTGGCGAAGGTGGCAACCCCAAGGCGCAGCCGTCACTGGCGTCGCAAGCGCCCCTGATCCCGCAGCCGCTCACCGAAGCCGACCTGGACGACGTCGTGGCGCTGGAAGCCCATGTGCAGGCGTTTCCCTGGACCCGCGGCAATTTCGCGGATGCGCTGGCTGCCGGATACGGCGCCTGGGTGCTCCGCCGCGAGGGCAAGGTGGCGGGCTTCTGCATCCTGATGTTCGCCCCCGACGTGGCTCACCTGCTGGTGATCGCCGTGGCCAAGCCCCTGCATCGCCAGGGCCTGGGCGGCGTCCTGCTTGACTGGTGCGAACAGCAGGCGCGCCAGCGCGGACTGGAAGGCGTGCTGCTGGAAGTGCGCCCGTCCAACGCGTCCGCCGTCAGCTTCTATCAACATCACGGCTATTTGCAGATCGGCGTGCGGCGCGGGTATTACCCGGCCGCCAAGGGGGCCCGTGAAGACGCGCTGGTCATGCAGAAGCGGTTTGCGGCTGCGGCGGAGGAAGCGGCATGAGCCTGCCGACCGCTGCCGCCAAGCCGGCCGTTCCCCGCATCAATCCGCTGCAAAGGATCTGGCTGCGGGAAATCGGCATGGAACGCCTGTGGATGCGTCCGGCGCCCGCCGCCGTGCGTCCCGTCGTGGTGCCGCAAGCGCCTGTTTCCGAACCGGTTTCCGTTCCCGACGCAACGCCAGCCGTCGTTGTGCAAGACACCGCGCCGCTGCCCGTGGCGCCTGCGCCCGCGCCTGCCGCGCCGGCTGCCATTGCTGGCGCCGCGCCTGTGGTCGAGACCGTCGCGTCCAAGCGCGCGAATGGCCGTCCGGGCATTCCGGCGTCCATCCTGAATCGCACGGGCCCGCCTCCGCGCCCGGAGCCCAAGGCGGCCGAGGACGACGTCGTCGAGGCGCCGCGCATCCCGGTGGCCGAGGCCGTCAAGAACGCCAATCTGGACGAATTGCGTGAACAGGTCGTGGCCTGCACCGCCTGCGGCTTGTGCGACGGGCGGCGCCACGCCGTGTTCGGTCAAGGCGCCACCCCGACCCGCTGGCTGGTCGTGGGCGAAGCCCCGGGCGAGCAAGAAGACCGGCAGGGCCATCCCTTCGTGGGCCGGTCCGGCCAGCTGCTGGACGCGATGTTGGCCGCCGTGGGCATGAGCCGGGAAACCGACGTGTTCATCACGAACGTGATCAAGTGCCGTCCACCGGGCAACCGCAACCCCAAACCCGAGGAAATCGCGGCCTGCAGCCCGTACCTGATGCGGCAGATTGCCTTGCTCAAACCCGAGCGCATCCTGGTGCTGGGCCGCTTCGCGGCGCAGACGCTGCTGGGCACGGACGCCACGATCGGCAGCCTGCGGGGCCGTGTTCATTCGTTGAAGACGGACGAAGGCGCCGAGATTCCGGTCATCGTCAGCTACCACCCGGCGTACCTGCTGCGCAGCCCGTCCGAGAAGGCGCGGGCCTGGCAGGACCTGAAGCTGGCGTCCCGCATGGTCTGACGGCGGCCGCCGGTCGCAAAAGAAAAACCGGGCCAAGGCCCGGTTTTTCTTTGGAATATCAATCGCTTGGCGGTGATTTCCTAGTGCGTGGAGTCCAGTGCGCGGCCATGGCCTTCCTGGCCGATCTGGTCGTGCAGATCGGGATTGGCCAGCATGTTGCGCTTGCTCCAGCGCATGAACACGACCATCAGCACGGCGACGACCGTGCCAAAAATGATGATGATGATGTTGATCGGCAGTTGCAGCCACAGCAGCAGGGTGTACATCGCCACCATCAGCAGGATGTTGAGCTGTTCGTTGAAGTTCTGCACGGCGATGGAATGGCCGGCCGACAGCAGCACGTGGCCGCGGTGTTGCAGCAGGGCGTTCATGGGCACCACGAAGAACCCGGCCAGGCCGCCCGTGATCAGCAGCAGCAGGTAGACGCTCCAGGGCGAGTAGACCAGCGGCATCAGCAGCACGACCAGCCCCATGGCGGCGCCCACGGGCAGCACGGCCAGCGCGCGGCGCAGCGGGATGCGTCCCGCCAGGATCGAACCCACCACCGTGCCCAGCGCGGCCACGCCCATCAGCATCGAAGCCTTGTCCAGCTGATAGCCCAGGTGGCTGCGGCCCCATTCGATGACGATCAGCTGAAGGGTTGCGCCGGCGCCCCAGAACAGCGTGGTGACGGCCAGCGAGATCTGACCCAGCTTGTCGCGCCAAAGCACGCGGACATAGCCCCAGAACGTGCGGATCAGCCGTACCGGGTTCTTTTGCTGCGGCGGATAGCGCACGTGGGTGTGCGGAATCATCAGGTTGCACAGCGCCGCCAGCAGGTAGACGAAGGCGATCACGAGGATGGCGGCTTCGGCCGGCGTGTGCACCAGGCTGCCGATGAACGAGTGGCTGAGCAGCGCGGTGGAGACCGAGGAAGAAATCAACAGACCGCCCAGCACCGTGCCAAGAATGATGGAGAAGACCGTCAGGCCTTCGATCCAGCTGTTGCCCTTGACCAGCATGTGGGGCGGCAGCATTTCGGTGACGATGCCGTATTTGGCGGGCGAATACGCAGCGGCGCCGATGCCCACGACGGCGTAGGCGGCACACACCAGATACGTCTGATATTCAGGGGCGACGCCGATGCTGGCGTACGAGAACATCAGCAGACAGCCGGCCACTTTCAAGGCGTTGGTGGAAAACATCACCCGCCCCTTGGGGAAGGAGTCCGCCAGGGCGCCAACAAAGGCGGCCAGCACCACGTAGGCCAGCGCGAAAGACCATTTCATCATGGGCGCCAGCCAGTCGGGGCCATGCAGCTCCTGTATCAAGGCGATGGCTGCGATGAACAGCGCATTGTCCGCCAATGACGAGAAGGCCTGCGCGGCCATGACCAGATAGAAACCACGTTTCAAGAATGTCCCCGTTCTTTGGCCTGAGCCCGGCCGGTCCGCGTGAAAATTATGTGTCGTGCCAAAAAGTGTCAGGGAGTATAGCCGGAGCGTGGGTGCGCGCTATTGAGCGTTTGCCCGTGGGTTGACCGTTGCTAACGTTTAGGGACAGACTGCCTGCGGTATCATACGACCCATATGTGAGCCGGCCCTTGACGGGCCGGTTTGCAATCTGTGCGGCAGGTCCGTTAACGCCTTTCGTTCAACCCACCCCGTCGTCATCGTACTGTGCGTCTTACTCAGCTAAAACTCGCCGGCTTCAAGTCCTTCGTTGATCCCACCGTGATCCCCGTGCCCAGCCAACTGGTCGGCGTGGTGGGTCCCAACGGCTGCGGAAAATCGAACATCATTGACGCAGTACGCTGGGTGCTTGGCGAGGCCAAGGCCTCCGAGCTGCGCGGCGAGTCCATGCAGGACGTCATTTTCAACGGCTCCGGCCACCGCAAGCCGGCCGCCCGGGCGTCGGTGGAAATGGTGTTCGACAACAGCGAAGGGCGCGCCGCCGGCCAATGGAGTACCTACGCCGAAATCGCCGTGCGCCGCGTTCTGACCCGGGACGGCACCAGCAGCTATTTCGTCAATAACCAGCAGGTCCGCCGCCGCGACATCCACGACATCTTCCTGGGCACCGGCCTGGGCGCGCGGGGCTACGCCATCATCGGCCAGGGCATGATCAACCGCCTGATCGAGGCGCGCCCTGAAGAACTGCGGGTCTTCCTGGAAGAAGCGGCCGGCGTGTCGCGCTACAAGGAACGCCGCCGCGAGACCGAAAACCGCCTGTCCGACACGCGCGAGAACCTGACCCGCGTCGAAGACATCCTGCGTGAACTGAACAGCCAGCTGGAAAAACTGGAAGCGCAGGCCGAAGTGGCCACGCGCTACCGCGAACTCCAGGCCGACGGCGAAAAGAAGCAGCATGCGTTGTGGTTCCTGAAGGAAACCGGGGCGCGCGAGGAGCGCGCCAAGAAAGTCCAGGAAATGGCGCAGGCTCAGAACGAGCTGGAAGCCGCCATCGCCGGCCTGCGGGCGGGCGAAGCCGCGCTGGAATCCCGGCGCCAGGCCCATTACGCCGCAAGTGACGCGGTACACACCGCCCAGGGCGCGCTGTACGAGGCCAACGCCCAGGTCAGCCGCCTGGAGGCCGAGATCCGCCACGTGGTCGATTCCCGCAATCGCCTGCAGTCGCGCCGCGACCAACTGCAGCAGCAGATCGCGGAATGGACCAGCCAGCGCGAGCATTGCACGGAACAGATCGCCCAGGCCGAAGACGACCTGGCCACCGCCGCCGCCCGCACCGAAGAGGCGCGCGCCACGGCGGAAGATGCCCAGGCCGGCCTGCCTTCGGTCGAGCAGCGCGTGCGCGAGGCCGCATCCGGCCGCGACGAAATGCGAGCCGCGCTGGCCCGCGTCGAGCAGAACCTGGCGCTGGTCGCTCAGACCCAGCGCGACGCCGACCGCCAGATGCAGGTCCTGGAGCAGCGGCGCGAGCGTCTGCAACAGGAACTGCGCGAACTGCACGCCCCGGACCCGGTGCGTCTGGAACAACTGGCCGGCGACCGCCTTGCGGGCGAAGACCAGCTGCAAGAAGCCCAGGAAGAACTGGCCACGCTGGAAGGCCGGGTGCCGGAAGCGGACGCCGAGCGCAGTCGCGCCCAGGCCGCCGCCCAGACCGACGCGCAGAATCTGGCGCGCCTGGAAGCCCGCCTGTCGGCGCTGGTGAAATTGCAGGAAGACGTGCAAAAGCAGGGGGCGCTGGAGCCCTGGCTGGCCAAGCACGAGCTCGCCGGCCTGTCGCGCCTGTGGCAGAAGCTGCATGTCGAGCCAGGCTGGGAAACCGCCCTTGAAGCGGCGCTGCGCGAACGCATGGCGTCGATGGAAGTGCGCAACCTGGACTGGGCCCGCGCCTTTGCCGAAGATGCGCCACCGGCTCGCCTGGCGTTCTACCAGTTGCCCGTCGCCGCGCCCGCGCCGGCGGCACCCGCCGGCCTGACACCGCTGGCCAGCCTGTTGCGCATTACCGACCCCGACCTGCGCACGCTTCTGAACGAGTGGCTGGCCGGTGTCTACACCGCGACCGACGTAACCCAGGCCCTGGCCATGCGGGCATCCTTGCCCGCCGGCGGCGCCTGCGTGGTCAAGGCCGGCCATCTGGTCGACGCGCACAGCGTGCGCTTCTACGCGCCAGACTCCGAGCAGGCCGGCCTCCTGGCCCGCCAGCAGGAAATCGAAAACCTGCAGCGCGAAATCAAAGCCCAGCAACTGATCGCCGACCAGGCGCGCGCCGCGGTCGCCCGTGCCGAAGCGGCCTGGCAGCAGGTGTCCCAGGCCATCGCGCCGGCGCGCACCCGCGTGGCGGAAGTCACGCGCCGGGTGCACGACATCCAGCTGGAACACTCGCGGCTGCAGCAACAGGCCGAGCAATCCGGCGAACGCGCGTCGCGCTTGCGGCAGGACCTTGAAGAAATCAAGGTGCAGGAAGAAGACCTGCTTGCCACGCGCGAAGAGGCCGAAGCCCGCTTCGAAACCCTGGACGAAGAGCTGGCTGAACACCAATCCCGTTTCGCCGACGCCGAGATCGACGGCGAAACGCTGGCCGCCCAAGCTGAGGCGGCCCGCACGCGCCTGCGTGAACTGGAACGCGCGGCCCAGGAAGCCGAGTTCGCCGAGCGCGGCATCCAGGTCCGCATCACCGACCTGCAACGCAACCAGCAGTTGGCGGCCGACCAGAGCCAGCGCGGCGCGGTTGAACTTGAACAACTGATGGGCGATCTGGCCGAGCTGGATGCGTCCGCGTCCCAGGCCGGCTTGCAGGATGCCCTGGAAGCGCGTGCCGAACGCGAGGAAGCGCTGTCCCGCGCCCGCCAGGAAATGGAAAACCTGTCGGCGTTGTTGCGCGGCGCCGACGAAGACCGGCAGCAGCAAGAGCAAACGCTGGAACCGCGTCGGGCGCGCATCATGGAATTGCAGTTGCAGGAACAGGCGGCCCGCCTGGCCGAGGAACAGTTCACCGAGCAGTTGAACGCCCGCGAAGTCGACCGCGAAGCGCTGGCCCAGGACTTGGCCAACGCGCCCGACGAATGGCGCCGCGCCAGCTGGCTGCAGCAGGAAGTGGGGCGCATTTCGCGCCAGATCGAGTCCTTGGGCTCGGTCAACCTGGCGGCGCTGGATGAATTGAACACGTCGCGCGAACGCAAAGGCTTCCTGGATTCGCAACACCAGGACTTGATGACCGCCATCGAGACCCTGGAAGACGCCATCCGCAAGATCGACCGCGAGACCCGCGAACTGCTGCAAGAGACGTTCAACGTCGTGAACGGCCACTTTGGCGAGCTCTTCCCCAAGCTGTTCGGCGGGGGCGAGGCCAAGCTCAGCATGACTGGCGAGGAAATCCTGGACGCCGGCGTGCAGGTGATGGCGCAGCCTCCGGGCAAGCGCAACAGCACGATTCACCTGCTGTCGGGCGGCGAAAAGGCCCTGACCGCGACCGCGCTGGTGTTCGCCCTGTTCAAGCTGAACCCGGCGCCGTTCTGCCTGCTGGACGAGGTGGACGCGCCGCTGGACGATGCGAACACGGAACGTTATGCGAATCTTGTCGCCAGCATGAGCGAGCAAACGCAGTTCCTGTTCATCTCGCACAACAAGATCGCCATGCAGATGGCCAAGCAACTGATCGGGGTAACCATGCAAGAGCAAGGGGTTTCGCGTATCGTTGCGGTAGATATAGATTCGGCCGTGCAGATGATGGCCTCCGAAGCGGCATAAACCCAATATTTAGAAAGGCGCCGCCCTGTTGGCGCGGGATTTACACATGAGTGATTTGCAGATCGGGCTGATTGCCCTGGGCGTCTTGCTGATACTGCTGGTGCTGGGGTTCAACTGGTGGCAGGACCGGCGCGTCCGGCGCAAGATGCAGAGCCATTTCCCCACCTCCGAGCAGGATCCCCTGCTGGGCGGCGCGGCTGCGGCCGCGGCCGGCGCGGCGACCACGGCCTCCGGGGCGGTTTCCCGCCGCGAGCCCGGCATGGGTGGCGACGCACCGCGCAAGGAAGGCCAGCCGGCACCGGTGGACCCGGGCAGCGATGCCGACGACACCGAAGAACCCGATCCCGCCTGCGAAGTGGTCATCGAGATCAACTTCGCGGAACCGGTTCGCGGCGCCGACCTGCTGCCGTATATGCAAAGCCTGCGCCATGTTGGCCGCAAGCCGATGCGCGTGTTCGCCGAAACCGACCAGCGCCGTCATCGTGCCCGCGTCCATGCCGGCGAAACCTATGCGTCGATGCAACTGGCCGTGCTGCTGGCCAACCGCAGCGGTCCGCTGACCGCCATCGAATGGTCGCAAGCCTGGGCCCGTGCGCAAGACATGGCTGAACGCTTCGACGCCACGATCGAAGGCCCCGACCAGCAAGCCGTGCTGGAGCAGGGCGCCCGTCTGGACGATACCTGCGCCGCGCTGGATACCCAGGTCGGCCTGACCCTGATGCTGGGCACCGCCCAACCGGCCGCCGAAGTCCTGTCCGTCGCCCGTGATACGGGTTTCGTGGCCGAAGGCAATCGCCTTGCCTGGCCGGCCGAGAATGGCGCGACCCGGTTCACGCTGTCGCGTGCCGACGGCGCCGCCTTTGACGCCGGAATGGGCGGCATCGAACGCCTGTACTTGCTGCTGGACGTGCCTTGCGCGCCGGCGGACAGCCGCGCCTTTGGCCGCATGGTCGATGTGGGCCGCGACCTGGCGGCGCGCTTGCGTGCCGAACTGGTCGACGACCAAGGCAAACCGCTTGCCGAGGGGTCGGAGACGGTCATCGACGAACGGCTGCAAGTGCTGTTCGAACAGCTCGAACAAGCGGGCCTGCCCGCCGGAAGCGAGCGCGCTCAACGGGTGTTCGCTTAATGAGCAGCGCGTCCGGTGGGGAAGACGCGGCCAAGGCCGCGGCGCGCTTGCGCGCAGAGCTTGAACAGCACAACGTCCGTTATTACGTCTACGACGAACCCACCGTTTCGGACGCCGAGTACGACGGCTTG
Source organism: Achromobacter sp. MYb9 (assembly GCF_002975275.1). Classification (GTDB taxonomy): domain Bacteria; phylum Pseudomonadota; class Gammaproteobacteria; order Burkholderiales; family Burkholderiaceae_B; genus Achromobacter. Next base: position 404,820 of record NZ_PCOQ01000001.1, on the reverse strand, counting down.
ATGCGCCAGCTTGAAGCCCTGGAGGCCGAGCACCCCGAACTTGTCACGCCGGAGTCGCCTACGCAGCGCGTGGGCGCCGCACCGGTTTCGGCGTTCGGCGCGGTGCGCCACGCCGTGCCCATGCTGTCGCTGAACAATGCATTCGACGAAGAAGAGGTCACGGCCTTTGATCGCCGCGTGACGGATACGTTGCGCGGCGCGGGCCTGTTGGGCCAGGCGCAACAGGCCGATTATTTCTGTGAGCTGAAGCTGGATGGCCTGGCGATCAGCCTGCGCTACGAAGACGGCCGCCTGGTGCAGGCCGCCACGCGCGGCGATGGCCAGACGGGCGAGGACGTCACGTCCAACATTCGCACGATCAAGGCGATTCCGCTGCAATTGAAGGATGGCGCGCCCAAGGTGCTGGAAGTGCGCGGCGAAGTCCTGATGAACCGCGCCGACTTCGAAAAACTGAACGTGGCCCAGGCCAAGCGCGACGAAAAAGTGTTCGTCAACCCGCGCAACGCGGCCGCCGGCAGCCTGCGCCAGCTGGACCCGCGCATCACGGCCAAGCGGCCGTTGCGCTTTTTCGCCTACGGCTGGGGCGAGGTCCAAGGCCTGCCCGGCGCGCAGAGCGGCCTGTTCGACGAGGCGTCGGCCGGTGCCGGCCAAGCGTCGCTGCTGCCCGAAAAATCGCACGGCGCGATGCTGGCATGGCTGCACGAGCTGGGCCTGCCGGTCAACCTGATGCACAACCATCGGGCCACGGGCGCCGAAGGGCTGATGGCCTTTTATGCCAAGGTGGGCGCGATGCGCGCGACCCTGCCCTACGACATCGACGGCGTGGTCTACAAGGTGGATTCGCTGCCGGCCCAGAAGGTGCTGGGCTTTGTGGCGCGCGCGCCGCGTTTCGCGCTGGCGCACAAGTTCGCCGCCGAAGAGGCCACGACGACGTTGCTGGATATCGAGGTGCAGGTCGGCCGCACCGGTGCGATCACCCCGGTGGCGCGCCTGAAGCCCGTGTTCGTGGGCGGCGTCACCGTCACCAACGCCACGCTGCACAACGAAGACGAGATCCGCCGCAAGGACGTGCGAATCGGCGACACGGTCATTGTGCGCCGCGCCGGCGACGTGATTCCCGAGGTGCTGGGGCCCGTGCTTGAAAAACGGCCGGATGATGCCCGGGAATTCGTCATGCCGACGGCTTGCCCCGTCTGCGGGTCGGCCATCGAAAGGCTGGAAGACGAAACCATCGCGCGCTGCACCGGCGGCCTGTTCTGTGGGGCGCAGCGCAAGCAGACCCTGTGGCATGCAGCCAGCCGCAAGGCGCTGGATATCGAAGGCTTGGGCGAAAAGCTCGTGGACCAGTTGGTCGACAGCGGTCGCGTCAAGACGCTGGCTGACCTGTATAGCCTGCGGCCGCTGGAACTGGTGGGGCTGGACCGCATGGGCCAGAAGTCCGCCGACAACCTGGTGGCCGCCATCGAAAAGGCGCGCGAGCCGGGCTTGGGCCGTTTACTGTTCGCGCTGGGTATCCGCCACGTGGGCGAAACGACCGCCCGTGATGTCGCCCGGCATTTCGGCAGCATCGACGCGATCATGGACGCGGACGAAGACGCCCTGTCTTCGGTGCCCGACGTGGGCCCGGTGGTGGCGGCGTCCATTCGCCGCTTCTTCGCCGAGCAGCACAACCGCGACGTGATCGAACAACTGAAGGCGCAGGGCGTGAACCCGGTGGCCGAAGCGGTGCCGCAGGGCACGACGCTGGCCGGCAAGACGTTTGTGCTGACGGGCACGCTGCCCAACTGGACGCGCGAAGAGGCCTCGATGCACATCCAGGCCGCTGGCGGCAAGGTCAGCGGCTCGGTGTCGAAGAAGACCGCGTATCTGGTGGCCGGTGAAGAGGCCGGCAGCAAGCTGACCAAGGCGCAGGAACTGGGTGTGACGGTGCTGGACGAAGACGCGCTGAAGGCCCTGCTGGGCATGTCTTAGGGCCAAGCCGGCCTGTCCCCTGGAAACAAAAGAACTGCATGCCCGAGGCGTGCAGTTTTTTTTGGGCGCTTGCTGCCCCAAGGGAGGGCGGTTCTTGTCTTGGCGCCGCGCTACCGCGCGGAAAAAAAAAACTGCCCGCAAGGGCGGGCAGTTTTGTGTCTGGCGCAGGCTTACTGAATCTTGGCCTTGTCGCGCAGTTGCTTCTGGTAGTCGGCCAGGGTTTGCTGGCGCAGCATTTCTTCCAGTTGCGGACGCACTTGATCCAGCGGCGGGAATTCGACCGGACGGGTGTCGTCGACCATGATGATGTGCCAGCCGAACTGGGTTTGCACCGGCTTGTCGACCAATTGGCCCTTCTTCAGCTGGGTCACGGCTTGCGCGAACGGCTGGACGTAGTTGGTCGGGGGAGCCCAACCCAGATCGCCACCCTTTTCGGCGCTGCCGGGGTCCTTCGAGTTTTTCTTGGCCAGATCGTCGAACTTGCCCTTATTGCCCTTGATCTGGGCCAGCAGGTCATTGGCCGTCTTCTCGTCTTCGACGAGGATGTGACGGACCTTGTATTCCATCTTGCCAGCTTGTTCTTTCTTGATCTTGTCGTATTCCGCCGTGACCTTGGCGTCCGACACGGGATTCTTGGCCAGGTAGTCGGCCATCAGGGCGCGGACCAGGATGCCTTGGCGGGCCAGTTCGACTTCCGTCTGAACGTCGGCTTGCTTGGCAATGCCGCTGGATTCGGCGGCTTGCACGAAGATCTGGCGGTTGATCATTTCCTGCTTGACCTGTTCGCGCAGTTGCGGCGAATCGGTCGCGCCCTGGCTGACCAGCAGCTTGACGAATTGATCCAGGTTCTTCTGCGGAATGGCCTTACCGTTGACGGTTGTCACGTTTTGCGCGAAAGCAGGCACGGCGATGACGCAGGCCGCAGCCAGCATGACGATGCGTTTCATGAATATCCTTTGACTTTCTATTTGGGAGCCTGGGCATCTAGCGCAAGCGCATGAATCGGATAGGGGATCAAATCTTGCAAATGATGATACACCAGCCTATGTCGCGCTACGGCGGAGAGCCCTGCAAAGCAAGACGCAACGATGTGCACGCGATAGTGGCCGGCGCCGTTTTTACTGCCTTCGTGGCCGGCATGCAAATGCGAGTCGTCCAGAATGTCCAGGGTAAGGGGTTCCAGGGCGGCTAGGCGCTCCCGGATCAGGGCGATGCGGTCGGTGTTGTCTGACATGGCGGCAGTGTGTAAGTTCCGGCGCGCCGCCCAAGGGCGGGCACGCCGATGATAGGGCCGTCTGGCGGATCAGGGCTTGCTCGGCGGGGTGCCGGAGCTGGCGTTTTCGTCGGTCTGGATGTGTTTGCCCAACCATACCGATTGGCCGATCACGAACACGACCATCAGGCCCATCAGGCCGAAGGCCTTGAAACTGACCCATTGAGATTCGGTGAAATGGCCGGAGAACGCCACATACAGGTTCAGGGCGCCCGCGATGAGGAAGAACCCGGCCCAGACCAGGTTCAGCTTGTCCCAGGCGGTATCGGGCAACTGGATCTGCTTTTCCATCAGGCGGCGGATCAGGTTGCGGCCGAACAGCAGGCGGGCGAACAGCAACGCGCCGCCGAAGAGCCAATACAGCACCGTGGGTTTCCACTTGATGAAGACGTCGCTGTGCAACCAGATCGTGGCGCCGCCGAAGACCAGGATGACCGTCAGGTTGATCCAGTGCATGGCCTCGGTGGGGCGGCCCGTGGCTTTCAGCCAGATGATCTGCAGCACGGCCGCCGCCATCGCGACGCCGGTGGCGATGAAGATATCCGTGTACCGGTAGGCAATGAAGAACAGGAACAGCGGGAACAGGTCGAACAGAAACTTCTTCATTCAGTCTTCTATGGGTTCAAACGTCATCGACAGGGAATTGATGCAATAGCGCAGCCCGGTGGGCGGAGGGCCGTCGGGGAAGACGTGGCCCAGGTGCGAATCGCAGACGTTGCACAGCACTTCGGTGCGCACCATGCCGTGGGTCGTGTCGCGCTCTTCGCGGACCAGTTCCGGGTCGAGTGCCTGGAAGTAGCTGGGCCACCCACAGCCGGCGTCGAATTTGGTGTCGGATGCGAAGAGGGCCGTGCCACAGCCCACGCAGCGGTAGATGCCCGGCGTGGTGGTATTCCAGTAACGCCCGGTGAATGCGCGTTCGGTACCCTTTTCGCGGGTGACCACGTATTCTTCGGGGGAAAGCTGTGCGCGCCATTCGGCGTCGGTTTTGCGTACTTTTTCCATATGAGCTCTTGGAGTCCCGATGCCCGAAATGGTTCGGGCATAATCCCGCCCCATGTTAATCGAGTTTGACCAGGCGGTAGTGTCCACGCCCCAGGCGGAAGTGCTGCGCGGGGTGAGCGTGACCCTGGCCGAACGCCGCGTCGGCATCGTCGGCCCCAACGGCGCCGGCAAAAGCACGCTGGCGCGGCTGGTCAACGGCCTGGTGCTGCCGTCCGCCGGCAGCGTCCGCGTCGACGGGCTGGATACCCGGAAAGACCTGAAGGCCGTGCGCCAGCGGGTCGGCTTCGTCTTCCAGAACCCGGAAAACCAGATCGTTTTTCCCATCGTGCGGGAAGACCTGGCGTTCGGGCTGAAGCGCCTGGAACCCGACAAGGCGCTGCGCGAAACCCGCATCGAATCCCAATTGGGTGCGCTGGGCGTGGGCCATCTGGCGGACCGCACGAGCCATACGCTGTCGGGGGGCGAGCGCCAGCTTGTGGCCCTGGCGGCGGTGCTGGTGATGGAGCCGGCGCTGATCGTCTTCGACGAGCCCACTACCCAGTTGGACCTGCGCAACCGCAATCGGGTGCGCGACGCCATCGCCGCATTGCCCCATGACGCCATTGTCGTCAGCCACGATCTGGAATTGCTGGAAGCGTTCGACCGTGTGTTGGTCGTGCGTGACGGCGGCATCGCCGCGGACGACACGCCTGCCGCCGCCCTGCGCTGGTACCGGGAGCACTGCGCATGATGGAGCCCCTATATGTCGCCGGCCAGACGCCGTTGCACCGGCTGCCGGCCTGGCTGAAGCTGGCGGCGCTGGTCGCGGCCGGGGCCGGGTTGTTCATGCTGCGCGACCCCCGCTGGCTGGCGCTGGCGTTTGCCGCCGCCGTGGCGTTGACCGGGTCCACGGGCGTGACCGCCGCCGCCGTCTGGCGGCAGACGCGCGGGCTGCTTTGGGTGCTGCTGGCCGTGGCGCTGTTCACCGGGTGGTTCCAGGGTTGGCTTGAAGCGCTGGCCGTAGTGCTGCGCGTGGGGGCGATGGTGGGGTTGGCGCTGGCGGTGACGCTGTCCACCCGGACCTCCGACCTGATTGCCGTCTGCGAACGAGCGCTGGCGCCGTTCGAGCGCATCGGTCTGGTGGATGCAGGCAAGGTCGCGCTGGCGCTGGCGTTGGCCTTGCGTTTCGTGCCCGAGATCTGGCGCAATTTCCAAGAAATCCGCGAAGCGCAAGCCGCGCGCGGGCTGGGGGCCCATCCCGTGGCGCTGATCGTGCCCTTGATCGTCCTGACCTTGAAGCGCGCCCAGGAAGTGGCCGAAGCCATCGACGCACGCAGCCCATGATGGTGGCGCGTACTGCCTTGATTCCGTAGAGGGGAAAACCATGAAATCCAATAACACCGTGCTGATCGCGCTGTTCGCGGCGCTGATTGTCGTGCTGAGCTTGATGCCGCCGATCCCGCTGCCCGGCATTCCGGTGCCCATTACGCTGCAGACGCTTGGCGCCATGCTGGCCGGCGCGATGCTGGGGCCCGTGCGTGGCGCGCTGGCCTGCTTGCTGTATCTGGCGCTGGCGGCCATTGGCCTGCCTGTCCTGCCCGGCGGCCGCGGCGGACTGGGCGCTTTCTTCGGTCCCACGGGCGGGTTCCTGATCGGGCTTGTGGCAGGCGCTTTCGTCACGGGCTGGCTGGCGCGCCGCCTGGCAAGCCGCGCCACGGGGACCTGGACGGGGTTGGCGGGTTATGTGGCCGCCTGCGTCGTGGGCGGCATCGCCGTGGTGTATGCCTTCGGCGTGCCGTGGCTGGCGTCCGTGACCAAGATGGGCCTGCCCAAAGCGGCGATGGCGGTGGCGGTGTTCCTGCCGGGCGATCTGGTCAAGGCCGTCGTGGCCGCGTGGGTCGCCTCGCGGGTGGAGCGCGTGTGGCCAATGCTGGGACGGTAAGGCAGCCGGCACAGGGAATCCCCCAACTGACGCGTCGAAAGCTTTTCTAGTACAAGTTCGCCATTAACAAATGCGTTCGCTAAAACCAGGTTTCCGTAGCACATCAGGGATTTACCGTAGTTGCGGGAAGTCATTTGATACTGTTTTAACCCTATAATATTTTTTTCTGTATAACTTTAACTAGGCTCGCTTCGCCTCAATCGAGGCACATAAGAGCCACCACAGGAGACAAAAATATGCGCAAGCACTTCGGCTTGTCCGCGGCGGCTGCCGCCGTAGCCCTGACTCTGCCGCTCCTGGCGAGTGCGCAGGTCAAGGTGGGCGTGACGGTCTCCAGCACCGGCCCCGCCGCGTCGCTGGGTATTCCCGAGCGCAACACCGTGGCACTGCTGCCCAAGGAAGTGGCCGGCCAGAAGATCGAATGGATCGTCCTGGACGACGCCACCGACACGACGCAAGCCGTCAAGAACTCGCGCAAGCTGGCCTCCGACGACAAGGTCGACGTGCTGATCGGCACGTCCGTGACGCCGGGTTCGCTGGCCATGGTGGACGTGGCCGCCGAAGCCAAGGTGCCCATGATCAGCGTGGCCGCCAGCGCCAAGATCGTCGAACCCGTGGACGACAAGCGCCGCTGGGTCTTCAAGACCCCGCAGAACGACGCGCTGATGGCCGGTGCCCTGGCTGACGCCATGGCAAAGTCCAAGGTCAAGACGCTGGGCTTCATCGGTTTTGCCGACGCCTACGGCGACGGCTGGCTGGACGTGATGCAAAAGGCCGCGAAGGCCAAGGGCATCGAGATCGTCGCCATCGAAAAATACAGCCGCACCGACACCAGCGTGACGGGGCAGGTCTTGAAGCTGGTCGGCGCAAAGCCCGACGCCATCCTGATCGCCGGCGCCGGCACGCCGTCGGCCCTGCCGCAAAAGGAACTGAAGGCCCGCAATTTCGGCGGCACCATCTATCAAACCCACGGCGCCGCCAACAACGACGTGCTGCGCGTCTGCGGCAAGGATTGCGACGGCATGCTCCTGCCGGCCGGCCCGCTGCTGGTGGCGGCTCAACTGCCCGATTCCAACCCGGTCAAGAAGTCGGCCCTGGCTTACGTCGAGACCTACGAGAAGGCCAACGGCGCCGGCTCGACCAACACGTTCGGCGGCCACATGTGGGACGCCGGCCAACTGGTCGTGGCGGCCTTGCCCGTGGCGCTGAAGTCGGGCGCCAAGCCCGGCACGCCGGAATTCCGCGCCGCCATGCGCGACGCGCTGGAAGGCGTGAAGGACCTGGCCGCGTCGCAAGGCGTGTTCAACATGTCGCCCACCGACCACGCCGGCTTTGACGAGCGTTCGCGCGTCATCGTCAAGGTCGAAGGCGGCAAGTGGGTCTATCAGCCCGGCCTGTAATTTCCCAGGATTGCCCGATCCACGGGTGCGCCACGTGGGGTAAATGCCAGTGACCGGCGTTTGCCTTGCGGCACCCGAGCAATGCTTCGCACCGGCCTTTCCGGCCGGTGTGTCGTATCAGTGTCCCGGGTGGGGCCGGGACACCAAGAATCAATAAGGTTGTTAGATGGATTCCTCAATTGCGCTGATCCTGCTGCAAGACGGTGTCGTCAACGGCGCTATCTATGCCCTTCTGGGCATGGCTCTGGTGCTGGTTTTCGCCGTTACGCGCGTCATTTTCATTCCCCAGGGCGAGTTCGTGGCGTTTGGCGCCTTGACCCTGGCCATGCTGGTGGACGGCAAGGTGCCCGGCACCGCTTATCTGCTGCCGCTGCTGGGCGCCGTGTGCCTGGCGCTTGAACTGCTGCGCGCCGTGCGCACCCGCAGTTTTGCCGGCCTGCCCAAATCGCTGGTCACCTGCGTGGTTCTGCCGCTGGCCCTGCTGTGGCTCACCAAGAGCTACACCGGACCCGAGAACTCGTTGTGGCTGAACATGCTGCTGACGCTGTTGCTGGTGATCCCGATGGGCCCGATGGTCTATCGCATCGTCTATCAACCCCTGGCTGAAGCCACCGTGCTGGTCCTGCTGATCGTCTCGGTCGCGGTGCACTTCGCGCTGACCGGCCTGGCGCTGGTCTTCTTCGGCGCGGAAGGCTGGCGCACGCCGGCATTCGTCAGCGGACAAGTCGACCTGGGCTTCATGACCTGGTCCGCGCAAAGCCTGTTCGTGGTTGCGACCTGCGCGTTGCTGATCATTGCCTTGTGGCTGTTCTTCGGCAAGACGCTGTATGGCCGCGCGCTGCGCGCCACCGCCGTCAACCGCCGCGGCGCGCGCCTGGTCGGCATCAGCACCACCATGTCGGGCAGCCTGACGTTCACGCTGGCCACCGCGATCGGTGCCATGTCCGGCATGCTGATCGCGCCGATCACCACGGTGTACTACGACACCGGTTTCCTGATCGGCCTGAAGGGCTTCGTGGGCGCCATCATCGGCGGCCTGGCCAGCTACCCCGTGGCGGCCGCTGGCTCGCTGCTGGTGGGCGTGCTGGAATCCTTCTCGTCCTTCTGGGCCAGCGCCTACAAGGAAGTGATCGTCTTCACCTTGATTATCCCGGTTCTGGTCTGGCGTTCGTTCAGCACCCATCACGTGGACGAAGAGGAGTAAACCGCCATGAACCGCATTCTGCTTGTCGTATTCCTCGTCGTCCTGGTGGGCCTGCCGCTGGTGCCGGTCACGCCCGAATTCTGGGTGACGCAACTCAATTACATCGGGCTGGCCAGCCTGGTCGTGCTGGGCCTGGTATTGCTGACCGGGGTGGGTGGCCTGACCTCGTTCGGCCAGGCCGCGTTCGTGGGCCTGGGCGCGTACACCACCGCTTTCCTGACCACGCAATATGACGTGTCGCCGTGGCTGGCGCTGCCCGCGGGCCTGGTGCTGACCGCCGTGGTGGCGTATCTGCTGGGCGCGATCACCTTGCGCCTGTCTGGCCATTACCTGCCGCTGGGCACCATCGCCTGGGGCCTGTCGCTGTATTTCCTCTTCGGCAACATCGACTGGCTGGGCAAGCACGACGGCATCGCCGGCATCGAACCCATCAGCATCTTCGGCATGTCGCTGGCCAATGGCCGCCACATCTATTACCTGATCTGGGTCTTCGTGCTGCTGGCGCTGTGGGCCACGCGCAATCTGCTGAATTCGCGGCCCGGCCGCGCCATCCGTGCCCTGAAGAGCGGTGCCGGCATGGCCGAGTCCATGGGCGTGAACACCGCCGCGTACAAGGTCGTGATCTTCGTCTGGGCGGCGTTGCTGGCCTGCATTTCGGGCTGGCTCTACGCGCACATGCAGCGTGCCGTCAGCCCCAGCCCCTTCGGCGTGAACTACGGTATCGAATACCTGTTCATGGCGGTCGTGGGCGGCGCGGGTTACGTCTGGGGCGCATTGCTGGGCTCCAGCGTCATCCTGGTGCTGAAGGACCAGTTGCAGAACTGGCTGCCCAAGCTGCTGGACACCAACGCCAACTTCGAAATGATCGTCTTCGGCGTGCTGCTGATCCTGATGCTGCAATACGCCCGCAACGGCCTGTGGCCGATCCTGGCGGGCTGGTGGGGCAGCCTCACCGGCGCGGACGGCTCGCGCCGCAATCTGGCGCCGCCGGCGCCCGCGCCCGCCTTGCCCACGCGTGAACGTCCGCAGGCGGGGCAGGTGGTGCTGGAAGTGGACGCCATCCGCAAGGAATTCGGCGGTCTGGTCGCGGTCAATGACATTACCTTCAAGGTCAGTTCGGGCGAAATCATGGGCCTGATCGGCCCCAACGGCGCCGGCAAGAGCACGACCTTCAACCTGATCAGCGGCGTGCTGCCGGTGACGCGCGGCAAGGTCACGTTCATGGGCCAGCGCATCGACAACCGCTCGGCGCGCGAGATCGCCAAGCTGGGCGTCGGACGCACCTTCCAGCACGTGCAATTGCTGCCCGGCATGACCGTGCTGGAAAACGTGGCGCTGGGCGCGCACTTGCGCTCGGATGTCGGCGTGCTGGCGGGGGCGTTGCATTCGGACCGCGCCCGCGAGGCGCAGTTGCTGCACGAGGCCGCCCAGCAGATCAAGCGGGTGGGCCTGGGCGAATACCTGTATGAGCAGGCGGGCAACCTGGCGCTGGGCCAGCAACGCATCCTGGAAATCGCGCGCGCCCTGGCGTCCGATCCCGTGCTGCTGCTGCTGGACGAACCCGCCGCCGGCCTGCGCTACAAGGAAAAGCAGGACCTGGCGCGCGTGCTGGAACAATTGCGCGCGGAAGGCATGAGCATTCTGCTTGTCGAACACGATATGGATTTTGTGATGCGCCTGACCAACCACCTGGTGGTGATGGATTTCGGCACCAAGCTGGCCGAAGGCGTGCCGGCCGATGTGCAAAAGAACCCGGCCGTGCTGGAAGCCTATCTGGGCGGCATCGACGACGACCTGCCAGAGGCCGATCAGGCCAAGCCCGTGTCGGCCGGAGGTGTGCAATGAGCGCCACCCAATCCCCCGTCCTGGAAGTCAGCAACCTGTCCGCTCGCTACGGCAAGGTCGGCGCGCTGGTGGGCGCCACCCTGACCGTGCCCGCCGGCAGCATCGTGACCGTGATCGGCGCCAACGGCGCCGGCAAATCCACCATGTTGAATGCCGTGATGGGTTCGCTGCCGCAGACCGGCCATTCGGCCGGCACCGTGCAGTACGCGGGCACCGACGTGTCCGCCTGGCAGGTGGAACGCCGCGTGGCGGCGGGCATGTCGCTGGTGCCCGAGCGCCGCGAACTGTTCGGCACCATGTCCGTGGAAGACAATCTGTTGCTGGGCGGTTTCCGCCGCTACCGCGCGCGCGAGGCGGGCTGGCGCGACACGTTGAATGAAGTGTTCGATCTGTTCCCGCGCTTGCGCGAACGCCGTGCGCAACAGGCCGGCACCTTGTCTGGCGGCGAACGGCAGATGCTGGCGGTGGGCCGCGCGTTGATGGCCAAGCCCACGCTGCTGATGCTGGACGAGCCCAGCCTGGGGCTTGCGCCGCGCATCGTGCGCGAGATCTTCCACATCATCGCGCGGTTGCGCGAAACCGGCGTGGCGATCCTGCTGGTCGAGCAGAACGCCCGAGCCGCCCTGCAAGTGGCGGACTACGGCTATGTGCTGGAAACCGGCGAGGTGATCCTGCACGGTCCGGCGCGCGAGCTGGCCGGCGACCCGAAGGTCATCGAAAGCTATCTGGGCCTGGGCAAGGGCGCGGAGCAGGCCTGAACGGTCTTGCTCGTAGCAAGCAGAGCCAGCTTGGGCGTATCGCCGAACTGGAACGTCACGCCGCCTTCGTAAGGGGCGGGTGGCGTCATGGCAAGGGCGTCCATTGCAGCATCAGCGCCTGCCCCATCGCGGGGTCGGACGTGGAGGGTGCGCCGGTCTCGATGCGCCCGGCCAGCCGGCGCGTCCAGGCGGGGTCGTCGGGCACCTGCACGGTGACGTCGTACCAGCCGTCCGTGCGGGTCATGTCCCAGGACAGTTCCACGGCTTCACCCGGCGCCAGCGCGGCGTGGGTCTGCGGCGGATAGTCGTAGGCATTGGCCTCGATGCGGAACGTGCGCGGCTGCGGTCCAGGGTTGTGCACCGACAGCCGCAAGGACGCGCCCGGCCCTGCATAGGCCGCGGTGACCGCCAGCGGCGGCATCGCCCCGGCTGCAATCCGTCCGGCGCAATGGCGATGGAAGCCGTTCGGACCCAGCACCCACAGGTCGTAGCGGCCGTCGTCGCCCGTCGTCAGCCACTCGCCCTCCAGCCGCTTGCCGGCCTCCACGGTATAGCGGCGCGGGCCGCGGTCCAGGTGCAGCCGGTCATAGACATGCAGCACCGCGCCGGCCGTGCCGGTGTTTTCAAACGCCAGCGTGACGCGGCCGCCGTCCACCCGGGTGTGCGTCTGCAGCGCGTAAGGGAGCGCGCGGGAGGGGCGCGTGCCGGGTTGCTGGCGCGCCAGCGCCGGTTGCGCCGGTGCGGGGGGCGTCACGGTGCCGGGCAGGGCGGATGCCTGCGCCGCCCGTTCGGCCGTTGGCGGAAAGCCGCGCAGCAGGTCGGCTTCGTCCGGGTTGGCAAAATCGAAGACCGATGTCAGGTCGCCGCAGACCGCGCGGCGCCAGGGCGATATGTTCGGCTCGGCCACGCCGAAGCGCTGTTCGACGAAGCGCAGCACGGACGTGTGGTCGAACACTTGCGAATTGACCCAGCCGCCCTTGGTCCACGGCGACAGCACATACATGGGCACGCGCGGCCCGAGCCCGTACACGCCATGTAGATGCGCCGGCGTGTCGTCCTTTTCCACGCCAGTGACAAGCTCGTGGTATTCGCCGCGGGTGTCCACGGTGGACGCGCCGGCCAGTGCGCCGGTGGCGTCGCGCGACGGCGGGGCGGGCGGCGGCATGTGATCGAAGAAGCCGTCGTTTTCGTCGAACATCAACAGCAGGACGGTCTTGCTCCAGACCTCGGGATTGGCGGTCAGCGCGTCCAGCACGCGTGCCGTGTAGTCGGCGCCTTGGGCGGGGCTGGACGGGCTGGGATGCTCGGAGCCGGCCTTGGTGGCGCAGATCCACGACACTTGCGGCAACGTGCCGTCCAGTACGTCCTGGCGCAGCAGGTCCAGGCCGCGCGTGGTCAAGGCCTTGTCCTTCAGCGCGGCAAGCGCGCCCGGCACGCCATGGTACGCATCGCGATAGGCCTTGAACCCCGCGGTGGGGTTCAGCGAATAGTTGTCCGCCATGTCCTGGTAGATGCGCCAGCTGACGCCTGCGGCTTCCAGACGTTCCGGATAGGTGGTCCAGGTATAGGCGCGGGCGGGATCGCCGCCTTTGAGCTTGTTATAGACATTGCCCAGCGCGGGGCCATTGCCGCGCCCGGCGCCGTCGTTCGTGCCGCTCCATACGAAGAGCCGATTGGTGTTGGTGCCGCCGGTGAACGAACAATGATAGGCATCGCAGACCGTGAAAGCCCGCGCCATGGCGTACTGGAAAGGCATGTCGGCCTCGGTGTAGTACGCCATCGAATGGTTTCTCTTGGCAGCGGGCCAGCGGCCCATGCGGCCCGCTTCCCAGGCGTCCTGCGCGTTGGACCAGGTATGCGGCGTGCTGGCGACGCGCAAGGTCTCGAACGCTTCGCGCGTGTTCAGGTGATAGGGCAGCACGGTGCGCGGCGCGCCTTCATCGGGCTTGTCGTTGTATTGCGCCCACACGGTGCGGTAGCGGGCGTCGGGACTGTCCGGCACCGGGATGGGAAAGCGGTCGCCAAAGCCGCGCACCCCCGCCAGTCCGCCGAAATAATGGTCGAACGAGCGGTTCTCCTGCATGAAGATCACGATGTGCTCGACGTCGCGGATCGTACCGGTGCGGTGGTTGGCGGGGATGGCCAGCGCGCGGCGGATGGACGCCGGCAACAGCGCCAGTGCGCTGCCGGCGCCGGCCAGGGTTGCGCTGTTGCGCAGGAAGTCGCGTCGGGTCTGCATCGGTGAGGCATCCTGGAATGCGACGCTGCCCGCGGAAAGGCGGGCAGTGTCGGGGGAAGCGGCAGGGCGGCGGCGCCGGTTTAGCGGCTGCCGGTGCTTTCGGCGTAATCCATGTACAGCTTGTGGGCACGGCGCGCCAGCGGGCCGTATTCCAGCGCGCGGTCTTCCACGCGGTTCACGTGCACGACCTTGCCGTAGTTGCCGGACGAAAACACTTCGTCGGCTTCTTCAACATCGGCGCGCGTCAGGCTGCGCTCTTGCACGTCGACGCCGTCTGCCTTCAGCAGCGCCAGGACCCGGCGGCGGGTGATGCCGTTCAGGAAGGTGCCGTTGTCCACGGGGGTGGACACGACGCCGTTCTTGGCGATCCACAGGTTGCTGGTGGCGAATTCGGCAATGTTGCCCGCGCCGTCCAGCATGATGGCGTTGTCGAAACCCTTTTCCGCAGCCTCGCGGATGGCGCGCTGGCCGTTGGGGTACAGGCACGACGCCTTGGCGTCGGTGGGCGCCATGTTGGGCCAGGAACGCGCAAAGCTGGAGAAGCAGGCCGAAAAGCCTTGCTCGCCCGGCATCGGCACCTTGAACACGTGCAGCACGAACTGGGTCTTGTCCGCATCGGGCAGCAGGAAGCCGTCGGCGCAATAGAACATCGGCTTGATGTAGAGCTCGGTGCCGGCCGGGAACTTGGCCACGGCTTCCAGGCACAGCTTTTGAATCGTTTCCCAATCCAGCTGAGGCTTCATCAGCATCTTTTCGGCCGAGCGCACGACCCGCTGGCAGTGCAGGTCCAGGTCAGGCGTCAGGCCGCGGAACGCGCGCGCGCCGTCGAAAACCATGCTGGCCATCCAGAACGCGTGATCGGCGGGGCCGAGCAGTTTGGGGTTGTCGGTGGTCCAGTGGCCGTCGTACCAATACAGGGCATCCATTTCATCTTCCTTTCTTGAATCGGGTAGGCACTTCTTCGGCGCCGAAACGCCAGGATACATGAGGCGGCGCTGGTGTCCGGTCAGTCCTCGCGTGCCAGCGCTGCCTGCACGCGGTCGGCGGCATCCGCCGGCATCCATTGCCGCCAGACGGGCCCGTACTGCTTCAGGAAATAGCGCGCCGCATCCTCGGGTTCCTTGCCTTCGTTTTCGAGCCAGCCCAACGTGGCGTTGATGGCGTCGTCGGGCACGGCCAGCTTGCTGAGGAAGTCGGTGATCTTGGGCGCCTCTTTGGCGAACGCCGCATTCACACCCGTGACCACGGGGTTCGGCTTGAACTCGGTGGCAACCGGCGTGGCGCATTTGGGATCGGTCATGCAGGTGTACGCGGTTTGGTCGAAGGCGGGCAGTTCCAGCTTCACCAGGTCCAGCGCGCCGACCAGCGAGGTGGGCGTCCAGTAGTAGAAAACGATGTCTCGCTTGCGCTTGTAGGCCGAGACGATGGCGGCCTTCTGCGCGGCGCCCGAGCCCGGCGCGAACAGGGAATAGTCCTTGTCCAGTTTCAACGCGCGCAGCAGGTTGTCGTTCAAGGTGCCGCAAGCCCAGCCGGCGGGGCAGCCGTAGATGCGGCCGCGGCCGGGATCTTCAGGGTCGGTGAACACCTTCTTGAAGCGCGCCAGGTCTGACGCGGCCTTCAGGTCCGGATGGCGTTCGGCGGTGTAGCGTGGCACGTACCAGCCTTCTCCGGCGTCGTACACATGCCCCACGCCCAGTACTTTGCCGCTGGCCAGCGCCTTTTTCCACGCGCCTTCGATCTGTCCGGGCCACACTTCAGGCGTCACGTCGACGTCGCCGCGTTGCAGCGCCGCCAGCATGGGCAGTGTTTCGCCGATTTCCACGCTGGTCTTGCAGCCATAGCCGTGTTCCAGCACGTAGCGTTCAATGCCCGCCAGCACCAGGTTGGATTCCCAGTTCAGCCCGCTGAAGCGGACAGGGCGGTCGACTTCGCAGGTAGCGGTGGGGGAGGCGGCTTGGGCGGGCGTGGCCAGGAGGGCCGCGGTCAGCGCCAGGGCGCCGCAGACGGGGGCGAGTAGATGCGGGTTGCGCATGGTCAAGCACCTGTTTGATGGGGTGCGTTTTATTGTACGGGGGCTTGGGACCGAGCAAAAGCAAACGGGGCCGCATGATGCGGCCCCGTCCGGATGCCATGCCTTGGCGGGTCAGGCGCGGGCGGCGCGCCGGCGGTCGATGAACGCGCCGACTTCGCCTACGATGCCGCGGCGGAAGGCCAGCACGCAGATCACGAAGATCAGGCCGATCACGATCGTGACGGATTCACCCAGGCGCAGGAACCATTCCACGCCGGTCAGGTTGGCCATCATCTGGCCGAAGTCGCCCACCTTGTTCTCCAGCAGCACCACGATGAAGGCGCCCAGGATCGGCCCCGTCAAGGTGCCAAGCCCGCCGATCAGCGTCATCAGGATGACCAGGCCGGACATCTGCCAGGTGGCGTCCGACAGGGTCGCCGACACGAACACCAGGGTCTTGGTGGCGCCCGCCAGTCCGGCCAGCGCGGCCGACAGCACGAAGGCCAGCAGCTTGAACCGGTCGACGTCGTAGCCCAGCGAAACGGCGCGCGGCTCGTTCTCACGCAGCGCCTGCAGCACTTGCCCGAAGGGCGAGTTCACCGTGCGCCAGATGATGAAGTAGCCGATGATGAAGATCGCCATCACCACGTAATACAGGTTGATGTCCTTGGACAGGTCGACCAGCCCCAGCAAGGTGCCGCGCGGCACGCTTTGCAGGCCGTCTTCGCCGCCCGTGAACTTGGCCTGCAGGAAGAAGAAGAACACCATCTGCGCCAGCGCCAGCGTGATCATCGCAAAGTAGATGCCGCTGCGCCGGATGGCGATGGCGCCCATTGCCAGCCCCAGCAGGGCCGCCACGCCCACGCCGAACAACAGGCCGATTTCGGTGGGAAAGCCCCAGACCTTCATCGCATGGCCGGCGGCATACGCCGCGCTGCCCAGGAACGCGGCATGCCCGAAGGACAGCAGCCCCGTAAAGCCCAGCAGCAGGTTGAATGCGCAGGCGAAAAGCGCATAGCACATGATCTTCATGGCGAAGATCGGATACACCCCGAGAAAGGGTAGAGCGGCCACCACGACGGCCAGGACCGCATAGCCCAGGAATTGACGATTCATTTTTCTTTTCCGAACAGCCCGGCCGGGCGGATCAACAGAACGATGGCCATGATGATGAACACGACGGTGCTGGAGGCTTCGGGCCAGAACACCTTCGTCAGTCCTTCAATCACGCCCAGGCCCAGACCGGTGACGATGGCGCCCATGATGGACCCCATGCCCCCGATCACGACCACGGCGAACACGACGATGATGAGGTTGGACCCCATCAGCGGGGAAATCTGCAGGACGGGCGCGGCCAGCACGCCGGCAAAGCCCGCCAGCGCCACGCCAAAGCCGTAGGTCAGCGTGATCATGCGAGGCACGTTCACGCCAAAGGCCTCGACCAGGCGCGGGTTTTCGGTGCCGGCGCGCAGCAGGGCGCCCAGGCGGGTGCGTTCGATCACGAACCAGGTTGCCAGGCACACCACCACCGATGCCGCCACGACCCAGCCGCGGTAGTTCGGCAGAATCATGAAGCCCAGGTTGGTCGCGCCGCGCAAGGCATCGGGCGTGGGATAGGGTTGGCCCGACACGCCATAGAAGCTGCGGAACAGCCCTTCGATCAGCAGCGTCAGCCCGAAGGTCAGCAGCAGGCCATACAAGTGGTCAAGCTTGTACAGGTGCTTGAGCAGCAGCTTCTCGATAACGATGCCGAATAGCCCGACGACCAACGGCGCCAGGACCAGCATGATCCAGTAGTTCAACCCCAGGTACGACAGCCCCATCCAGGCGATGAACGCGCCCAGCATGTAAAGCGCGCCGTGCGCGAAGTTGATGACGTTAAGCAGCCCGAAGATAACGGCAAGCCCGAGCGACAACATGGCATAGAAGGAACCGTTGACCAGGCCCAGTAATAGCTGGCCGAACAAGGCCTGTATAGGGATGCCGAAAAGGTCAGTCATCTTGTGAAAATCCTGCGCGTACGGATGGAAGCGAGCAAATTCAAGGTGCGGCCGCGGCGGCTTGCGCCTGACCGCACCTCGGGGTCACATAAGCCGGTGGATTACTTTTTGACCAGCTTGCAGGTGGACTCGGACAACTTGGTGTAGACCTCGTCGCCGGGCAGCGTCGCCACGACCTTGTAGTAGTCCCACGGGGCCTTGGATTCGGCCGGGGTCTTGACCTGCATCAGGTACATGTCGTGGATCATGCGGCCGTCTTCGCGGACGTAGCCGCCTTGGGCGAAGAAGTCGTTGACCTTGTTGGACTTCATCCACTTCATCACGGCATCGCCGTCGTCCGTGCCGGTGGCCTTGACTGCGTTCAGATAGAAGCTAAGGGCGGAATAGTCGCCCGCCTGCAGCATGGACGGCTTGCGGCCGACCTTGGCTTCGAACTTCTTGGACCAGGCGCGCGAAGCGTCGGATTGGTCCCAGTACCAGCCGTCGGTCAGGTACATGCCCTGCGTGGCCTGCAGGCCCAGCGCGTGCACGTCGTTGATGAAGACCAGCAGACCCGCCATCTTCATGGTCTTGGTCACGCCGAATTCATTGGCGGCTTTGATCGCGTTGATGGTGTCGCCGCCTGCGTTGGCCAGACCCAGGATCTGCGCCTTGGAGGCTTGCGCCTGCAGCAGGAAGGACGAGAAGTCCGAGGCGCCCAGCGGCGCGCGCACCTGGCCTCTTACATCGCCACCCGCGGCCTTGACGACTGCCATGGTGTCACGTTCCAGCGCATGGCCGAAGGCGTAGTCGGCGGTCAGGAAGAACCAGCTCTTGCCGCCGTCCTTCACGACGGCGGAACCGGTGCCGCGCGCCAGGGCCACGGTGTCGTAGGCGTAGTGCACGGTGTAGGGCGAACATTGCGCGTTGGTCAGGTCCGACGCGCCCGCGCCGATTGCCATGAACGGCTTCTTCTTGGCTGCGGCCACGCCGGCCATGGCCAGGCTGGTCGACGAGTTCGTGCCGGCGATGATGACGTCCACCTTCTGTTCGTCGAACCACTCGCGCACGCGGGCCGACGCCACGTCGGCCTTGTTCTGGTGATCGGCCGAGACCACTTCGATCTTCTTGCCGTTGATCGAGCCGCCGGCGTCTTCGATCGCCATGCGGATCGCGTCCAGACCGGCCTTGCCGTCGATGTCGGAATACACGCCCGACATGTCGGTGATGAAGCCGATGCGGATGACATCGTCGGAGATACCTTGCGCGTGGGCGGTTACCCCCGCAAATCCCAGGCCCGCCATGGCCAGTGCAGCAGTGATGGTGTGCAGCTTCATGGGATGACTCCTCTTCCCTACGGTGTAGTGTTGCCGGGGTTCCGGCGGATGACAGGTTGTTTTAGACGCCCAGCAGTTCGTTGAGCGTGTCCTGTTTTTCTGAAAGTTCAGCCGCTTCGAAATGCTCGACGATCTGGCCATGCTCCATCACATAGAAGCGGTCGGCCAGCGGAGCCGCGAAGCGGAAGTTCTGCTCCACCATGACGATGGTGTAGCCGCGCTGCTTCAGCGTCGTGATCATGCGGGCAAGCGCCTGCACGATGACGGGCGCGAGGCCTTCGGAGATTTCGTCCAGCAGCAGCAGGTTGGCGCCGGTGCGCAAGATGCGCGCCACCGCCAGCATCTGTTGTTCGCCGCCCGACAAGCGCGTGCCCGGCGAATTCCGGCGCTCTTGCAGGTTGGGAAACATGTCGTAGATTTCAGCCAGCGACATCCCGCCGCCCAGCGAACCGACGACGGGCGGCAGCAGCAGGTTTTCTTCGCAAGACAGGCTGGCGAAGATGCCGCGCTCTTCGGGGCAATAGCCCACGCCCAGGTGGGCAATCTTGTAGGTGGGCAGGTCGATGGCTTCGGTGCCATGTATGCGTACCGAGCCCTTGCGCGATCCCGTCAGGCCAAGAATGGCCCGTAGCGTGGTCGTGCGGCCGGCGCCGTTGCGGCCCAGCAGCGTGACGACTTCGCCTTGCCCCACACGCATATCGACGCCGTGCAGGATATGCGATTCCCCGTACCAGGCTTGCAAGCCCGAGATTTCCAATGCCGGGGTGCTCATGCGTGCGCTCCTTGAAGTTCGCCGTCGGTGGTGCCCATGTAGGCTTGCATCACGGCGGGATGGCGCGAGACTTCGGCGTACGTGCCCTCGGCCAGCACCGATCCGCGCGCCAGCACGGTAATGGTGTTGGCGATGGAGGACACCACGTTCATGTTGTGCTCCACCATCAGGATCGTGCGCCCGGCGCTGACGCGCTTGATCAGCTGCGTGACGCGGTCCACGTCTTCGTGGCCCATGCCCTGCGTGGGTTCGTCCAGCAGCATCAGTTCGGGTTCCATCGCCAGCGTCGTCGCGATCTCCAGCGCGCGCTTGCGGCCGTACGGCAGGTTCACCGTGGTCTCGTCCGCGAAGGCGCCCAGGTCCACCTGTTCCAGCAACGCGCGCGCCGGCTCGTTCAGGGCCGCCAGCCGCTTGTCGCTTTGCCAGAAGTGGAACGACAGGCCGGTCTTGCGCTGCAAGCCGATCCGCACGTTTTCAAGCACGGTCAGGTGAGGAAACACCGCCGAAATCTGGAACGAGCGGATCACGCCGCGCCGCGCGATCTGCGCGGGGCGATCGCCAGTGATGTCGATGCCGTTGAACTTGATCGTTCCCGAAGTGGGAGATAAGAACTTGGTAAGCAGGTTGAAGCAAGTCGTCTTGCCCGCGCCGTTAGGCCCGATCAAGGCATGAATCTCGCCCCGCTTGATACGCAAATCGACCCCATTGACCGCGACGAATCCGCGGAACTCCTTGGTGAGGCCTTTTGTCTCCAGGATTGTGTCATCCATGTCCGCTGCACCGGCGTTGATTTTTTATGGTCTCAACCTGCCGTCATTGCGCCAGGCCCCCGCAGGGTCGTGAATCCAGCGATTGTTCGCTGATTTCCGATGAGTTGCCGGCGAGTATGCGGACCTCTTTATCAAAATTCCATGAGGGTTTTACATAGGTTTTGCAGTGCGGCATGACGAATTGTCGGCACGCCGACAATACCGGGCCGGCAAGGCGGGAAAACCCTTTTCCTTATCCAATGCGTTGCAGCAAATACGCGTTGATTGTTATCAACGCGTTGTGCAATTGCAGGCAGGGAAAACCCGGTTTTTCAGGCGATGAAATAATTCGGAAATGGCCGGCGCGATGGAATTTACGCGGGCGTTTTCTGTTTGAATTCGCAGAGATCCGATATGCCGCATTGCGGGCATTTCGGTTTGCGCGCCACGCAGACGTAGCGGCCCAGCAGGATCAGCCAGTGATGCGCATCCTGCATGTATTCGCGCGGCACGAACTTCACCAGTTTTTCTTCGACTTCCAGCACGTTCTTGCCCGGGGCGATGCCGGTGCGGTTGGAGACACGGAAGATGTGCGTGTCGACTGCCATGGTGGGTTGGCCGAAGGCGGTGTTCAGCACGACGTTGGCCGTCTTGCGGCCCACGCCCGGCAGCGATTCCAGCGCCTCGCGCGTTTGCGGTACCTCGCCGCCGTGCTGCTCGATCAGGATTCGGCAAGTCGCGATCGTGTTCTTGGCCTTGGTGCGATACAGGCCGATCGTCTTGATGTAGTCGGACAGGCCTTCCTCGCCTAGCGCAAGCAAGGCCTGTGGCGTGCCGTACTGCGGGAAGAACTTGCGCGTGGCGATGTTGACCGATTTGTCGGTCGCCTGCGCCGACAGCAGCACCGCGATCAGCAGTTGGAACGGCGTGTCGTATTCCAGTTCGGTGGTGGGGTGCGGATTGGCCGCCTGCAGGCGGGCGAATATCTCTCTGCGTTTGGCTGCGTTCATGGCTGCGTCGGATTGCGGCGGGCCCGGGCGCGGGCCAATGCGGATTCAATGGCGGAACGCTTGCGGTCTTCGCTGTGGGCGTCGCCGGCGGCGGCCTCAGGAAGCGCCTGAGCGGGGGCCTCCGGGGCCATCAGGCGCGTGTTGTCGGCCGCCAGGCGTTCCACCCGGGCCTGGTGGTTGCGATGGCGCTGCCGGCTGACGGCAGCGTCCTGCGCGCTCCAGGCGCGCCCCGCGGGGACCATCTGGATGCAATCGACCGGACAGGGGGCCACGCACAGGTCGCAGCCGGTACACCAGTCGGCCAGCACCGTATGCATGTGCTTGTTGGCGCCCACGATCGCATCCACGGGACAGGCCTGGATGCACAGCGTACAGCCAATGCAATGGGATTCGTCGATGCGGGCGACCAGCAGCGGGCCGGGTTCGCCACGCGCCAGATCCAGCGGCAGGGCAGGGGTCTGCAGCAGGGAGGCAAGCGCGGCGATGCCGTCGTCGCCGCCGGGCGGGCAGCGATTGATCGGGGCTGCCCCCTGGGCAATGGCGTCGGCATAGGGCCGGCAACCGTCATAGCCGCATTTAGTGCATTGCGTCTGGGGCAGCAAGGCGTCGATGCGGTCGGCAAGTGAGCGACAGGACATGGTTTGGAACAGGGGACGGCAGGATGGGGCGAAGCGCGAGAGTCCTTGGGCAAGGACTCAACAGCGCAACGCGCGCAACGCATCAAGCTGCGGTGGCTGCATGGCTGTTTTTGCCATGCAACCAAAGCCGCTTGATGGGTTGCGCGCGCTTAACGTCCGGGTTCTAGTTCAGGCTTGCTCGCGCTTGACCCATCCTACGTCGATTGCCGGATGAATTCGGCAATTTTAGGACAGATCATTTCGCGCCAGCGGCGGCCCGAGAAAATCCCGTAATGGCCGCAGTTGGGGGCGGTGTAGTGCGTCTTGCGTTCGGCCGGGATGTTCTTGCACAGCGTGATCGCCGCGCGGGTCTGGCCCTGGCCCGAGATATCGTCCAGTTCGCCTTCGATGGTGAACAGGGCAACCTGCTTGATGTCGGCCGGGCGCACGGTCTGGCCGTCCATTTCCCACGTGCCATTGGGCAGCGAGAAGTCCTGGAACACCATGCGGATCGTGTCCAGGTAGAACTCGGCCGGCATGTCCAGCACGGCGTTGTATTCGTCGTAGAAGCGGCGATGCGCTTCGGCGTCGCTGTCGTCCCCGCGCAGCAGGTCCAGGTAGAACTCGTAGTGCGACTTCATGTGGCGGTCCGGGTTCATGGCCATGAACCCGGCATGCTGCAGGAAACCCGGATAGACCTTGCGGCCGGCGCCCGGATAGCGGGGCGGCACCGGATGGATGACCTGGCTTTCAAACCAGGAATACGGTTTGGTCGTGGCCAGGCGGTTGACCTGCGTGGGCGACTGGCGCGGATCGATGGGGCCGCCCATCATCACCATGCTGCGCGGCTGGCAGGGATCGTTGGCGGTAGCCATCAGCGACACGGCGGCCAGCACGGGCACGGTGGGCTGGCAGACCGAGATCACATGCACGTCCGGGCCCAGGTGCCGGATGAAATCCTGCACATAGCGCACGTAGTCGTTCAAATGGAAGGGGCCGGCCGCCAGGGGCACCATGCGGGCGTCGACCCAGTCCGTGACGTACACGTCATGGTTGGGCAGCAGGGCGCGCACGGTGTCGCGCAGCAGCGTGGCGTGGTGGCCCGACAGCGGCGCCACCAGCAACACCTTGGGGTCGTCGCGGCCGGCGGCGCGCACGTCGCGGTGGAAGTGCACCAGGCGGCAGAAGGGCTTGTCCAGTGCCAGGGTTTCGGTAACGCGCACGGGCTTGCCGTTGATCTGCGTCTCGGGAAGATTCCAGGCGGGCTTCTGATATTCCTTGCCGATCCGCGTCATCAACTCGTACCCGGCAGCCATCTGGCGGGAAATCGGGGTGTAAGCGAGGGGGCTGTATGGGCTGGAGAACAGCTGGGAACCGGCATCCGTGAATGCAGCGAACGGAGTCAGGAAGGCGCGCTGCATTTCGTGCAATTGGTACAGCATTTGGGGGAAGTCCTTCTGGG
The DNA here is from genome assembly GCF_002975275.1 of Achromobacter sp. MYb9. Lineage (GTDB taxonomy): Bacteria > Pseudomonadota > Gammaproteobacteria > Burkholderiales > Burkholderiaceae_B > Achromobacter. The sequence goes on along the minus strand of NZ_PCOQ01000001.1, from coordinate 381,267 downwards.
TCGTGCGTGTGCCCCGATTATTGCGCCGAGGACTAAAGATATATCCAATCAGCCTAAAGAAACTGCGGCAGAAACCGGGATTCTGTTGCAAAAAAGAGACCCGTCATCCCATTAAGCACCAGTTTAGGGCGTTTTTTTGCCCTGCCCAGAGACCAAACGGGGGATATATGCACTACGCCGGGCCGTGCGGGATCACCAGTAGTTCTCAACCGCCAGGTTGCCGGGGATGCCTCGGCGGCCCGGCTTGAAACCGCGTTCACCCAGCAGCTTGCGGGCATCCGTCAGCATCTCGGGGTTGCCGCAAAGCATGATCTTGGCATGTTCCGGATCCAGCGGCAGCCCGGCCAGCTGTTCCAGCCGGCCGTCCGCGATCAGCGTCGTCAGGCGGGCTTGCGGCATGCCCGGCAGGGGTTCGCGGGTGGCGATCGGCAGGTAGACGAGCTTGCGCGGATCGGCCGCGTGCAGGTCTGCCAGTTCGGGCCGCTGGCCCCAGGATTCGATCTCTTCGCGGTAGGCCAGCTCTGCCGCGGTGCGCACGCCATGCACCAGGATGATGCGGCGGTAGGCGCGCCAGGTGGCCGGGTCGCGAAGGATGGACAGGTAGGCCGACAGGCCGGTGCCAGAGGCCAGCAACCAGAGGTCGCCCCCCGGGGCGAAGCGTTCCAGCGTCAGGAAGCCGTAGGGCGTCTTTTCCACGTACAGGGCGTCGCCCGGACGCAGTTGCGCCATGCGCGGGCTGAACAGGCCGTCGGGGACGACGATGGAATAGAACTCCAGCCCGGACTCTTGCGGGGCCGACACCATGGAATAGGCGCGCCACAGCGTGGGCGGGCCTTCGGGGGCGTCGGCTCCCGGTAAACCGACCCGGGCGAACTGGCCCGGCAGGAACGTATACGCGTCGTCGCGGGTCACGCGAACGGAGAACAGCTTGTCGGGCACCCAGGTATGGATCTGGGTTACGGTCTGGCGCGTGTATTTGGAGTCGTCGGTCATCGGGGCATCGCACGATGCCGGCCGCCAGGCGGCAGCCAGCGGCCGCGGATTATTTTTCCAGGTATTGCAGCTTGTCCTGCTTGCCGTTCCAGTCGTCGGCGTCCGGCAGGGGCTTCTTGGCGCGGCTGATGCTGGCGAACTCGGGGGACAGTTCGGCGTTCAGCGCGATGAAATTCAGTTGGTCCTGCGGCACGTCTTCTTCGGCGTAGATCGCATTGGCCGGGCATTCGGGGATGCACACGGCACAGTCGATGCATTCGTCCGGATCGATCACGAGGAAGTTCGGACCCTCACGAAAACAGTCCACCGGGCACACATCAACGCAATCGGTGTACTTGCACTTAATACAGTTTTCGGTGACAACGTGGGTCATTCAGGAACTCCGGGATCGGCGGCTTTTGTGTCTTGTTGGCCGGATTTTACCCAATGCGGGCCGGATGTGCCGGTAATACCCGTATTGACATCGTGGCCCATCGCCCTGAACCCCCGGCCCTCTATGCTATGGTGTCGCGAAACGATACGCGCAATCATGATAATCACTTCGCTGCTCGACACCGATCTGTACAAATTCAGCATGATGCAAGTGGTGCTGCATCAATTCCCCGCTGCACAGGTCGAGTACCGTTACAAGTGCCGCACCGTAGGGGCCGACCTGCGCCCGTATCTGGACGAAATCCGCGAGGAAGTGCATCAATTGTGCCAGTTGCGCTTCACCCAGGACGAACTGGATTACCTGGGTGGCTTGCGTTTCATCAAAAGCGACTTCGTTGATTTCCTTGGGTTGTTCCATATGCCCGAGCGCTGCATCCACATCGGCGAGGGCGACGCGCCCGGCGAGATCTCGATCGAGGTCAAGGGCCCGTGGCTGCACACGATCCTGTTCGAGATCCCGGTGCTGGCCATCGTCAACGAAGTCTATTTCCGCAATACGCGCAAGAATCCCGACTGGGAAGAGGGCCGTCAGCGCCTGCAGTCCAAGATGCACCTGGTGCTGGACGACCCGGCGCTGGCCGATTTCCGCGTCGCTGAATACGGCACGCGCCGCCGCTTCTCGAAGGTCTGGCACCAGGAAGTCGTGTCCACAATGAAGGCGCAGATGGGTCCGCACTTCGCGGGCACCAGCAATGTCTTGCTGGCCAAGCAGCACGAAGTGCTGCCGCTGGGCACGATGGGCCACGAATACTTGCAGGCCTGCCAGGCGCTGGGCCCGCGCCTGCGTGATTCGCAGGTGTATGCGCTGGAAGTCTGGGCCAAGGAATATCGCGGCGATCTGGGTATCGCGTTGTCGGACGTCTATGGCATGGATGCCTTCCTGCGAGACTTCGACATGTATTTCTGCAAACTCTTCGACGGCGCGCGCCACGATTCCGGCGATCCCTTCGTCTGGGGCGAGCGCCTGCTTGAACACTACCGCAAGAACCGCGTGGATCCCCGCGCCAAGACCCTGGTGTTCTCCGATTCACTGACGTTCCCGCGCGCGATCGAACTGGCTCGCCAGTTCGCCGGACGCTGCAAGGTGTCGTTCGGCATCGGCACCAACCTCACCAACGACCTGGGCCACGAACCGCTGCAGATCGTCATGAAAATGGTCCGCTGCAATGGCCAGCCCGTGGCCAAGGTGTCCGATGCGCCCGAAAAGACCATGTGCGACGATCCCGCTTACCTGGCGTATCTGCGCCAGGTGTTCCAGTTGCCTCCCGCCTGAGCGCGGCTCGGGGTAAATTGCTGGTTTGCCTGTTTTGATCCAATCCACCCACTCGACTCTAGGGGAATATTCATGAGCAGCATCAAGCGCTTCCACGTTGCCAAGCGCCTGTCGGACATGGCCGTGTACAACGGCGTCGCGTATCTGGCGGGCCAGGTGCCTGACGATGCCAAGCTGGACATCACCGGCCAGACCGAACAAGTGCTGGCGACGATCGATCGCCTGCTGGCCGAAGCCGGCACCGACAAGACCAAGATCCTGATGGCCCAGATCTACGTGGCCAACATGAAGGAATTCGATGGCATGAACAAGGCATGGGACGCTTGGGTCGCCGATGGCAATTCGCCCCCGCGCGCCACGGTCGAAGCCCGCCTGGCCAATCCCGATTTCAAGGTCGAGATCGTCGTGACGGCTGCCGTCTAAGCGATATCCGCCGGCAAGTGAAAAGCCCTTCGGCATGCCGAAGGGCTTTTTCTTTGGGCGTGGGCCTTTCTTGCGCGCAACCCATCATCCCCCCATCAGCACCACCCCTGCCAACAGTCCGCCCAATTCCTCGCACCTGGCCAGATCCTGCGCTGGCACCGTCTTCTCGGCCCAAATCTGTTCCGCGGTCTGCGCGCCCAGGTTCACGATCAAAGGCGGCGCCACGGGTTTCAGCCGCCAGCCCGTGCAAATCCGTTCAACCTGCCGCGCCGCGCCCGAGCCGTCGCTGCCGGCACTGATGGCGCAACCGTAGGGCAAGCCCTGGATGCGGTCCAGCACCGCGTAGTAATTGCGGTCAAAGCACTCTTTCATCTCGCCGCTGAGGCTCGCCAGGTTCTCCGGCGCGCAGAACAAAAAACCCTGGCTGGCCAGCAAATCATCGGCCGCGGCGTCTGCCGCGCGCCGCAGGATGATGTGCAATTCATCCGCCTGCTCGAGTTGCGCGGCAGCCGCGGTCGCGCCGCGGGCCGCGGCCTCGGCCATCTGCCGGGCTGCGCCCGTGCGCGAATGCCAGATGATCAGCAACTGCTTCATGCGTAGCGTTCCAGGGGGTCTTGCCGGTAATACGCCCGCAGCAAGCCATACCATTCGGGTAGCGCCTGCTGCATGGGAACGGGGTCCACGAAGAAGTGTTCGGAGCTGACGGCAAAGAACTCCGCTTCGTCCGTGGCCGCGTACGGGTCCATCGGCAACTGGCCGTACCAGGCGTCCGCCTCCTCGCTTTCGGGGTCCACGTCAGGCGGGATGGCCGCCTCGACCGCATCCAGCGCGGCGATGAAGCGGTCCAGGCTGTCGTCCAGCACTTGCCGCCAGACCTTCGGTTTCAGATCCCGATGCGCCGCCAGCGACGGCATGCCGTCCGCGAAGCCCGAGCGCAGGTCCAGCTTGTGGGCGAATTCGTGGATGACCACGTTGAAGCCGCCTTCCGACAATTGCGTGTCTTCCCAGGAAAGCACCAGCGGGCCGCCTTCCCACGCTTCGCCGGCGGCGTCCTCGATGTACTCGTGGACCACGCCGTCGTCGTCCTGGCGCGACCGGGGAATGCGGAAGCTGGCGGGGTAGACGATGATCTCGTCCCAGCCCTCATAGAGTTCGGGCGCCAGGTTCAGGATGGGCAGGCTGGCCTGCGCCGCGATGGACAGGCGCATCCCATCCGAGACCTCCAGGCCCTGCGCGCCATTGATGGTCTTGCTGGCCAGCAGCCAGGCCGACCGCGCCAGCAGCTGGGCGGTTTCGCCGTCGTTCAACACCGAGAGGAAGGGGTGGGCGTCCAGTACCTGGCGCCAGAGTTCGGGCGAGATGCGGGCCTGCATCTCGGCCACCTCGGCGGGGCGGGCGCCCCGGCCCTTGAGCCAGCGCAACATAAGCTTGGGTTCCTTCGATATATCGGGATAAGGCAGGGGATTCAGGGGTTGCAAGCCCTAGTGTAGAGTGTCGGGAATCTCAACCCGATCCCGCTCGACAACCGTCATGTCCGCCCCGCCAGTTCCCGATGCGCCTTCGCCTTTCGACGCTTCCTGGCGGCAGGAGGTAGGGGCGGGCCTGGACGCCCACGGCATGGCGCTGATCGACCAGGCCGTGGCCTGGGCCATCCCTCGGTTTGAAGGGCAGCAGGCGCTGACGGGCGAGCCCCTGGCCAGTCACGGCGCTGGCGTGGTCCGCATCCTGGCGGCGCTGCACACCGACGCCGCCACGCGCGCCGCGGCGCTGCTGGCCGCCTTGCCGACCGACTTGATGGCGCCCGCGCCGGCCCTGCGCAATGACCCCGTGGCCGTCGCGTTCGGCGCCGAGGTCGCGCGGCTGGTCCAGGGCACCCGCGCGCTGTTGCGCCTGGGCGTGGTGGCCCGCCAGGCCAGCGACGCCGAGGCCGAAAGCGGCTCGCAAAAGGAAATGCAGCGCAAGATGCTGCTCGCCATGGCGGCCGACCTTCGCATCGTGCTGATGCGGCTGGCCTCCCGCCTGCGCACCTTGCGCTGGCACGCCGAAAGCAAGGCGCCGTGCTCGACCGCCTTTGCGCGTGAAACGCTGGACTTGTACGCGCCGCTGGCGAACCGCCTGGGCATCTGGCAGATCAAATGGGAAATGGAAGATCTGGCCTTCCGCTTCCTGGAACCCGATCGCTACAAGCAGATCGCCCGCCTGCTGGAAGAAAAGCGCGTCGAACGCGAAGCGTTCATCGCCGGCGCGATCGACCGCTTGCAGACCGCCTTGTCCAAGTCCGGTATCGAGGCCGAAGTCAGCGGCCGGCCCAAGCACATCTACAGTATCTGGAACAAGATGCGGGTCAAGCGCCTGGATTTCACCCAGATGTACGACTTGCGCGCCTTGCGCATCATTGTCGAGGATGTGCGCGCCTGCTATACGGCGTTGGGCCTGGTGCACGAAATGTGGACGCCGTTGTCCGACGAGTTCGACGATTACATCTCGCGGCCCAAGCCCAACGGTTACCGCTCGCTGCATACGGTGGTGACGGACGATGACGGCAGGCCATTCGAAGTGCAGATCCGCACGCGCGAGATGCATCAGTTTGCCGAGTACGGCATGGCCGCGCACTGGCGCTACAAGGAAGCGGGCGCCAAGGGCGGCCAGGTAGCGGCCTCCAGCGAATACGACCGCCAACTGGCCTGGATGCGCCAACTGCTGGCGTGGAACAGCGATGTCGAGGGCGGGGCCGAGCCGGGGGGGGATGCCGCCAAGCCGGACGCCGCCAAGGCGGGTCCGACCAAGTCGGGGCCGGGCAAGAACCGCAATGTGGTCACGGCGCCCGCGCATACCGATGAACGTATCTACGTGCTGACGCCGCAGGCGCGGGTGATCGAACTGCCCGCCGGCGCCACGCCGGTGGATTTCGCCTATCACTTGCATACCGACCTGGGCCACCGCTGCCGCGGCGCCCGCGTCGACGGGCAGATGGTGCCGCTGCAGACGCGGCTGTCCACCGGCCAGACCGTCGAGATCATTTCCGCCAAGTCAGGCGGTCCGTCGCGCGACTGGCTCAACCCTCAGTTGGGGTTCCTGGCCAGCCCGCGCGCCCGCGCCAAGGTGCGCATGTGGTTCAACGCCATCGAGCTGCAGCAGCGCATTACCCAAGGGCAGGCGCTGGTCGAAAAGGAACTGCAGCGGCTGGGCAAGACGGCGGTCAATCTGGAACAGCTGGCGCAGAACCTGGGCTTTGCCCGCGCCGACGACCTGTACGTGGCGGCCGCCAAGGAAGAGTTCAGCCTGCGCCAGATCGACAGCGTGTTCCAGCAGCCGGGACCGGCCGTCGAGCCGCAGCCGGCCGCGCTGCGCCACGCCAGCGCGGGCAGCGCCGAGAAAAGCGGCAAAAGCGGCGTGCTGGTGGTGGGGGTGGGGTCGCTGTTGACGCAGTTGGCCCGTTGCTGCCGCCCGGCGCCGCCGGACGCCATCGTGGGCTTCGTCACACGCGGGCGCGGTGTGTCCATTCACCGCTGCGATTGCCACAGCTACCTGGCGCTGGCCGCTCGCGAACCCGAGCGCGTGATCGAAGTGGCCTGGGGCGAGACCTCCGACACCTTCTATCCGGTAGACATCAGCGTGCGCGCGCACGACCGGCCCGGTCTGCTGCGCGACTTGTCCGAAGTCTTTGCGCGGTTGCGCCTGAACGTGGTGGGCGTGAATACGCAGAGCAAGCAGTCGCTGGCCCACATGGTGTTCACGGTGGAAGTGCGCGGGGGCGAATCGCTCGCCCGCGCGCTGGACGCCCTGGCCGAAGTGGCTGGCGTGTCCTCGGCATCTCGCCGTTAGGACAGCCCGTTAGGACAGCCCCCGGGCGGTGGCCCGGGGGGAATCCGGCGTCAGTGGTCCAGGTTCTCGTGTGCGCGTTCGCGCATGAAGAACGAGGCGATCAGGCCCAGCGCCACGCCGAACATCACGTAGTAGGCCGGCGCCATCGGCGAACCGGTGGTCTTGATCAGCCACGTCACGATGAATTGCGCGAAGCCGCCGAAGATCATCACGGCCACGTTATAGGCAAGAGACAGGCCCACGGAGCGCACGCGCGCCGGGAACAGCTCCGCCATCACCGTGCTGAAGACGCCAAAGAAGGCCGACACGAAGAAGCACACCACGATCTGCACCGTCAGCAGGCGGCCGATCGACGGCGCGTCCGACAGCCAGTAGTACAGCGGGTACAGCACGATCAGGTAGCCGATCAGCGACCCGATCACCAGCGGGCGGCGGCCGATGCGGTCCGACCAGGCGCCCATGAACGGGGTCATCAGCACCATCAGCGCCGCGCCGGCCATCTGCACCATGAAGGTGTCCTTCATCGGCAGCTTCAGGATCTGCGTGGAATACGTCACCAGGTACGTGAAGGTGATGTAGATGGACACCGTCGCGGTCACGACCAGGCCCACGCCGATCATCGTTTCGCGCGTGTGGGTCTTGACCATCTGAACCAGGCTCAGGCGCTGCACTTCACCGCGCGCGGCGGCCTGGCGGTCTTCTTCCTGCATCTTCTTGAAGACGTCGGTTTCGTCGATGTTCTTGCGGATATAGATCGCGATGGGAACAATCACCAGGCCGAAGGCAAACGGAATGCGCCATGCCCAGGCGGCAATCTGCTCTTGCGTGAAGAACTCGGTGATCAACGTGCCGCAGGCCGCGCCGATCAGCAGCGCCAGCATCTGGCCGGCCATTTGCCACGACCCGTAGAAGCCGCGTTTGCCGTTGGGGGCCATTTCGATCAACAGGGCCGTCGACGTGCCGAACTCGCCACCCGCCGAGAAGCCTTGCAGCAGGCGCGCGATCAGGATGAAGATCGGGGCCAGGATGCCGGCGGCGTGGTAAGTCGGGGCCACCGTGATCAGCGCGATGGACACGGCCATCAGCGATGTCACCATGACCATCGCGGCCTTACGGCCCTTCTTGTCGCCGTACATGCCCAGGATGATGCCGCCGACCGGGCGCATGAAAAAGCCCACGCCGAAGATCGCCGTCGTCATCAGGATGGCGTTCAGTTCGCTGCCGGGCAGGTTGGGGTCTGTAGGGAAGAACAGCTTGGCGATGATCGGCGTCATGAACGCGAACACCAGGAAGTCATACCATTCGAGGGCGTTGCCTATGACTGCGGCCACGATGTTGCGTGTGGGGACTGCTTTGTGCTGCACGGTTTCTCCTTGGGGGCGTAATCGATCCGGCGACATTCTAGGCGCTTAACCGGTGAACGGTCCGCCGTGCCGTCCAAGACGCGGGCGCTTCCTGGCTTTACACTTGTCCCTTTTCCCCCCAAAGAGAAGTGACATGAACGCGCGCACCTGGCTGGAAACGCTGGTGGGTTTCGATACCACCAGCCGCAATTCCAATCTTGCCCTGATCGAAACCGTCCGTGATTGGCTCAAGGGCCAGGGCGTGGACGCATGGCTGGCGCACAACCCCGAGCGCACCAAGGCCAACCTGTTCGCCACCTTGCCGGCGCAAGACGGCAACCAGCAGGGCGGTATCGTCCTGTCCGGCCATACGGACGTGGTGCCGGTGGACGGCCAGGACTGGAGCACGGACCCGTTCAAGCTCGTCGAAAAAGACGGGCTTCTCTATGGGCGTGGCGCCTGCGACATGAAGGGCTTCATCGCCGGTTCGCTGGCCCTGGTGCCGGAATTCCTGGCCATGCCGCGCAAGAAGCCGATCCATCTGGCGTTCTCCTATGACGAGGAAGTCGGCTGCGCCGGCGCCCCGTACATGCTGGCCGATCTGCTGGAACGCGGCATTCGCCCCGAAGGCTGCGTGGTGGGCGAACCCACGGGCATGCAGGTGGTCGTGGCCCACAAGGGCATCAACCTTTTCCGTTGCAAGGTGCACGGCAAGGCTGCGCACTCGTCCCTGACCCCGCGCGGCTGCAACGCCATCGAATACGCCGCCCGCCTGATCTGCCGCATCCGCGACCTAGCCGACAGCTTCAAGGCCAACGGCCCTTACGACCAGTTCTACGATGTGCCGTTCTCCACGATGACCACCAACCAGATCCGGGGCGGCATCGCGGTCAACACCATTCCCGAATTGTGCGAATTCACCTACGAATTCCGCAATCTGCCGGGCATGCAGCCCGACGAGATCCAGGCCGAAGTTGAAAAATACGTGCGCGATGAGCTCTTGCCGCGCATGAAAGCAGAATTCGACGGCGCCAGTATCGAGATCGAAACCGGTGCCGCGGCGCCTGCCCTGGAAGCCTCGGAAGAGGCCGCCATCACCCAATTGGTGCGCGCGTTGACCGAAGACCGGACCACCCGCAAGGTGGCGTACGGCACCGAAGCCGGCCTGTTCCAGGGCATTGGCATTCCCACCGTCGTCTGCGGCCCCGGCCATATCGAACAGGCCCACAAGCCCGACGAATATGTCGCCCTGGACCAGATGGCCTCGTGCGAGACCTTCTTGCGCCGCCTGGGCCAATCGCTCTAGGCGCCGTGCGGGGGCGGCCGGGGCAGGGGCTTCCCGCCCCCGGCTGCGCCCGGGTCAGGTAAAATGACGGGTTGCAAACCGGATTTGCGGCCGGCAGTGGCCTGCCGCGATACCGGGGGAGATGCTTGGTGAAACCTTACGACTTTCCGGATGCCAAGGGCCATTTCGGCCCTTATGGCGGTGTTTTCGTGGCAGAAACGCTGATGCACGCGCTCGACGAGCTGCGTGCCGCCTATGACCATTACCGTGTCGACCCGGCCTTCCTGGAAGAGTTCAACTACGAACTCAAGCATTTCGTGGGCCGGCCCAGCCCGGTCTACCATGCCCGCCGCTGGTCTGAAATGCTGGGCGGCGCCCAGATCTGGTTCAAGCGCGAAGACCTGAACCACACCGGCGCGCACAAGGTCAACAACTGCATCGGTCAGGCCCTGTTGGCCAAGCGCATGGGCAAGCCGCGCGTCATCGCCGAAACCGGCGCTGGCCAGCACGGCGTGGCCACCGCCACGGTGGCAGCCCGCTACGGCATGGAATGCGTGGTCTACATGGGCAGCGAAGATATCCGCCGCCAGGCGTCGAACGTCTACCGCATGAAACTGCTGGGCGCCACGGTGGTCCCGGTCACGTCCGGTTCGCGCACCCTGAAAGATGCGCTGAACGAAGCCATGCGCGACTGGGTCACCAACATCGAAAACACCTTCTACATCATCGGCACGGTGGCGGGTCCCGACCCCTATCCCCGCATGGTGCGCGACTTCCAGACCGTCATCGGCAACGAATGCCTGACGCAGATGCCCGAAGCCATCGGCCGCCAGCCCGACTACGTCGTGGCGGCCGTGGGCGGCGGCTCCAACGCCATGGGCATCTTCCATCCCTATATCCCCTACGAAAACGTGCGCCTTATCGGCGTTGAAGCGGCGGGCGAGGGCATGGACAGCGGCAAGCACGCCGCATCGCTGGCCGCCGGCCAGGTGGGCGTGCTGCATGGCAACCGCACCTACGTCATGCAGGATGCCGATGGCCAGGTCCAGGAAACCCATTCCGTCTCCGCCGGCCTGGACTACCCCGGCGTCGGCCCGGAACATGCCTGGCTGAAAGACACCGGCCGCGCGGAATACGCCGGAATCACCGACGATGAGGCCCTGAAGGCGTTCCACGACTGCTGCCGCATCGAAGGCATCATGCCGGCGCTTGAGTCCTCGCACGCCATCGCGCAAGCCGCGAAAATGGCCGCCACGCTGCCGCGCGACAAGGTCATCCTGGTCAATTTGTCGGGCCGTGGCGACAAAGACATGCATACCGTCGCCGAACGTGCCGGTATCGAACTCTAAAACATGACAACTCGCACCGATCGCATCGCTGCCGCCTTTGCGCGCACCGCCGAATCCGGCCGTGCCGCGGCGCTGATCCCCTACATCGCGGCAGGCGATCCTTCGCCCGCCGCCACCGTTCCCCTGATGCACGCCTTGGTCGAGGCCGGTGCCGACGTCATCGAACTGGGCGTGCCGTTCTCGGATCCCATGGCCGATGGCCCCGTGATCCAACGCGCCGCCGACCGCGCCATCGCGCAGGGCGTGGGCCTGGCCCGCGTGCTGGAATTGGTCGCTGAATTCCGCCAGCGCGACACCTCCACCCCCGTGGTGCTGATGGGTTACGCCAACCCGATCGAACGCATGGGCCAGACCGCTTTTGCCGTGAATGCCGAAAAGGCCGGGGTGGACGGCGTGCTGGTGGTGGACTATCCGCCTGAAGAAGTCATCGAGTTCGCCGCGACCTTGGGCGAGCACGGCATTGCCCCCATCTTCCTGCTGGCTCCCACCTCCACCGAGGCGCGCATCCAGGCCGTGGCGGAAGTCGCGCGCGGCTATGTGTACTACGTGTCGCTCAAGGGCGTCACGGGCGCGGGCTCGCTGAACACCGACGACGTGGCCGAGCGCGTGGCGGTCATCCGCCGCCATGTGCGCGACATTCCGGTGGGCGTCGGGTTCGGTATCCGCGATGCCGAAAGCGCCCAGCGCGTGGCGCGAGTGGCCGATGCAGTCGTCATCGGCAGCAAACTGATTGAAACGATGGAGCAGGCGGTGGCTGACGCCCCGGCTGCCCAGAAAACCGACGCTGCAGTCACCGCCGCCAGCGGTTGGCTGCGCACCATCCGGCAAGCGCTGGATCAAGTAAAACGAGAAGACGCGTCGGCCTGAACGGCGGGCGCGACCTCATACGGGATGAAACATCAATGAGCTGGATCGAAAAACTCCTGCCTCCTCGCATCAATAAAACCAGCGACAGCGGCGCGCGCCGCGTTCCCGAAGGCCTTTGGGTGAAATGCCCGTCGTGCGAATCGGTGCTGTATAGCGAAGACTTGGCGGCCAATCTTCACGTGTGCCCGAAGTGCGACCACCACATGCGCATCGGCGCCCGCGCCCGCATCGATTCGCTGCTGGACATGGAAGGCCGCGTCGAAATCGGCCAGACCACGCGCTCCGTGGACACGCTGAAGTTCAAGGACACCCGCAAGTACCCCGAGCGCCTGCAAGAGGCCGTCAAGCAAACCGGTGAAACCGATGCAATGGTGGTCATGAGCGGCTCGATCCGTGGCGTGCCGGCCACCCTGGCGTGTTTCGAGTTCGAATTCATGGGCGGATCGATGGGGTCCGTGGTGGGCGAGCGCTTTGCGCGCGGCGCCCAGGCGGCCCTGGACAACAAGACCGCGTTCATCTGCGTGGCCGCCTCTGGTGGCGCGCGCATGCAGGAAAGCCTGCTGTCGTTGATGCAGATGGCCAAGACCAACGCCATGCTCACGCGCCTGTCGGCGGCGGGCCTGCCGTTCATCAGCGTCCTGACCGACCCCACCATGGGCGGCGTGTCGGCCAGTTTTGCTTTCATGGGCGACGTGGTCATCGCTGAACCCAAGGCGCTGATCGGCTTTGCCGGCCCGCGCGTGATCGAACAGACCGTTCGCGAGAAGCTCCCCGAAGGCTTTCAGCGCGCCGAGTTCCTGTTGCAGAAGGGTGCCATCGATATGGTTATCGACCGTCGCCAGCTGCGCGAGGAAATCGCTCGCCTCTTGGCGTTGCTGACCAACCAGCCGGCAGACGTCGTTACCGCCTGATCCCCCGCTTTCGGGCGCGTTTCGACGCGTTTTCGAAACCGGGAAAAATGCCGTCAAGGGCTCTGCCTTCGACGGCATTTTCATTGGGTTGTCAGGTGAAATCGTTGCACGGCGGACCTCGTGCTTGTATCGAGTGTGAGTGTCTTTTTCGGAACAGTGTTTTCCACCGCGAATTGTTGCCATATTGCGACAATCGTCAAGCCATGCGGCCCGGATTTTGCTATGTTGCCGGTTAGACCAGAAATCACGGAGTTACCTATGCTGTCCATCAAGAAGAAAATGCTTACGCGCCTTGTCGGTGTGGCTCTTGCCGGAGCAGCTACCTTGGCCAGTGCGCAATCCTCTGAGGGCACGCAAGGCGGCGTCAGCATGCATTACGGCATTGGCGACCACTATCAGCGCATCACCTTGAACTACGAAACCCCTTCCATCTGGACGCATCAGTTCGGTGGCAATTGGGGCCGCCTGGACCTGACGCCTGAAATCGGCGCGTCCTACTGGTGGGCAGACGGTTCGCGTTCGCCGGGCCATGTCTGGCAATTGAATGCCATCCCGATGTTCCGCTGGTGGACGGGCGAGCGCTTCTACCTCGAAGCGGGTATCGGCGCGACGGTGTTCTCCAGCACGCGCTTCGCCAACGAGAACATCAGCACCGCCTTCCAGTTCGGCGACCACATCGGCATGGGTTTCCTGCTGACTCCGAACAACCGTATCGGCGTGCGCTATTCGCACTTTTCCAACGCCAGCATCAAGCGCCCGAATCCGGGCCTGGACGTGGTTCAGCTGACGTACACGTACCAGTTCTGATCGCAAGCGTTCGGACCGATCAAAGCCCTCGATGTCGAGGGCTTTTTTTTGTCCAAACCTCTGGTGTCGAGAAGCCCGCCGTTGACGTCGGCAGGCAAAAAAAAGCCCCCATCATTCGATGGGGGCTTTTCGTCGCACGGGCGGCTTAGGAGCGCGTTTCGACTTGAACCAGCGGTTCGTTCGAGACCGTCGCAACCGGCTTGCGTTCGCGGCCCAGGCGGGTCGGCGTATGCGCGGCGGCGATGCGCAACTGGGTCTGGGCGTGGCGGTCCGGATCGGTTTCCACCCACTTCAGGCCTGCGGCATTGACCACGTCGTGCAAGGCTTGGGCCTTGGCCGTGGGTGCCGTTGCCGGCACCACGATGGGCTGCTGCGAGGGCGCCGGAGCGGCGGCCGGTGCAGGCGCGGCAGGAGCCGCTTCAACCGCCGGCGCGGGCGCCGTCACGACGGGTTCCACGACCGCGGCTTCGACGGGCTCTTGCGTCGGGGCAACGGGCGCCGACACCTGGCTGGCCGGCTCTACCGCGATGGGTTGCGTCACCTGGGTGGCGACCGTTTGCACGGGCGTGGCCACGGCGGGTTCGGCGGCTTGCACCGGTTCGGCCTTCTGGGGTTCGACCGGCTGGGCCTCAACCTGAGCGACGTCAGCAGCCACGTCAGCGGCCACTGGGATCGCTTCCTGGGCACGTGCCGGCGCGGCTTCGATCGCCTGGTCCGTCACCTTGGTCTGGACGGCTTGCGTCGGGACCGGGGCGGTTTCGGTAGCGGCGGGCTGGGCAACTTCAGCGGCCTGGGCCGGAGCCGTGTCAGCAGCCTGGTCTGCGGCAACCGGGGCCGCCGGAGCGGCTTGCGGCGCTACGCCTTCGGCTTGTTCGCCAGTGTCGTCGTCCGAACCGTCGTCCAGTTGCTCGTCGCTACCGGCCAGACCGGCTTCGTCCTGGCTGCGGCGGCCACGGCGGCTGCGGCGGCGGCGGCGCTTGCGTTCCGGATCGGCTGCGCCTTCGGCGCCTTCCGCGGTCGGGATGCCATCAGCGCCCTGATCGGCGGCGTCGGTGGCGTCCAGTGCCGCTTCAGCAGCCGGCTTGTTGTCGGGCAGGGCAGTCGCAACGGTTTGCGCCAGCGCGGCCACCATGCTTTCCTGTTCGCTCATCGGCGTATCGGACTGGCCTTCTTCGCGGCGGTTACGGCCACGGCCGCGGCGGCGATTGCGGCCAGCGCCGGTGTCGTCGCCATTGGCCTGGTCAGCCTGGTCGGGGCGGTTGGCGGCCAGGGCCGCTTGCGCAGCCTGCTCGCCACGCGGCTCGTTGCGGTTGCCGCGATCGCCACGTTCCTGGCGCTCGCCGCGTTCGCCTTCAGGGCGGCGGTTGCCACGGACGTGATGGCGGCCACCTTCGCTGCCTTCAGCGCCTTCGCCACGCGATTCGCCACGGCGGTTGCGGTTGCGGTCCGAACCGTGCCGTTCGCCACGGCGTTCCTGGCCGTCATGGCCGCTGCGGCCCTTGCCGCCACGTCCGGACGCGGCGCGCTTGGCGCTGTCTTCCTGGGCGGCGGGGGCGGGCTTGGCGGTGTCGGCATTGCCGGTCAGCCAGCCAACCAAACGCTTGAACAGGCCACCCAAGCCACCTGCGGCGGCGGGCGCCGCAGGCGCGGCAACCGGTGCTGCAGGCGTCGAAACGGGCGCGGGCTGCGAGGGCGTGATGCCCTTGACCAGCGCTTCCGGACGGGCCTTGATCTCGCTTTCGCGCGGCTGCCAGGGGGCGTCCGTGGCCGGGGCTTCAACCAGTTCGAAGCTGGTCTTCAGTTCTTCCAGGCGCGGATCGTCGTGACGCAGGCGCTCGATGTGGTGGTGCGGCGTTTCCAGATGCTTGTTCGGGATCAGCATCAGATTGACCTTCAGGCGGGCTTCCATCTTGGTGATGTCGGCGCGCTTTTCGTTCAGAAGGTAGGTGGCCACGTCGACCGGCACCTGGGCGTGGACCGCCGCGGTGTTTTCCTTCATCGCCTCTTCTTGCAGCAGGCGCAGGACATGCAGGGCGCTGGACTCGGCATCGCGGATCACGCCGGTGCCGTTGCAACGCGGGCAAGTGATGTGCGAGCCTTCGTTCAGGGCCGGACGCAGGCGCTGGCGCGACAGTTCCATCAGGCCGAAGCGCGAGATCTTGCCCATTTGCACGCGGGCGCGGTCGAAATGGAGGGCGTCACGCAGGCGCTGTTCAACGGCGCGCTGGTTCTTGCTGTCTTCCATGTCGATGAAGTCGATGACGATCAGGCCGCCCAAGTCGCGCAAGCGCAATTGGCGGGCCACTTCGTCGGCCGCTTCGGAGTTCGTGCGCAGCGCGGTTTCCTCGATGTCGGCGCCGCGCGTGGAGCGGGCCGAGTTCACGTCGACGGAAACCAGCGCTTCGGTGTGGTCGATCACGATGGCGCCGCCGGAGGGCAGCGTCACGGTGCGCGAATACGCCGTTTCGATCTGGTGTTCGATCTGGAACCGCGAGAACAGCGGGATGTCGTCACGGTAGCGCTTGACGCGCTGGACGTTGTCCGGCATCACCACGCTCATGAACGCGGTGGCCTGGTCGGCGATCTCGTCGGTATCGATCAGGATCTCGCCGATTTCGGGCGAGAAGTAATCGCGGATGGCCCGGATGACCAGGCTGGATTCCAGGTAGATCAGGATCGGCGCGGAGTTGTCGCGGGCGGCGCCGTCGATGGCGGTCCACAGCTGCAACAGGTAGGACAAGTCCCACTGGAGCTCTTCGACATTGCGGCCGATGCCGGCGGTACGGGCGATGATGCTCATGCCCTGGGGCAGCTCAAGCTGCTCCATCGTGTCGCGCAGTTCCTGACGGTCTTCGCCCTCGACGCGGCGCGAAACGCCACCGCCACGGGGGTTGTTGGGCATCAGGACCAGGTAGCGGCCAGCCAGCGAGATGAACGTGGTCAGGGCAGCGCCCTTGTTGCCGCGCTCTTCCTTTTCAACCTGAACGATCAGTTCCTGGCCTTCGCGCAACGCGTCCTGGATGCGGGCGCTACGGACATCTACACCTTCCTTGAAGAAGCTGCGAGCAACTTCCTTGAAAGGCAGAAAGCCGTGACGGTCTTCACCGTAGTTGACGAAGCAAGCTTCCAGGCCGGGTTCGATCCGGGTAATGACACCTTTGTAGATGTTGCCTTTGCGTTGTTCGCGGCCGGCAGTCTCGATGTCGAGGTCGATGAGTTTTTGCCCATCAACGATTGCGACGCGTAATTCTTCCTGATGCGTCGCATTGAACAGCATGCGCTTCATGAGAGGGTTTCTCCGTTGTCATGACGCGCCGATATCGGCGCGTGACCTCGGGTCACTCGGGCTGCGGCTGAAGCGGGCAAGAAATGCGGACCGTACCTGGGCGGCGCCCAGGCGTATCCGCCGCGGGTCAGGCGGGCACGTCGTGCCGTGGGGCACGGGGTTCTGTCAGCAGGAGGGTCAGCTTCACTGAATGTGGTTTGACGGAAAAATTGCTGTGAACGGCAGTTGCGGTCGGATTGGTTGCCTACACGCAGCTGGTGCTTTAAATATGCGACGATTCTTGCAGTGCTTCAGAGCCGCTTGCGGCATGCAACGGACCTGCTGGGACAGCGGGCAAAGTGAATGCCACACCACTATCCGGCAGGGCGCGGTTGCGCCGGCGACCAAGAGACCCAGGGGTTGAATAAGCAGGCAGTACAATGGCGGCCCGCGCGCTCGACGGAGTTGCGTATTTAAATTGCATCTCTACGCCAGGCGGCTAGTTCAGCCCCTTAAGGCTGTCCCGATTATATGTCGCTTTCCGCAATGCGCAAAGAAACTTCCTCCCCCATATCCCCCTCTAAAGCCGCCCCCGCCGTCCGTATGGTGGAGGTCGACGCCGAGCATGCTGGCCAGCGTCTGGACAACTTCCTGATGCGCCTGTGCAAGGGCGTCCCCAAAACCCACATCTACAAAGCCATCCGTGGCGGCGAAGTGCGCGTGAATAAGGGACGCATTTCGGTCGACTATCGCATCGTGGCCGGCGACGTCGTCCGCATTCCGCCGCTGCGGTTGCCGGATCCCGGCAAGCCGCGGCCCGTGCCGGGCGCCGAATTCCCGATCGTGTTCGAAGACGATGCGCTGCTGGTCGTAGACAAGCCCGCCGGCGTGGCGGTGCACGGCGGCAGCGGCGTGTCGTTCGGCGTCATCGAACAGCTGCGCGCCGCGCGCCCCGAGGCCAAGTTTCTGGAACTGGTGCATCGGCTGGACCGCGAGACCTCGGGCCTGCTCATGGTGGCCAAGAAGCGCAGTGCGCTGCTGGCCCTGCACGCCATGCTGCGGGAAGGCAAGGGCGATAAGCACTATCTGGCGCTGGTGGAAGGGGATTGGGTGAACGACCGCCAGCACATCAAGCTGGGCCTGTCCAAATGGACCACGCAGTCCGGCGAGCGCCGGGTCAAGGTGGATCCGGACGGGCAGACGGCGCACACCATCATCACGCTCAAGCAGCGTTTTGGCGGCTACAGCCTGGTCGATGCCGAGTTGCGCACGGGGCGCACCCACCAGATCCGGGTGCACCTGGCCGCCAGCGGCTTCCCCATCGTGGGCGACGACAAATACGGTCACGATGACGTTCGGGCTGAATTCGCCCGCAAGGGCTTCGGCCGAATGTTCCTGCACGCGCACCAGCTCACCTTGGCGCATCCGGCCACGGGCGAGCCCATGACCCTTACCGCCGAGCTGCCTCCCGCCTGCCGGCAACTACTGAAACAACTGGAGTCGGTCTGATTATGTCGTCGTATTCGCTGGTCGTTTTTGACTGGGATGGCACCTTGATGGATTCCACGCACAGCATCGTGGCGGCCATCCAGGGGGCTTGCCGCGACCTGGAACTGGCGGTGCCGTCGGCATCCGAAGCCAGTTGGGTGATTGGTCTGTCCCTTGAAAGCGCCTTGCGCCGCGCCGTGCCGGAACTGACGCAGGCAATGATGCCGCGCTTCCTGGAACGCTACCGTACCCATTACCTGCTGCGCGACCCCGAGCTGCGGCTTTTCGACGGCATCCCAGAATTGCTGGCGGAACTTGCAGGGCAGAACGTCCGCCTGGCTGTCGCGACGGGCAAGAGCCGGGTCGGCCTGACCCGAGCGCTGGCCGCGACGGGCCTGGGGCCGTTGTTCGACGCCACCCGCACCGCCGATGAAACCTTCAGCAAGCCGCACCCGGCGATGCTGCAGGAGCTGATGCAGGAACTGGACGTCGATCCCGGGCGAGTCGTGATGATCGGCGACACCTCGCACGACCTCCAAATGGCGGCGAACGCCGGCGTCCACGGCCTTGGCGTGACCTATGGCGCACATACCTTGAAGGAACTGCAGGGTTGCGCGCCGCAGGCGGTGCTGGACAGCGTGCCCCTGGTGCGCGAATGGCTCCTGCCGCGGGTCTTCGCGGACGCCTGACCCCGCGGTCGGACGGGAACGTCCGGCTTCACGGCGGGTCAATCTGGAAGTTCCCGGCCGCGGCGCTGCCGCCGCGGAATATCATGGGATGGCGCAACGTCTATGGCTTGCGCAGGGCGCGCCTGTCAGGGACGGGCCGCCACACCGGAGACCACGATGCTGATACGCAAGCCCGCCGATATTCTTCCGTCCGAAATCACCGACGAGGCCGTCTGGCGCTCGCGGCGCGAGCTGATGCTGCGCGCCGGGCTGACGGCCGCCGCCGTCGGCTTGCCGGGTTGGGCGGCGCGCAGCGCCTTCGCTCAGGGCGCCGGTACCCTGACAGGCAAGCCGAATGCGTCGTTGAGCGTCATGGACAAGCAGACCTCGCTGGCCGATGTCACGTCCTACAACAACTACTACGAGTTCGGCGTGGATAAGGGCGATCCCGCCGCGAATGCCGGCAAGTTGCAGACGCGCCCGTGGACGGTCAGCGTCGAAGGCGAGGTCGCCAAGCCGCGCACCTTCACCATCGAGGAATTGCTCAAGCTGGCGCCCATGGAAGAGCGCGTGTACCGCCTGCGCTGCGTCGAGGGCTGGTCCATGGTGATTCCGTGGGTGGGTTACTCGGTATCCGAACTGCTGAAACAGGTTGAACCCACGGGCAACGCCAAATATGTGGAATTCGTGACGGCGGTGCAGCGCGAGAACATGCCGGGCGTGCGCGCCGCCATCCTCGAGTGGCCCTACGTCGAAGGCTTGCGCATCGACGAGGCCATGAATCCGCTGGCGATGCTGGTGTTCGGGGTGTACGGCAAGGTCCTGCCCAACCAGAATGGCGCCCCGCTGCGCCTGGCGGTGCCGTGGAAATATGGCTTCAAGTCGGCGAAGTCGCTGGTCAAGATCCGGCTGGTGGAAAAGCTGCCGGTATCGTCCTGGATCAAGGCGGCGCCGCAGGAATACGGCTTCTACGCCAACGTGAACCCCACTGTCCCGCATCCACGCTGGAGCCAGGCAACCGAGCGCCGCATCGGCGAGGACGGCCTGTTCACCCCGAAGCGCAAGACCTTGATGTTCAACGGATATGGCGAGCAGGTGGCGTCGCTCTACCAGGGCATGGACCTGAAAGCGAACTACTGAGGTTCACCGATGCCTGAAGGCACTTCGCCGCCCGCCGCGGCCGCTTCACCGCCCAAGCCCCCGCTGTCCGCTTGCGCGGTGGGGCGGATCAAGCCCTTCCTGTTTCTGCTTGGCCTGGCGCCGTTCCTGCGCTGGATCTGGCTGGGCTTCAACAACGGGCTGACCGCCAATCCGGTCGAATTCCTGACGCGGTCGTCCGGCACCTGGACGTTGGTCTGCCTGCTGGTGACACTGGCGATCACGCCGTTGCGCCGCTTGACCGGGCAACCGGCGCTGGTTCGGGTGCGCCGGATGTGCGGGCTATTCGCGTTCTTCTACGGGGCCATGCATTTCATGGCCTGGGTCTGGTGGGACCGGGGGCTGGACCCGGCGGCCATGCTGCAAGATATCGGGGAGCGCCCGTTCATCACCGTCGGGTTTGCCGCCTTTGTGCTGATGACGGCGCTGGCCGCCACCTCCACGCAGTGGGCCATGCGCCGGCTGGGCAAGCGCTGGCAGCAATTGCACCGCGCCGTCTATGCGATCGGCCTGCTGGCGGTGCTGCACTACTGGTGGCACAAAGCCGGCAAGAACGATCTGGCGCAACCGCTCCTGTATGCCTCCGTGCTGGCTGTGCTGCTTGGCTGGCGGGTCGTGGCGTGGTGGCGGCGCCGGGCGTGATGCTGGCGGGCGCTGGACGCGGTCAAAGGCCCGGGCCAGGGCCGGGGCCGAGGCCGAGGCCGCTTAACGTGGGCCCGTTCAAGGCATCGCCAGCATGATGGCGGCGGTTTCCGCGTCCGGCTGGCCATCGTGCAGGGCAGGCCGGTAGTGCATCTGAAATGCCGCCAGCGTATTGATCGTGGCGCGGTCCAGGGTGCCGTCCTGCGGACAGGCGTAGCCCAGCCGCTGCAATTGTTTCTGGAACCAGGCAACGTCGGGCACGCCTTCGGCCTGCAGGCGCGCCAGATGCGCGGCTGCGCCGGTTTCGTCGAACCAGCGGCCGATGCCCGCCGCAGCCAGCGTTTGCCACGGGAATAGCGGGCCGGGATCCACTTTGCGTTGCGGCGCGATGTCGCTGTGGCCCACCACGTTCTCGGGCGCGATGCCGTGGCGCTGGATGATGTCCCGCAGCAGCAAGGTCAATGCGCGCACCTGGCGGTCGTTGTAGGCGTGCCAAAGCGGCTTGCCGTCCGCGCCCTCGGTCCAGCCGGGGTTGACGATCTCGACCCCGATGGAGGTGCTGTTCATCGCGATGTTGCCATACCAAGAGGCGGCGCCGGCGTGCCATGCGGCACGGGTTTCGTCGACCAGGCGGTAGGCGCGGCCGTCCTCGTTGATCAGGTAGTGCGCGCTGACCTTGCCCTTGGACAGCAGCTTCATCGACGTGGCATCGTCGACGGTCGTGTAGTGCAGGACGACGCTGCGGACGCGGCTGGCCTGGCTGACGGCGGTGATGGACGTGTCAAGGTCCAGTCCGGCGGGGCCGCGCGCGGCGCAGCCGGCCAGGACTGCCGTGGCCAGCAGTGAGGTAATCAGGCGGGGCATACGGGTCAGCGGGCCAGGTACAGGAACAATGTCGGCAGCTTGTCCAACAGGGGCGCGGGCCGTTTTTTCCAGTCGGCCACGGTGTGCGTCGCGATCCATTCGTCGGCCGTCGTGACCGAGCGGGCCACGCACAGCTTGGTGTCGCCTTTCAGGCAGGCCAGCAGGGTGGTGAACATGGCGGCGTTGCGATACGGCGTTTCGATCAGCAACTGGGTCTGGTTGTGCTTGGCCGAATGCTGTTCCCAGGCTCGCAGCTGTTTGGCGCGCTCGGCGGGGTCCACGGGGGCATAGCCGTGGAAGGCGAATCGCTGCCCATCCAGGCCGCTGGCCATCAGGCCCAGCAGGATCGAAGAGGGGCCGACCCAGGGCTTGACGGTCAGGCCCAGGCGATGGGCCGCGTCCACCACCTTGGCGCCCGGATCGGCAACCGCCGGGCAGCCGGCTTCGGAAACCAGTCCAATTTCCGCGCCTTTCTTGATCGGGGCCAGCCATGCCTTGATCTGGCCGTCGTCGATTTTGTCGGTCAGGGTGTGGATGGTGATTTCCTGCAGCGGCAGGGTGGTGCCGATAAGCTTCAGGAAGGCGCGCGCCGTCTTGGCGTTCTCGGCGATGTAGGTGTCCAGCCGTCCGGCCAGCGCGCGGACGTCGGCGGGCAACCAGCGCTCGGCCGGGGCCTCGCCCAGGCCGACGGGAATCAGGTGCAGCGCGCCGCTCATGCCGGCGCTCCGGGGGCGTCCAGCGGATCCAGCCCGAACCGCGTCAGCATGCGCGTCAGCTCGATCAACGGCAGGCCGATAATCGCGGTCGGATCGTCGCTCTGGATGCTCTCCATCAAGGCGATGCCCAGGCTTTCCGCCTTGGCGCTGCCTGCGGTATCGTAGGGTTCCTCGGCGCGCAAATAGGCCTCGATGGCGTGGTCCGACAGTTGGCGGAAATGGCATCGCGTGATGATGTCCGCTTTTTCCACCCGTTTGCCATCCGTCACCGCCAATGCGCTGTGGAATTCCACGATTTGCCCCGACAGGGCGCGCAATTGGGCTTTGGCGCGCGGAAAATCCCCCGGCTTGCCGATCGGCTGCCCGTCGATCGTGGCAACCTGGTCCGATCCGATTACGAGGCTGCCGGGGTGCTTGTCCGCCACGGCCATGGCCTTGGCAACCGACAGGCGCAGAGCCAGCGCCGCGGGCGTTTCACCCGGCTGTGGCGTTTCGTCTACATCGGGAGAAATGGCCGTAAAGGGCAGGCGCAGGCGCGACAGCAGTTCTTTGCGGTAACGCGAGCTGGACGCGAGGATCAGGCTAGGCTTGGAAGGCATGCGATATTTGACGTTAAGGCGTAAGTCGCAGTATTATCTAACGTTTTGCGGGATTTTTGCAGCGAACGCAATGGTGGCACGAAGCAGCGTGAGTAATCGGCATGCAAGCAGCCTGAGTAATCAGCCTGGTTAATCGACATCAGCGTGAGCAATCGCAAAGACCCGTGAATGCAAAGGATTGATCATTAAGCGCATCGATGCATTCGCATTTGCCCATAGCGGCAAGGAAGCGCATGGCACCATACCTCTTGTGCGGTTTTCGCGCGCGGTTGAAGGGTTACCCGAACAACCGCTGGGCGATGCCGGGCTTGTGACGTGGTCTGTGCGCGGTGAGGTGGGCAAGTCTGGTCTGTTGCTTGGCCGGCCCCTCTTGCACGTTCGCGTGCAGGCGAACCCGGTGCTGGTGTGCCAGCGGTGCAACGCGCCGTTCGTGTATCCGGTCGATAGCGAAGTCCTCTTGCAGCTGGTCAAGTCCGAAGCCGATCTCGATGATGGCAATACCAACGGCGATTACTCCGATGGTCGTGCCCACGAGGACGATGAAGACGAAGAAGGAAATGGTTTTGTGTCCAACCAACCTGAAAAGGTGGTCGGTTCGCATCATTTCGATCTGCTGGCCCAGGTCGAAGATGAGCTCATTCTGAGCGTTCCGTATGTGCCCAAGCATGATGTATGCCCGGGCGCGCAGGCCAAAGTCAGCGAAGTTCCTGAAGAACCCGCTGTCAAGCGTCCGTCGCCGTTTGCGGTGCTGGAACAACTGAAGCACAAAGATTGAGATCAACATCGGGCCGCATCGCGTACAATGCGCCCCGTTTCTAGGAGTCATCATGGCCGTTCAACAAAACAAGAAGTCCCCCTCCAAGCGCGGTATGCACCGTTCGCACGATTTTCTGGTTGCCCCGTCGACCGCCATCGAGCCGAACACCGGCGAAACGCACCTGCGTCACCACATCAGCCCCAACGGCTTTTACCGTGGCCGCAAGGTCCTGAAGACCAAGGCCGACGAATAAGGCCCCCGGGCCGAACTCGTACTCGGACCAATTCGGCTGCGCGCTGATACCTGGCACCCGTGATACGCATCGCCATAGACTGTATGGGCGGAGACTTCGGTCTGCCCGTCACGATTCCGGCTGCGATCGAGTTCGCCCGGCAATTTCCGGATACCCGGCTATTGCTGGTCGGGCTTCCCGACGCTATCGAAGCGGCGCTCTCAGAGCACCGCGGCGTGGCGCGCGATCGCATGGAAATCGTGGCGGCATCCGAGGTCGTCACCATGGACGACCCGGTCGAGGTCGCCTTGCGCCGCAAAAAAGACTCCTCCATGCGCCTGGCCGCCCAGTCCGTCAAGGACGGGCGCGCTGACGCCTGCGTTTCCGCGGGCAACACCGGCGCATGGATGGCCATTTCACGCTACGTGCTCAAGACGCTGGACGGCATTGACCGCCCCGCGATCGCCACATCCATTCCCAACCAGACGGGCCGCGCCACCACGGTGCTGGACCTGGGTGCGAACGTGGATTGCTCGGCCGAGCACCTATTGCAATTCGCCATCATGGGCGCCGCGCTGTCGCAGGCGGTCGACCATCGTGAGAACCCCTCCGTGGGCTTGCTCAACATCGGCGAAGAAGTCATCAAGGGCAACGAAGTCGTCAAGGAAGCTGCAGAGCTCCTGCGCGGCAGCCCGTTGAATTTCTACGGCAACGTGGAAGGCAATGACATCTTCAAGGGTACGGTCGACGTTGTCGTGTGCGACGGTTTCGTCGGCAACGTCGTGCTCAAGTCCGTCGAGGGGCTGGCGAAGATGCTGTCCAGCATCATTCGCGAAGAGTTCAAACGCAACATCGTCACCCTGCTGGCCGGCGCCATCGCCAGGCCGGTGCTCAATCGTCTGCGCAACCGCGTCGACAACCGGCGCTATAACGGCGCCGCGTTGCTGGGCTTGCGCGGTGTGGTCATCAAGAGCCATGGTTCCGCGGATGTCTACGCCTTCGGTTTTGCGTTGCAACGAGCTCGCGAAGCCGTAGTGAGTAAACTGCTGGAGCGCACCGCTCAGACGGTCGCACAGATTACCAAGCGCGTTCAATCGGGCGAGGGCGTCGCAACGCCTTCGCGGAACGTGACTGGGGACACCGCTTGATGGATACCGCAATGAAATATTCCGCAATCGCGGGCACCGGCAGCTTCTTGCCGGAACGCGTGGTTTCGAATGACGAATTGGCCGCGGAGCTGGCGACGCGCGACATCGCCACGTCCGATGAATGGATTGTTGAGCGCACGGGAATCCGTCAGCGCCATCTCGCCGAACGCGGCGTCACGACCAGCCAGCTTGCCACCGAGGCTTCGCGCCGCGCGCTGGCGGATGCCGGCGTCGACGCATCCGAAGTCGATCTGATCATCGTGGCCACGTCCACGCCCGATTTCGTGTTTCCAAGCACGGCATGCCTGGTGCAGGCCAATCTGGGCACCAAGGGATCGGCGGCGTTCGACGTGCAGGCCGTGTGCAGCGGCTTCGTCTACGCCCTGACCACCGCCGACAGCTTCATCCGCGCGGGCCGCGCCCGCTGTGCGCTGGTGATCGGTGCGGAAGTGTTTTCGCGCATCCTGGACTGGAACGACCGCAGCACGTGCGTGCTGTTCGGCGACGGCGCAGGCGCCGTGGTGCTCAAGAGCTCCGACGAGCCCGGCATCATGGCCGCGCAGTTGCATGCCGATGGCAGCCAGATGAAGATCCTGAGCGCCGCGGGCAACGTGGCCTATGGCGACGTGACGGGCGATCCGTTCCTGCGCATGGACGGCCAGGCTGTGTTCAAGCAGGCCGTGACCGTGCTGGACCGCTCGGCGCGCGACACGTGCGCGGAAGCCGGCATCGAAGTCGCCGACGTCGATTGGTTGATCCCGCATCAGGCGAACGTTCGCATCCTGAATTTCCTGGCGCGCAAGCTCGCCGTGCCAGTCGAAAAAGTCGTCATTACCGTTGATAGCCACGCCAACACCTCCGCGGCCAGCGTGCCGCTGGCACTGGACGCCGCGCGCCGAGACGGCCGCGTCAAGCCAGGCCAGCTCATTCTGATGCAAGGCGTGGGCGGCGGATTCACCTGGGGTTCGGTACTCGCCCGCATGTAAGAGCGTGCCCGGGCAGGGCGGCGCATGCGCCGTCGCCCTCAGCGCGCGCCTGACATCCCACACAGACACTGAATCATTCCAACCGGTCAATCATGAAAATCGCATTTGTCTTCCCTGGCCAAGGTTCGCAAGCCGTCGGCATGCTGGATGCCTGGTCGGGCGTTGCCGCGGTCACGGACACCGTGGCGCAGGCTTCGCAAGCCCTGGGCCAGGATCTGGGCGCGCTGATCGCCCAGGGCCCGGTGGAACAGCTCAACCTCACCACCAACACCCAGCCGGCGATGTTGACTGCCGGCGTGGCGTTCTATGCCGCCTGGCGCGCCGCCGGCGGCCGCAAGCCCGACGTCGTGGCGGGTCATAGCCTGGGCGAGTACGCCGCGTTGACCGCTGCGGATTCCCTGTCTCTGGAAGACGCCGTGCGCCTGGTGCGTGTGCGCGCCGATGCAATGCAGGCCGCCGTGCCGGTCGGCACGGGCGGAATGGCCGCGATCCTGGGCCTGGACGACGACGCCGTGCGCGCCGCCTGTGCGCAGGCCGCTCAGGGCGAAATCGTCGAAGCCGTGAATTTCAACGCGCCCGCGCAGGTCGTGATCGCGGGGCACAAGGCCGCCGTCGAGCGTGCCTGCGAACTGGCCAAGGCCGCAGGCGCCAAGCGCGCGCTGCTGCTGCCGGTCTCCGCGCCGTTCCATTCCAGCCTGCTCAAGCCCGCCGCCGACGTGCTGGCCGGCGCGCTGGCTGGCGTCACGGTCCTGGCGCCGCAGATCCCGGTCATCAACAACGTCGATGTCGCTTCGCCCACCGAGCCCGGGGCAATCCGGGATGCGCTGGTGCGTCAGGCATGGCATCCTGTGCGCTGGGTTGAAACCCTGCGCGCGATGAAGGCGCAAGGCGTCACCCACGTCATCGAGTGCGGCCCCGGCAAAGTGCTGGCCGGCCTGACCAAGCGCATCGACCCCGAACTTACCGGCATGGCCATTACCGATCCCGCTTCGCTTGAAGCCGCGTTGGCCGCCGTTAACGGAAATTAAACACATGGACAACTCGATCGAATTGCAGGGCAAGATCGCCCTTGTGACCGGCGCCACGCGCGGCATCGGCCGCGCCATCGCCCAGGAACTGGCTGCGCGCGGCGCAACCGTCGTGGGCACCGCGACGTCCGAATCGGGCGCGGCCGCCATTACCGAAGCCCTGGCGCCGTGCGGCGGCCGTGGCGTGGTGCTGAACGTGACCGATGCCGAAGCCTGCGACGCATTGATCGACGCGCTGGGCAAGGAAGGCGGCGGTCCGCATATCCTCGTCAATAATGCTGGCATCACGCGCGATACGCTGGCGATGCGCATGAAGGACGACGATTGGTCGGCGGTGCTGGACACGAATCTGACGTCCGTGTTCCGCCTGTCGCGCGCCGTGTTGCGCAGCATGATGAAGGCTCGCTGGGGACGCATCATCAACGTTACGTCGGTGGTGGGTTCCAGCGGCAACGCCGGTCAGGCCAACTACGCCGCCGCCAAGGCGGGCGTGTCGGGTATGTCGCGCGCACTGGCCCGTGAGTTGGGCAGCCGCAACATCACCGTGAACTGCGTTGCGCCCGGCTTCATCGACACCGATATGACGCGCGCGCTGGCTGAAAGCCAGACGACGGCGCTGTTGCAGCAGATTCCGCTGGGCCGTTTGGGCTCGCCCGAGGACATCGCCCATGCGGTGGCCTTTTTGTCCGGGCCGCAAGCGGGTTACATTACCGGCACCACCCTGCACGTAAACGGCGGGATGTACATGCAATAAATCACGAATTGCGCGCGGGCGGCCCAGGCCGCCTTGCCGCCGCCGGGCAACCGGCGAGGCCGCGCGCAGTTCATCCGGAAACGCCGCACACCGGTATTCCTGCGCCCTTCAGGGCGACAGAAAAAGTGCGCGGTGTTATTTTTGTCACGGCCAGGCGTTGCTTTCCTCTACGCTTGGCTATAATTCGCGGGATTTTTCCCAATTGGAGATCTGCATGGAAAGCATCGAACAGCGCGTCAAGAAGATCGTCGCTGAACAACTTGGCGTGAACGAAGCCGAGATCAAGAACGAATCCTCCTTCCTTGACGACCTCGGTGCCGATTCGCTCGACATGGTCGAACTGGTCATGGCGCTCGAAGACGAATTCGAGACCGAGATCCCCGACGAAGAGGCCGAAAAGATCACGACCGTGCAACAAGCGATTGACTACATCAATTCGCACGGTAAGCAGTAAGCTCAGCCTATACCTTCCGGTTGCCCGACTTTCGGGTTCAACCGGGAAACGGGGCGGTTTCAGGAATTTGCCGTGTGGTCCACATGCAGGAAGGGCGTAGTCATGCCCGACCCGCTTTCGCGTGGGCCACACGTGCAGCGCATCCCGAAAGCCGCCTTTCTTTTGTCTGTTTGAGGAGTCATCCGTGAAGCGACGTGTCGTCATCACCGGCCTTGGTATCGTTTCTCCCGTAGGGAACGACCTGACCACCGCTTGGGACAATATCGTCAACGGACGTTCTGGCATCAGCCGCATCACCCGTTTCGATCCCTCGGCCATCACCACGCACATTGCTGGCGAAGTCAAAGACTTCGACATCAGCACCTATGTCTCGTCCAAAGAAGCCCGCCAGATGGATACATTCATCCATTACGGCCTGGCTGCCGGGATGCAGGCATGGCGCGATTGCGGCCTGGAAGTCACCGAAGCCAATGCCGAGCGCATCGGCGTGATCGTGGGCTCCGGTATCGGCGGTTTGCCGCGCATCGAAGAAACCCAGGTCGAGTACCTGGCCAAGGGTCCGCGACGGATCTCGCCGTTCTTCGTGCCGGGTTCGCTGATCAACCTGATCTCCGGTCATTTGTCCATTGTCTACGGCATGAAGGGTCCGAGCTACGCCGTCGTCTCGGCCTGCACCACCGGTCTGCATTGCATCGGCGACGCTGCGCGCCTGATCGAATATGGCGATGCGGACGTCATGGTGGCGGGCGGCGCCGAATCGACCGTGTCCCCGCTGGGCATCGGCGGTTTTGCCGCGATGCGTGCGCTGTCGACCCGTAACGATGATCCTCAGACGGCCTCGCGCCCCTGGGACCGAGACCGCGACGGCTTCGTGCTGGGCGAGGGCGCTGGCGTTCTCGTGCTGGAAGAGTACGAGCATGCCAAGAAGCGCGGCGCGCGCATCTATGGCGAGCTCGCGGGCTATGGCATGAGCTCGGACGCACACCACATCACGGCTCCGGACAAGGACGGCCCGCGCCGCGGCGTGCTCAACGCGCTGCGCAACGGTGGCCTGAATGCGGATGACATCCAGTATGTCAACGCCCACGGTACGTCCACGCCGCTTGGCGACAAGAACGAAACCGATGCGCTGAAGCTGGCGTTCGGCGATCACGCCAAGAAGCTGGTGGTCAACTCGACCAAGTCCATGACCGGGCACTTGCTCGGCGCAGCGGGCGGCATCGAGGCAGTGTTCACCACGCTGGCCGTGTACAACCAGGTGTCGCCTCCCACGATCAACATCTTCAATCAAGATCCGGAATGCGATCTGGATTACTGCGCGAACGAAGCGCGGCAGATGAAGATCGAGGTCGGCCTGTCCAATTCATTCGGCTTCGGCGGCACCAACGGCTCCATGGCCGTTCGCCGGGTCTGATTTGGAAGGCTCGGACGCAGGGCGCTGGTCGTTTCAGGTGCCTGCCGGGCAGCCGCCCGGCGTCCGCGCGCTTGGCGGCCTGGCGATCGCCGTGGCCGCCGCCTGCGCGCTGACGGCAGCTTCCTGGGGCGGCATGGCATGGGCGGCAGGCGCGGTGATTGCGCTGCTGCTTGTGCTGGCCGGGCTGTTACACTCGCCACGGAGCAGCCTGTCCCCGGTATC
Source organism: Achromobacter sp. MYb9 (assembly GCF_002975275.1). Classification (GTDB taxonomy): domain Bacteria; phylum Pseudomonadota; class Gammaproteobacteria; order Burkholderiales; family Burkholderiaceae_B; genus Achromobacter. Next base: position 351,364 of record NZ_PCOQ01000001.1, on the reverse strand, counting down.
GGCAATACGCACGGCGACCGGGGCGGGGCGCTGGCAGGTACGCCAGCCGCAAGGCTGGCAAGACGCGGTGCTGCTGAACCAGCAGCGCGGCCCCCGCTGGCTCACGCTCACCCTGCAGCCCTTGCCCACCGGGAGTACGGCCTTTACAAATAGCACAATCACCCTCACCGTCTGGCAACGGACGCTGCGACCCGAGTCCTGGCGGCGCCTTTGCCTGCTGACGGGCACGGCGCGGCGCGCGCAGCCGGCGGCACGCCCGCAGGAGGCGTCATGAGCGAGCGCGAAGTCGACGCCGAGCTTGTCGCGCGCGTTCAGCGGGGCGACAAGAAGGCCTTCGATCTGTTGGTGCTGAAGTACCAGCGCAAGATCCTGCGCCTGCTGGCCCGAATGATCCGCGACCCCTCCGAAATCGAGGACGTGGCCCAGGAAGCCTTCATCAAGGCCTATCGGGCCTTGCCCCAATTCCGGGGCGACAGCGCGTTCTACACCTGGTTGTATCGTATCGCCATCAATACGGCGCGCAATTGGCTGGCCTCGCAAGGCCGGCGGCCCAGCGCGCCAAATGCGATAGAAACGGAAGACGGTGAAACTTTTAACGAAACCGACAACCTAACCGATATAAGCACGCCGGAGTCCATGGTTGCCAGCCGCGAAATCGCCGAGACGGTGAACGCGGCCATCGAGGAATTGCCCGAAGAGTTGCGCACCGCAATTGTCCTGCGTGAAATCGAAGGTATGAGTTACGAAGACATCGCCCAGAGCATGGATTGCCCGATCGGTACGGTGCGCTCCCGCATTTTTCGTGCGCGCGAGGCCATCGCGACCAAATTGCGTCCATTGCTTGGCACCGATGCCGAGCGTCGCTGGTAAGGAGTGGCAGTCATGCAAACCGCAGCCAAGTCCGTTGAAATCGCCGAATCCTCCTGGGAGGAATCGGTTTCCGCCTGGATGGACGGAGAAGATTCCGACGATATTTTTCCCGGCCTGTTGTCCAAGGAAGGACGTCAGACCTGGGACACCTATCATTTGATCGGTGATTCCCTCCGCAATTCCGATCTGGCATTGACGCCCAGCGCTGCTTTCCAGTCCCGGCTGGCACGGGCGCTGGACGCCGAATTGCCGATCGTCGCGGCGCCCCGGCGCCGTTCGCCGTTGCGCTATGGCCTGTCCGGCCTGGCGGTGGCCGCCGCCGTGGCGACCGTCGCCTGGGTGGCCCAGCCTTACCTGACGGGCGCGCCGGCGACTGAAGTGCGCGTGCTGGCCGACGCCAGCGGCACGCCTGCCTCCGCGGATGACGCGGGCCTGCGCGACTACCTGGAAGCCCATCGTCAGATGGCCGGTCCCAGCGCGGTGCGGCAAGTCTCGTTCGACGTCGGGGCGGGACGTTGATGGCGCTGGTGTTACCCACACGTTGGCCGCGCGCAGCTTCCTGGCACGCGCACCGCGCTGGCTGGTTCGCCGCCACGCTTCTGACTGCTTTCCTGGCCGCGCATGAACCCGCGCGCGCCGCCGACGCCGTGCCGGCGGCCGACGACGTCGTCCAGTTGCTGTCGCGCATTCAGCAGGCCGCGCGCAAGCAGGACTACGCTGGCGTCTTCATGTATCAGCAGGGCGAAATGATCCAGTCTTCGCGCCTGGTGCACGTGCTGGACGGCACCGGCGAACGAGAACGCCTGGAAATCCTGGATGGCCAGCCGCGCGAATACCTGCGGCATAACGAAAACGTGCAGTGCCTGATTCCCGAGCGCAAGACCGTGCTGGTCGAGCGCCGGCGCGGCGACCGCTTTCCCGGCCTGTTGCTGGGCGATCCCGCCAATCTGGCTGAACACTACAAAATCAGCACCGAACCCAAATTGCATCGGGTGGCGGGCCGCGAATGCCGGCTGATCACGATCGAGCCCCTGGACAAGCTGCGTTACGGCTACCGCCTGTGCGCCGACGTCGAAACCAATCTGCTGCTGAAGGCCCAGACGCTGAATGCCGCGCGCGGCGTGGTCGAGCAGGTGTCGTTCACGTCATTGCGCCTGGGTTCGGAAGTCGATCCCCAATTGTTGACGTCGCGCTGGAGCACCCGCGACTGGAAGGTGCTTGAGCCCTCGATGGCGCCTGTGGACCTGTCGGCCCAGGGGTGGCGCATCCCGGCGCCCAAGGGCTTCAAGGTGATCATGCAGGTGGCGCGCTCGATGGGGCGCGGCGCAACCGTCAGCCAGATGGTGCTGTCCGATGGCCTGGCGGCCATATCGGTCTTCATCGAACCCTATGACAGCCAGCGCGGTCATCATCCTCCCCATGGCGCCGCGCAGCGCGGGTCGATTACCGTCTACGGAACGCGAATTGCGGATTTCTGGCTGACGGCCGTGGGCGAAGTGCCCGTGGCGACGTTGGAACAGTTGGCGGAAGCGACAGAGTATGTGCCCGCCGCGCCTGCGGCGGCAGCACCGGCAACCGGGACCGCCGGGTCCAAGTGATCCGGGCCCCGGAGCGGCTAGCAGCAATTTCGGAGTAACTTATGAAAGCAATGACGGTGTCGAACGCTTTTTTCCGGCGCTTTCTGGCGGTTGTGGCGGCAAGTGTGGCGATGTCCGCCGCGTACGTCCCGGCTTCGGTGGCGCAGACGCCCACCGTGGCGTTGCCCGACTTTACGGGCATTGTTGAAAAAGCCGACCCTGCGGTCGTGAACATCCGCACGACGGCCACCGTGCCCGTGCGCGGCCCCGGCCCCGGCGGCGGCGGCGACCCTTACGAATTGTTCCGCTGGTTCTTCGGCCCCGAATTCCAGCCTCCGGGCCCGGGCGGCCAGGCGCCGACGCCACGTCAGCGGCCCCAGCCTTCGCAACCTGAAGAGCGTACCGTGCCGCGTGGCGTGGGGTCGGGCTTCTTCATTTCCGAAGATGGCTACATTCTGACCAACAACCATGTGGTGGTCGACGCGACGGACATCTACGTCACGCTCACCGACGGCCGCGAATTCAAAGCCAAGGTCATCGGCACCGATGAGCGCACCGACGTTGCGCTGATCAAGATCGAAACCAAGGACATGATCCCGCTGGTCATCGGCGACCCCAAGAAGCTGAAGAAGGGGCAGTGGGTGCTGGCCATCGGTTCGCCGTTCGGCCTGGACTCCACCGTGACGTCGGGCATCGTCAGCGCGATTGGTCGCGATACCGGCGAATATCTGCCGTTCATCCAGACCGACGTGGCCGTGAACCCCGGCAACTCGGGCGGCCCGCTGATCAACCTGGACGGCGAAGTCGTCGGCATCAATTCCCAGATCATTTCGCGCAGCGGCGGTTTCATGGGCATCTCGCTGGCCATCCCGATCGACGAAGCGATGCGCGTGGTCGATCAGTTGCGCGCCACGGGCAAGGTTACCCGCGGCCGGGTCGGCGTGCAGATCGGCGAAGTTGGCAAGGACGTGGCCGAAGCCATCGGCCTGCCGAAGGCCGAAGGCGCGCTGGTCAGCAGCGTGGAGGCCGAAGGTCCTGCCGAAGAAGCGGGCGTGCAGCCGGGCGACGTGATCCTGAAGTTCAACAACGAGCCGATCAAGCGTTGGTCTGATCTGCCGCGCATCGTGGGCGAAACCAAGCCGGGCACGCGCGCCGACATGGAAGTGTGGCGCAAGGGCAAGAGCATGACGCTGTCGGTCAAGGTGGGCGAAATCCCGACCGAAAAGGCCGCGGCGGCGGGCAAGAAGCCGGCGCCGGCTCCCGAAGTCACGAACGCGTTGGGCCTGGGGGTGGTGGATGTGCCAGCCGATGTGCAGAAGAAGCTGCGCATCAAGGGCGGCGTCCAGGTGAAGGTCGCTGAAGGTGCGGCCGCCAAGGCCGGGTTGCAGGAAGGCGACATTGTGTTGGCCTTGAACGACACTGACGTCACCGGCGCCAAGCAATTCGCCACGCTCGTGAGCAAGCTGGACAAGTCCCGCGCCGCAGGTTTGCTGGTGCGCCGGGGCGATCAGACGCAATGGGTGGCGGTTCCGGCCTCGAAGTAAGGGCTAAAGCGCGTCGCTTTTTGCCCCGGCGCGGCCCGGCGGCAGAAAAAAAACCCCAAGACCAGCTAAAATGGCTGGTTGCCGCAAGAGGGGGCGCCTGGCGCCCCCTCGTTTTTGCCCGGGCATTGCCTACCAGCGGCCCGCCAGCGCCCCTCACGTCAGCCGTGCGTACTCCGGCGGCGGTGTCTTCCGGCCATGTGCCGAGTGTTCCGTCCCTTATAATTTCAAGCATGCAGCATATTCGCAACTTCTCCATCATTGCCCACATCGATCACGGTAAATCGACCCTGGCCGATCGCCTGATCCAGCGCTGCGGCGGATTGGCGGATCGCGAAATGTCGGCGCAGGTGCTCGATTCCATGGAAATCGAACGCGAGCGCGGCATCACCATCAAGGCTCAGACCGCCGCCCTGCATTACAAGGCGAAGGACGGCAAGACCTACAACCTGAACCTGATCGACACCCCGGGGCACGTGGACTTCTCGTATGAAGTCAGCCGCTCGCTGTCGGCGTGCGAAGGCGCGCTGCTGGTGGTGGATGCGTCCCAGGGCGTGGAAGCGCAGACGGTCGCCAACTGCTACACCGCCATCGAACTGGGCGTGGAAGTCGTGCCGGTTTTGAACAAGATGGATCTGCCGCAGGCCGATCCCGAAGGCGCGCGCCAGGAAGTCGAAGACGTGATCGGCATCGACGCCTCGGAAGCCGTGCTGGCCAGCGCCAAGACGGGCATGGGCATCGACGAAATCCTGGAAACCATCGTGGCGCGGGTGCCGGCGCCCAAGGGCGATCCCGACGCGCCGCTGCAGGCGCTGGTCATCGACTCCTGGTTCGACAACTACGTGGGCGTCGTGATGCTGGTGCGCATCATCAATGGCGTGCTCAAGCCCAAGGACAAGATTCTGCTGATGGCCTCCGGCGCCACCCACTTGTGCGAGCAGACCGGCGTATTCACGCCGAAGTCGCAGCAGCGTCCGCACCTGTCGGCGGGCGAAGTGGGCTTCATCATCGCTGGCATCAAGCAGCTGGAAGACGCCAAGGTGGGCGATACCGTCACCCTGGCCAATAAGCCGGCCGCCAGCGCGTTGCCCGGCTTCAAGGAAGTCAAGCCGCAGGTGTTCGCGGGCCTGTACCCGGTGGAAAGTTCGGAATACGACCAGCTGCGCGATTCGCTCGACAAGCTGAAGCTGAACGACGCCGCGCTGATGTTCGAACCGGAAGTCTCGCAGGCGCTGGGCTTCGGCTTCCGCTGCGGTTTCCTGGGCCTTTTGCACATGGAGATCGTGCAGGAACGCCTGGAGCGCGAGTTCGACATGGACATCATCACCACCGCGCCGTCGGTGGTGTACGAGGTCGAGCAGCGCGACGGCTCGGTGATCACCGTGGAAAGCCCGTCGCGCATGCCGGAAGTGGGCAAGATCCAGGACATCCGCGAGCCCATCGTGAAGGTCACGCTGTTCATGCCGCAGGACTACGTCGGTCCCGTCATGACGCTGTGCAATAACAAGCGCGGCTCGCAGGTCAACATGAGCTATCACGGCCGCCAGGTCCATCTGGTGTACGAGATCCCGCTGGCCGAGATCGTGCTGGACTTCTTCGACAAGCTGAAGTCGGTATCGCGCGGCTATGCCTCGATGGACTACGAATTCCTGGAATACCGCTCGGCCGACGTGGTGCGCGTGGACCTGCTGATCAACAACGACCGCGTGGATGCGCTGGCCGTGATTGTCCACCGCAGCAACGCGCGCCATCGCGCCCGCGACGTCGTGACCCGCATGCGCGGCCTGATCCCGCGCCAGATGTTCGACGTGGTGATCCAGGCCGCCATCGGCGCTGAAATCATCGCGCGCGAAAACGTGAAGGCGCTGCGCAAGAACGTGCTGGCCAAGTGCTACGGCGGCGATATCTCGCGCAAGAAGAAGCTGCTGGAAAAGCAGAAAGCCGGTAAGAAGCGCATGAAGCAGGTGGGTAGCGTGGAAATTCCGCAGGAGGCGTTCCTGGCCATCCTGCAAGTGGAAGACAAGTAGAACCAAAAGAAGGCGGTTAGCTGATGAGTTGGAACTTTGCCCTGATCCTGTTTGTTCTGCTGGTCTTGACCGGCATTATCTGGGTGCTTGATCTTGCGGTGCTGCGACGTGGTCGCGAAGCCCGCGCCCAAGCGGCAATGGCGCAGTACGACGCAGCCTTGGTCGGAGACGCTCAGGAAGCCGAGCGCCTTCGCCGCGAGGCTGGCGATGCCGCGCGGCGCGTGCCGTGGTGGATCGAGTACGCCGTCAGCTTTTTTCCCGTCATCCTGTTCGTCTTCATGCTGCGTTCGTTCGTGGTGGAGCCGTTCCGGATCCCGTCGGGTTCGATGCTGCCCACGCTGCAGTCGGGCGACCTGATCCTGGTGAACAAGTTCAGCTATGGCTTGCGCCTGCCCGTGATCGACAAGAAGGTCGTCGAGATCGGCAAACCCAAGCGCGGCGATGTGTTCGTGTTCCGCTATCCGGTGGATCCGGACGTGGATTACATCAAGCGCGTGGTGGGCCTGCCGGGCGACGAGATCGCCTACCTGGACAAAAAACTGTACATAAACGGCGAATTGGTGCCGCATGTACGCGACGGCGACTATTTTGAGCCCGACCGTGTCTCATATATTGCACAATATAAAGAGAAGTTGGGCGACGTTGAGCACAAAATCCTGCTGGATGAGAACAAGCCGCAAGATTATTCGCCGATGTGGCAATTTCCCAACCGCGGAAACTGCCAATACAGCCGCAATGGGGTACGCTGCAAAGTACCTGACGGCAGTTATTTCGCCATGGGCGATAATCGGGACAACAGCGCGGACAGCCGCTACTGGGGCTTCGTACCTGAAGCCAATATCGTCGGACGCGCGTTTTTCATCTGGATGAATTTCAGCGATCTCAGCCGCATCGGCCGGTTCAACTGATTATGTCGCTAGCCACGCTAGAAAATCGCCTGGATCACCACTTCGGTGATGCAGGCTTGTTGGAACAGGCACTGACGCATCGCAGTCACGGTGCGCGCCACAACGAGCGCTTGGAATTCCTTGGGGATTCCGTGTTGAATTTCGTCGTCGCGGCCATGCTGTTCGAGCGGTTTTCCAAAATCGACGAAGGCGATCTGTCGCGGCTGCGGGCGAACCTGGTCAAACAGGCGTCGCTGGCGGATATCGCGCAGCGTCTGGAACTATCGCAGTACCTGCGCCTGGGCGAAGGTGAATTGAAGAGCGGCGGGTTCCGCCGGCCGTCCATTCTTGCGGATACGGTCGAGGCGCTGTTCGGCGCCGTCTTCCTGGACGCGGGTTTCGACGCCGCGCGCCGCGTGATCGTGCGTCAGTACCAACCGGTGCTGGCGTCGGTCGACCCCAAAACGCTGGGCAAGGACGCCAAGACCTTGCTGCAGGAATTCCTGCAAGGCCGCAAGCTGGCGCTGCCGTTGTATACGGTGGTGGCCACACATGGCGCGGCCCACAGCCAGCAGTTCGAAGTCGAGTGTGCCATCCCGGCGCTCGAGATCAAGGTTATGGCGCCCGGCGCCAGCCGCCGCGCCGCCGAGCAATCGGCGGCCAAGCTGGCGTTGGAGGCCGCGCTGGCCATCAGCCCGGCGACCAAGGCTGCCCGCAAGTCGGGCAAGGCGCGCAAAACCGCGCAATTGTCGCTGCCCGTGGCAGTGGCTCAAGAGACTAAATGAGCGATACCCCTTTTCGTACTGGCTTCGTTGCCATTGTTGGCCGCCCCAATGTGGGTAAGTCCACGCTGACGAACGCCCTGATCGGTTCCAAGATCTCCATCGTGTCGCGCAAGGCGCAGACCACGCGCCACCGCATTCACGGCGTGCTGACGCGCGAGCACGAGCAATTCGTGTTTGTCGACACCCCGGGATTCCAGACCCGTCATGGCGGCGCGATGAACCGCATGATGAACCGCGTCGTGACGCAGGCACTGGCCGACGTCGACGTGGTGGTGCATGTGGTGGAAGCCGGCAAATGGTCGGAAGGCGACGCCAAGCTGCTGCCGCTGCTGCCCAACCCCGAGCGCACGATCCTGGTGGTGTCCAAGATCGACGCGCTGAAGAACCGCGACGACCTGTTCGCCTTCGTCGCCAAGATCATGGCGCTGCATCCGTTCGGCGCCGTGGTGCCTGTCAGCGCCACGAAGAACCACCAGCTGGACCAACTGCTGCAAGAGATCGCAACGCGCCTGCCGGAAGGCGAGGCGATGTTCGAAGAAGATACGCTGACTGATCGCCCCATGCGGTTCATCGCCGCCGAACTGGTGCGCGAGAAGATCTTCCGCCTGGTGGGCGACGAACTGCCCTATGGCTGTACCGTCGTCATCGAGCAATGGGAAGAAACCAGCAAGGGCGCCAGCATCAACGCTTGCGTCGTCGTCGAACGCGACAGCCACAAGCCCATCTTGTTGGGCACGGGCGGCATGCACATGAAGCGTATTGCCACGGAGGCGCGGCAGGACATCGCCAAGCTGCTGGACAAGCCGGTTCACCTTGAGGTCTACATCAAGGTGCGAAAGGGCTGGTCCGACCGCGAGAGTGCGCTCCGCGATTTGGGCTATGAGTAGACGGGCGCCTCGCGTCCAGGATCGTCCGGGGTTTATGTTGCACGCCACGGCGTGGCGTGAGACTTCCCTTATTGTTCAGACGTTCTCCCGCGATCATGGCTGCGTAGCCATGGTCGCCAAGGGCGCCAAGCGCCCTTATTCCATCCTGCGTCCCGTGTTGTCGGCCTTTCAGCCCCTGCTGCTGTCCTGGACCGGCAACGGCGAAGTCAAGACCTTGACCCGCGCCGAGATCGCCGGCATCCGTCCGCTGACGGGCACCGCCTTGATGTCCGCCTGGTACATGAACGAACTGCTCTTGCGCCTGTTGCCGCGCGAGGACGCCCACCCCTTGTTGTTCGACGCCTACGACATGGCGCTGCAGCAACTGTCCAACGGCACCCGTGCCGCCGGTGCGCTGCGCCGCTTCGAGTGGACCTTGCTGCGCGAAACCGGCTACGGCGTGGATGAAGACGCCCCGGACTTCGAAGACCCTGTGATCGAACCGGCGCTGCGCCGCGACCTGCGTGAACGCCTGGCCGAGATTCTGGCCGGCCGTCCGTTGTCCACCCGGCGCGTGCTGATGGACCTGCAACGCATCTAAGCGCGCCGCGCGCCGCCCATGACCTTCACGCTCAAACAGGTCGAGACCTTCCGCACCGTCTATGAGACGGAAAGCGTGACTGCGGCCGCCCGGCGGCTGGACGTGTCGCCCGCGACGGTCAGCGCGACCCTGGCCGCGCTGGAAGCCAGCATCGAATTGCGGTTGTTCGAGCGCGTGCGCCAGCGTATGCAGCGCACGCCCGAGGCCACGTTGCTGTATGAAGAAATCCGCCGTTTGAATGTCGGACTGGATAGCCTGGGCCGCAAGATCCGCGCGATTCGTGGCGCCGCCCAACCGCGTCTGCGCATCGGCTGCATTCATGCCTACAGCGGCGCCGTGGTCAGCGACGCGATCTCGCGTTTTCGCACGCGCTATCCGGACACGCCCCTGTATCTGCAGATCCGAGATTCCAATACGTTGCGCGACATGGTGGTGTCGGGCGAGCTGGACCTGGCCGTGGTGGCCGATGAGTCAGAGCTGGAAGGGTTGCGCGGCCATCGCCTGGCCAGCTTGCGGGCGGTGGCCGTCTTTCCGGGTGGGCACGCGCTGGCACGGTTGGGGGCCATCGATTTTTCGCATTTGGCGGGTCTGGACGTGATCGCCTTGAATGCCGAGGACGGTTCACGCAAGCGGCTGGATTCGCTGCTGCGCCAGGCGGAACAGACCCTGAGGGTGGCGATCGAAACGCCGTACTCCAGCACCGTATGCCAATTGGCGCTGGCCGGGCATGGCGTGGGTATCGCCAACCCGGCGACAGCCGTGGGCATGGAGGCAGCGGGCCTGTGCTATCGCCCGCTGACGGCATCCGTGCATTTCGAATGCCACATGATCCTTCATGGGAGCCGGCCGCTGTCCGAAGCCGGCAAGTTCTGGGCCACGTGCCTGCGTGGCGCATTGGCCCCGCTGGTGGACCAATTCGGCGTCTAGCAGGCCGCCGCAGCGTGGCGGAGATCAGCCTCGGCGTCCGTCCGACGTCACGATCAGCACCACCGACGATTCGGCATCCAGCACGCCGGAACGCCTGAGCCGGGACACGGCCGCCAGGGCTGCGGCGGAAGACAGTTCAGTGCTGATTCCCTTGCGCTCGAGCCGCTGTTGCGCCTGGGCCGCGGCGGCATCGGAGACCTCCACAGGCGTCCCGCCCGAGCGCGACATGGCTTCCAGCGATTGCAGCGTGCAGGTGCCGCCCGCGATGGAGTATTGGTCCGTGACGCCCTCCCACAGGCCGCGCGCGTCGCCCGCCGCACGGGCCCGCGACAAGCGGGCGTACGGCTCGACCGCATGCAGGCGCGGCAGACGCGCGATGCGGCCGCGTTGCAGCAGGTGCTGCCAGCCCAGGAAAATTCCCCATAACAGATCGCCGCGCGCAGTCGGCACGATGATGTCGGTGGGCGTGCCGCAGGCATCCAGGATTTCCTGGGCGATGGGTTTGTAGCCTTCCACGCCATAGGGATGCGTGCCGACCGGGGGATTCAGGTAGTTGGTGCCGGCGAATGCACCGTGGTTGCGGCACAGATCCGACACGTAGGGCCAACGGGCCAGGCTGTCTTCGAAGGCGCTGAGTTTGGCGCCGAAGCGCTGCATGGCTTCGCGCTGCAGCGGCGGGCAATTGCGGGTGATGGCAATGTCGGCCTGCAGGCCGGCCGCGGCGCAATAAGCCGCAAGCGAGACGCCGGCATTGCCGCTGGATGCCGCCGCCACGCGGGTCGCGCCTGCCAGGCGGGCGCGCGACACCAACTGCGCCGCCATGCGGTCTTTGTGGCTGCCGGTGGGGTTGGCGCTTTCGCACTTGAGCCAAAGCTGGCCGACGCCTTCGGCGAGTGCCAGATCCGTGGCTTCGAGATGGGGGGTGGCCCCTTCGCCCAGCGTGATGGGCGTCAACACCGGCAAAGGAATGGCGCGGTCCGTGTCGCAGGCGTCGTAGTCGCATTCCAGGGTGGCGGGGTGTCCCGCCGCCAGGCAACTCGGGCAGCCTTCGGGATAGTCGCCGGGCGGCCACAGGCTCGCGCAGCGGATGCAGCGCAGGCCGGACAATCTAGGATTCATCTGCATGGGTCAATACATCGATGCAAGGGAGTTCAGGGGAAGGGCGGGCGCGACTTGCAGCAGGCAGTCGCCATCGTCGCTGCGCGCAATGGCGCGCAGGCAGACGACCGTGCCCGCTTGGGGACTCTGCAGGTTGCGCAGGGGGGTATCGGGGCGGGCGGGTTCGATCAGGCGGCCGATGCGCTGGCCGGCCGTGATCGATTGTCCCAATTCAACGCCAGGCACGAACACGCCGGCTTCGCGGGCACGTAGCGTGGCGGCGGGGGCGTCCAGATCATAGAGGCGGACTTCCGGGTCACGGGGCATCGGAACATCCGACAGCAGGCCCAGTTCACCCAGGCATCCCAGCAAGCCGTCACGGCACCGGTCCGCAAGGCGGCTACTGGTTTCCCTGCCGCCGCCGATCTCGGCGCTCAGGCGCAGCACGCCATGGCGGCTGGCCGCAGCGGGCAGGGAGGCGGCTTCAGTGCCCCGGAAAAACACGCAATGAGGCAGGCCGAAGGCGCGCGCCAATGCGGGAAGTCGCTCGTCGCAGGCGTCGTCGCCGTAGCGGGTGATTACCGATGAGGGCAGGTAGCGCAGGGACGCGCCGCCGCTGTGCACATCGACCATCGCCTGGATGCGGGGCAACAGCCGGACCTCTAGCGCTGCCGCCACGCTTTCGGTGTAGCCGCGCGCCGGTGCGCCCAGGAAGGCACGGTTCAAGTTGCCGCCGTCCGCGGGTGACAGACGTGTGCCGGCCAACGAGGCCTCGGCGTTCACGGCGGGCAGCAGATAAACGGTGCCGCGTTCCAGGATGGCCGGCAGGTGATGCCATAAGTCGAGGATGGCCGCCTGGCCTTCCCATTCGTCGCCATGCACGCCGGCGATCAGGGCAACGGCGGGGCCAGGCCCCGCATCGATCCGCAGCACGGGGATGGTGATACGGCGGTAAGCGGATTCATTGGTTGCGGCGGCAACGGAGAAATCCTCTCGGGTTACGCGGACCATGCGGTGACTCCGGTATGGGCGTGCACGCGCGTCAATCCAGCGTGGCGGCCTTGATGATGCTCTCCCATTTGGGCAGCTCCTTGCGAATCTGGCTCTGAACGTCCTGGGGCGTCCCACCCAAGGGTTCCTGGGAACGGCTGCGCAGTTCCTTCTCGACATTCGGCGAACGCAGCGCCTGGTTAAGCGCGGCGTTCAGGCGGGCGACGGCCGCCGGTGGCGTGCCCGCAGGGGCAATCAATGCGCTCCAGGCCGACTGTTCGTAATCGGGATAGCCTTGTTCGGCCACCGTGGGCACGTCCGGATTGGAGGCGGCACGAGACTTGGTCGTGACCGCAAGCGCGCGCAGGCGGCCGTCCTTCAGGTTGCCGATCAAGGGCGGCAGGTTTTCCATCATGGCGTCGACATGGCCGCCCAGCAGATCGGACAGCTGCGCGGCCGTTGCTTTATAGGGAATCTGGCGCACGGCGGCGCCGGTCTGGGCGATGAAGAGCTTCACGCCGACTTCGCTGGTCGTGCCGGGATCCGCCGACGTCATGGTCAGGCGGTCGGGCTGGGCGCGGCTGGCTTCGATGAAGCTCTTCAGGTCTTGATAGGGCGAGGCGGTGTTGACCACGATGACGTTCGGGGTTTCCGCGACCAGGCCGATGGGTGTCACGTCTCGGTCCAGGTCATAAAGCTGTTGCTTGAACAGGAATCGATGCAGCACCAGGGTGCCGACGTGGGCATAGCCGATGGTGTAGCCATCCGCGGGGGCGCGCACCACGGCCTGTGTGCCGATGCGGCCGCCTGCGCCGACGCGGTTTTCGATCACCACGGGTTGGCCGAGCTGGCGGCTCATTTCCTGTCCGACCAGGCGTGCGGTGATGTCCGCGTTGCCGCCGGCGGCGGCGGGTACGATCAACGTGATGGCGCGCGCCGGATAATCGGCTTGCGCGGAGGCCGCGGCAAGGCAAAGCGACAGGGCGGCAAGGCAGGCAGTGCGTTTCATGGCGATTCCCGAGGCGGTGAGAGCTGCGCCATTGTGCGGCGGCGGCCCGCGGAATCCGTTTGCCTTGCTCAGATGGATATTCAGAAAAATCTAACGCTCTTCGATGTTGCGCGTGTCGGCCTGTTTCCCCAGGCCGTAGCCGACGGCTGCGGCGCCCAACGCAACCGCCGCGCCCAATAGCGCGATGAGGGCGGTGCCGTGCCCCAGCATGTCGACACCCGCCTTGACCCATCCGCTGGCTGCGTCGCCGCCCCGGTACACCACGGTGTCGATGACGCTCTTGGTCTTGTACTTGTCTTCGGGCGGGACCGCCGTGAACAGCATCTCGCGCCCCGGCCGGATCAGGGCGTATTCGCCGGCCCGCCGCAGGATCATCGCGGCTGCCAGCACGCCGAAGACGGGAAACGCCGCCAGCGCCAGGAACGACACGCCCACGGCCAGCGGCACCGCCGTCAACAGGAAGCGCAGGCCCAGTCGCGCGGCGACCCGGCCCGTGATGAAAACCTGCGACAACAGCGCCAGTGTCTGGACCGTGAAATCCAGCGCGCTGAAGACGCGGATGCGCTGGGCGGTGTCGGGAAACGTATCGGCCACCAGGCGCGCCTGCTCCATGTACAGGAACGTGTTCAGGGTGGCCAGCAGCACGACCAGGAGCGAAATGCCCAGCAGGTAGCGCGAACGAAAAATGCGCGAGATGCCGGCCAGGACGGCGCCCGCGATGGGGCGCTGCAGGTCTTCCAGGCCGGTGTCCGCGCGCGTGGCGGCGCGCCATCGCAGCAGCCACTGCTTGAGCGGCAGCGTCGCCGTCAGCATCAGGGCCGACAGCAGAAGCAGCCCGGCAGGACTCAGTGCGCCCGCCAGCAGGGCGCCCAGCAGCGGGCCGCAGAGTCCCCCCGCGCTGGCCCCGGCGGCGATCAACGCAAACAGGCGCTTGGCCGACTCCATGCGGAACACGTCGGCCATCAGGCTCCAGGCGATCGAGACCACGAACAGATTGAACACCGACAGCCACACGTAGAAGGCGCGGGCGGCCCAGACGCTGTCGGGCCGCAAGTGGAGCAGGCCGGCGAATCCCGCCATGGTCAACGCGAACAGGCTGTAGACCCAGGTGAGCAAGGTGGCGCGCGGCACGCGGGCCGATAGCCAGCCGAATAGCGGCACGACGGCCAACGTGGCAACGAAGGTGGCGGTGAACAACCATTGCAGCTGATTCACGCCTGCCTGGATGCCCAGGGTTTCGCGGATCGGGCGCAGCATGAAATAGCCGCAGAACAGAAAGAAGAAAAAGGCGAAGCCGCAGGCGGCGGGCGCAATTTCCTCGTCGTGGATGCCCAGCGCCCGTGCCGCCCGTGCGCGCAGGGAGGTAGGGGCGCTGGCCATGGCCCTACGCCAGCAAGGCGGCAATGCGTTCGCGCAAGGCGGCGTCCGGCTGCCGCCCGAATCCGGCCAGCGCATTGTCGGCCATGTTGGCGGGCTTGGACGTGGCGGGGATGACGGCGGTGACGGCCGGATGGCCGATGATGAACTTCAGGAAAATCTGTGCCCAGCTCGTGCAGCCGATGTCGGCGGCAAGTGCCGGTAGCGGGCGGCCCTTGACCTGGCGGAACAGGGACCCGTCCTGGAACGGGCGGTTGATCAGCACGGCGACGCCGTTGGCCCTGCAAGCGGGCAGCAGCCGTTTTTCGGCGTTGCGCGCGCCAACGGACAGATTGACCTGAAGAAAGTCGGGCTTCTCGCGTTCGACCAGTTCGGTCAGCTCGTCGTGCGCATGGTCGGTGTAGTGCGTGATGCCGATGTAGCGGGTGACGCCTTGTTGTTTCAATTCGCGCAGCAGTGCCAACTGGTTGCGGGTGTCGATCAGGTTGTGTACCTGGATCAGATCCAGTTTGTCGCTGCCCAACAGCTTTTGCGACTGCAGCACCTGGGCCATGGCGGATTCGCGACCGTGGGCGCCGATCTTGGTCGCCAGGAAATACCGGTCACGCATCCCGCCGTCACGCGTCAGCAGCGAGCCGACAACGGCTTCCGCCTGGCCGTAACTGGGCGCGGTATCGATCAGGAATCCGCCTTCCTTACTGAAGATGTCCAGCACCTGCGCCAGCGGCTCCATGGCCGCCGTGTCGCCGGGCGAGACGTTGAAGGTGTCCGCCGTTCCCAGGCCAATGACGGGGATCAGGTCGCCCGAAGCGGGGATGGTGCGGCTTAGCATGGCTTGTTTGAAGCTGAGCGCGCGCGCCGTGCCGGCGGATCCCAGCAACGCGGCGCAGGTGGCGGTTTGCAGAAAGCGGCGGCGGTCGTGCATGGCGAAGGGGCGCTCCAAAGAAAAAAGGCCTACACGCGAATGTAGGCCTTTTGCAGGGGTCTTCCGACCGGTGCTTACTCGCGGTTGCCGCCGAAGATGCCCAGCAGCATCAGCAGGTTCGAGAAGACGTTATAGACGTCCAGATAGATGGCCAGCGTGGCGGACACGTAGTTGGTTTCGCCGCCGTTGACCACGCGTTGCAAGTCAACCAGCATGAAGGCCGAGAAGATCAGGATGGCCATGACCGAGATGGTCAGCATCAGCGCGGGCATCTGCAGGAAGATGTTGGCCAGGGCCGCCACCAGGATGACCACGGCGCCGATGAACAGGAACTTCTGCATCCCGGACAGATCGCGCTTGATGGTCGTGGCCAGCGTGGCCATCGTGCCGAACACGATCGCCGTGCCGCCGAAGGCGGTCATGACCAACTGCGAGCCGTTGCTGAAGCCCATGACGAAGCCGAGCAGGCGCGACAGCATCACGCCCATGAAGAACGTGAAGGCCAGCAGCAGCACGACGCCCAGCGAGTTGTTCTTGTTCTTCTCGATGGCGAACATCAGGCCGAACGCGCCCACCAGGAACACGATGGCGGACAGGCCGGGGCTGGCGCCCATGACGCGGTTGATGCCGGTGTAGAGGCCGACGGCGGCGCCCAGGACAGTGGGGATCAGCGACAGCGCCAAGAGCCAATAGGTGTTGCGCAGGACCTGGTTGCGAGCGACCTCGCCCGGCGCGCCGGCAACTGCGCCGGAACGGTTAAAAGGGGACGGACGATATTCGTTCATGGAGAACTCCTGTGTACGGCAAAAATAGTGATTGCCTAGAAGGCTTAGATGGGAAGGATACCTTACAGTTCCCTGAAGAATCCAGTTTTTGGAAGATTTAGACCGGTCGCCGGATACCCGCCAACGGCCGGTTCAACCCGGCCGAACATCCTTGAGCACACGGGTAACGATACCCGGTAATTCGGCGTCCATGCGGGTTTGGATGTGCGCAATCGCCTCGGCCAGCGCCTGACGCATCAATTGCTCGACTTCGGCCTGCAGGCGGGCGGTCAGCACCGTGGGGTCGGGCAAGGCGGCCTGGGCGGCTTCGGCTTGCGCCTGGGCGTCGGCTTCCGCTTCCTGCGCATGGGCAACCTCCGTCAGCAACGGAAAAGCGTCGTCGGCAAATGCCGGCTGGACGCCGTCGTTGTCGGCGCGTTCCGTCAACAGGGGCGCATCCGCCTCGTCGGCGGCCGGCGGGTAGAGCGTGGGCTCGGCCCGCTGGGTCAGGGTGGGGATGCCGGGATCGTTGGGGCGAGTAGGCATGGGGGGGCTTCCGAATATCGATGGGCGGGCGGCAAAGGCCCGCCGGGGCGGGTAGGGCGGTCAGTCGCCAGAGGGCTGGCGGCTAAGGTCGTGGCTGACCGGCGTATGGCCGGCATTCTGGTAGACGCGCCAGCGTTGGCGCGCGGCCTGCTTGTCATCGGGGTCTTCCGACACGATTTCAAGCAGGCGCTCGAAGGTGTCGAAGCCCGGCGGGCACTCGGTGTCCAGATTCAGCAGCCACAGCGGCGCGGCGTCGCCGCCCGCCGGCTGGGCGGCCTGCGCGGCTTGCTGCGGATCGCCGGCCGTCAGCACCACCGGCGTCTCGGACGCCAGCGGGTCATTGGCCAGCACATGCGGCACGAACGACGTGTCGTCGAACGCCCACAGCATGCGGTCGAACGCCACCAGGCGAGAGCCATCCCTACAGTACACCACCAGCCGCTGGCCAGCCAGGAAGCGCTTGCGCACCACCTGGCAGGCCATGCGCAGGCGGTCGGGCGCGCCGAAGGCGAAGTCGATCCGCGTCATGCCCGGTTCCGTTGCTGTCGTTTCAAGCCTGGTCCAGCAGGTACTGCATCAGCAGGGGGACGGGGCGGCCGGTGGCGCCCTTGTCCTTGCCGCCGCGCCAGGCGGTGCCGGCGATGTCCAGGTGGGCCCAGGGGTAGGCCTTGGCGAACCGTGACAGGAAGCAGGCCGCGGTGACGGCGCCGGCCGGGGGGCCGCCGATGTTGGCCAGGTCGGCGAAGTTGGACTTCAGCTGTTCCTGGTAGGCGTCGTCCATCGGCATGCGCCAAGCGGTGTCCAGCGACTGGCGGCCGGCTGCGGCCAGCGCCTCGGCCAGGGCGTCGTCCTTCGAGAACAGGCCGCTGTTGACGTTGCCCAGCGCCACGACGCAAGCGCCGGTCAGCGTGGCGATGTCGATGACGGCGGACGGCTTGAAGCGTTCGGCGTAGGTCAGGGCGTCGCACAGGACCAGGCGGCCCTCGGCGTCGGTGTTCAGGATCTCGATGGTCAGGCCGGCCATGCTGGTGACGACGTCGCCCGGCTTGTTGGCCGTGCCGCTGGGCAGGTTCTCGCAAGCCGGAATCAGGCCGACGACGTCCAGCGGCAGCTCCAGTTCGGCCAGCGCGCGGAACGAACCCAGCACGCTGGCGGCGCCGCACATGTCGTACTTCATTTCGTCCATGGTGGCGGCAGGCTTGAGCGAGATGCCGCCGGCGTCGAACGTGATGCCCTTGCCAACCAGCACGATCGGGCCCTGGGCGGACTTGGCGCCCTTCTTGGCCGAGGCCTTGGCGCCTGCGTGGCGCAGCACGATGAATCGCAGGGGTTCCGCCGAGCCGCGGGCGACCGACAGGAACGAACCCATGCCCAATGCCTCGACCTGCTTCTTGTCCAGCACTTCCACTTTCAGCGACTTGAATTCGCGAGCCAGGCGCTTGGCGGTGTCGCCCAGGTAGGTCGGGGTGCAAATGTTGCCGGGCAGGTTGCCCAGCGTGCGGGTCAGGTCCATGCCGTTGGCGATGGCGCTGCCTTCGCGCAAGCCTTTCTGGGCCTGGGCGGCGTCGGCGCGCTCGACGATCTGGACGATCTTCTTCAATTTGGGGCGGGCGTCGCGGTCGGGTTTGCCGAAGCTGGCGTCGTAGTGATAGGTGGCGTTGCCGGCCGCGATGGCGGCGCTGCGGGCGCGGGCGATGACGGCCACGTCCGCGAGCGGGTTGGCGACCAGGGTGGATACGCCTTCAGCCAGCTGGGCGGCGACGCAGACCGACGCGAATGCCTGTTCGGCCGACGCGTGGGCGCGGGCCGAATATTCGTCCTGTTTGCCCAGACCCACCAGCACCACGCGCTGCGCGGTCACGCCAGGCAGCGCGCGCAACGTCAGCGTGGAACCGGCGCGTCCGCGGAACTCGGTCTTGACCACCGCGCGCACGGCGCCGTTGGAGGCGCGGTCGATGATGTCGGCGGCGGGGCTCAACACGCCATCCGCGTAGACGCCGACAGCCAGGGCGGCGGTTTTGACTTGGTGCAGGGAAGCAGTGGTCTGTGTGCTAAATTCCATGAGGGTTTCCCGTGTGCGTCTGTGTATGATGCGGTCGATTATCCCGCATATTCTCCCATGTCTCTATTTAAACGCTCTGTCGTCAGCGAGATCACCAGTCACGCTGGCGTTGTCTTTTCCACGTTGCTCGTCGTGTGGCTCAGCGTGCTTCTCGTGCGCCTGCTCGGTGAAGCGGCGGGCGGCAACATCGGAGCGGACGTCGTGCTGGTGCTGGCCGCGCTGTCGACCATCACCGCCTTGCCGACCATTCTTGCCGTCTCCGTGTTCATCGCGGTGCTGACGACGGTTACGCGCAACTACCGCGAATCCGAAATGGTGGTGTGGTTTGCCAGCGGCCTGTCGCTGGCCGACTGGCTCCGGCCTGTGCTGCGCGTGGCCATCCCCATCGCATTGGCGGTGGCGGGTTTGACGCTGGTGGCCGCGCCCTGGGCGTACCGCCAGATCGGCGAATACCACGAACGCTTCGAGCAGCGCTCCGACCTGTCCAAGGTCACCGCAGGACAGTTCGCGGAATCGTCCGGCGGCAACCGTGTCTTCTTTTCAGAAGACCCCGCCACGCCCTCCGACGAATTGGGCAACGTGTTCGCGCGTGAAATCGGGCCTGAATGGTTGAGCGTGCTGACGGCAAGCAGCGCGCACAGCGAAACGCTGCCCAATGGCGACCGCTTCCTGGTGCTAGGCGAAGGCCACCGCTATGACCTGAAGCCCGGCACGCCCGAGATCCGGCTGGTGCACTTCGACAAATACGGCCTGCGCCTGGAAAGCAAGGCTGGCGACGACCCCATCGCCGAAGCCCGGGCCGCCGCCGAGCGCTCGGCCAAGGCTCGCACCACGATGCAACTGATGGCGGACAACACCGACAGCAGCTGGTCGCAGGTGATGTGGCGGGTGTCGCTGCCCCTGGCCGCGCTGAACCTGGCGCTGCTGGCCATTCCACTGGGGGCGGTGAACCCGCGCCTGGGCCGTTCGGGCGACCTGCTGATCGCGGGCCTGGTGGGGCTGCTGTATATGAATCTGATCAACCTGTCGCGCGCCTGGATTTCCAACGGCAAGCTCAGCTTCGGGGTAGGGGTGTGGGCGATCCACGGCGCGGTGGCCCTGCTGACGGTGTTCCTGCTCATGCGGCGCCTGAGGGTGAAGGCGCCCAAGGACACCGCCCAGGCGTAACGGCCGAACGAGGGCCTTTGCGGCCCTCCATTCAATTCTGACCCGTCAGGGCAGGTATTTCATCGTGCCGCGCTTGCCGGCCAGCAGGTCGGCGTTCTTCAGCACCGACTTGCGGATGAATTCCCACAGCACCGTCACGCGCTTGAGCTTGCGCAGGTCTTCGTGGCAGTACATCCAGAACGAACGCGTGATCTCCACCTCGTTCTCCAGCACCGGTTTCAATCGCGGATCCTGCGCGGCGATGAAGCAAGGCAGGATCGCCAGCGACTGGCCCTGCAGGGCCGCGTGGTACTGCGCGACCACGCTGGTGCTGCGCAGCACCACCTTGCTGGCCGGCAGCAGGTCCTCCAGATAGCGCAAACGTTCGCTGAACAGCAGTTCGTCCACATAGCCGATGAAGGTGTGGTCGGCCAGGTCCGCGCGGCTGGCGATCGGCGGGTGCCGTGCCAGATAGCCGGGCGTGCCGTACAGCCGCAGGGTGTAGTCGCACAGCTTGCTGCAGACGTACGGCCCGCGCTGGGGGCGTTCGATGGTGATGGCCAGGTCGGCCTCGCGCTTGGACAGGCTGACAAAGCGTGGCACTGGCAGGATGTCCAGCGTGATGTGCGGATAGCGGCGCTGGAAGTCGGCCGCCAGCGGCGTCAGGACGTAGCTGCCGAAACCTTCCGTGGCACCAATGCGTAGGTGGCCCGACAACGCCTGGCCGATGCCGGACAGGTTTTCGCGGGCGGTGTGCACCGTGCTTTCCATCTGCTCGGCATGGACGAAGAGGCGCTGGCCGTCGTCGGTCAGCATGAAGCCCGCGCTGCGCGATTTCTCGAACAGCAACGTGTCCAGTTCGGTTTCCAGCGCCCGGATGCGGCGCGACACCGTGGTGTGTTCCACCCCAAGCTTGCGCGCCGCCGCGCTGACCCGCTGGGTCCGGGCCACTTCCAGGAAATATCGCAGGCTGTCCCAATCAAGCACTTCTGGCGCTCCGAGGCCCCGGGCATCAGGCGGCGGGGGGCACAAAATTCTATTGTGCATCAATGCACAAGGAATGTGCATTTCTGGTGTTGCTTGTTAATTTTCACACATCTACACTGGGCTGGCAGGCCTCGGGGCATTGCCCTGGGAGCCGCAAGCCGCAAAGACGGCGCACAACGCTAAAAATCAGCGCATAACACTCAGGAGACAAATCCATGAAAGTGCACGCACGCGGGCTTGCCGCAGGCTTGTGTCTGGGCGCATTGTTGGTGAGCCAAGCGCAAGCGGCGGATAAGCCGCCAGTGAAGATCGGCATTCTGACGGACATGTCCGGCACCTATGCCGGCATGGGGGGCGCGGGGTCGGTGGCGGCGGCGCAGTTGGCCATCGACGACTGCCTGGCTGCGGAATGCAAGGGCATGAAGATCGAACTGGTGTCGGCCGACAACCAGAACAAGGCGGATGTGGGCGCCGCGAAAGCGCGCGAATGGTTCGACCGCGACGGCGTGACGGCGATTGCCGATCTGACCAATTCGGCCGTGGCGCTGGCCGTGCAAGGCATTGCGCGTGAAAAGAACAAGGTCGTGATGTTCTCCGGCCCGGCCACGACGGCGCTGACCAACAAGGAATGCTCGCCCGTCGGTTTCCACTGGATGTTCGACACCTACTCGCAGTCCGCCGGCGGCGCCAAGGCGACCGTGCGGGCCGGCGGCAAGTCGTGGTACTTCATTACCGTGGATTATGCCTTCGGCCACTCGTTGGAAGCGGACACGGCCAAGGCAGTGAAGGCCTTGGGCGGAACCGTGGCCGGCAATGTGCGCCATCCCCTGAACGCCCCCGATTTCGCGTCCTATCTGTTGCAGGCGCAAAGCTCCAAGGCGCAGGTCGTGGCGTTGGCCAACGGCGGGCAGGACACCGTCAATGCCGTCAAGCAGGCCCGCGAGTTCGGCATCGTGGCGGGCGGCCAGCGTCTGGTGTCGCTGTTGATCTTCCTGTCGGACCTGCGCGCCCTGGGGCTGGAAAGCGCCCAGGGCCTGTCGTATGTGGACGGCTTCTACTGGGATTACGACGATGCGTCGCGCCAGTGGTCGTCGCGCTTCGAGAAGGCCTTCCGCGGCCTGAAGCCCACGATGACGCAGGCCGGCGTGTATTCCAGCGTGCTGCATTACCTGCGTTCGGCGGCGGCGGCCGGCAGCACCGACGGCAAGGTGGTGGCGGACAAGATGCGCGAGCTGCCCATCAAGGACCCGATCATGCGCAACGCATCCATCCGCCCGGATGGCCGCGTGATCCACGACATGTACCTGTACGAAGTGAAGAAGCCCGCCGAGTCCAAGGGCGGTTGGGATTATTCCAAGCTGGTGGCCACCATCCCGGCCGCCGAGGCGTTCCAGCCCCTGGCCGATTCGACCTGCTCGCTGGTGAAGAAGTAACCCTGGCGCGCCGGCCGGACCTTTGCCCGGCCGGCGCGCGGCAAGATCCATGAACGCGGATTCCATCCGCATCGACTACGCAGTGTGAGGAGCATCAAATGAGTGAAGTCCCCCGCGTTCCGCTATTGATCGGCGGCAAGCTTGTGCAGTCCCAAACCACCGAATGGCGAGACGTGATCAACCCCGCCACCCAGGAGGTCGTGGCCAAGGTGCCCTTCGCGACGCGCGAAGAACTGGACCTGGCCGTCTCCAACGCCAAGGAGGCCTTCAAGACCTGGCGCAACAGCGGGCAGGGCGCACGGATGCGCGTCATGCTGAAGTTCCAGGAACTGCTGCGCGCCAACACCGGCAAGCTGGCCGAGATGATCACCCGCGAACACGGCAAGACCCTGCCGGACGCCGAGGGCGAAATCGGGCGCGGGCTGGAAGTGGTCGAGCATGCGTGCTCGATCGCCAACCTGCAACTGGGCGAGTACGCCGAGAATGCCGCCTCCGGCATCGACGTCTACACGCTGATCCAGCCGCTGGGCGTGTGCGCGGGCATCACCGCGTTCAACTTCCCGGTGATGCTGCCGTGCTTCATGTTCCCGATTGCCGTGGCCTGCGGCAACAGCTTCGTGCTCAAGCCGTCTGAGCAGGATCCGACCTCGTCGTTGTTCCTGGCCCAGCTTGCGCTGGAAGCCGGCCTGCCGCCGGGCGTGCTGAACGTCGTGCATGGTGGCCCGGATACCGCCAACGGCCTGTGCGAACACCCCGACATCAAGGCGGTGTCGTTCATCGGTTCGACCCGCGTGGGCACCGAGATCTACAACCGTGCATCGGCGGCGGGCAAGCGCTGCCAGTCGATGATGGGCGCCAAGAACCACTGCGTGATCCTGCCGGACGCCGATCCGGAAGTTGCGCTGAACCAGTTGGTCGGCGCCGCCTTCGGCGCGGCAGGCCAGCGCTGCATGGCGTCGTCGGTGGCCGTCCTGGTGGGCGATGCCCGCAACTGGCTGCCCGATTTCGTCGAGCGTTCGAAGAAGCTGAAGGTCAATTCCGGCACCGACCGCGAAGCCGACCTGGGCCCGCTGGTGTCGCCCAACGCCAAGAAGCGCGTGGAAAGCCTGATCCAGAAGGGCGTGGACGAAGGCGCCAAGCTGCTGCTGGACGGCCGCAACCTGAAAGTGTCGGGCTTCGAGCAAGGCAACTTCGTGGGCCCGACGATTTTCGACGGCGTGAACGAAGACATGACCATCTACACCGAAGAGATCTTCGGACCGGTCCTGTGCTGCGTTGGCGTGGAAACGCTGGAAGACGCGGTGGCGTTCATCAACCGCAACCCCAACGGCAACGGCGTGGCGCTGTTTACCCAGGACGGCGGCGCGGCGCGCTATTTCCAGAACAACATCGACGTCGGCCAGGTGGGCATCAACGTGCCGATTCCCGTGCCGGTGGCGTGGTTCAGCTTCACGGGTTCGCGCGGCTCCAAGCTGGGCGACCTGGGCCCCAACGGCAAACAGGCCGTCCAGTTCTGGACGCAGACCAAGACGGTCACCGCGCGCTGGTCGGCTCACGCCAAGACCGTGAACACCACGATCTCGATGCGCTGAAACAGGGACGCCTTGCTCCTAAGCTTATATAAATAAGTCATATAACGAGGCGTCCTTATTACTTATAATTGGCCCATCTATCAGGGGCCAATTGAATGAACCTCCAGCAATTTCGTTTCGTGCGTGAAACCATCCGGCGCGACTTTAATCTGACCGAAGCCGCCCGGATGCTCTATACCTCGCAGCCTGGAGTCTCCAAGGCCATCATCGAGTTCGAAGACGAGCTTGGCATCAAGATCTTCGAACGCCACGGCAAGCGCATCAAGGGGTTGACCAAACCCGGTCTGGCGGTTTCGCAGGTGATCGACCGCATCATGCGCGAAGTCGATAATCTGAAGAAAGTCAGCGATGAGTTCGCGCGCCGCGACGAAGGCGGCCTGGTGATCGCATGCACGCACACGCAGGCGCGCTATCTGCTGCCCCGCGTGATCCCCGCGTTCCGCAAGCAGTTTCCCAAAGTGCATTTGTCCCTGGCTGAAGGCAGCCCCGCGCAATTGGCCGAGATGGTGCTGCACGAGCAGGCCGACCTGGCGCTGGCGACGGAATCCCTGGCGCTGACGCCGGGTCTTGCGACCTTGCCGGTGTACGCCTGGGAGCACACCGTCGTGGTCCGGCCCGACCACCCGTTGGCGGAACTGACGTCCAGCGCCGCCAAGCGCCTGTCGTTGCAGCAGTTGGCGGAATACCCCATCGTCACCTATGACCGCGCGTTCACGGGCCGCAGCACGATCGATGAAGTCTTCGCCAACCAGGGCATTCATCCGGACATCGTACTGGAAGCCATCGACGCGGACGTGATCAAAACCTATGTGGACGTGGGCCTGGGCATTGGCATCATCGCCGGCGTGGCCTACGACCCGCGGCGCGATTCCAACCTGGTCGGCCTGCCGGTCGGCCATCTGTTCGGCACGCACACGACCCGCGTCGGCGTGAAGTCGGGCGTCTTCCTGCGCGACTACGTCTACACGTTCCTGGAAATGCTGGCCCCGTCGCTGACCCGCGCGGTGGTGACGGAAGCGGTGCAGGGCGCACCGAAGTAGGCGGTCGGATCGGCCGCTGGCCACCCGCAAAAAAAGCGCGGCGTCTTCGGACGGCGCGCTTTTTTCTTGGGCGCTCCGACGACAACGACCCCCTGGAAAGCCGCGAGTTCCTTGGCTGATAGCAAATCTCGCTATCCCTTTCGGTAAGCTCATTAATATTATTAAATAAGAACCGATCTCATTTAAGTTGACTAAAAAATAGGAATCATTATCATTACATCCAGGCTCAACGACCAGTGAGGTTCATCATGACGGCAGGACTCAGTGCAGTAGTGGTTGGCGCAGATCGACTGGGCAATATCCCGGATCTGCTGAAAGGACACAATATTTCGATCACGCACCACATCAGTGGCCGCGATCCCTCGCATCAGAAGAAAACGCTTCAACTCCCGTCGGGCACGCAGCTGGTCATCCTGCTGACGGATTTCCTGGGGCACAACGTCATGAAGACCTTCCGTAACGCCGCGCAGCGCGGTGGCATCCGGGTCGTGGCTTGTCGCCGTTCGGTCTGCAGCATGCAGCAGGCCCTGCAGCAATGCGGCCTGTGCCCGCGTGCAGGCACCGTGCACTGATTTTCCACTTGCCGATGGAACACAAGAACTGGGGAGGCCGGAAACGGCCTGCGGCGTGGGGCTTTGGCCCCTGACCCGCGAAGAGCAATGAAAAACGCCGTCAGACAAGAGTCTGACGGCGTTTTGCTTTTGGGGGATGGTGTCCGACAGCCGACTTATGCGACGATGCCGGTAGCGAGGTTCAATTCGCGGCGCGGGCGGACGCCATCAGGCTGTTGTCCAGGCGGCGGGCGCCGTTGTAGCGCTTGGACCAGTAGGCCATGGTCATGCTTTCGACGCGGACCACGCCGCCGGCGCTGGGCGAGTGCACGAAGCGATCGTCGCCCAGGTAGATGCCCACGTGGGAATAGCGGCGGCCCATCGTGTTGAAGAAAACCAGGTCACCGGCCTTGAGTTCATTTTTGGCGACGGAGATGCCTTGCTGGGCCATTTCCGCGGCATTGCGAGGCAGCTTCAGGCCCAGCGAACGCTCGGCCGAGTAAGTGACCAGGCCGCTGCAATCGAATCCGGTATCGGGGGAACTGCCGCCGAAGCGGTAACGGATGCCCAGGTAGTTCAGGGCTTCGCTGACCATGGCGTTGTCGCTGCCCACGGCCGCGCTGGTGCGGTTCTGTTGGCGATCGCGCTTGAATTTGTGGCTGACCAGCATACCGATGGGATCATCGGCGGTGGCAACCCACTCCATTTCGTACGGATCAATCTCGGACGTTTGGGCGGTTGACTTCTGGCCAGTGCCAGCACAACCTGCCAAACCCGCCACACATGCCATCAACGCGAGCGTACGCAGACCCCGGTACGTTTGGCCAGTGGATGAATTGAATCGCGCGAGTATGGAGTGTCGATGCATTCGCCTGGGGATGACTTGCTGGATGACAGCGAAAACCACGGGATTAGCCGTGGATCGGGCCGAAATGTCAGCAAAATCAACAATTATCTACAACTTCGCGGGGATTCTACCAAACTTTCAAGACCGGTCGGTGACAGATCGGCTATTTATCCATGACGCTTGGATATTTGGTGGAATATTTTGACTTGTGGCAAGCCTCGTGCAAGGTTCGCCTACCAAAATGACCGAATGATTCGCAAGAAATCAATCCGCCTTAAGGCGTACGAACGATAACAGGAGACATAAATGCAAAAAACCCGGGATTTCCATTACAGATCATTGCATGACCGAGATGGCTTCTGGCGCGAAGAGGCGGGTCGCATCCACTGGGAGACGCCGTTTGAGTCTGTCCTGGATTTCTCGCGGCCGCCATTCGCCAAGTGGTTCGTAGGCGGGCAGACCAATCTTTGCTACAACGCCGTCGACCGGTGGTTGCCGACGCAGGCTGACAAGCCGGCGCTGATCTGGGTGTCCACCGAAGTGGAGCGCGAGCGCGTCTACACCCGCCAGGACGTCTATGAAGAGGTCAACGCGGCGGCCGCCATGCTGAAAGGGTTGGGGGTGGGGCGCGGCGACCGCGTGCTGTTGTACATGCCGATGGTGCCGGAAGCGGTGTTCACGATGCTGGCCTGCGCCCGGATCGGCGCGGTGCACTCGGTGGTGTTCGGCGGGTTTGCGTCCGTCAACCTGGCCCAACGCATCGACGACGCGGCGCCGAAAGTGGTGGTCTGCACCGACGGCGGCTCGCGCGGCGGCAAGATCGTGCCGTATAAGCCGCTGCTGGACCGGGCGCTGAGCCTGGCCAAGACGCCGCCGGCCTCGGTGGTGGTGTTCGACCGAGGCTTGGCGCCGTTCGAACCCGTGGCCGGGCGCGACCTGGACTATGCGACGCTGCGCGAGCGCCATCGCGGCGAGCACGTGCCGGTGCAATGGCTGGAATCGTCCGAACCCAGCTACATCCTTTATACGTCCGGCACCACCGGCAAGCCCAAGGGCGTGCAGCGCGATACCGGCGGCTATGCGGTGGCGCTTGCGTCGTCGATGGAATACCTGTTCAACGGGCGCGCGGGCGACACATTTTTCTGCACCAGCGACATCGGCTGGGTGGTGGGGCATTCCTACATCATCTACGGCCCCCTGATTGGCGGGCAGGCGACGGTGCTGTACGAAGGCACGCCCGTGCGTCCTGATGGCGCGATCCTTTGGAAGCTGGTCGAACAGTTCGGCGTGAACACCCTGTTTTCCGCGCCGACGGCGGTGCGCGTCCTGAAGCGCCAGGACCCGGCGCTACTGAAGCGCCACGATCTTTCCAGCCTGCGCGCCGTCTATCTGGCGGGCGAGCCGCTGGACGAACCCACCGCCCAATGGATATCGGAAGGCCTGGGCAAGCCCATCATCGACAACTATTGGCAGACCGAATCTGGCTGGCCCATCCTGTCCGCCCAGCCCGGCGTGGAGCGGGTGCCGACACGTTTCGGCAGCCCGTCCTTTCCGGTGTATGGGTTCGATGCGCGCATCGTCAGCGAATCCACGGGCGAAGACCTGGGGCCGGACGAGAAAGGGGTGGTGGCCATCGTGCCGCCGCTGCCGCCAGGCGCGATGTCCACCATCTGGGGAGACGACGCGCGTTTCGTCCAGACGTACTTCACCTCGATTCCCGGCCGCCAGGTGTATTCGACCTTTGACTGGGGGCGGGTGGACGCCGACGGCTACTGGTTCATCCTGGGCCGTACCGACGACGTGATCAATGTGGCGGGCCACCGCCTGGGCACGCGCGAGATCGAGGAATCGGTCAACAGCCACAGCGGCATCGCGGAATGCGCGGTGGTCGGCGTGGCCGATGCGCTGAAGGGGCAAGTGGCGATGGCCTTCGCGGTATTGAAGAATCCCGCCAGCGCCGACACGCCGGAAGGGGCAAAGCAGCTGGAAGGCGATATCATGCGGCTGGTGGAAGATCAGCTGGGAGCGGTGGCCAGGCCCGCCCGGATCCGGTTCGTGGGCGCTTTGCCCAAGACCCGGTCCGGCAAGGTGCTGCGCCGTGCGATCGTCGCGGTTTGCGAAGGACGCGACCCTGGAGACCTGACGACCATTGAAGATCCCAACGCCCTGGAACAGATCAAGGAGTCGCTGCAATGAATACCAAACCCGTGCTGAGCGCCGAAGACGTCAAGAAGATCCTCGCCGCGGCCGAAGCACACGCCGTGCAGAACAAATGGGCCGTGACCATTTCCGTGGTCGATGATGGTGGCCATCTGCTTGGCATGCTGCGCCTGGACGGCGCGGCCCCGATTTCGGCACACATCTCGCCCTCGAAGGCCAAGACCGCCGCGCTGGGCCGCCGCGAATCGCGCATCTACGAAGAGATGATCAACACCGGCCGCGTGTCGTTCCTGTCGGCGCCGCTGATCGACGGCATGCTGGAAGGCGGGGTGCCGATCACCGTCGACGGCCATGTGGTGGGTGCCGTGGGCGTGTCGGGCGTGAAGTCCACCGAAGACGTGCTGATCGCACAAGCTGGTATTGCCGCGCTGGGCCTGTGAGCCAGCCGCAGCCGCCGGGACCGTCCGCTGACGGTCCCATGCCGAACGCCGGGGCAGGGGACGCAAGCCCCCTGAATCCTGGCGTGGCCAAACGCGAAGTCTGGGCCTGGGCCATGTACGACTTCGCGAATTCCGGCTACACCACCGTGATCCTCACGGCGGTGTTCAGCACCTATTTCGTCGGTGTGGTCGGCGGGCGCGCCCCGTGGGCCACGCTGGCCTGGACCGCGGCGCTGTCGCTGTCCTACCTGCTCATCATGCTGACCATGCCCACGCTGGGCGCCCGCGCGGACGCCAGCGGCAGCAAGCGCCGTCTGCTCTACACCAGCACCATCGGCTGCGTGGCCGCGACGCTGGTGCTGACGCAGGCCGGGCCGGGCGACGTCTGGCTGGCGCTGGCCGCCATCGTCGTGTCCAACTACTGCTACTGCGTGGGCGAGTCCATGGTGGCGGCGTTCCTGCCGGAACTGGCCAGGCCGGCAGCGCTGGGCCGCGTGTCGGGCTGGGGCTGGAGCTTCGGTTATTGCGGCGGCATGCTCACGCTGGGCCTGTCGCTGGTGGTCGTGACGCTGGCCGAAGGGCGCGGCATGACCGCGGAACACTTCGTGCCGTGGGTCATCGTTGTCACCGCCGCGGTGTTCGCGCTGGCGGCGCTGCCGTCCTTCTTTTTGCTGAAAGAGCGCACGCGCCCGCAGCAGGACAAGCTGAAGGCGTTGCACATGCTCAAGCGCCTGGCCTATGCCTGGCGCGAGACAGGTTTGCACTTTCCCGAATTCCGCCGGCTGCTGATGTGCATCGCCTGCTATCAGGCGGGCATTTCGGTGGTCATCACGCTGGCGGCCGTGTATGCGTCCGAGGTCATGGGCTTCACCACGCCCCAGATCATGCTGCTGGTCTTCACGGTGAACATCGGCGCGGCGTTGGGCGCATTTTCGTTCGGCTACGTGCAGGACCGCATCGGCCACAAGCCGGCGTTGGCCATCACCTTGTGCGGCTGGATCGTGATGGTGCTGGTTGCGTATGCGGCGACGACGGCGCCGGTGTTCTGGGTGGCGGCCACGCTGGCCGGCCTGTGCATGGGCACGACCCAAAGCGCCGGCCGTGCCATGACGGGGGCGCTGGCGCCCGCCGGACGATTGGCCGAGTTCTTCTCGCTATGGACTTTCGCCGTGCAGCTGGCGGCGGTGATCGGGCCGCTGACCTACGGTCTGGTGACCTGGGTCACGCACGGCGACCACCGCCTGGCCATCCTGGTGACCGGCCTGTTTTTCGTGGGCGGCCTGGCCCTGTTGTCGCGCGTGGACATGAAACGCGGCCTGGCCCGCCGTCCCGCCGTCTGATCTTGCGCGGCCCGCGCGGGTCTGCCGCGGCCACCGCCCCCGGCCGGGCTGCTATCCTTATGAACTGCCTTTGATGCATCGCGCGCCGCGCGAGGCATCAAGCGGATTGCTTTGCACCGCTATGCCGGTGCGTTGTCAGCTTGTTCGTGCCGTTGGGGTCGATGCCGTTCCGGTGTTTCCCGCCCTGAGCCGGCGCTGTCAGGTCTCTGCGGTCACGCACGCATGCGGGCTCCGGCCCGCATTTTGCGTAAGGTGCCCGTAAGAGCGCGGCGATACGGTGGCGGGTGGGTAATAAAACAGCAGCACAAACAAACAGA
The DNA here is from genome assembly GCF_002975275.1 of Achromobacter sp. MYb9. Lineage (GTDB taxonomy): Bacteria > Pseudomonadota > Gammaproteobacteria > Burkholderiales > Burkholderiaceae_B > Achromobacter. The sequence goes on along the minus strand of NZ_PCOQ01000001.1, from coordinate 320,659 downwards.
ATCACCGATTGGAGACAAGATCATGTCGAATGCCATTGAGTCCGTACTGGTAGAAACCCGCGTCTTTCCGCCGCCCGAGCGTGCGGCCAAGGGCGCGGCGATTCCCAGCATGGAGGCCTACAACGCGTTGTGCGCCCAGGTCGAAAACGATTTCGACGGCTTCTGGGCCGGACAGGCCCGCGACAACCTGACGTGGACCAAGCCGTTCACGCAGGTGCTGGATGAGTCGGACGCCCCGTTCTACCGCTGGTTTGGCGACGGCGAACTGAACGTCTCGGCCAATTGCCTGGACGTGCATCTGACCAACGGCAACGCCGACAAGACCGCCATCATCTTCGAAGGCGACGATGGCTCGGTGAACAAGGTCAGCTACCGCGAATTGCTGGCGCGCGTGTGCCGCTTTGCCAACGGCCTGACCGCACTGGGCTACAAGAAGGGCGACCGCGCCATCATCTACATGCCCATGTCGATCGAAGCCGTGGTGGCCATGCAGGCCTGCGCGCGCCTGGGCGTGACGCATTCGGTGGTGTTTGGCGGCTTCTCGGCCAAGAGCCTGCAAGAGCGCATCGTGGATGTGGGCGCGTCGCTGGTCATCACCGCGGACGAGCAAGTGCGTGGCGGCAAGACCATCCCGCTGAAGCCGGCGGTGGAAGATGCCATCGCGATGGGCGGTTGCGAAGCTATTTCCAAGGTCATCGTGTACCGCCGCACGGGCGGCAAGGTGCAATGGACCGAAGGCCGCGATCTGTGGATGCACGACGTCGAGGCCGGCCAGCCCGACACCTGCGAACCCGTGCCGGTCAACGCCGAGCATCCGCTTTTCATCCTGTACACGTCGGGCTCCACGGGCAAGCCCAAGGGTGTGCAGCATTCATCGGCGGGCTACCTGCTGTGGGCGCTGCTGACCGTGAAATGGACGTTCGACGCCCGCAAGGATGACGTCTATTGGTGCACGGCCGACGTGGGCTGGGTCACGGGCCATACCTACATCACCTACGGCCCGCTGGCCGCCGGCCTGACGCAAGTCGTGTTCGAAGGCGTGCCGACCTACCCCAACGCCGGCCGCTTCTGGGACATGATCGCGCGCCACAAGGTGACGACGTTCTACACGGCGCCCACCGCCATCCGTTCGCTGATCAAGGCGTCCGAGGCAACGCCCGACGCGCATCCGAAGAACTACGATCTGGACAGCTTGCGCATCATCGGCACGGTGGGCGAGCCCATCAACCCCGAAGCCTGGATCTGGTATCACAAGAACATCGGCCGCGAACGTTGCCCGATCGTGGACACGTGGTGGCAGACCGAAACCGGCGGCCACATGATCACGCCGCTGCCGGGCGCCACGCCGACCAAGCCGGGTTCATGCACGCTGCCGCTGCCGGGCATCGCCGCGGCCATCGTGGATGAAACCGGCGGCGACGTCGAAAAGGGCAACGGCGGCTTCCTGGTCATCAAGCGCCCGTGGCCCGCGATGATCCGCAACATCTGGGGCGATCCGGAACGCTTCAAGAAGAGCTACTTCCCGTCGGAACTGCGCGGCTACTACCTGGCTGGCGACGGTGCGCAGCGGGACGCGGACGGCTACTTCTGGATCATGGGCCGGATCGACGACGTGCTCAACGTGTCGGGCCACCGCCTGGGCACGATGGAAGTCGAGTCGGCGCTGGTGGCGCATGAACTGGTGGCGGAAGCCGCCGTGGTGGGCCGCCCGGACGATACGACGGGTGAAGCCGTGGTGGCGTTCGTGGTGCTGAAGCAGGCGCGTCCGGAAGGCGCCGAGGCGCAGGCCATCGCCAAGCTGTTGCGCGACTGGGTGGCCAAGGAGATCGGTCCCATCGCCAAGCCCAAGGACATTCGCTTCGGCGACAACCTGCCCAAGACGCGTTCGGGCAAGATCATGCGCCGTCTGCTGCGCGTGGTGGCCAAGGGCGAGGAAGTCACGCAAGACGTTTCCACGCTGGAAAATCCGGCGATTCTGGAACAGTTGGCCAAGCCCCTGTAAGTCCCGCCCGCCGCAAGCGGCGGCAAGCTTGCGGGAGGACGGGAGCATAATGTCAGACGCCCGCACCGGTAATTGCCGGTCCGGGCGTCTTTTCTTTGTTGTTCCTTGCTTTTTCACCCCCTTATCTACACGGAGCCACGGACGTGAGCCGCAGCAGTTTCGATCGCGCAGGGCTAGCCCTGATGCTCAGCACCATTGTGGTGTGGGCAGGCAGTTGGATCGCGATGAAACTGATCGTGCCTTACATCGGCCCGTTCGACTTCGTGGCGCTGCGCTATGTGACGGGCAGCCTGGTGCTGTTCGCGTTGGCGATCGCCACGCGGCGGCCGCTGGCCATGCCGCCATGGAAATTGACTTTGCTGATCGGGTTGACGCAGACGGCCGGGTTCCAGGGTTTCGTGCAAACGGCGCTGGTGTCGGGCGGCGTGGGCAAGGTCTCGTTGATGGCCTACACGATGCCGTTCTGGGTGGTGTTGTTCGCCTGGTGGCTGTTGGGCGAGCGCCCGTCGGTCCGGCACGGGCTGGGTATTGGCCTTGCGGCGGTGGGCCTGGTCTGTTTCGTGGAGCCGTGGAACGGCCTGGGCGACATCCGCCCCGTGCTGCTGGGGTTGGGCAGCGGTTTGTGCTGGGGCGTGGGCACGGTGTTGTCCAAGCGGATGTTTGAACGCCATGCGCCGGATGTCATGACGTTCACCGCGTGGCAGATGCTGTTCGGCGGACTGGTCATGGTGCCGGTGGCCTATCTGGTGCCGCAGATGACCGCGCAGTGGGATTGGCCGTTATGGACGGGCATGGCCTACATCGTGCTGATCGCGACAGCGGCCGGTTGGTTGCTGTGGCTGCAGGTTGTGCGCCGCGTGCCGGCGTCGATCGCCGGCTTGTCCAGCCTGGGCGTGCCCGTGGTGGCGATGCTGCTGGCGTGGGCAATCTTGTCCGAGCGTCCGTCGCTGGGTGAAGTGGGCGGCATGGTCTTGATCCTGGCCGGCATCTTCATCGTCAGCCGCGCGGCGCCCGCGGCGCGCGCTTCGTGATCCGCAGTCCTCTGCATTCCTTCTCCGATTTCCGTTCCGGTTCCATTCCCTTTCCAAGGACGTCCCATGATCGATCTGCGTAGCGACACTGTCACTCGGCCTTCGGCGGCCATGTTGCAGGCGATGGTTTCGGCCCCGTTAGGCGATGACGTGATGGGCGACGATCCGACCGTGATCCGCTTGCAGGCGGCCGTGGCCGAGCGCGCGGGCAAGGCGGCGGGCCTGTTCTTCCCGTCCGGCACGCAAAGCAATCTGGCCGCGCTGATGGCGCATTGCGACCGGGGCGACGAATATCTGGTGGGGCAACTGGCCCACACCTACAAGTACGAAGGCGGCGGCGCGGCGGTGCTGGGCAGCATCCAGCCGCAACCCATCGAGCACGCGGAAGACGGTTCACTGCCGCTGGAGAAACTGGCGGCGGCGGTAAAGCCGCTGGGCGATCCGCACTTTGCGCGCACCCGCTTGCTGGCGTTGGAAAATACCTTCCATGGCAAGCTGATCCCGGCCGCTTATATTCAGGCCGCGACGGACTGGGCGCGCGGGCAGGGCCTGGGCACTCACCTGGATGGCGCACGCGTGTTCAACGCCGCCGTGGCCAGCGGCAAGCCCCTGGCCGACATGTGCCGGCCGTTCGATTCGGTGTCCATCTGCTTTTCAAAGGGCCTGGGCGCACCGGTCGGCTCCGTGTTGGTGGGCAGCCAGGAACTGATCGGCCGCGCGCACCGTTGGCGCAAGATGCTGGGCGGGGGTTTGCGCCAGGCCGGCGTGCTGGCGGCCGCGTGCCTTTACGCGTTGGAGCACAACGTCGACCGGTTGGCGCACGATCACGAAAACGCCCGCGCGCTGGCGGAGGGCTTGCGAGCCATTCCCGGCGTCAAGGTCTTGAGCCAGGACACCAACATGCTGTTCGTGGAATTCGAGCCGTCGCGCTGCGATGCGTTGACGGCTGCGCTGGCCCGGGAAGAGATCCAGATGCGCGCCGTCTATGGCGGCCCGACGCGGCTGGTGACGCACCTGGACGTGTCCGCGGATGATGTGCGGCGAGTCGTCCAGGCCGTGGCGCGCCATCTGGCCTGAAGCGGGGCGGGCGGGGGTCAGGCGCTGGCGCGCAGCACGTCCGCCAGCACGGTGAACAGCTCGTCGATCTGGGCGCGTTCGATGATGAGAGGGGGCGACAGCAACATCGTGTCGCCCGCCGAACGGATCAGGCATCCCCGTTCCAGGCACGCGTTGTGCACCGCATAGGCACGCTGGCCCGGCTGGCCTTCAAGCGGCGCCAGTTCAATCGCGGCCAGCAGGCCGATATTGCGGATGTCGACCACATGCGGCAGCCCCTTCAAGCTGTGCGCCGCGTCTTCCCAATAGCGTGCCAATTCCTGGCTGCGTTGGAAAAGGCCTTCACGGCGGCAGATGTCCAACGTCGCCAAGCCGGCCGCGCATGCGACCGGGTGGCCCGAATACGTGTAGCCGTGCGCCAGTTCGATGGCGTTTTCGGGCCCCTGCATGAATGCGTCGTACACATGCCGCTGCACCAGCGTCGCACCCATGGGGATCGCGCCGTTGGTCAGTCCCTTGGCGCTGGTGATGATGTCTGGCTTGACGCCGAAGTAGGACGATGCGAAAGCGCCGTCAATGCGGCCGAAGGCGCAGATCACTTCATCGAATATCAGCAGAATGCCGTGCGCGTCGCAGATTTCGCGCAGCCGCTGCAGATATCCGCGGGGCGGCACGATCACGCCGGTGGAGCCGGCGACCGGTTCGACGATGACGGCGGCGATGGTGGAAGCGTCGTGCAGGGCCACGATGCGCTCCAGCGTGTCGGCCAGGTGGGCGCCCCAATCCGGCTGGCCGCGCGTATAGGCCATCTGCTGCCGGTCATAGGTATGGGGCAGGTGGTCCACGAAGGGCAGCAGATTGCCGAAGGGTTTGCGATGGCCGCCGATTCCCGATACCGACAGTCCGCCGAAACCCACGCCGTGGTAAGACCGTTCACGCCCGATCAGCCGCACGCGCTGGCCCTGGCCACGTGCCCGGTGATAGCCCAGCGCGATCTTCAAAGCGGTGTCGACCGCCTCTGATCCCGAGTTCGAAAAGAAAACACTGGAGAAGCCCGCGGGCGCCTCGGCGCACAACGCGTCGGCCAGCTCGAACGCCAGCGGGTGCCCCATCTGGAACGAAGGCGCGTAATCCAGCTCGTAAGCGGTGCGTGCGATGGCCTCCACGATTTCCGGTCGGCGGTGGCCGGCATTCACGCACCACAGGCCGGCGATACCGTCCAGCACGCGGCGGCCGTCGGGGCGGATGTAGTGCATGCCTTCGGCGGCGCTGAACAGCACCGGATCCCGCTTGACGCGCCGGTTGGCGGTAAAGGGCATCCAATAGGCGTCGGGATTGGGAACGGAAGAGGGAAGCGACGGCATGGGCGATCCGGCTGTGGGTAAGTTTAGGTCTGCTTATTTTGTATTAAATAAAATATAAATACAATGCGGAGCATGATCAGACCCTGCGTGGGCGGCACGGGACGCCGTTTGGGCGCGGCGGCCGGAGCCGGCGCGGCCTCAGGAGGCTTGCAGCGAGGCTTTCAGGTGGCGGCGCATCAGTTGCGCCGCCCATTCCTGGTCGCCCGATTCCAGGGCGTCGATGATCTGCAGATGTTCGCTGCTGGAGTTGACGAAGCGAGCGTCTCGATAGAAGGCGGCGTGCTCTTCCAGCCGGCGCAACTGGTTTTGCTGCTGCACCGCCTGCAGGATGTAGCGGTTGCCCGAGAAGCGGGCCAGCAATTCATGGAAGGACGCGTTCAGCGCGAAGAAATCGGTGGCCGAAATGTCGGCATCGTCGCGTTGGATCAGCGCTTCGTGCGCGGCGCGCATGCGCGCCAGCGCCGGTCTGTCCAGGCGGAACGTGGGTTCCAGCAACCCGGCGCATTCGATGGTCATGCGGAAGCGGTAGCTTTCGCTGAGCGCTTCGGCGCTTTCAAGCGAGGGGGCGAATTGCCAGCCGTGCCCTTTGCGCTTTTCGATCAGCCCGTCGGCGGACAGTTGCAGAAGCGTCTTGGCCAACACGCTGCGCGGTGCGCCATAGCGTTGAAGCAGTTCGCGCTCCGTGAACGTTTCGGGCAGGCCGCGTGAGGCGCGGTCATCGATCAGCCGGCGGTAGAGTTCGTTTTGCGTGGGCCCTGCGCTTTCGATCAGGAGCGTGCCCGCCGCCGCGTTGTCGGCGACGGTGTAGCCGCTGTTGGGGCGATGCGTGATCAGGCCCTGGGCGGCCAGCAGGCGCAACGCGCCGCGCACCGGCGTGCGAGACACCTTGTAGGCCGCGGCCAGGGTTTCTTCGGACAGGTGGTCGCCCGGCAGGTAGCGCCGCGCCACGATGTCTTCCGCGACATGGCGCGCCAGATCGACTTGCAGCGGCGTGGGGCGAGCGGGGGCGGCGGTGGACATGGCGCGTCGGCGTGGCGGAAAAAGGCGGCAAAGGGGGAATGGTACCGGAGAGCCGCCGGCCGTTGCAGAAGCGCATCGGCGCCATGGCATGGATTTTATGAAAAATTAATACAACCTTCGCGAGACGGTTTTTCAGCCATGCCGGCTGCGGCTATCGGACGGCGCCTCGTCGCGCTCGGCCATGCCGTAGTCCCGCAGCACCTGCGCCACCCGCAGACGGTAGTTCTGAAACACGCCGCCGCGCCCCGCTTCCTGCGCGCGGCGGTGCGATTCCAGCGAACGCCAGCGCTTTACCGCGTCTTCATCGCGCCAGAACGACAGCGACAGCAGCTTGCCCGGCTGGGTCAGGCTTTGGAAGCGCTCGACGGAGATGAATCCGTCAATGGCCTTGAGCTCATCGATCAGGCCGGCCGCGATCTGCAGGTAGGGGTCCGGGTTGCCATGGGCGGGTTCGACTTCAAATATCACGGCGATCATGGGTTGGGTTCCTTTGAAAACGCAAACTGCGGCACGCGCGCGTTGGGTAGCGGCCGATAACGGAAATGGGAGGCCAGGGCGGCCGGGTCGGCGCCCGCCCGCAGCACATGCACCAGCGCGTCCGCCGCGTGGCGGCGCGCCGGGCCCTGGCCGGGACAGGCGTGGCCGTGCGCCCCTGTGCCGGGCGCCCCTGTGCCGGCCGCGCCTGTGCCGGCCGCCCCTATGCCGGGCGCACCGAATGTCCAGCCGGCATCGGGCTGGACCGTCGCGGCAGCGGCCAGCACCAGCAACACGGTCTGGCCGGCTTCAATCCGCTGGCCGCCGACCGTGACCGTGTCCGCCAGGAACCGGCGCGTGTTGTGCAGCGGCGGATCGTGGCGGATGACATGGTCGATGATCGCGTCGGCGTCGGCGCTGGCTGCCTCGGCACCCAGGCCGCGCTTGCCGGCATGGATCAGCGCGTTGCCCAGCAGCCCGGCCCCGGCTTCGCAAGACTGGAATAGCAGGCCAGCCAGGTTCGCGGCCAGCACGGCCACGGGAATCTCCGCGCGGGCGCCCCTTTCGCGCAGTTGGCGCAGGGCCGGTGGGGCGTCGTGGGCAAGCAGCAGGGATTCCAGGCGTGTCTGCAGCGCGTCGGCCGCGGCATGTCCGGCCGCCACCTGGTCTGCCTCCGCGGTGGCGGGCAGGGCACACAGGAACGCCGCGATCTGCGCCGCGCTATCGGCGTGCAGCGCGGGGGCCAGCCCCAGGAAGGCCGCCTGCGCATGCACCGGCGCGGCGGTCAGATAGCGGTCCATGGCAACGGCGTCCACGACCGGCAGTGCGGGCCATTGCGGGGTACAGGGCTGCGTGCCTTGTTCCTGGATGAATGCGGCCAGCAGACCTTTCAGGCGGGTGTGCATGGCGCTGTCGTTCATGCGCACGAAGCGTCCGAACAGCTCGCCTGCCGGGCCGGGGCACAGACCCCGCGGCACGGGCTCCGACGGCGGGCGGACGCGTGCCGCCGGGTCGCGCATGACGGCCACGATGGTGTCTGGATGGCTGGCGACCCAAAGGCCTAGCGCATCGTCGCGGTACAGCGGTTTTTCGCGCGCCAGCGTCGCGTAATAGGGATAAGGGTCGGCGTGCGTGACGGCAAGCAGGGGATGGGCGGGAAGCATGGCGTGGCGGGGGGTGAATACGGTTGTCAGTATCCGCCGCCCGCGCCCGCAACGATTCGATGCCGGGCGAACTATGCCGGCGTCGTGCCGGAGGGGCCGGCGCCGGCATCCGCCAACAGCGCGGCGTATCCCAGCCGGGAATCCGGCCACTGCAGTGTGAAGCCGCTGCCCCGCAACTTGGCATTGCTGAGCTTCTTGCTACCCACGTTCGCCGGGGCGGGCGCGACGCGCGGCGGGGGCGCGCCGACCATCGCCGCCAGGTCGGCGTACAGGGCATGCAGCGGCAGCGGCGTGTCGTCGCAACCGATGTAGACGGGGTCCACGTCGGGCAGCAGCGCCAGATGCACGACTGCGGCGGCCGCATCGTCGATATGGATGCGGTTGGCCCAATGCTCGGGCTGTACGGGAGCGCCTGCCGCGCCGCTGCGCAGACGTTCGATCAGTTGCAACCGGCCCGGCCCGTACAGGCCCGCCAGCCGCAGCGACGTGGATGACAGGCCGCGCGCGGCCAGCGCCGCTTCGGCTTCCAGCAGCACCTGGCCGTTGAATCCCTGCGGCGCGGGCGGCGTGTCTTCGTTCACCCAGCCGCCTTGGTGTTCGCCGTAGACGGCGCTGGACGACGCGAACACCACGCGCTTGAGTCTTGAGACGTCCAGCGCGTCCAGCACCGCCTGCAGGCCGTCGACGAAAACGCCCCGGTAGACCGATGCGTCGCGCGAGCCGGGGGCGGGCAGGTGGATCAGCCGGGTGACGCCTGCAGGCAGCGAAGGCAGGCTGGCGGGCGCCGTGATGTCGCCTTGCAGCCATCGGATGCCACTGCCGTCGTCGGCGGGCGGGTGACGGCGAAGCGCGTGGACTTCGTCGCCACGCGCCAGGAAGCGCCGGGCGACACGCTGGCCCAGGTCGCCACAGCCAATGAGAAGTACGCGTTCGGTCATGCAGGTCACCTGAAAAATGAAAAAGCGCCCCAAGGGGCGCCTTGTGGCGGGGCGGAGCCCGGCCGGATCACATGCCGCTGTACACCGGCCCTTCGCCGCCCTGCGGCGCCACCCAGACGATGTTCTGGGTCGGATCCTTGATGTCGCACGTCTTGCAGTGCACGCAGTTCTGCGCGTTGATCTGCAAGCGGTCGTCGCCGTGGTCGTCCTTGATGAATTCGTACACGCCGGCCGGGCAGTAGCGCGATTCCGGCCCGCCGTACTTGGCCAGGTTGACGCTGACCGGCACCGACGGATCTTTCAAGGTCAGGTGGATGGGCTCGTTTTCTTCATGGTTGGTGTTCGAGATGAACACCGAGCTGAGCTTGTCGAACGTGAGCTTGCCGTCGGGCTTGGGATAGTCGATGCGCGCGCATTCCGATGCCGGTTGCAGACAGGCGTGGTCGGGCTTGCTGTGGCGCAGGGTCCACGGCATCTTGCCTTTGAGCAGCAGCTGTTCGACACCGGTCATCACCGTGGCGATGGTGCGGCCCTTCTTGAACCACTGCTTGAAATTGCGCGCCTTGTTCAGTTCGGCGTGCAGCCAGGAAGCCTCGAACGCCTTCGGGTAGGCGGTCAGCTCGTCCTGGCGGCGGTCCGCTACGAGCGCGTCGAACGCGGCTTCGGCGGCCAGCTTGCCGGACTTGATGGCGGCGTGGCTGCCCTTGATGCGGGACGCGTTCAGGAAGCCGGCTTCGCAGCCGACCAGCGCGCCGCCGGGGAACGTCAGCTTGGGCAGCGACAGCAGGCCGCCCGCCGTGATGGCGCGGGCGCCGTAGGCGATGCGTTTGCCGCCTTCGAACGTGCCGCGAATGGCGGGGTGCGTCTTGTAGCGCTGGAATTCGTCGAACGGCGACAGCCAGGGGTTGGCGTAGTCCAGGCCGACGATCATGCCCACGGCCACCAGGTTGTTGTCCAGGTGATACAGGAACGAGCCGCCGTAGGTGTCGGAATCCAGCGGCCAGCCCGCGGTGTGGATCACCAGGCCCGGCTTGGATTGTGCCGGGTCGACTTCCCACATTTCCTTGATGCCGATGCCATAAGCTTGCGGATCGCGGCCGTCGTCGAGCTTGAAGCGTTCGATCAGCTGGCGGCCCAGTTGGCCGCGCGCGCCTTCGCCGAACACCGTATAGCGGGCATGCAATTCCATGCCGGGCTGGTAGTGGTCGGTGTGCGAGCCGTCGCGGGCCACGCCCATGTCGCCGGTGGCCACGCCGCGCACGGCGCCGTTTTCGTCATACAGCACTTCAACGGCGGCAAAGCCGGGGAAAATGTCCACGCCCAGCGCTTCGGCCTGTTCGCCCATCCATTTGACGACGTCGCCCAGGCGGACGATGTAGTTGCCTTCGTTGTGGAAACAGGGCGGCAGCAGCCAGTTCGGCGTGGAACGCGCGCCGGTCTGGGACAGGAACAGGAACTTGTCCTGCGTGACCGGCACGTTCAGGGGCGCGCCTTTTTCCTTCCAGTCGGGGATAAGCTCGGTCAGTGCCAGCGGGTCCATGACGGCGCCGGACAGGATGTGAGCACCCAGTTCCGCCCCTTTCTCAAGGACGCAGACGCCGATCTCCTGATTCTTTTCAGCGGCCAGCTGCTTTAGACGGATTGCGGTGGCCAGGCCGGCGGGTCCACCGCCAACCACGACCACGTCATATTCCATCGACTCGCGTTCAGACATTTGCAAAGCTCCCCGTATGTATTCCATATTTGGCTGGAAGTATTATCGGCGATTGTATTGCAGGCGGAGGCCATGCACGCCTTCGTATTTCTTTTAGCCTTCAGGAGTAATTGGTGAACCCGGACAATCTGTCTGCGCGGATTCTGGCGGTGGGCGATACCCATCAGGTGGAATTGCCTTTGCGGTGGGGCGATTCAGACGCCTTGAATCATCTGAACAACACGCTGTATTTCCGCCTGATGGAAGAGGCCCGGATGCAGATCCTGTACGACGCGGGCTTCGAACTGCCCGCCGACAACGGCGCGATCCTGGCTCATGCCTCGTGCGATTTCCTGCGTCCGCTGACCTATCCGGCCACCGTCCGCGTCACGCACAAAGTCACCCGCATCGGCCGTTCCAGCGCCGAATTCGAGCTGCTGCTCGAGAAAGCCGGCGACGAGGCGGGCCCCTATGCGCGCGGACGCAACGTGCTAGTCTGGATGGACTACGTGGCCAATACGTCCGCGCCGTGGCCGCAGGAAGTGCTGGCGCAGATGGCCACGCAGTTCAAGCCGGCCGCCTGAGGGCGGGCAATCCCGCAGGGGCTATCCACCGAAAGCCTGCGCGGAATTGACCGTCATGCCGTTAAAATCAAGCGCAAAATCAAAACAGAAATAAAGGGGCGCGCCACCCTCGGCGCCGCGACCCAGGGACATCGGGCAATGTCGCGATGCCGCCTGGGGCCGACGCCGGCAGCCGCGCTCCACGGAAAGACAGGGCCCTCCCCGAATTTCTTTACCCCCTCGCGGGATGGCCGCGCAAGCGGCGGGGCGGGCGCTCTTCAGTTCGACCTTAACTAGGAGTTGGAGCGATGGACAAGGTTTTTGCAAGCGCCCAGGAGGCGCTGGCAGGCATCGTCAAGGACGGTCAGATGATCGCCGTGGGCGGTTTCGGCCTGTGCGGTATTCCCGAGGCCCTGATCGCCGCGCTGCGCGATTCGGGCGTGAAAGACCTGACTTGCATCAGCAACAATGCGGGCGTCGACGGTTTCGGCTTGGGCCAGTTGCTCAATACGCGCCAAGTCCGCAAGATGATCGCGTCTTACGTGGGCGAGAACAAGGAATTCGAACGCCAGTTCCTGTCGGGCGAGCTCGAGCTTGAGTTCACCCCGCAGGGCACGCTGGCCGAGAAGCTGCGCGCCGGCGGCGCGGGCATCCCCGCGTTCTTCACGCGCACCGGCGTGGGCACCATCGTGGCGGACGGCAAGGAAATTCGCGAATTCGATGGCCAGCAATACGTGATGGAGCGTTCGCTGGTGCCGGACGTGTCGCTGGTCAAGGCGCACATCGCCGACCGCAGCGGCAACCTGGTGTTCCGCAAGACGGCCCGCAACTTCAACCCGAACGTCGCGATGGCCGGCAAGTTCACGGTGGTCGAAGTCGAAGAGATCGTTGACACCGGCAGCCTGGATCCCGACCAGATTCACCTGCCCGGCATCTATGTGCAACGGATCGTGCTGAACACGACGCCGGAAAAGCGCATCGAACAACGCACCACTCGCCCGGCCTAAGGAGAAGACGACATGGCATGGTCCCGCGATGAAATGGCGGCTCGCGCCGCGCGCGAACTGCAAGACGGTTTTTATGTGAACCTGGGCATCGGCTTGCCGACCCTGGTGGCCAACCACGTGCCCAAGGGCGTGGAAGTGTGGCTGCAATCCGAAAATGGCTTGTTGGGTATCGGCCCGTTCCCCACCGATGACGAAGTCGACGCCGACCTGATCAATGCCGGCAAGCAAACGGTGACGACGTTGCCGGGCTCGTCGATCTTCTCGTCCGCTGACTCGTTCGCGATGATCCGCGGCGGCAAGATCAACCTGGCCATCCTGGGCGCGATGCAGGTGTCCGAAAAGGGCGACCTGGCCAACTGGATGATCCCGGGCAAGATGGTCAAGGGCATGGGCGGCGCGATGGACCTGGTGGCCGGCGTTGGCCGCGTCGTGGTCCTGATGGAACACGTGGCCAAGAAGAAAGACGGCACGGAAGACATCAAGCTGCTGCCGGAATGCAATCTGCCGCTGACTGGCGTGGGCGTGGTCGACCTGATCATCACCGACCTGGGCGTGATGGAAGTCACCGAAAACGGCCTGAAGCTGCTGGAAACGGCGCCGGGCGTGACGGTGGACGAAATCCAGTCCAAGACGCTGGCCAAGCTGGACGTGTCGTCGGTCAAATAAACCGGCTGCCGTCCCGCTTACGAAAACGCCCCGCAAGGGGCGTTTTTTTTTGGGCGGAGGAAAGGGCGGCCCCGGGGGCGCTATGCCGCTTCGTCCAGGCGCATGCCCACGTGCGGGATGCCGTCTTCGATGTATTCCTCGGTGACCTGAACAAAGCCGTGTCCGCCGTAGTAGTTGCGCAGGCGGGCCTGCGCGCCCAGGTACATGGCGCGGCCTGGCCAGCGCTGGCGCACTTCCTGCATGGCGTGGCGGATCAATTCGTGGCCCAGGCCCTGGCCGCGCGTCCAGGGCGCGGTGATCACGCGCCCGATCTCGATCTGGCCATCCTTCAGCGACGGGTCCAGGATGCGGCAGTAGGCGGCAAGCTGGCCGTCTTGCCATGCCATCAGGTGCGTCGTCTGGCCGCTCAGGTCCTTGCCATCCATGTCCTGGAAGATGCACTGCTGTTCGATGACGAAGACTTCCGAGCGCAAGCGGAGGATCGCGTAGATCTCCGGCACGGTCAGGTCCTGGTGGGGTTTGCAGATCCAATCGGGCATTGCGTCAATCCAAGGCAATAGGTCAAAAGCGGGGTGAAAAACAGGCGCGGATAGCGTACCTCAAACCGGCCCCGTTTCTTTTGATGCACTGTTACATAAATTCACGGGTATACCCTTACTATGAAAATGAATTTTCTTATCTAAAATTTGTGTGTAAACAGATTTACACAATCTCCCGCTAAGACCTTCCCCCGAATCGATGAACAAGGCCGCACTTACGATCGCTGATCGGATCGCCCGGGCCCAGCCCTCGCTGAGCCGGACGCAGCACAAGATGGCCGAATACGTGTTGGCGCACCAGTTCCGCGCCGCCACGATGACCATCGACGAGTTCGCGGCGGCAGTGGGGGTGTCGGTCGCCACGGCGAATCGCTTCGCGCGCGCCCTGGACCTGCCCGGCTACCCGCAATTCCGCGCCGAACTGGCGCGGGGGTTCGAAGCCGCGCTGGAACCGGTGGAAAAGCTGCGCACCGAACTGGCGCATTCCGCCAGCGCCGTGCAGATCTTCGCCGCCACGCTGGAAGAAGACATTCGCAACGCGCAGCGCAACCTGCAATCGCTGGATTCGGCCGCCTGTGAACAGGCGGTGGAAGCCATTCTGGCCGCCGACCGCGTGTTCATCATCGGTTTCGGCGCCAGCGGCTTCCTGGCTGGCCTGCTGCAACGCGGCCTGTGCATGCACCTGCATTCGGTCGAATCGCTGGCGGGCCCCGGCGGGGTGTCGCACGCCGCGCGCCAGATGTCGCGCATGACCGCCAAGGACCTGGTGATCGCCATCGGCTTTCCGCGCTACCTGGCCGACACCGTGACGCTGGCCGCCGCCGCCAAGCAGGCCGGCGTGCCGGTGCTGGTGTTGACCGACAAACCCACGTCTCCGCTGGCACCGACGGCGTCCGTCGTGCTTTACGCGTTTTCCGCGCGCCAGCTGATTCCCAATTCCGAAACCGCCGCGCTGGGCCTGATCGAAGCGCTTTCCGCCGCGGTGGCCTATCGGGCCAAAAATTCCGTCGCGGCCGCCGCTGGGGTGACCCAGTCCGTGATGCCGTGGCTTATCCATGGAGTAGGTAAACGATGATTCAACCCGTGATCGCCATTCACGGTGGCGCCGGCGCGATGTCCCGCGCGGCCATGTCGCCCGAGAAAGAACAGGAATACCTGGCCGCCCTGGAGTCCATCCTGACCGCCGGCCAAGCCGTGCTGGCCCGCGGCGGCAGCGCCCTGGACGCCGTCACCGAAGCCGTCCGCTTGCTGGAAGACTGTCCGCTGTTCAACGCCGGCCACGGCGCGGTGTTCACCAGCGCCGGCACCCATGAGCTGGACGCCGCCATCATGGACGGCGCCACGCTGCGTTCGGGTGCGATCGCCAATGTGAATTGCGTGCGCAATCCGATCTTCGCCGCGCGCCGCGTCATGGAAACCAGCAAGCACGTCTTTTTCGTGGGCGAGGGCGCCGAAACCTTCGCTCGCGATGCCGGCCTGGAAATCGTCGACCCGTCGTATTTCTCGACCGAAGCCCGCCGCGAGCAGTTGCTGCGCGTGCAGCGCGAAACGCCTGACGCCGCCGTGCTGGACCACGACGGCCAGGCCATGGTCGCGCGCGGCCAGCCCGCACCCGCCGATCCGCTGGATGCCGACAAGAAGTTCGGCACGGTGGGCGCGGTGGCTGTCGACGCGCAAGGCAACGTGGCCGCCGCCACCTCCACCGGCGGCATCACCAACAAGCAGGTCGGCCGCGTGGGCGACGCGCCCTTGATCGGCGCCGGCACCTATGCCAGCAACAAGACCTGCGCGGTCTCCACGACCGGCACCGGCGAGATGTTCATCCGCATGGTCTCGGCCTATGACGTGGCGGCGCAGATGGAGTATTGCGGTGCGTCGCTGGAAGCAGCGGCGGATCGCGTCGTGATGGAAAAACTGCCCACCATTGGCGGCAAGGGCGGTCTGGTGGCCGTTGACGCCCAGGGCAATGTGGCTTTGCCGTTCAACACGGAAGGCATGTATCGGGGTTACGCCCGCGTAGGCGAAAAGCCGGTCACCGCGATCTATCGATAAGCGTGACGGGTTCTGTTTTGATTTTGGGGATTAATGAAGATGGTTGATCGCGCAAACAGCCTGGCGCTGCCGGAAAACCGCGTGGTCCAGGTCGACGACCTGACGGTGCGCTTCGTAGGATCGGAGCGCACGGTCGAAGCCGTGCGCAACCTGTCGTTCCATGTGGACCGGGGTGAAACCCTGGCCATCGTGGGCGAATCGGGTTCGGGCAAGTCGGTGACGTCCCTGGCGCTCATGCGTCTGGTGGAACATGGCGGCGGCCGCATCGCCCAGGGCAACATGGCCCTGCGCCGGCGCAACGGTTCGGTGATCGACCTGGCCAATTCCAGCCAGCGCGTCATGCGCAATGTGCGCGGCGCGGACATGGCCATGATCTTCCAGGAGCCGATGACCTCCTTGAACCCGGTGTTCACGGCCGGCGACCAGATCGCCGAATCGATCCGTCAGCACCAGGGCAAGGACGCCGCGGCCGCACGCGCCGAGGCCCTGCGCATGCTGGAGCAGGTGCGCATCCCGGAAGCCAAGTCGGTGCTGGACCGCTACCCGCATCAGTTGTCGGGCGGCATGCGCCAGCGCGTGATGATCGCGATGGCGCTGGCCTGCAAGCCGGCGCTGCTGATCGCCGACGAACCCACCACCGCGCTGGATGTCACCATCCAGGCGCAGATCCTGCAACTGATCCGTCAACTGCAGGACGAGATGCACATGGGCGTGGTGTTCATCACCCACGACATGGGCGTGGTGGCGGAAGTGGCCGATCGCGTGCTGGTCATGTATCGCGGCGACAAGGTCGAAGAAGGCCCCTCGGATCAGGTGTTCGCGGCGCCCAAGCACACCTACACCAAGGCGTTGCTGTCGGCGGTGCCGAAGCTGGGCGCCATGGAAGGCACCGACCTGCCCGCGCGCTTCCCGCTGCTGCAGGTGGAAGGCCAGGCGCAACCCGTGGCCGAGCCCGCCGTCGCCAGCACGCAGGTCGTGCCCGGCGAGAAGCGCGAGCCCATCCTGAGCGTGCGCAACCTGGTAACCCGCTTTGACCTGCGTGGCGGCATCCTCAGCCGCGTGCAGCGCCGCGTGCATGCCGTGGAACAGGTCAGCTTCGACCTGTACCCGGGCGAGACGCTGTCGCTGGTGGGCGAATCGGGTTGCGGCAAATCCACCACGGGCCGTTCGCTGCTGCGCCTGGTGGAAAGCCAGGGCGGCGAGATCAAGTTTGGCGGCCGCGACATCGTCCGGCTGAAGAACAACGAGCTGCAATCCTTGCGCCGCGACATCCAGTTCGTGTTCCAGGATCCGTTCGCATCGCTGGATCCGCGTGTCACCGTCGGCTTTTCCATCATGGAACCGCTGCTGGTGCACGGCGTGGCGAAGGGGCGGGACGCAGAGCGCCGCGTGGCCGATCTGCTGGAACGCGTGGGCCTGCCGCCGGAAATGGCGCAGCGCTATCCGCATGAATTCTCGGGCGGCCAGCGCCAGCGCATCTGCATCGCGCGCGCGCTTGCCCTGAACCCGAAGGTCGTGATCGCGGACGAATCGGTGTCGGCCCTGGACGTCTCCATCCAGGCGCAGATCGTGAACCTGCTGATCGACCTGCAGCGCGACATGGGTATTTCGTTCCTGTTCATTTCGCACGACATGGCCGTGGTGGAACGCGTCAGCCACCGCGTGGCGGTGATGTACCTGGGCCAGATCGTCGAGATCGGCCCGCGCCGCGCCATCTTTGAAAATCCGCAGCACCCGTACACCAAGAAGCTGATGTCGGCCGTGCCGATCGCCGATCCGGCGCGCCGCCATCTGAAGCGCACCTTGTTGTCCGATGAAATTCCCAGCCCCATCCGCAAGCTCGGCGACGAGCCCGTGGTGCAGCCGCTGGTGCAGGTTGGAACCGATCACTTCGTTGCCCGCCATGCGGTCGGCGGCGCGTATTGATTCCGTTGTCGTACTTGTTTTTCTTCCAACAAACCCCCTAATTCCGTTTTGGAACCAGGAGTTGCAATGATGAAAGTTCTGCGCCCCACCAAGCTGATGGCCGCCGCCGCGGTGGCCTTCGGTGTGCTCACTTCGCCGTTGGCGTTTGCCGCCAAGGACGTGACGTTTGCCGTCTCCATCGCACTGGAAACGCTTGACCCGTACAACACCAACAGCACCCTGAACCAGGCGGCCGGCAAGGCCTACTACGAAGGCCTGTTCGAATTCGACAAGGACCTGAAGGTCCAGAAGGTCCTGGCGACCGACTACACCGTCAGCGAAGACGGCCTGGTCTACACGTTCAAGCTGCGTCCCGGCGTGAAGTTCCACGACGGCACCGACTTCAACGCCGAAGCGGTCAAGATCAACTTCGATCGTCCGGCCAACCCGGAAAACCGCCTGTCGCGCTACATCCAGTTCAGCGTCATCGACAAGACCGAAGTGGTTGACCCGATGACCATCAAGATCACGCTGAAGAAGCCGTTCTCGGCCTTCATCAACGCGCTGGCCCACCCGGCCGCCATGATGATCTCGCCCGCCGCCCTGGCCAAGTACGGCAAGGAAATCGGCTTCCACCCGGTGGGCACCGGCCCGTTCGAATTCGTCGAATGGAAGCCGGCTGAATACCTGAAGGTCAAGAAGTTCGACGGCTACTGGAAGAAGGGCTACCCGAAGGTCGACACGCTGACCTTCCGTACCGTGACCGACAACAACACCCGCGCCGCCGTGGTGCAGACGGGTGAAGCGCAGTTCGCCTTCCCGGTGCCGTTCGAACAAGCCGCCGTGCTGAAGAAGAACGACAAGCTGGACGTGGTCGATCACCAGAACTCGATCATGGCCCGCTACCTGTCGATGAACACGCAGCAAAAGCCGTTCGACAACCCCAAGGTGCGCGAAGCCATCAACTACGCCATCAACAAGGAAGCGCTGGCCAAGGTCGCCTTCTCGGGTTACGCCACCATCGTGGACGGCGTCGTGCCCAAGGGCGTGGACTTTGCCCACAAGACTGGCCCGTGGCCGTACGACATCAAGAAGGCCAAGGCCCTGCTGGCCGAAGCCGGCTACCCCAACGGCTTTGAAAGCCAGCTGTGGTCCGCCTATAACGACGGCACCTCGGTGAAGGTGGTTCAGTTCCTGCAACAGCAGCTGGCGCAAGTCGGCATCAAGGTGCAGGTTGAAGTGCTGGAATCGGGTCAGCGCGTGCAGCGCGTTCAACAGGTGCAGAAGCCTGAAGACGCCAAGGTTCGCATGTACTACGCCGGCTGGTCGTCCTCGACCGGTGAAGCCGACTGGGGCCTGCGTCCGCTGCTGACCACCGCTGCTTTCCCGCCGGTGCTGAACAACGTGTCGTACTACTCGAACAAGTCGGTGGACGACGGCATCCAGCTGGCGCTGGCCACGACCGACCGCGCCAAGAAGACCGAAATCTACAAGAACGTTCAGGAAACCATCTGGAAGGACGCCCCGTGGGCCTTCCTGGTGACCCAGAACAATCTGTACGTGAAGTCGAAGAACCTGTCGGGCGTGTACGTGGAGCCGGACACCTCGTTCTGGTTCGGCGACATCGAACTGAAGCAGTAAACCTAGCAGTCACTCTCGGGGCCTTCGGGCCCTTGTAAGGCCACATACGGCGGGGGCGCGGTGTCCCCGCCGATGTTGCAGGAATTTCAATGCTGACCTACATCGTCAAACGTCTTTTGGGCATGATCCCCACGCTGCTGCTGGTAGCCGTGGTCGTGTTCCTGTTTGTGCACATGCTTCCGGGCGACCCGGCGCGACTGGCCGCGGGCCAGGAGGCCGACCAGCAAACGGTCGAGCTGGTGCGTAAGGAACTTGGGCTGGATCTGCCCCTGCCGCAGCAGTTCGTGCGCTATTTCAGCCATATGCTGCAAGGCGACCTGGGTACGTCCTTGCGTACCAAGCGCCCCGTCTCGACCGAGATTTCCGACCGCTTCATGCCCACCTTGTGGCTGACGATGGCCAGCATGGTGTGGTCAGTGACCTTCGGCATGATCATCGGGATCGTGTCCGCCGTCTGGCGCAACCGCTGGCCCGACCGCCTTGGCATGACGCTGGCGGTGTCGGGCATCTCGTTCCCCGCGTTCGCGCTGGGCATGATGCTGATGCAGGTGTTCTCCGTGAACCTGGGCTGGCTGCCGACCGTCGGCGCCTCCAGCTGGAAGCACTACATCCTTCCGTCAATTACGCTAGGCGCCGCGGTGGCTGCCGTGATGGCGCGCTTCACCCGTGCGTCGTTCGTGGAAGTCATCCAGGAAGACTTCGTGCGGACCGCCCGCGCCAAGGGCCTGACCGAACGCCGCGTCGTGATCAAACACGCGCTGCGCAACGCGCTGATTCCCGTCGTGACCATGATGGGCTTGCAGTTCGGCTTTCTGCTGGGCGGCTCGATCGTCGTCGAGACCGTGTTCAACTGGCCCGGCCTTGGCCGTCTGCTGGTCGACGCCGTAACCCAGCGCGACTATCCGGTGATCCAGGGCCTGGTGCTGCTGTTCTCGCTGGAATTCATCCTGATCAACCTGATTGTCGACGTGCTCTATGGCGTCATCAATCCCAGCATCCGTTACAAGTGAGGCGGCCATGAGCAATACGACACCCGCCACGACCATCGCCGCCGCTTCCAAGAACGACGTGCGCACGCCCGCCACCGAGTTCTGGCGCAAATTCAAGAAGCAGAAGCTGGGCGTGGGCGCCGGCATCTTCGTGCTGCTGCTTGTCGTGATCGCGGTCTTCGCGCCGTGGATCGTGCCGTTCGACGCCGAGAACTTCTTCGACTACGACGCGCTGAACGCCGGCCCGTCCCTGACCCACTGGCTGGGCGTGGATTCGCTGGGCCGCGACATCTTCAGCCGCATCGTCATGGGCGCGCGGATTTCGCTGGCCGCGGGCTTCCTGTCCGTGGCCATGGGTGCCATCGTCGGCACCTTCATGGGCTTGATGGCCGGCTATTACGAAGGCTGGTGGGAACGCATCACGATGCGGATCTCGGACGTGCTGCTGGCGTTTCCCGGCATGCTGCTGGCCATCGGCGTGGTCGCCATCCTAGGTTCCAGCATGGTCAACGTGATCGTGGCCGTGGCCGTGTTCAGCGTGCCGGCGTTTGCCCGCCTGGTGCGCGGCAACACGCTGTCGATCAAGCAGATGACGTATGTCGAAGCCGTCAAGAGCGTGGGCGCGTCCGACTGGACGATCATCATGCGCCACATCCTGCCCGGCACGATCTCGCCGATCGTGGTGTACGGCACGATGCGCATCGGCACGTCGATCATCACCGCCGCCAGCCTGTCGTTCCTGGGCATGGGCGCATCGCCTCCGACGCCGGAGTGGGGCGCCATGCTGAACGAGGCACGCGCCGACATGGTCATCGCCCCGCACGTGGCCATCTTCCCGGCTCTGGCGATCTTCCTGACGGTGCTGGCGTTCAACCTGCTGGGCGACGGCCTGCGCGACGCGCTCGATCCGAAGATCGATCGCAAGTAACGCGTCGCTTTTTCTCGCCGCCACCCTCGTTCCACGCGCCTATCGAATCGGTTGCGCGTGAGCCGAACGAAGGGCGGCGGCGTTTTGCATTTAGGACCTTGGCGAAAACCATGGACAAACAAGCGCTGGACCTTCCCCGCATCGGCGTGCTGCCGTCGGGGCCCCTGGATTCGATTTGCGACGTGGGCGACGTGACGGTCGGGCACTGCACGCTGGCCGACGGCGCGCAACAGACCGGCGTCACTGTCGTGCGCCCACATGCCGGCGACCCTTTTCTGGACAAGGCTCCTGCCGCTGCGACCGTGCTGAACGGCTTCGGCAAAAGCACCGGCCTGGTCCAGGTGCAAGAGCTTGGCGTGCTGGAAACGCCCATCGCGCTGACCAACACCTTTGGCGTGGGCACCGTCGCCAACGCGCAGATCCGCCAGGCCATCGCGGCCAACCCCGAGATCGGGCGGGGCATGGCCACCGTGAACCCGCTGGTGTTCGAATGCAATGACGGCTATTTGAACGACATCCAGGCGCTTGCCGTAGAGGAAGCGCATTACGCCGACGCGTTCGCCAGCGCAGCCAAGCCGTTCGCACAGGGCGCGGTGGGCGCCGGGCGCGGCATGTCGTGCTTTTCATTCAAGGGCGGTATCGGGTCGGCATCCCGCGTGGCATCCATCCAGCCCGGTCTGCGCTACACCGTCGGCGCGCTGGTACTGGCCAACTTCGGCCGCTTGCCCAATCTGACCGTGGCAGGCCGCCCGTTTGGCCGCCGGCTGGCGGACCAGTTGGACCGGGGCCTGGCGCAGCAGGGCGAGAACGCGGTGATCGTGCCGGAGAAGGGCTCCATCATCCTGTTGCTGGCCACTGACGCGCCGCTGGATTCGCGCCAGTTGCGGCGCCTGTCGCTGCGGGCCGGCGCGGGCCTGGCGCGCACCGGCTCGGTGTTCGGCCACGGCAGCGGCGACATCGCGCTGGCCTTTTCCACCGCCTACACTGTTCCGCAACTGGCCGAGCAGCCGATGCCTTCGATTGCGATGCTGCATGAAACGCGCATCGATCCCTTGTTCGAAGCGGCCGCCGAGGCCTGCGAACAAGCCATCATTTCCGCGCTCTGGCACGCCGACGGCGTGACGGGGCGCGATGGCCATCACCGTGCCGCGATCCGCGACGCGGTGCCGCAGTGGCGTCAATGGCTGTCCGACACCGCATTCTGAATTCCTTGAAGGCTGATCCCATGAAGATCCTGATTTCCACCGATATCGAAGGCGTCGCCGGCGTCTTCCATGCAGAACAAGTCCGCGCCGGCAACGGCGAATACGAGCGCGCCCGCGCCTGGATGACTGCCGAGGCCAACGCGGCCGTGCAAGGCGCGATTGCGGGCGGGGCCGAAGAAATCCTGGTCAACGATTCGCACGGCGGCTTTCGCAATCTGTTGCCCGACGGCCTGGACGAGCGCGCTCGCCTGGTGCTGGGCAAGCCGCGCTACCTGGGCATGATGGGCGGCCTGGAAGAGGACTGCGACGCCGTTTTCATGATCGGCTACCACTCGCGCTCGCAAGGGCGCGGCATCCTGGCCCA
Source organism: Achromobacter sp. MYb9 (assembly GCF_002975275.1). Taxonomy (GTDB): domain Bacteria; phylum Pseudomonadota; class Gammaproteobacteria; order Burkholderiales; family Burkholderiaceae_B; genus Achromobacter. The sequence continues at coordinate 298,059 of NZ_PCOQ01000001.1, read as the reverse complement.
CACGATCAACAGCTTTGCCTTCGCGCGCGTGCTGATCAACGGCATGGAGCTGGGAGAAGCGGGCCTGTATGGCGCGCTGGCCGGTGAAATGGGCGTGCCCGTCATCCTGGGGACGGGCGACGACGTATTTATCTCGGAAACCCGCGACACCTTCCCGGGCGCCGAATGGGTGCAGACCAAGGTAGCCCACGGCCAGGGCAGCGGCATCACGCTGTCACCGGCCGCGTCGCGCCGCGCGATTGCCGCCGCGGCCGAAACCGCCGTGCGCAACCTCAAGAAGCAGGCCCCGGTTCCTTTCCGCATTGCCGCCCCTATAGAATGCCGGTTGCAGACGCAGAGCGCGGCGCTGGCCGACCTGTTCTGCATGTGGCCCACGCTGGAACGCGTGGACGGCGTCACCTTGCGATTCACCACGGATAGCATGCAGGCCGCTGTCCGCACGTTGAACAGCCTGGCCGCCATGTCTTTCATGTTGCGCTAAGGATCCCATCCCCCATGTCTAGCACCGACGCCCGTATTGCCCAATTGCGGCAGGCCATGAGCCGCCGCGGCCTGTCCGCCTATATCGTTCCGTCCTCGGACCCGCACCTGTCCGAATATCTGCCGGCGCGCTGGCAAGGACGGCGCTGGCTGTCGGGCTTCACGGGGTCGGTGGGAACCCTTGTCGTCACGGCCGATTTCGCCGGCCTGTGGGTGGATAGCCGCTACTGGGTGCAGGCCGAGGCGCAACTGGCGGGCACGGGCGTGCAACTGATGAAGATCGCGCTGGCGTCCACGCCGGGCCATGTCGACTGGCTGGCCGCCAACATGCGGGCGGGCGACGTCATCGGCGTGGACGGCCAGGTGCTGGGTCTGGGCGCCTTCCGCGCCTTGTCGGTGGCCGCGGCCAGCGCCGGCGCCATGCTTGAGATCCGGGCGGACCTGCTGGACGAGGTCTGGACCGACCGCGCCGGCCTGCCCGACGCAAAGATCTATGAGCACGTTGCCCCCGAGGCCTGCGTGACCCGCGCCGACAAGCTGGCGCAGGTGCGCGATGCCATGCGCGCGCACGGCGCCGATGTGCATTTCATCTGTACGGTGGACGATATCGCGTGGTTGCTGAACCTGCGCGGCGCCGACGTGGACTACAACCCGGTGTTCGTCGGCCACGCGCTGATCGGCCTGGACCACGCCACGCTCTTCGTGGCCGACGGCAAAGTCGATGAGGCGCTGCGGGCCACGCTGGCCGCCGATGGCGTCGAGGTGGCGGGTTACGCCCAAGCCGCCGATGCCCTGGCCTCGCTTGAACTGGACCAGAAGCTGCTGATCGATCCGGCGCGCGTGACCTGCGGCGTGTTCCACGCGATGGATCCTGCCGTGCCGCGCATCGAAGCCATCAACCCGTCCACGTTGCTGAAGTCCCGCAAGACCGATGCCGAGCTGGCGCATGTGCGCCAGGCGATGGCGCAGGACGGTGCGGCGCTTTGCGAATTCTTCTCGTGGTTCGAAGGCGCGCTGGGCAAGGAAACCATCACCGAACTGACGATCGACGAGCAGATCACCGCCGCCCGCGCGCGCCGGCCCGCCTATGTTTGCCCCAGCTTCGCCACCATCGCGGGCTTCAACGCCAACGGCGCCATGCCGCACTACCGCGCCACGCCGGAATCGCACGCGACGATCGAAGGCGATGGCCTGCTGCTGATCGATTCGGGCGGGCAGTATCTGGGCGGCACCACCGACATCACCCGCGTGGTCGCGGTGGGCACGCCCAGCGCGGACCAGAAAGTGGATTTCACGCTTGTGCTCAAGGGCATGATCGCGCTGTCGCGCGCATCGTTCCCACGCGGCACGCCGTCGCCCATGCTGGACGCCATTGCCCGCGCGCCCATCTGGGAAGGCGGTGCGGAATACGGTCACGGCACCGGCCACGGCGTGGGGTACTTCCTGAACGTGCACGAAGGCCCGCAGGTGATTTCGTACCGCGCCATGCCAGGCCCGCACACGGCGATGGAGCCGGGCATGATCACGTCGAACGAACCGGGCATCTATCGTCCGGGCCGTTGGGGCGTGCGCATCGAGAACCTGGTGGCCAACCGTAGCTGGCTGACGTCCGAACTGGGTGAATTCCTGTGTTTCGAGACGCTGACCCTGTGCCCCATCGACACCCGCTGCATTGAACCGTCGCTGATGCGCGCCGACGAGACCGCCTGGCTGAATGACTATCACAAGACGGTATTCGAGCGTCTGTCGCCGCTGGTCGAAGGCGAGGCGCTGGCCTGGCTTGAGCGCCGCACCGCGGCGATCTGATCCACCACGCAGGCGCATGAAAAAAGGCCGCGGGCGTCATGCCCGCGGCCTTTTACTTTGTCGCGACCCGTGGCTCAGGCCTGCGGCGCAGCGGTCTTCGCGCGCGGGTACAGCGCCTGTCGGCCGATGACGCAGGCCAGGGCCAGCAGCAACCCGTAGGCCAGCAGCGCCACCCATGCCGTCACCGAGGAGGATGCGGCGCGAATGAGTTGGTCCCAGCTCATTGCCCGGACGGCCAGGAAACCCAGGCCGACGCCCAGCGCCTGGGCCAGCCAGAACGCCAGCGTGCCGTGGGCCACCGCCCGGCCCAGCCGCGCCGCGCCGATCGCGCGCGGCAGCAGGTTCAGGCAGAGCAGCACGCACATCGCCAGCACTATCGCGGGCAGGGCCAGATAGCCCAGCGTGAAGGCCGTCCAGCCCGCATCGCGGGACTGCATCTGCAGGACGCCGCCCAACGTGATGGAGACGCCCAGTTGCCAGATCAGCACGGTCAGCCCGGTGATCCAGGCCGCGTGCCGCTGGTCGTACGGCGGACCACCGGCGGGGCCGGCGGGCTGCACGGTCCAGGTGGCAATGCGCACGACAAGGCAGACGCCGATGATCTCCAGCAAGATAGTCGCGACGCGCACGACGATGCCCAGCGTCAGGAACTGGCCGATCACGCCGACGCCGGACCATTCCTCCAGCGTGCCGCGGTGGGTCATGACGAACTGCATCAGCACGTTGTGCAGGAAGGCCATGCCGGCGGCCACGGCCAGGGTATAGACCAGCAGCAGGGCGATGAAAGTGCCGAAGAGCTTGCGGGGTTCGTCCACCGCCATGGTGTCGTGGCGCGCGAGCCAGCGGCGCATGGCGCCCCAGGTCGTCAAGCCCGCGATCACCGCCCCCATGACGATATGGGCCAGCAGCGGGGCCAGGTACTCGGGTTGGGCATGCAGTTCCCGCATTTGCCGGGTGTCGGGTAAACCGAACAGCATGAATCCCTGGACCACGGCCGAGTAGGCCAGGCGCAGGAAGACGGCGGTAAGCGCCAGACGCCAGGCGAGGGAAGAGGGGGACCGGACGGAATCGATCATCGGCAAGGGCGGCAAGTGTTGAGAAAAAACAGCAGTCAAAAAATTAGGGATCGAACATAGCATGACGCTGCGCCGCGCCATGCAACGCGCTTGCCGTCAACGCGTTTCGAGTGCTGCCAAATGTTACGCGTCATCGCTAGGGGAAAACCCAAATAACCGCCGCCTCCCGGCTATAATCCAAATTTCCCGCACGCGCCCGCTCGTCCCGGGTGCTCATTACGATGACCAAATACGTATTTGTCACCGGCGGAGTGGTGTCTTCCCTGGGCAAGGGCATCGCCGCTGCGTCGCTTGCCGCCATTCTCGAGTCGCGTGGTTTGCAGGTCACCATGCTGAAGCTCGACCCGTACATCAACGTCGATCCGGGCACGATGAGCCCCTTCCAGCACGGTGAAGTGTTCGTCACGGAAGACGGCGCCGAAACCGATCTGGACCTGGGCCACTACGAGCGCTTCATCTCCGCCCGCATGCACAAGGTGAATAACTTCACCACGGGCCAGATCTACGAATCGGTGCTGCGCAAAGAGCGTCGTGGCGACTACCTGGGCAAGACTGTCCAGGTGATTCCGCACATCACCAACGAAATCCAGGACTTCATCGCCCGTGGCGCCGAAGCCGGCTGGAACGGCAACACGGACGTCGCCATCGTCGAAATCGGCGGCACCGTGGGCGACATCGAGTCCCTGCCTTTCCTGGAAGCCGCGCGCCAGATGAGCCTGCGCATGGGCCGCAACAACGCGGCCTTCGTGCATCTGACCCTGGTGCCCTTCATCGCCTCCGCCGGCGAACTGAAGACCAAGCCCACCCAGCACTCGGTGCAGAAGCTGCGCGAAATCGGCATCTATCCGAACGCGCTCTTGTGCCGTGCCGACCGTCCCATCCCGGACGACGAGCGCGCCAAGATCTCGATGTTCTCGAACGTGCCGCTGGACGCCGTCATTTCCGTCTGGGATGCCGATTCCATCTACAAGATTCCGGCCATGCTGCACAAGCAGGGCGTGGACAACATCGTCTGCGAAGCGCTGGGCCTGACCCCGCCGCCGGCTGATCTGTCCATGTGGGACAACCTGGTCGAAGCCCTGGAGCACCCGCAGCACCAGCTGACGATCGGCATGGTCGGCAAGTACGTCGACCTGACCGAATCGTACAAGTCGCTGACGGAAGCCCTGGTCCACGCCGGCATCCACACGCGCTCGAAGATCAACATCGAGTACATCGACTCGGAAGACATCGAAACCCGCGGCACCGACCAACTGAAGCACCTGGACGCCATCCTGGTTCCGGGCGGCTTCGGCAAGCGCGGCACCGAGGGCAAGATCGCCGCCATCCGCTACGCCCGTGAAAACGGCGTGCCGTACCTGGGCATCTGCCTGGGCATGCAGCTGGCCGTCATCGAGTTCGCACGCCACGTCGCCGGTCTGGGTGGCGCCAACAGCACGGAATTCGATCCGTCGGCGCCGCACCCCGTGGTGGCCCTGATCACCGAATGGATGGACCGCGAAGGCAAGGTCGAAAAGCGCGACAACTCGTCCGACCTGGGCGGCACCATGCGCAAGGGCGCGCAACGCGTGCCGATCAAGGCCGGCACCCGCGCGCAGACCATCTACGGCGACGAAGTGAACGAGCGTCACCGTCACCGCTACGAGGTCAACAACGTCTACGTGCCGCGCCTGGAAGAGGCCGGCATGGTGATCAGCGCCCGCACGCCGACCGAGAACCTGCCGGAAATGATGGAATTGCCCGACCACCCCTGGTTCGTGGGCGTCCAGTTCCACCCGGAGTTCACGTCGACGCCGCGCGACGGCCACCCGTTGTTCTCCAGCTATATCCGCGCCGCCATCGAGCAAAAGGCTCGCCGCGGCCAGGGGGCGTAATGCGCGCCTGCGGTCTCGAGTTCCGTAAGCGGATCCTCGGGGCCGCGGGCCCGTCCCCCAGTGCCGCGCTATACGGCGGCGCTGCTTTCGGATACAACCAATTAGCATCGGATATGCGTCGCCAGACGGCTTGGGCCACACTGGCGGCGTTGTCGTATCCGAAATCAGATACCAACCCACGCAACTGCCCTGAAGGAACCCCATGAGTGCTTACCTCATCGCCGACGTCACGGTGACCAAGCCCGCGCAATACGAGGACTACAAGCGTCTGTCCACGCTCGCCATGCGCGCGTACGATGCCAAGATCCTGGTGCGAGGCGGAGAGTCCAAGCACCTTGAGGGCCGTGAGCCGGGCCGCACCGTCGTCATGGAGTTTCCCTCCATGGCGGCCGCCCAGGCCTTCTACGACTCCTGGCAGTACCGCCGTGCCCGCAACGCCCGCGAGGGCGCGGCTGTCATGAATATGTTTATCGTTCAGGGAATGTAAAGTCATGAGTGCAATCGTCGATATCATCGGCCGCGAAATTCTGGATTCGCGCGGCAACCCCACCGTGGAATGTGATGTGCTGCTGGAGTCCGGCGCCATGGGCCGCGCGGCCGTGCCGTCCGGCGCCTCCACGGGCGCCCGCGAAGCCATCGAGCTGCGCGACGGCGACAAAAGCCGTTATCTGGGCAAGGGCGTGCTGCGCGCCGTTGAAAACCTGAACACGGAAATCTCCGAAGCCCTGATGGGCCTGGACGCCCAGGAACAGACCTTCGTCGATCGCACGCTGATCGAGCTGGATGGCACCGAGTCCAAGGAACGCCTGGGCGCCAACGCGATCCTGGCCGCCAGCATGGCCGTGGCCCGCGCCGCCGCCGACGAGTCCGGCCTGTCGCTGTACCGCTATTTCGGCGGCAGCGGCCCCATGAGCATGCCCGTGCCGATGATGAACGTCATCAACGGCGGCGCGCACGCCAACAACACGCTCGACCTGCAAGAACTGATGATTCTGCCGGTCGGCGCAGGCAGCTTCCGCGAAGCCCTGCGTTGGGGCGCTGAAGTCTTCCACATGCTGAAGAAGCTGATCCACGGCCAGGGCATGTCCACGGCCGTCGGCGACGAGGGCGGTTTTGCCCCCAACGTGCCCAGCCATGAAGCCGCCATCCAGCTCATCCTGAAAGCCATCACCGAAGCCGGCTACGAGCCGGGCACGCAGATCGCCCTGGGCCTGGATTGCGCCAGTTCGGAGTTCTACCGCGACGGCAAGTACACGCTGGCCGGCGAAGGCGGTATTTCGCTGTCCTCGCAGGAATTCACCAACCTGCTGGCCACGTGGTGCGACAAGTACCCGATCATCTCCATCGAAGACGGCATGGCCGAAAACGATTGGGACGGCTGGAAGCTGTTGACCGACCAGTTGGGCAAGAAGGTGCAATTGGTGGGCGACGACCTGTTCGTCACCAACACCAAGATCCTGCGCGAAGGCATCCAGAAGGGCGTCGCCAACTCGATCCTGATCAAGATCAACCAGATCGGCACGCTGACCGAGACCTTCGCCGCCATCGAAATGGCCAAGCGCGCCGGCTACACCGCCGTCGTGTCGCATCGTTCGGGTGAAACCGAAGATTCCACCATCGCCGACATCGCCGTGGCGACCAACGCGATGCAGATCAAGACGGGTTCGCTGTCCCGTTCGGATCGCATGGCCAAGTACAACCAGCTCCTGCGCATTGAGGAAGAGCTGGCCGAAGTGGCGTCGTATCCTGGCCTGGAAGCTTTCTACAACCTGCGTTGATGGGAAGCGCGGTGGCGGCGCCTGGCGCCGCTTCCGCATCCGCGCCACGACTGCTCTGAGGGTTCTCGCGTATGCGCCTGTTGTTCCTGGTGCTGTTCGTGCTGGTAGGCTTGATCCAATACCCGCTGTGGCTGGGTAAGGGCGGCTGGTTCAAGGTCTGGGATCTGCAACGCCAAGTGGCGGAGCAGCGCGAGACCAATGAAGGCCTGCGCGCGCGCAATGCCGCGCTGGAAGCCGAAGTGCGGGATCTTGAAGGCGGCTCCGGCGCCGTCGAAGAGCGCGCCCGCGGCGAACTCGGCATGATGCGCGAGGGCGAGGTCTTCGTGCACATCCTGCCGCAAAACACGCAACCTCCCGCTGCCGGCGCCGCGTTGACGGCCGACCCCGCAGCCCGGCCGGCCGCTGCCACGCGCGCCAACGCACCGGCAGCCGCCAAACCGCCCGCCAACCGCGCGGCGGCTCCTGCCGCACCCAAACCCGCCAATTCCGCCAATAACGCCACGACCCGGCACTGAGGCATTCCTCAGCGGCAGCGAGTGTCGCGGCACGCACCCACCACCATTCCCACCGGCCAGGGCGTCTTGTTCGCCCAATCGACCGGGTGCGAGTGCATTTCCATTTCCAGTTCTACCTGGATCGGCAGCAAACCGTTTGCGCGGGCCACGCCCGCGTAGCTGGCGTCGTCGCGCCCCATGACGGCGAGCAGCGCGCGCAAGGGCGGCAGCCAGGGGCGATGCAGGTAGGTCAAGCGCAGCTTCAGTGTGTTGGCCTCGAAGATGCTCATGCCCCCCGGCCGCGGAGGCCTGCGCGCATGTTGAAGGTCTTGGTAGTCGTTGTCGATCGCGCGCATGCCTGGCGCCGCAGCGACCGCCAGGCCGGCGCGGCCGTGTTCGCGGAACGCGCGGGCGCCGGGCTGCAGGATTTCGATGCGCCAGGGCGTCAGTCCGGCAAGCGCCGTGATCCCGCCCTGGGCACGCTGCTGCCGGCGCCGCGCGCCGGTCTTGCGGGCGTCGTCGTCCGCGCCGGCGTGCAACGGCAGCAACGCGTGTTGAAAGGCTTGCCGCATGCGGGCGGGGTCGCCGTGGGCGGTCGCGCCGGCACGGGCCGCTTCAATCAGCGCCAGGTGCGCCATCTGCCGCACCGCCTGCCAACGGGCGGCGTCGATCGCCAGCAGACCCAGCATCAGCACGACCGCGCCGGCCACGGCGAATTCGATGGCGGCGGCGCCCCGTTGACGAGGGCAGGCAAAGAAAAAGGCGGTCATGGCTGCGCAGTGTGGCGCGGGCATGACCGCCTGTCGATACGGACTATCCGAAGGGACGAAACCGACCCTTGTCGCGGGCCGGCGGGGAATCAATGCACGGTCGGCGGGGCGTCGTCGGCCGGCGGTTGGTGGGGCGCGAACAAGGTGGCGCAGTCAACGGCGTCGAACTTGTAGGGCTTGCCGCAGAAGTCGCAGGACACGTCCACCTGGCCCCGCTCGGCCAGCACGCTGTTGACTTCCTCTTCGCCCAGCGAACGCAGCATGCTTGCCACGCGTTCGCGGGTGCATGGGCAGTGCCAGCGCACCGTCACGGGATCGAACGCCAGCAGGGTGTCTTCCCAGAACAGGCGATGGATCAGCGTGTCGATCTCGGCTTCCAGCACTTCATCGCGCTTGAGGGTACTGGCCAGCGCGTTAGTGCGGTCCCAGGTTTCCGCCGCGGCCTGTTCGGTCAGCAGCGGCGCATCCGAGCCGCCGTGATAGGGCAGGCGCTGGATCAGCATGCCGGCGGCATGGTCGGCGTCGGCCGCCAGCCACAGGCGGGTGTCCAGTTGCTCGGAAGCCTTCATGTAGTGTTGCAGGGCTTCGGCCACGGTTTCGCCTTCCAGCGGCACGATGCCCTGGTAGGCCTGTTGGCCCGGCAGCTTGCGCTGCGGGTCCAGCACCACGATGAAGCGGCCGTTGCCGCCCGGGTTCAGCAGGCTTTGCATCGTGCCGTCGGCGGGAACCTCGTGGCCTTCGCGCACTTTGACGGTGGCGCGCAGGCTCAGGTCGGAACGGCATTCCACCACCAGCAGCGCGATGGGGCCATCGCCCTGGATCTGGAGCACCAGCGAGCCTTCGAACTTGATGTTGGCGGCAAGCAGGGTGGACGCGGCCACCAGTTCGCCCAGCAGATGGGTGATGGCGGGCGGGTAATCGTGGTTGGCTTGAACGGCCTTCCAGGTCGTGTCCAGGCGCACGGCCTGGATACGGACGCTGCGGTCTTCGGTAAGGTATTTTTTAAGCTGATCGGTCATAGCGGAATGTTAGCCGATCAGGCGCCCGATTCCCCCTGCTGGCAGCAGGGGGTTGGGCGGTTCCCCACGGGGGTCAGGCAAGCCGTTTCAGCGCGGTCTTGTAGTGTTGGCCCCGCGCCACGTAATGGGCGGTGTTTTTGTGCAGATTGGCGATTTCGTCTTCCGAGAGTTCACGCACGATCTTGCCAATGCCGATCACCAGGGAATTGTCGGGAATGACCCGATCTTCGGGGATGATCGCGCCCGCGCCGATCAGGCAATTGCGCCCGATGACCGCATTGTTCAGGACGATCGCCTGCATGCCTACCAGGGCGCCTTCGTGGATGGTGCATCCGTGCAGCATGGCCTGGTGGCCCACCGTCACATTGGGACCGATCGTCATGGGACAGCCGCTGTCCACGTGCAGGACGCTGGATTCCTGGATATTGGTGCCGTGGCGGATCAGGATGGCGTCGTTGTCGCCGCGGATCGATACGTTCGACCAGATGCTGACGCCCGCCTCCAGGGTGACATTGCCGATGATGTCGGCACTGTCGGCCACGTAAGCGGCGGGGTCGATGCGGGGGATCAGATCGTCAAGCTGGTAAATCGGCATGGCTTCAGGTCTCGGGTTGCTTCTCGGGGGCGCCATGGGCCGCGTCGGCGTCAACGGCGGTTGCCGCTGGGGGCGTGGCGGCGGGGACCGGGGCGGCGGCCCGGGCGCGCTCTTCTTCGCGCAAGCGCAGGATGCGGCGCTGGATTTTGCCCGTCGTCGTCATGGGCAGTTCATCGACGAATTCGATCTCTTTCGGGTACTCGTAGGGCGCCAGGCGCTCGCGCACGTGTTCCTGAAGGTTCTCGATAACGTCGGCACGCTCGCGGTGGGCGAATTCGGGCGTCAACACCACATATGCCTTGACCAGGGCGCCGCGCTCGGCGTCCGGCTTGGGCACCACGGCGGCGTTGGCCACCGCGGGATGCCCGATCAGGCAGCTTTCGATTTCGCCCGGGCCGATCCGGTAACCCGACGACTTGAACACGTCGTCGGCGCGGCCGGCGTACCAGAGGTAGCCGTCGGCATCGACGGTGGCGAGATCGCCGGTCAGGCACCAGTCGCCTTTGTATTTGGCCTGGGTGGCGGCTTCGTTGCGCCAATAGCCCAGGAACATCACGGGGTCGGGATAACCGTGGATGTCCAGGCGGTTGACCGCGATTTCGCCGGTTCCGCCAGCGGCGACGGGCTTGCCGTCATCGTCCAGCACCGCGACCTGGTGGCCGGGGTAGGGGCGACCCATGCTGCCCGGCCGGGCGGGCCAGCGTTTCTGGCTGTTGCCCACCACATAGTTCATTTCGGTCTGGCCGAACATCTCGTTGGGCGTCACGCCCAGCGCCGACTGGCACCATTCAAAGACGGTCTCGCCCACGCTTTCGCCGGCGCTCATGATGGAGCGCAAGGCCAGCTGGTAGTGATTGCGGGGGTCCGGCACCGCCTTCATCATCATCTTCAGGGCCGTGGGGAAGAGGAAGGTGTTGGTGACCTGATAGCGCTCCATGAGCTCGAACGCGCGTTCAGCGGAAAAGCGGCCACGCGTGCCCACGATGGGGTGTCCGAAGTACAGCGTGGGCAGCAGCGCATCCATCATGCCGCCCGTCCAGGCCCAGTCGGCCGGCGACCAGAACACGTCGGCAGGCTTCGGGAACCAGTCCTGCGAGGCCACGAAGCCCGGCAGGTTGCCGATCAGCACGCTGTGCGGCAGCAGAGCGCCCTTCGGCGCGCCGGTGGTGCCTGACGTGTAGAGCAGGATGGCAGGGTCGGACGACCGCGTCGGGATGGCCTTGAATTCGCTGGGCTGGCGGGCCAGCAGGCTGCGCCAAGGCAGCACACGCTCGTCGGCGAAGCCGATGCCGATGATTTGCTGCAGGTTGGGGCAGTTGTCGCTGACGGCAAGCAGATTGGCGCTGGAAGCGTGGTCCACGATGGCGACCCGGGTTTCCGAGTCGCGCAGGCGGCTTTCCAGGGCTTCGGGGCCGAACAAGGCCGACAGGGGCAGCACGACGCCGCCAACCGTGTAGATGGCCATGTGGGCGACGACGGTTTCGGGGCGTTGCCCCAAAACGACACCGACCCGATCACCGCGGCCCACGCCCATTTTCACCAGGCCATTGGCCAGTTGATTGACGGCCTCGGCCAGTCGGGCATAGGTCCAGACCTCGCGGTTGCCGGACTCATCTTCGTAGTAGATGGCAATGCGCCGCGCATCCGGACTACTGGATGCCCAGCGGTGGCAGCACGCATCCGCAATGTTGAACTGGGTCGGTACCAGCCAGCGGAATGATTGGTAGAGCGCCTGATATTGGTCGTTCATGGCCCTATGTTGTAAGCATGTTGCAGCTGCGTGAACGGGCCAACTCGCCCGTTGCCTCAGATGCAAGCATGACCTAGAGGGCCGTGAACTGCAATATCCCCGTTGCGTAATGGGGACGCATACGGGTTATCACGGGTGTTTGCTTTGGCGGCGCAGTGCGGAGGGCAAAGCGGGCAGGGATAGCGAACGCGGGGGGCGCACGGCCGGTTCCGCCTGTCTTTCCGCCTGGATGGCGGCCCAGTCCAGCAGTTGGAGTTGGCCGTCGTGCGTTTCCGCCAGGGCAGACAGGCTTTCGACCCAATCGCCGTCGTTGCAGTACAGGATGCCGCCCACGTCGCGCAGCTCGGCCTTGTGGATGTGGCCGCAGACGACACCGTCCAGGCCGCGCCGGCGCGCTTCGCCTGCGAGCGCTTCCTCGAAATCCGTAATGAAAGAGACGGCGTTCTTGACCTTGTGCTTCAAGTACTGCGACAGGGACCAGTAATGCAGGCCCAGGCGGTGCCGCAGCCGGTTGAAATGGTGGTTGATCCAGAGCGCCAGCTGGTAGAGGCCGTCGCCAAGATGGGCCAGCCAGCGGCTGTGCTGGATCACGCCGTCGAACTGGTCGCCGTGCAGCACCAGCAGGCGCAGGCCCTTGGCCGTGACGTGCACGTCTTCGTCCAGGATTTCGATGTCGCCGAACGCATAGCCGGCGAACTCGCGCGCGAATTCGTCATGGTTGCCGGGGATGAAGACCACCCGTGTGCCGTTGCGCGCTTTGCGCAGGATGCGCTGGATAACGTCGTTGTGCGCCCGCGGCCAATGCCAATGCTTGCGCAGTTGCCAGCCGTCCACGATATCGCCCACCAGATACAGCGTGTCCGAATCGTTGTGGTCCAGGAAATCGAGCAGGAATTCCGCCTTGCACCCGGCAGTGCCCAGGTGAATATCGGAAATCCAGAGAGCACGCCAGTGCGCGGGTCGGATTTCGTTCACGGTCGCTTCCATGTGGGCTGTCGTCATGCCTCAGGATCAGATCATCCGGCGATGACGGGCGTGTGAAGAATCCGTGACGCTGTTGTGACGGCGGGGCGGTCTTGCGTGGCGCCGCCGTCACGGGAGAATGCTCAAGGCTGCTGGGCGTCGGCCTTTTTGCCTCGCAGGCGCTTCCACAACCCACCGCCCAGCGCGGCGGCCGCCAGGATGCCGACCTTGGCGAACTTGGCCAGGAACGCGGCGATGACGGCGAAAAGCCCCAGCTTCTTCGCGGCCACGCCGGCCACCAGCGCGGCCAGCCCGTATTCGGCGACCTTGTCGGTCGAGGAATCGAAATCGGCGTAGCGCTTGCCGTCCACGTAGTTCAGATTGTCCAGCAACGCCAGCACGGCGTTCTTGTCCTTGGGCACCAGGCTTTGCTGGGTGATCAGGTCCAGCGTGATGTAGCCGTCGCGGCCCAGCGCATAGGTGTTGTAGTTCACCGTTGGGTCTTCGCCAGCGTCGGCGCCCTTGTGCTTGGCGGCCACCGACCAGACCAGCCGTTGCGTGTTGCTGTCGTACTTGGGGGCCTCGACCCAGCCGTCCACGGTCAGTTCGGGGAAGCCGCGTTTCTTGCGTTCTTCGTTGGACTGTTCGGTGCCTTCGCGCAGGCTATCCAGCAATTCGCTGACGTCCCAGTTCCGCGCGTCGTCGTCCTTGATGTAGCCCGCCTTGTCGAAATTGACGGTGACCACCCAGTCGTCGTCATCGCTCTTGGGCATCACGACGCCCAGCAGCGAGGGGTCCTTGCCGTTGCCGTAGGCCTGCATCAGGCGCTCGGCCTGCAGGCGGGGAACGAAGAACATGTTCTGTGGCAGGCGCACGACCGCCTGCTCGCCCAGCTTCACATCGGCCGGCCCTTGCTGGGCGGCGGCGAAGGCGGCTTTCGTCGCCGATTCGATCTCTTGCTGGGCGGACGCGTTCTGGGCCAGGGCGCCGGCAGGCAGAAAGCAAAGCGCGCTGGCGGCGGCCAGCGACAAAAGGGAAAGGAAAGCGCGCATGAAAGGTCCGGAAGGCGTCTGTTTAAGGGGGCCTCATTGTCTTTGCGAGCGACTTTCAATTTTCTGAAAGCACGCGATGAATTCGCCGCATGCTTTTGCTGTTTGTAATAGTTTGTGTGTGCCGAAGGACCGTCAGCGCGATTTCTGACGCTGCGGCGCGTTGCGCAGGCGCGTGCCCAGGATGCGGTCATGCAGGAACTGCCCGTCGGGGTCGAACCAGGACCAGATGAAAATGGTGAAGGGCGCGGCGACGATGAACATGTCCATCGAGGCCCAGCCCGTCAAGCTGGCGGCGCCCCACACCACGGCAGCCCCGGCCAGTACCAACGGCCAGACCAGCACGTAGCGCAGGATCAGCCGGAACGTCGGCGGCGTGTTGCCGTCGCGGTCGACCAGCCGGATGTTCCAGGTCTTCATGGGCAAGGTCTGGCCCCGCCGGCGCCAGCACAACACGAAGTAGGCGCCTATCGCGACGAACAGCCAGGCCTGCCGGGCCGCCCGCAGTTCCAGCGCGTTCTTGCTCTGGGTCAGCGTGTCCAGCAGGTAGCCCGCCAGGAACACCACGCCGAACAGCAGCACGGCTTCGTACATCATGCAGGCAAACCGGCGCAGCCGGTTGGGGGTCTGGTCAAGGGCGTCTGTCGTCATGGGTGGGCATTATCCGATAAAGATTGCCCCCACGGTGCGCCCTACGGGCTTCCTGCCCCCCGAGGGGGCTCTTCCCCCTTGGGGCGGCCCGGCGGGGGAAGGTGCCCCCACGCTTCACACACTACGTGTGTTCTCTGCCCCCCGAGGGGGCTCTCCCCCCTTGGGGCGGCCCGGCGGGGGGAGGGTGCCCCCACGCTTCACGCACTACGTGTGTTCTCTGCCTCCCAGGGAGGAAAGGCCCGACGAAAAAAAACCCGCCGGTAAGGGCGGGTCTATAAAAGGGGCTATGCAGCCCCCAAGGGGAAAATCTTTCGGGCCTTAGCGCTTAAGGCCCAGGCCTGTCTTTAGGCTGCTGAGTGCGCGTTCTTGGCGCTCGTCTTGCCAGCCAGGGCCTTCACGCCGTGGGCCAGCTTACGCAGGCCGGCGGCCAACGCCCGCATCGGATGCGGACGGAATTGTTCTTCAATAGCCTGGAGCATCAGTTGGCGCTCGAGTTCGTCGGTCAGGCGGATGGTGTTGTTCGGGTTGATCACAATAGCCTCCACGGGCTTGCACAGTTGTTTGCTACTAGGGATAACCCGAATTATAGGGTTTACCCTGAAACTGTGCAAGGGGAAGGTGCAAGCAGGTGCAACTTGGCAACACCCTGGTGCTGATAATGCCCCAAAACCGCGCGGCGGGGCACCATAAGCAAAGATACGCGCACCATATTGCGGCGCTTTTACAACGCGCTTTCGTGCGGAAAATGGGGTTGACGCCCAGGGCAGGACAGCCGCCCTGGGCGTCGCGCGATCAAGCGTCGCGGTAGCCCGCAGCGACCAGTTCGAAGCCGAACAGGCGGCAGTCCAGCGCGCCGTTATGCAGCGGCACGCGGCGCTTGGGCTTCAAGCGCATCTGGTTGGGCAGCGTCAGGTCGCTGGTGATGACATGCAATTGCCAGCCGGCGAAATTGCGCTTCAGGCAACTGGCCCAATCGCGCCACAGGTCCGCGTCCGGTTCGGTCAGCATGCGCTCGCCATAAGGCGGGTTGGTGACGATCCAGCCGTGGTCGGCGGGCGCCGCGATCTCGCGGGCATCGCCGATTTCAAAGCGGATGGAATCGGCCGTCAGCCAGGCGCGTTCGGCGTTGTTCTGGGCGAATTCAATGGCTTGCGGGTCCAGGTCGTAACCAACCAGGGGCGCCTCCAGCTGCGGCAGGATGCGTGAGCGGGCATCGTCCTTCAGGTCGCGCCAGCGATAGGCGTCATGGTCGCGCAGGCGCTCGAAGCCGAACGGGCGCGAAATGCCCGGGGGCACGCCCAACGCGATCCAGGCGGCTTCGATCAGGATGGTGCCCGACCCGCAGAACGGGTCCAGCAGCGGCGCCGCCGGGTCCCAACCCGCCAGGGCCAGCATGCCGGCCGCCAGGTTTTCGCGCAACGGGGCTTCGCCCTTGTCCAGGCGCCAACCGCGCTTGAACAGTGATTCGCCCGAAGTGTCCAGATACAGGGTGGCGGTGTGGCCCGTCAGGAACAGGTGGACGCGCGCATCCGGCCGCACCGTGTCGATGCTGGGGCGTTCGCCTTCCAGTTCGCGCAGGCGGTCGCAAATGCCGTCCTTGGCGCGCAGATTGCAGTACTGCAGGCTTTGCACCGGGCTCTTGATGGCCGAGGTGTCCACGCGCAGCGTTTGCTCGGCGCCGAACCAGCGTTCCCAGGGGGTGTCGCGGGCCAGGTCCAGGATGTCGTCTTCGTGCGAGATCTCGGCGTGCGCGACCTGCACCAGGATGCGGGTGGCCAGGCGCGAATACAGGTTGGCGCGCTGCACGCCGGCCCAATCGGCCGTGAACGAGCAGCCGGCGCGGCCCGCCTTGGCGTCTTCGTAGCCCAGCGCCTGCATTTCCGCCGTCAGGGCCTCTTCCAGGCCTTGCGGGCAGGGGGCGAATATCGTGAACACTTCCGCCTGGCGAGGTTCGCGCGGGCGGCGGCTGCGGGTCTCGACCGTCGGGGCGCGGTCGCGGGAATCGTCGCGCGCTTCGGCGAAGTCCGGCTGCGCGTCCTGGCCTTGATCCGGCACGTGTCCGTGGTCGGTCTCGGCGGCGTACTCCGGCGCGGGACCGTCGTCTTCAAACGGATCGTAGAAGCGTCCCGCCGGCGTGGCGGGGGCGATGTATTGGTCGTCGCGCAGGCGCGGCGCGCGCTGCTGCGGACGCGGCGGGCGCGAACTGGCGCTTGCGCCCGCGTCGCGGCGCGTGTCGTCGGAACGGCTGCGGGCTGCGGGGACGCGGCCAGACGACGCGCGATCGGACGGTGCGCGATCAGACGAGCCGCGGCTGGATGCACCGCGCTCAGACGAACTCCGGCTGGGCGCGCTGCGTTCCGACGAACGGCCAGGCGCGCCGCGATCATATTGACCGCGATCGGATTGGCCACCGCGCGGCGCCTGCCCGCGGGGAGCGGCGCCGCGGCCGCCCGCGGCCGGTTTGCGGGCGTAGCGGGCCTCTTCTTCCTGGCGGCGCTGGTAGCCTTCAGGGTCTTTCTGGCGCTCGACGTTTTCGCGGGTGCGCTCAATCTGGGCAACCAGCCGGGCGCGGGCGCCCGTGCGGGTGCGCTTGGGCGCTTCTTCGGCGTGGGCGTCGCGCGCCGTTTTCTTGATCGTCAGCGTCTTGCGCGGACGGTCGTGTTCATCAGAGGACATACGAATCCTGGCGAATGTGCAAAGGTAGGGGGAATCAGAAGGGTTTGACGACGACCAGCGCCACCACCACCAAGAGCAGCAAGACGGGAACTTCGTTGAACCAGCGATAGAACTTGTGCGAACGGGTATTTTTGCCCAGTTCGAATTTACGCAGCATCAAGCCACAGGCGTGATGGTAGCCGATGACGAGCAGGACGAAAAAGAGTTTGGCGTGCATCCAGCCATTGCCGGGGCCCACGCCGATGCGATAGCCCAGGTACAGCCACATGCCGAACACGATGGCGACCACGGCAAGGATGGTGGTGAAGCGGTACAGCCGGCGCGCCATGCCCAGCAGCGTGGCCTGTACGGAGGCGTCCGTCTGCTGCGCCAGATTCACGAAAATGCGCGGCAGGTAGAACAATCCGGCAAACCAGGAAGCGATAAAGACAATATGGAAGGTCTTGACCCAGAGCATGGCCATGGCGCGATCCGATCGAGGAAAGCCGCATTGTAAGGCCGGCGCCGCAGCGAGCTTCCGGTTGGCCGGCGCGTGAACTCAGATGACGTACAGGTCCACGTATTCGTGTACCGGCATGGCCTCCAGCGCCTGCTGGTCCAGCGATACATCCAGGATGCGGCGCTGCTGCCGGGCCGGGAACATGCGCGCCAGGTTGGTCCGGAACTTGGCTTCCAGGAGCGGAATGCCGTCTTGCCGGCGGCGCTTGTGGCCGATGGGGTATTCGCAGACGATCTCTTCAAACCGCGAGCCGTCGGTGAACTCGACCGTCAGCGCGTTGGCGATCGAGCGCTTGTCGGGATCGTGGTAGTCGCGGGTATAGGCCGGGTCCTCCACGCAGACGATCTTGTCGCGCAACGCGTCGATGCGCGGATCGCGGGCGACCTCGTCTTCGTAGTCGGCGGCCGTCAGGCGGCCGAACAGCACGGGCACCGCCACCATGTACTGGATGCAGTGGTCGCGGTCGGCGGGATTGTTCAGCGGGCCTTTCTTGTCGATGATGCGGATGCAGGCCTCGTGCGTGCGGATCGTGATGGCCTTGATGTCTTCCGCGCGCTTGCCTTCGGCGCGCAGGCGGTCGTGGATCTGCATGGCGCATTCCACGGCGGTCTGCGAATGGAATTCGGCAGGAAACGAGATCTTGAACAGCACGTTCTCTATCACGTAGCTGCCATAGGGCCGTTGGAACCTGAACGGCTGCCCCTTGAAGAGCACATCGTAAAAGCCCCAGGTCTTGGCGGTCAGCACCGACGGATAGCCCATTTCGCCGGTTTTGGCGATCAGCGCCAGGCGCACGGCGCGGCTGGTGGCGTCGCCGGCGGCCCAGCTTTTGCGGCTGCCGGTATTGGGCGCGTGGCGGTAGGTGCGCAGGCTTTGGCCGTCGACCCAGGCCAGTGACACGGCGTTGATCACTTCATCGCGGTCCAGTCCCAGCATCTGCGCCACGACGGCGGTGGACGCCACCTTGACCAGCACGACGTGGTCCAGTCCGACCCGGTTGAAGGAGTTTTCCAGCGCGATGCAGCCCTGGATCTCGTGCGCCTTGATCATGCCCGTCAGGACGTCGCGCATGGTCAGGGGCGGTTTGCCGGCGGCGACCGCGGTGCGGGACAGCCAGTCGGCGGTAGCCAGGATGCCGCCCAGATTATCCGACGGGTGGCCCCATTCGGCGGCCAGCCACGTGTCGTTGAAATCCAGCCAGCGGATGAGGGTACCGATGTTGAACGCGGCCTGCACCGGGTCCAGCTGGAACGACGTGCCGGGCACCTTGGCGCCGTGGGGCACCACCGTGCCCGGCACGACCGGACCCAGCAATTTCTTGCACGCCGGGTACTCCAGCGCTTCCAGGCCGCAGCCCAGCGTGTCGATCAGGCAGTTGCGGGCGGTTTCATACGCCAGGCTGCTCTTGATGTCGTAGTTCAGAACGTAGTCCGCGATATCGACCAACACCTGGTCGGGCTCGGGACGTACGTTGGAGATTGGGGCAGACATAGCGGTACCTCTTCATGGAGTGAATACAGGTAGCCATGCTGCGCCCTTGCTCTCGTCTGGCTTGCGCCGGGCCTACTTGCGCTTGTCCAGCGGCACGAACTTCTGATCTTCCGGGCCCACGTAGTTGGCGGTGGGGCGGATGATCTTGTTGTCGATGCGCTGCTCGATGATGTGAGCCGACCAGCCTGCGGTGCGCGCAATGACGAACAGCGGGGTGAACATGGCGGTGGGCACGCCCATCATGTGGTAGCTGACGGCCGAGAACCAGTCCAGGTTGGGGAACATCTTCTTGATGTCCCACATGACCGTCTCAAGGCGTTCGGCGATGTCGAACATCTTGGTGCTGCCGGCCTTTTTGGACAGTTTCTTGGCCACGTCCTTGATGACCTTGTTGCGCGGGTCGGACACGGTGTAGACGGGGTGACCAAAGCCGATGATAACTTCCTTGGCCTCGACGCGGCGGCGGATGTCGGCTTCGGCCTCGTCCGGCGTTTCATACCGCTTCTGCACGTCGAACGCTACTTCATTGGCGCCGCCATGCTTGGGGCCGCGCAGCGCGCCGATGGCGCCGGCGATGGACGAGAACATGTCCGAACCGGTGCCGGCGATGACGCGCGCGGTGAACGTGGATGCGTTGAATTCGTGTTCGGCGTACAGGTTCAGGGAGATGTGCATCGCCTTGACCCATTCGTCGCTGGGCTTTTCGCCGTGCAGCAGGTGCAGGAAGTGGCCGCCGATGCTGTCATCGTCCGTCTGCACGTCGATCATGTGGCCGTTGTGGCTGTAGTGGTACCAATACAGCAGGGCCGAACCCAGGTTGGCCATCAGGCGGTCGGCGATGTCGCGCGCGCCCGGGGTGTTGTGGTCGTCTTTCTCGGGCAGCACGCAGCCCAGCACGGACACGGCGGTGCGCATCACGTCCATCGGGTGGCTCGACGCGGGCAACGCTTCCAGCGCCACTTGCAGTTGCGCCGGCAGGCCGCGCAGGCTCTTCAGCTTTTGCTTGTACGCGGCCAGTTCGGCCTTGTTGGGCAGCTTGCCGTGGACCAGCAGGTGGGCGATTTCCTCGAACTCGCTGGTGTGCGCGATGTCCAGGATGTCATAGCCACGGTAGTGCAGGTCGTTGCCGCTGCGGCCCACGGTGCACAGCGCGGTATTGCCTGCGACCACGCCCGACAGGGCGACGGACTTCTTGGGTTTGAAGCCGGCTTTCTCTTCCGGCTTGGCGTCCGGTTTGGCTTCTTGCTTCTTGGGAGCCGTGCTCATGTCTCTACTCCTTTCCTTTCGCGATTGACGATATGGGGGGAAAGCGTGGCGCCCCGGGATGGCCGCGGCGCCGGATACAAAAGGCGTTGCGGACTTACGCTTTGCCCTTTTGGAAGAGCGCATCCAGTCTGGATTCGAATTCGTGGTAGCCGATGCGGTCGTACAGCTCTTCGCGCGTTTGCATCAGGTCCACCACGTTTTTCTGGTGGCCGTCGCGGCGGATGGCGGTGTAGACGGCTTCGGCGGCCTTGTTCATGGCGCGGAAGGCGGACAGCGGATAGAGCACCATGCCCACGCCCACGCTTTTCAGTTCTTCGACGGTGAACAGCGGTGTCTTGCCGAATTCGGTGATGTTGGCCAGGACCGGCACCTTGACGGCCTTGACGAAGCGGTCGTAGGTGGGCAGGTCATAAGCGGCTTCAGCGAAGATCGCGTCGGCGCCGGCTTCCACGCAGGCCAACGCGCGTTCGATCGCGGCGTCCACGCCATGCGACGCGATGGCGTCGGTGCGGGCGATCAGGTAGAAGTCGCTGTCGGTGCGGGCGTCGGCGGCCGCCTTGACGCGATCGGCCATTTCTTCGGTCGTGACGATTTCCTTGCCGGGGCGGTGGCCGCAGCGCTTGGCGCCGACCTGGTCTTCGATGTGGCACGCCGCCGCGCCGAACTTGATCAGGCTCTTGACGGTGCGGGCGATGTTGAACGCCGACGGACCAAAGCCGGTGTCGATATCCACCACCAGCGGCACGTCGCACACGTCGGTGATGCGGCGCACGTCGGTCAGCACGTCGTCCATGGTGTTGATGCCCAGGTCGGGCAAGCCCAGCGATCCGGCCGCCACGCCGCCGCCGGACAGGTAGATGGCGCGGTAGCCGGCGCGCTTGGCCAGCAAGGCGTGGTTTGCGTTGATGGCGCCAATGATCTGCAGCGGGCTTTCTTCGGCGAGGGCGCGGCGGAAGAGGGCGCCGGGCGATTCGGGTCTGGACATGGAGGTCTCCGTTCTTTCTTATGGCTAGCCCACGACCTTATCGCGGGTCCGGAATATAAATCTGTCCCCTCCGCGACAATCGCAGGCAGCGGGGCGAAGGGACAGGTTTATGCGCCGGTCTGGTGTTCCGGTCCTGCTTAGGAATTGGGCCCGCATCAACGGGCCCAATTCTTCATTCAAACGCTGCTTACTTCAGCAGGTCCTTGACGCCGTCGCGCTCTTCCAGGAGCTCTTTCAGCGTGAAGTCCAGGCGCTCACGCGAGAAGGCGTCGATTTCCAGGCCTTCGACGCGCTTGTATTCGCCATTTTCGGTCGTGACCGGCACGCCGTAGATGATGCCTTCCGGGATGCCGTAGGAGCCGTCCGACGGGATGCCCATCGTGACCCACTTGCCGTTGCTGCCCAGGACCCAATCGCGGACGTGGTCGATGGCGGCGTTGGCGGCCGAAGCGGCCGAGGACAGGCCACGGGCTTCGATGATGGCGGCGCCGCGCTTGCCGACGGTCGGGATGAACGTGTCGCGGTTCCAGGCGTCATCGTTGATGAGCTTGGTCAGCGACTCGCCGCCGACGGTGGCGAAACGGAAGTCGGGATACATCGTGGGCGAGTGGTTGCCCCAGACGATCAGGTTTTCGATATCGGCAACCGGCTTGCCCGACTTGGCCGACAACTGCGACAGCGCGCGGTTGTGGTCCAGGCGCAGCATGGCGGTGAAGTTCTTGGCCGGCAGGTCCGGGGCCGACTTCATGGCGATGTAGGCGTTGGTGTTGGCGGGGTTGCCGACGACCAGGACCTTGACGTTGCGGCTGGCCACGTCGTTCAGGGCCTTGCCCTGCGCCGTGAAGATCTGGGCGTTGACGGACAGCAGGTCCTTGCGTTCCATGCCGGGGCCGCGCGGACGGGCGCCGACCAGCAGGGCCACGTCGGCGTCCTTGAAGGCGGTGCGCGGGTCGCTGTGGGCGGTCACTTCCTGAAGCAGCGGGAAGGCGCAGTCATCCAATTCCATGATGACGCCCTTCAGGGCCTTTTGCGCTTTCTCGTCGGGGATTTCCAGCAGTTGCAGGATGACGGGTTGATCTTTACCCAGCATTTCGCCGGAGGCGATGCGGAATAGCAGTGCGTAACCGATTTGGCCGGCGGCGCCGGTGACGGCGACACGCAAGGCAGGCTTGGACATGGACGTTCTCCGTAATGGTTTGGCGAGAAAAATCTCACCAATCAGTGTAATCGTTGAGGGGGCCAAAACGGCGCGTGCGGGCAAGCCTGCGCGGGCCCCTGACAGCCGTGAATCCTAGATCGATTTTACGGGTGCGTCAAACGCTCTTCTATCTTATATAAGACATAAGACGTTGGACAGCTTCCCGCCCGATATGCCACAATAGAGCGTTTATTCGAATGCGTTGCAGCACAGTCCGCTGTGCCTTTGCGGGCGCATTTTGGATGTGGGTCTGCACCCTGTTTTTGAGCTGCCTTCCCATCATCCGGATGAACATGACACTTTCAAGAAGATCCATGGCAGAGCCTCGGCCCGAAACCTCCTTACGCACTCGCGCCGCCCGTTCAACGGGCGAGGGAGCCGCTTTCAGTCCGCTCTACCGCCAGATCAAGGATCTGCTCGTTCAAAGCCTTGAGCGCGGCGAATGGAAGCCCGGTGAACTCATCCCCAGCGAAATCGATCTGGCCGCCCGTTTCCAGGTGAGCCAGGGCACGGTGCGCAAGGCGGTCGATGAGCTCGCGGCCGAGCACATGCTGCTGCGCCGCCAGGGCAAGGGCACCTTTGTCGCCACCCATCACGAAGCCCGCGTCCGCTACCGTTTCCTGCGCCTGGCCGCCGACGAAGAAGGCGAGCCCGGCCGTGCCGAAAGCCGCATCCTGGAATGCCGGCGCCTGAGGGCGCCCGCCGAGATCGCGCGCGCCCTGGACCTTCGGGCGGGCGAAACGGTCGTCATGATCCGCCGCCTGCTGTCCATGGGGCAGACGCCGACCGTCGTGGACGATATCTGGCTGCCTGGCACCATTTTCCGTGGACTGACCCTCGAGCTGCTGACTGCCAACAAGGCGCCGCTCTATGGTCTGTTCGAATCCGAGTTCGGCGTGAGCATGGTGCGCGCGGACGAAAAGCTGCGCGCGGTGATCGCGCCAGCCGAAGTCTGTCCGCTGCTTAATGTTCCCGCCGGCACGCCGTTGTTGCAGGTGGATCGGGTGTCGTACACCTATGGTGACCGCCCCATGGAAATTCGCCGGGGGTTGTACTTGACCGATCGATACCACTACCGCAATAGTCTGAATTGATGAGCTTTTACACTACGATTTGATACCAACCCTATCTCTGGGCGAAAATACCGTGTTTGCCCGCAAGGGCCACGGCATTTCCGCCGTCACGATTCCCTAGTTCCGAAACACCGAGGCCGTCATGTCCGACACCGCTGCCAAGCCACGTCCGCAGTTTCGCAATATTGGGCTTGCCCAAGTTGCGTTCTCCTATCGCCTGCCCCTGGCCGGCAAGCTGTCCATCCTGCACCGCATCAGCGGCATTTTGCTGTTCCTCTGTTTGCCCTTGGTCATCGTGCCGCTGTTCGCAGCAAGCGTGGCCGCACCGCAGTCGTTCGCCTGGATCGCCTCCATCGCGGCCAACCCGATCGTCAAGCTTGTCTTCCTGGTCCTGATCTGGGGCTACCTGCACCACTTCTGTGCCGGCATTCGCTACCTGCTGCTGGACCTGCACATCGGTATCGACAAGCTGTCGGCCAAGAAAAGCGCCGGCGTGGTCTTCGGTGTCAGCCTGGCGCTGACGCTGGTGTTCGGTCTCAAACTGTTCGGAGTGCTGTAAATGGCCGCCGCTAAAAACTACGGACCCAAGCGCCTGGTCGTCGGCGCCCACTATGGGGTCATGGATTTCATCATCCAGCGCATCACCGCCGTCATCATGGCCGTGTACACGCTGGTGCTGCTTGTCGGCATCCTGACGATGCCCGCCTTCACGTATGAACATTGGGTCAAGCTGTTCAATTTCTACGTGGGCTTCATTCCGGTAGGCCAGATCCTGGCCTCCCTTGCATTCATTGCGTTGGCCTGGCATGCCTGGATTGGCGTGCGCGACATCTGGATGGATTACGTCAAGCCTGTGGGCCTGCGCCTGCTGCTGCAAGTGCTGACGATCCTCTGGTTGATCGGTACGGTCGTTTACTTCGCGCAAATCCTCTGGAGCATTTAAGCCGTGGTCTCTGTCATGAAATCCTTGCCGCGCCGCCAGTTTGATGTGGTGGTCGTTGGCGCCGGTGGAGCCGGCATGCGTTGTTCGCTGCAACTGTCCCAAGCGGGCCTGTCGGTTGCCGTGCTGTCCAAAGTGTTCCCCACGCGTTCGCACACCGTTGCCGCGCAAGGCGGCGTGAGCGCCTCGCTGGGCAACATGAGCGAAGACAACTGGTACTGGCACATGTACGACACCGTCAAGGGGTCGGATTGGCTGGGCGACCAGGACGCCATCGAATTCATGTGCCGTGAAGCGCCGAACGCCGTGTACGAGCTTGAGCACTTCGGCATGCCGTTCGACCGCAACCCCGACGGCACGATCTACCAGCGTCCGTTCGGCGGCCACACCGCCAACTTCGGTGAAAAGCCGGTGCAGCGCGCCTGTGCCGCCGCCGACCGCACCGGCCACGCGCTGCTGCACACCCTCTACCAGCGCAACGTTGCCGCGCGCACCCAGTTCTTCGTCGAATGGATGGCGCTGGACCTGCTGCGCAACGAAGCCGGTGACGTCGTGGGCGTGACCGCCCTGGAAATGGAAACGGGCGAGATCTACATCCTGGAAGCCAAGACCACGGTGCTGGCCACCGGCGGCGCTGGCCGTATCTGGGCCGCGTCCACCAACGCCTTCATCAACACCGGTGACGGCCTGGGCATGGCGGCGCGCGCGGGCATCCCGCTGCAAGACATGGAATTCTGGCAGTTCCACCCGACCGGCGTCGCCGGCGCGGGCGTGCTGATCACGGAAGGCGTGCGTGGCGAAGGCGGCATCCTCTTGAACAAGGATGGCGAACGCTTCATGGAGCGCTATGCGCCCACGCTGAAGGATCTGGCCCCGCGCGACTTCGTGTCCCGCTCGATGGATCAGGAAATCAAGGAAGGCCGCGGTTGCGGTCCGGACGGCAGCTACGTCGTCCTGAAGCTTGACCACCTGGGCGCCGACGTCATCAACAAGCGTCTGCCCTCGATCCGCGAAATCGCCATCAAGTTCGGCAACGTCGACCCGATCAAGGAACCGATCCCCGTCGTTCCGACCATCCACTACCAGATGGGCGGCATTCCGGCCAACTACCACGGCCAGGTGCTGTCGCGTGAAAACGGCGAGAACAAGGTCGTCAACGGCCTGTACGCCATCGGCGAATGCGCGGCGGTGTCGGTGCACGGCGCCAACCGCCTGGGCACGAACTCGCTGCTGGACCTGATCGTGTTCGGCCGCGCCACCGGCAACCACATCGTCAATTCGCACCCGGAGCGCCAGCGCGCGCACCAGGATCTGCCGAAGGAAGCCGTGGAGTTCTCGCTGGACCGCGTGAACAAGCTGGAATCGCGCACCTCGGGCGAAAAGACGCAAGACATCGGCAACGCCATCCGCTTCTCGATGCAGCGCCACTGCGGCGTGTTCCGCACGCTGGAACTGCTGAACGAAGGCGTGACGCAGATCGAAGATCTGGCCAAGCAAGCCGACAGCATCTACTTCAAGGACAAGTCCAAGGTGTTCAACACCGCGCGCGTCGAAGCGCTGGAACTGGCCAACATGACCGAAGTGGCCCGCGCCACGATCAAGTCGGCCGCTGCCCGTACGGAAAGCCGCGGCGCTCACGCGCTGGACGACCACCCGACGCGCGACGACGAGAACTGGCTCAAGCACACGCTGTGGTATTCCGAAGGCAGCCGCCTGGATTACAAGCCCGTGCAGATGAAGCCTTTGACGGTTGAGTCCTTCCCGCCCAAGGCGCGTACCTTCTAAGTCCGGATAGAGCCCATTATGAGCACCAAGAGAATCGTCAAGTTCGAAATCTACCGCTACGATCCGGACAAGGACGAGCGCCCGTACATGCAGAAGCTGGACGTTGAACTCCAGCCGACCGACAAGATGTTGCTGGATGCGCTGGTGCGCATCAAGAACGACGTCGATGACAGCCTGGCCCTGCGCCGCTCGTGCCGTGAAGGCGTGTGCGGTTCGGACGCCATGAACATCAACGGCAAGAACGGCCTGGCCTGCACGACGAACCTTCGCGAATTGAAGGAACCCATCGTCCTGCGCCCGCTGCCGGGCCTGCCCGTCATCCGCGACCTGATCGTGGATATGACGCACTTCTTCAATCAGTACCACTCCGTTCGTCCGTACCTCATCAACGACGCGCCGCCGCCCGAAAAAGAGCGCCTGCAGTCGCCGGAGGCGCGCGAAGAACTGGATGGTCTGTACGAGTGCATCCTGTGCGCGTGCTGTTCCACTTCCTGCCCGTCGTTCTGGTGGAATCCGGACAAGTTCGTCGGCCCGGCCGGCCTGCTGCAAGCCTACCGCTTCATCGCCGACAGCCGCGACGAAGCCACGGGTGAGCGTCTGGACAACCTGGAAGATCCGTACCGCCTGTTCCGTTGCCACACCATCATGAATTGCGTCGACGTCTGTCCCAAGGGACTGAACCCGACCAAGGCGATCGGCAAGATCAAGGAACTGATGGTCCGCCGCACGGTCTAGTTTCTAGTGTGAAGACTTTTGTACTTATGGTGTAACGATGAGCAGGCTAACTGAACTGGAGCGGGCGCGTCTGCGTTGGCGGGCGCGCCGCGGCCTGCTCGAAAACGACTTGATCATCACTCGGTATCTTGACGCTTACGAGGCTGAACTTACCGATGATGATGTGGCCGCATTGACCCAGCTGTTCGAGATGGGAGACAACGATCTTCTCGACCTGCTGCTGGCCCGCAAGGAACTCGAAGGTGAACTGGATACTCCCAGGCTTCGGGGCATTATTGGCCAGATGCGCGCACTCTGATTAATGTGAGAGGAATAAACATGAACCTGTCTGACAAAAAAGCCACTCTATCCTTCTCGGATGGCAGCGCACCCATTGAGTTCCCTGTCTACAAGGGCACGGTCGGTCCGGATGTGATCGACATCCGCAAGCTGTATGGCCAGACGGGCATGTTTACGTTTGACCCGGGCTTCATGTCCACCGCGGCTTGCGAATCGGGCATCACGTACATCGACGGCGACAAGGGCGAACTGCTGTACCGCGGCTTCCCCATCGAGCAATTGGCCGTCAATTGCGACTTCATGGACATCTGCTACCTGATCCTGAACGGCGATCTGCCCAACCAGGAACAGAAGGCCGACTTCGACTCGCAAGTGACCCATCACACGATGGTCAACGAGCAACTGCACTTCTTCCTGCGTGGCTTCCGCCGCGACGCCCACCCGATGGCCGTGCTGACGGGCCTGGTTGGCGCGTTGTCCGCGTTCTACCACGACTCCACCGACATCACGAACCCGCAGCATCGCCACATCTCGGCCATCCGTTTGATCGCCAAGATGCCGACGCTGGTTGCGATGGCGTACAAGTATTCGCAAGGCCAACCGTTCATCTATCCGCAGAACGACCTGTCCTACACGGGCAACTTCCTGCGCATGATGTTCGCCACGCCGTGCGAAGACTACAAGGTGAATGAAGTCGTCGAGCGCGCGCTGGACCGCATCTTCATCCTGCACGCCGACCACGAGCAAAACGCGTCGACGTCCACCGTGCGCCTGTGCGGTTCGTCGGGCACCAACCCGTTCGCCGCCATCTCGGCCGGCGTGGCTTGCCTGTGGGGCCCGGCTCACGGCGGCGCCAACGAAGCTTGCCTGCAAATGCTGGAAGAGCTGCAAGCCAACGGCGGCATCGACAAGGTCGGTGAGTTCATGGAGAAGGTCAAGGACAAGAACTCGGGCGTGCGCCTGATGGGCTTTGGCCACCGCGTCTACAAGAACTACGACCCGCGCGCCAAGCTGATGCAGGAAACCTGCAAGGAAGTGCTCTCGGCCCTGGGCCTGGAAAACGACCCGCTGTTCAAGCTGGCCATGGAACTGGAACGCATCGCCCTGTCGGATCCGTACTTCGTGCAGCGCAAGCTGTACCCGAACGTGGACTTCTACTCGGGTATCGTCCAGCGCGCCATCGGCATCCCGACCTCGCTGTTCACGGCTATCTTCGCGCTGGCCCGCACGGTGGGCTGGATCGCCCAGTGGAACGAAATGCTGTCGGATCCCGATTACAAGATCGGCCGTCCGCGCCAGCTGTTCACGGGTTCGGTCACCCGCGACGTGCCCCCGATGGACAAGCGTTAATCTGCTTTTCCGCTTCGGCAAGAAACCGCCTTCGGGCGGTTTTTTTTGTGCCGAATAAGCGGATATCATGCTTGCCATGATTCCCGTCGCGCTCCCCTCTGCCAGTTTCTACCTGCTGCTTTCCTTTGGCTTTCTTGCCGGCATCGTGCTTGTTGGCTGGGCCGCGATGTTCGCGGCAAGCGCGACGCATCGCCGGTTCGTCCGCAGGCATTGGAAGCTGTCAGCCGCGTTGTTCGTGGTGCTGGCGGTGCCGTTTGCCTTCTATGCGTGGGTCCAGGTCGTTATCTGGCAGATCGAGCGGGAAGGCGATCGCCGGGAGGCCGCGCGCCATGTCACGCTGGAACAAGCGGCAACGGTGGGCGGCACGCCCATGCCCGCCGGCACGCGGCTGACCCTGCAGGACGAAGGGCAGCTGGACACCTACCTGGAAGCCGACTTCCCACAGCCGGTGACGATGTTCGGCGTGCAGGCGATGCGCGTGCGGCGCTTTCTTGACAGCGACTACGACAAAGACACGTATGCGCTGACTGGCCGGTATCCGCGAACCGTCATCCTCAGCGGCCAGGGCGATCAGGCGGTGCTGGGTTGGCGCTGCGACGCTACCCGCGACATCGAGTTCGACACGACGCGCGAGGGCGGCATGAAGGGGCTGAACCAGTGCCAACTGGGCAGCGGAAACCAGGTGGGGGATTTGACCCTTGCGCCGGGTTCGATCCTGTACGGCTCGAGCGGCACCGTATATACGGACGGCTCATCCGACCCGGACCGCTGGCGTGTGGAGGTCAAGGACCCCGTGGCGGTCAAGGTGTTCGGGCTGATGCTGAGCGATCCCCGGATCTACCTGGACGCCGACCGCCGCCTCTTGCGGGTCAGCGACACGGAGCTGGCGTGCAGGTTGGATCTGGGCGGGTTCCACTATGCGCCTGGCACCCGGGTCAAGACCCTTCGCCGGGGCCAGGGCGACGGGCGCGAACCGTTTCCGGGCATATTCGCCTTCAGCCCTGCGGATGGGCAACCCGCCAAACGCGACGGCCACGAGGACGTGCCGGCAGGCATGTCGGTGCTGCAGGCGTTCGATGGAACGTTGGCCGGCATCGAGAAGAACGAAGCGGTTGGCGTGTTTGAATTCGCGACGTTTGTCGTCGGCGACGACGCGCCCGTGCTGCCCAGACGGGCGGCCTGCCCATAGCGGCTGCCCGGTCGGGTCGGAAGGGGCACGTTAAGAAATTCTTAAAAGTCTCGCCCGACAATGCGGCTTGCCGGTGGCGTCCCACACCGGCTGAACCGTAAGGGAGTGATTTCGGATGAGACGTCGGTGAAGCGCCTGCACAGCATGGAGCTGTTTGCGGAAGTGGCCAAGGCGCGCAGCTTCAGTCGCGCCGCTGTCGTGCTGGGGCTGCCGAAGTCGACGCTGTCGCGCCGGGTGGCGGAACTGGAGCGTTCGGTTGGCCTGAGCCTGCTCAACCGCAGCACGCGCAAAGTAGAGCTGACGGGAGCAGGAGAGCTCTATCTGGAGCGCTGCCTGCGTATCGTCGAAGAAGCCCAGGTCGCGCACGAGGAATTGCAGGCCCTGACCGCGACGCCTTCGGGCCTGCTGCGCGTCAATATGCCCGCCACGTTCGCCACCGACGTGATGGCCGAGATTTTCCTGGGATTTTCGCGGCGGCATCCGGAGGTGGCCTTCCACATGAACCTGGCCAGCCTGGACCATGCGGATCGGGTGGCCGAACCCTGCGACCTGACGATCAAGATCGGCGAGATGCCGGATTCCACGCGCATCGCCCGATGCCTGGGGGCCGTGAATGTCCATCTGTACGCGTCGGAAAGCTATCTGGCGGCCCACGGCGCGCCGGCGCATCCCTCCGAACTGGCCGCGCACGAGTGCATCGGTTTCCGCGCCGAGGCGCATGGGGCGCCGACGCGGTGGCCATTGACGCGCGGACAAGAGCAGATCAGCGTCATGCCGGGCAGCCGGTTTTCGGTGAACGAGGCGGGCATGGCCCGCCAACTGGCGGTGCTGGGCGCGGGCATTGCGCCGTTGGGCGGGGACCAAAGCGAGCTTGAGCGCTCAGGCGGCCTGCGCCGCGTCTTGCCGGGCTGGAGCCTGGGGCCATTTCCCGTGCATGTGGTGACCGAGACGCGGCTGTTGCCGGCCCGGGCCAGGGCATTCGTCGACTATCTGATGACATGCCTGGCCAAGGGCTGGCCGGCCCCTGCGCCTACACGCTGATGTGCCGCGCCATCAGGACGGCGAACAGGGGCAGGAAGATGAAGAGGTGCGATTCGATCATCACCCAGCGCCGCACCCGCTTGATTTCGGGCAAGGCCGGCACGAAGCCTGCCTGCTGGCGGGATTGCCTGGCCCAGCGCAGCATGGCCAGCGTGGGCGGGATCGAACAGAGCGCGATGATGACAAAGAGCGTGATCTTGGCGTGGAACCAGGGCGTGCTCATGTAGAACGCGGCGCCCTTCGCGCCCAGCGTCAACCGCAGCACGCCGGTGACCAATACCAGAATGGCGCTGACGCCGTAGAGACGATCGTAGATGATCAGGCGCTTCACGCCGTTGGCGGTGAGATCGGGGCGCAGCAGCACGGCTTCGGCGGTCAGGACCACCACCATTACGAAAATCGCCAGGTAGTGAAACCAGGCGTACAGGGCATCGGCCAGCATGTCGTCTCCAGGGAAATGGGCAAGCTTGGGTTGTACCATCCGGCCACTCAGGCGGGCCAGCGTTTCGGCCGGCGCCGGTTGTGGCGGCGCAAAGAAAAACGGGTGCCCCGTGGGGCACCCGTTCCGTTACCGCCGGCTGGCGATCAACGACGCTTTCTGGCGGCCTCGGCCGCTTCCTGCTGCGCATCCACGACGGCCAGGGCCGTCATGTTGACGATGCGGCGCACGGTGGCGCTGGTCGTCAGGATGTGCACCGGGCGCGCGGCGCCCAGCAGGATCGGACCCATGGCGACGCCATTGCTGCCCGTCATCTTCAGCATGTTGTACGTGATGTTGCCGGTATCCAGGTTCGGCATGACCAGCAGATTGGCGCGGCCCTTGAGCGTGCTGTCCGGATAGGCCAGCACACGGATCTTCTCGGACAGGGCGGCGTCAGCGTGCATTTCGCCATCCACTTCGAGGTCGGGCGCGCGTTCTTGCACCAGCTTGCTGGCGGCGGCCATCTTCTTCGACGATTCCGTCACGCGGCTGCCGAAGTTCGAGTGCGACAGCAGCGCAATCTTCGGCACCACGCCAAAGCGCAGCATTTCGTCGGCGGCCTGGATGGTGATGTTGGCCACTTCTTCCGACGTCGGGTTTTCGTTGACGTGGGTGTCGGTGACGAACAGCGTCTGGTCGGGCAGCATCAGCACGTTCAGCGCAGCGTACGTCTGGCCTTCCTTCTTGCCGATGATTTCGTCGATGTACTTGAGCTGGTTGTCGTACTTGCTGGCCACGCCGCAGAGCAGGGCGTCGGCATCGCCGCGGCGCAGCAGCATCGCGCCGATCAGCGTGTTGTGCTTGCGGATCATCGCCTTGGCGATGGCCGGCGTCACGCCTTCACGGCCCTTCAACTGGTAGTACGCGTTCCAGGTTTCGTTGAAGCGGTTGTCGTCTTCCGGATCCACGATCTCGAAGTGCTGGCCAGCGATCAGGCGCAGGCCGGCTTTCTGGATGCGCATTTCGATGACGGCCGGGCGGCCGACCAGGATCGGGAATGCCAGCTTTTCGTCGGCTACGGTCTGCACGGCGCGCAGGACGCGTTCGTCTTCGCCGTCAGCGTAGATGACGCGCTTGGGCGCCTTCTTGGCCTGGGCAAACAACGGGCGCATCAGTTGGCCCGAGTGGTACACGAAGCCCATCAGCTTCTGGCGGTAGGCCTCGATGTCTTCGATGGGGCGGGCAGCCACGCCGGAGTCGGCGGCGGCCTGTGCCACGGCGGGCGCGATCTGGACGATCAGGCGCGGGTCGAACGGCTTCGGGATGATGTAGTCGGGGCCGAACGACAGTTCCTGGCCGGCGTAGGCGCGGGCCACTTCATCGTTCTGCTCGGCCTGCGCCAGTTCGGCGATGGCCTTCACGCAGGCCAGCTTCATTTCTTCGGTGATGCGCGACGCGCCAGCGTCCATCGCACCGCGGAAGATGAAGGGGAAGCACAGCACGTTGTTGACCTGGTTCGGGTAGTCCGAACGGCCGGTGGCGATGATGCAATCCGGGCGGGCAGCCTTGGCGACTTCCGGGCGGATTTCCGGTTCCGGATTGGCCAGCGCCAGGATCAGCGGACGGTCGGCCATGGTCTTGACCATGTCGCCCGTCAGCACGCCAGCGGTGGAGCAGCCCAGGAACACGTCGGCGCCGTTGACCACGTCGGCCAGCGTGCGCGCGTCGGTCTTCTGCGCGTAGCGCTTCTTGTTGGCTTCCATGTTTTCATCGCGGCCATCCCAGATCACGCCACGGGAGTCCACCACGAAGATGTTCTCGCGCTTGACGCCCAGGTGGACCAGCAGGTCCAGGCAGGCGATGGCGGCGGCGCCGGCGCCCGAGCAGGCCAGCTTGACCGAGCCGATGTCCTTGCCCACGACCTTCAGGCCGTTCAGGATGGCGGCCGACGAGATGATGGCGGTACCGTGCTGGTCGTCATGGAAGACGGGGATCTTCATGCGCTCGCGCAGCTTCTTTTCGATGTAGAAGCACTCGGGCGCCTTGATGTCTTCCAGGTTGACGCCGCCCAGCGTGGGTTCCAGCGCCGCGATGATGTCGACCAGCTTGTCGGGGTCGTTTTCGGCCAGTTCGATGTCGAACACGTCGATGCCGGCGAACTTCTTGAACAGGCAGCCTTTGCCTTCCATGACCGGCTTGGCGGCCAGCGGGCCGATGTTGCCCAGGCCCAGCACGGCCGTGCCGTTGGTGATCACGCCCACCAGGTTGCCGCGCGAGGTGTACTTCGAGGCAGCGTCATCGCCTTGGTCGAAGATCGCCATGCAAGCGGCGGCCACGCCGGGGGAGTAGGCCAGGGACAGATCGTCCTGGTTGGCCAACGTCTTGGTCGGGACGACCGAGATTTTGCCGGGGGTGGGATAGGCGTGGTAATCCAACGCCATTTTGGTAAGAGTTTCGTCCATGGGATCGGGCCTCTGAGGCACTAACTGAAAAAGAAAACGGGATGACAAACGGCGGGCTCACGGCCCGCCGGTTTCTTCGCGAAATGCTTAGGGAACACCCGTATTTCACCAGAAAGCGCGGGCGCTTGGTTGTTGCAGTGCAGCGAGCCAGCCGTTTTGATCAAAAAGCGGCGGGATATTTCGCCGCTCGCGACGGCAAGTGCGAGCGGCGTGTAGAGGTCCGGCGGGACCGGCGTGCAGCGCCTATAGTTCCCACGGCGGGGTTTGCCGCGCCCGGGCGTTCAAGGTCTGGCGCAGCGTGTCGGCGTCCGCCTGGCGGCCCAGGCTGTCCAGCGCGTACAGCACCATCCAGTCGGCGCTGACTTCGAAGAAATCGCGCAGCTGGGCCCGGGTGTCGCTGCGGCCAAAGCCGTCCGTCCCCAAGGTCCGGTAGGGGGCGGGCACCCAGGCGCGGATCTGTTCGGGCACGGCGCGCACGTAGTCGGTGGCGGCGATGACCGGCGCGTCGCTTGTGCCCAGGCAGGTGCGGACCCAGTCCGCGCCGTCCGCCGCGTCCAGCCCC
Organism: Achromobacter sp. MYb9; assembly: GCF_002975275.1. Lineage (GTDB taxonomy): Bacteria > Pseudomonadota > Gammaproteobacteria > Burkholderiales > Burkholderiaceae_B > Achromobacter. The sequence goes on along the minus strand of NZ_PCOQ01000001.1, from coordinate 263,802 downwards.
AACACGCGGGCGCGCTCCGATTCGCGGCCATCCCGGGCCAACTCGGAAAAGCTGGTGACGCTCCAGACCTCGGCGTCCACGCCATGGCGCGTGCGCAGGCGGTCCGCCGCCATTTCGGCTTCGCGCAGCATCGGACCCGCGCCCAGCAGGCGCACCTGGGCTTGCCCTTGGGCGGGGCGCAGCAGGTACATTCCGCGCAGGATGCCGTCCCGCACGCCAGCGCCGGCGGGCATGTCGGGCTGCGCCAGGTTTTCGTTCGTGACCGTCAGGTAGAAGAATTCGTCGCGTTGCTCGTCCAGCATGCGGCGCATGCCGTGTTCGACGATGACGGCGACCTCGAAGGCGTAGGCCGGGTCGTACGCGCGGCAGTTGGGCACGGCGGCGGCCATGATGTGGCTGGAGCCGTCTTGATGCTGCAAGCCTTCGCCGCCCAGCGTGGTGCGGCCGGACGTTGCGCCGATCAGGAAGCCCCGGGTGCGCTGGTCGGCGGCGGCCCAGATCAGGTCGCCGATGCGCTGGAAGCCGAACATCGAGTAATAGATATAGAAGGGCAGCATCGGCAGGCCGTTGACCGAATAGCTGGTGCCGGCCGCGGTCCAGGATGAAATCGCGCCGGCCTCGGTAATGCCTTCCTCCAGGATCTGGCCATCGCGCGCCTCGCGGTAGTACAGCACCGAGCCGATGTCTTCGGGCTCGTACAACTGGCCTTGCGCCGAGTAAATGCCGATCTGGCGGAACAGATTGGCCATGCCGAACGTGCGGGCCTCGTCCGCCACGATGGGCACGATGCGCGCGCCCACGGTGGCGTCTTTCAGCAAGGCGGTCAGCATGCGCACGATGGCCATGGTGGACGACATTTCCTTGCCGTCGGCGGCCAATGCGAAGCGCGCCCAGTGTTCGGCGGCGGGTGGTGTCAGCCGCGGGGCCTGCGTGCGGCGGCGCGGAATGTGGCCGCCCAGCGCCGCGCGCCGCGCTTGCAGGTGGCGCAGTTCGGCGCTGTCTTCGGCGGGGCGGTAGAACTTGAGCGCCAGGCAGTCCGCGTCCGAGATCGGCAGCGCGAAGCGGTCGCGGAAGGCCAGCAGGGCCTCGTCGTCCAGCTTCTTCTGCTGGTGCGTCGTCATCTTGCCCTGGCCGGCCGATCCCATGCCGAAGCCTTTCTTGGTCTGCGCCAGGATCACGGTGGGTTGGCCCCGGTGCCGGGCCGCGCGGTGGTAGGCGGCATGGATTTTCACCATGTCGTGGCCGCCGCGATGCAGACGGTCGATGGCCTCGTCGGTCCAGTCGGCCACCAGCGCCGCCAGTTCGGGATTCTGGTTGAAGAAATGGGCGCGGTTGAAGGCGCCGTCGTTGGCGGCGAAGGTCTGGAACTGGCCGTCCACGGTATTCGCGAACGCGCGGGCCAGCGCGCCGCCGGTATCGCGCCGCAGCAGCGCGTCCCAGTCGCTGCCCCAGACCAGCTTGATCACGTTCCAGCCTGCGCCCGCGTATAACGTTTCCAGCTCGTCGATAATGCGGCCGTTGCCACGCACCGGGCCATCCAGCCGCTGCAGGTTGCAGTTGACGACGAAGACCAGGTTGTCCAGCTTTTCGCGCGCGGCCAGCGTCAGCGCCGCGATGGATTCCGGTTCATCCATTTCGCCGTCGCCGAAAATGCCCCAGACCTTGCGGTCGCCGCCAGGCACCAGAGAGCGGTGTTCCAGGTAGCGCATGAAACGCGCCTGGTAGATGGCGTTGATGGGGCCAATGCCCATGGAACCCGTGGGGAACTGCCAGAAATCCGGCATCAGCCAGGGATGGGGGTAGGACGACAGACCACGCAGCCCGCGCGCGGTGGCGGTTATCTCTTGCCGGAAGTGGGCCAGGTCGTCTTCGCCCAGGAAGCCTTCCAGGTAGGCGCGGGCATAAACGCCGGGCGCCGAATGCGGTTGCATGTAGACCAGGTCGCCCGGGCCGTCGGCCGACTGCGCGCGGAAGAAATGGTTGAAGCCCACTTCGAACAGGTCGGCGGCGGAGGCGTAGCTGGCGATGTGGCCGCCCAGTTCGCCATGCGCCTGGTTGGCGCGTACGACCATGGCCAGTGCGTTCCAGCGGTTGATGCGGGCGATGCGTTCTTCCACCGCCAAGTTGCCGGGGAAGGGGGGCTCCTGGTCGGCGGGTATCGTGTTCAGATAGGCGGTGCGGGTCTGGCTGTTGGCGCGCAACCCGAGCGACGCGGCGTGCCCAAGCAGGTTGTCCAACACGTAGCCGGCGCGGCCGGCCCCGCCATTATCGACCAGCGACTGCAGGGCGTCGCGCCATTCGGCGGTTTCCGATGGGTCGGCGTCGTGCCGGTCGTCTTGCCCGGCGATGGGTTGGCTGGCGTCGCGCATGGTCGTGATGTCTCCTGTTATCGCTCAATGCTAGACCTGTGTCGAAGGCATGAGTCATCAAATTCCAGGGTGGAAAGGCCCGCTTTCAGCATAATCTTTTGCAAGCGTTTCCAAAGCCGGCAGCATCTGCCGCCAAGCGGCGTTTACGCGTGGTGACCACTGCGTGGACGCTGAAGCGCTAGAATGCGCGGTTTAGCAGAACCCACAACGGGAGACTTCAATGACTCAACCCGTCAGCGTCCCGGCAAACGTCACCCTTCCGGAACTGACGTTCCGCGGCGTCTTGCTGGGCGCCTTGATCACCGTGATCTTCACCGCCTCCAACGTCTTCCTGGGGCTGAAGGTTGGCCTGACGTTCTCATCCGCCATTCCCGCGGCGGTGATCTCGATGTCGGTGCTGCGCCTGTTCAAGGACGCGAACATCCTCGAAAACAATATGGTGCAGACGCAGGCTTCGGCGGCCGGCACGCTGTCGTCCATCATTTTCATCCTGCCCGCGTTGGTCATGATGGGGCACTGGCAGGGCTTTCCGTTCTGGCAGACGCTGGGCATTTGCGCGGCCGGCGGCATGCTGGGTGTGATGTTCACGATCCCGTTGCGCCATGTGATGGTGGTGCAAAGCGATCTGCCGTATCCGGAAGGCGTGGCGGCCGCCGAGATCCTGCGTGTGGGCAGCGCCGAACGGGCGCAGGATGCGGCCGGGGACGCTGGCCAGGCCAGCGGCCGGCCCGGCGCCAAGCCTGCCGCGACCGGCATGGGCGACATCGTGACGGGCGGCGTGGTGGCGGCCGTGGTCAGCTTTGCCGCCAGCGGCCTGCGCGTGCTGGGCGACAGTGTCAGCGGCTGGTTCGCCATGGGCGGCGCGGTGTTCCGCCTGCCGATGGGCTTTTCCCTGGCGTTGCTGGGCGCGGGCTACCTGATCGGCATCGTCGCGGGCCTGGCCATGCTGACCGGCCTGATCATTTCCTGGGGTATCGCGGTGCCGGTCCTGACCGCCATGGGCGACATCCCCGCCGGCCAGACCTTGGCCAAATACGCCACCGGGCTGTGGTCGTCGCAGGTGCGCTTCATCGGCGCTGGCGTAATCGGCGTGGGCGCCATCTGGACGCTGGCGACCTTGTTCATGCCGATGGCGCGCGGCGTGAAGGCGTCGTTTTCGGCGCTGACCAAGGCGGGCGCGGCCCGGGCAGGCCAGGCGCCGCGCACCGAGCGCGACCTGTCCGCCGGCTGGATTTCCATCGTCACGCTGATCCTGGTGGCGATTCTGGTGATCACGTTCCAGGTGTTCCTGTCTGACGCGCCGTTGTCGGCCGGCGCCATCTGGAAGCTGGTGGCCTACGCCGTGCTGTTCGCCTTCGTGTTCGGCTTTCTGGTAGCGGCGGCTTGCGGCTACATGGCAGGCCTGGTGGGGTCGTCGACCAGCCCGATTTCGGGCGTCGGCATCGTGGCCATCGTGCTGGTGTCGCTGCTGATGCTGGCGTTGGGCGGCGAATTGCTTGGCGTGCAGAACGGCGTGCAGATGGCGATCGCGCTGTCCATCTTCAGTACGTCGGCCGTGGTGGCCGTGGCATCGATTTCGAACGACAACCTGCAAGACCTGAAGACGGGATGGCTGGTGGGCGCCACGCCGTGGCGCCAGCAGGTGGCGCTGCTGATCGGCTGCGTGGTGGGCGCCGCGGTGATCTCGCCGGTGCTGGAGCTGCTGTACAACGCCTACGGTTTCGCGGATGCGATGCCGCGCGAAGGCATGGATCCGGCGCAGGCGCTGTCGGCCCCGCAGGCCACGCTGATGCTGGCGATCGCGCGCGGCATCTTCACCCACCAATTGAACTGGACCATGATCCTGATCGGCATGGCCGTGGGCGTGGGCCTGATCGTGGTGGACGAGATTCTGAAGCGCACGTGCCGCGTGGCCCGCATCCCGGTGTTGGCGGTCGGGATCGGCATCTATCTGCCGCCGACGGTGGCCGCGCCCATTGTGGCTGGCGCAGTGCTGGCGTGGCTGCTGGAACGTGCCTTGCGGCGTCGCGCCTCGGCCGCCGGCAAGCCCTACGAACAGTACGCGGATGCGGCGAACCGCCGCGGGGTGCTGATCGCTTCCGGCCTGATCGTGGGTGAAAGCCTGGTCGGCGTGCTGATGGCGGCCATCATCGGCGCGGCGGGCACGGACGCGCCGCTGGCGATCGCGGGCGAAGGCTTCGCGTCCATCGCGTCTTATCTGGGGCTGGCGGTTTTTGTGATGGTCGCGGTGCTGTTCTGGCGCCGCGTGATGCGGCTGGGATAGCGGCAGGGGCGCTGGCCGCGACGCTGTGGCCGGGTCCGCGCCTGCCGCGGGCCGGCCACCGCGCCACGCTTAGTGTTCGTCGGCTTGCAGCGCCGCCGAGATGATGGCGCGCTTGTCATGCGTGGCGCCGTTCAGGAACAGGTTAAGCAGCACGGCCGACAGCGAGGCCAATAAAATTCCGGACTCGACCAGCGTGTGCAGCGAGTGCGGCATCCACTGCTTGAAGTTGGGCGCGATCAGCGGCACCATGCCGACCCCGATCGAAACGGCCACGATCATTGCGTTGTGGCGGTTGCCCTTGAAATCCACGCCGGACAGGATGCGGATCCCCGTGGCGGTGACCATGCCGAACATGACGATGCCCGCGCCGCCCAGCACCACGGTGGGCAGCGATTCCACCAGCGCGGCCATCTTGGGCAGCAATCCCAGCACCAGCAGGACCAGGCCCCCGGCCACGCAGACATAGCGGCTTTTGACGCCCGTTACCGCGACCAGCCCGACGTTCTGCGAAAAGCTGGTGTACGGGAAGGTATTGAAGATGCCGCCGAGCAAGGTGCCCAGGCCGTCGGTGCGCAAACCGCGCGCCAGGTCTTCCTGCCGGACGTCCCGGCCGGTCATTTCGCCCAGCGCCAGGAACATGCCGGTGGATTCGATCATCACCACCACCATGATCAGCGACATGCTCAGGATCAGGATGGGGTCGAACTTCGGCATGCCGAAGTGGAACGGCAGCACGATGTCGAACCAGGCGGCCTGGCCGATCTTCTCGAAGGTCATGATGCCGGTCGCGGACGCGGCGACGGCGCCGATCACGATGCCCAGCAGCACCGAGATGTTGGCGACAAAGCCGCGCGTGTACTTGACGATCAGCAGGATGGAGACGAGGACCAGCGCGGCGATGCCCAGGCCGGTCAGGTCGGCGTATCGGGGATTCGGCATCGACGGCATGATGGCGAACCCTTGCGGCACGGGCGGAATGGCGCTGCCCGGCGAGGTCACGTCGGCCAGCCACTTGGCGTAGAGCGGGTCGACGATGACGGGCGCGGTGGGGCCGAACGGATTGCCGAATATCCAGTTGATGCCCACGCGCATCAGCGTGATGCCGATGACGGCGATGATGGTGCCCGTCACGACGGGCGGAAAGAAGCGCAGCATCCGGCTGATCATCGGGGCGATCAGGATGGACACCGCGCCCGCGCCGATGATGGTGCCGAACAGCAATTGCGCTCCCGCCGTGCCGGGGTTGGCGTTCGCGATCGCCACCATGGGCGCGACCGACGCGAAGGTGACGCCCATCATCACCGGCAGCTTGATGCCGAACCACTGCGTCGCGCCCAGGGTCTGGATCAGCGTGACGATGCCGCAACAGAACAGGTCCGCCGAGATCAGCATGGCCACTTCGTCCGGCGACAGGTTCAGGGCGCGGCCCACGATCAGCGGCACGGCCACCGCGCCGGCGTACATCACCAGCACGTGTTGCAGGCCCAGCGCCGCGAGCTTGCCGGTGGGCAGGCGCTGGTCGACGGGGTGGATGTCTTGCGGCGCGCGGGAGGGCGCGGACGATGCAGCCTGCATGGCGAAAGTCTCCTGGCGGAGTGGGATGTCGGTGGAAAAAGTCCTGAAAAGCGTTCTTGTGTACTAGGAATGTATACAGACTGGCCGGGTCTTCGGAATAGAGGAAAACCCGAGTTAATTTGATATATTTAGTTACTTAATGAAGGATTTGCCGCTGATGGGGCATGACGCGCGCCCACCGGCGCGTGTCATGCCCTGGCACGCTCAGGCGGGCTGCAGCAAATCGGCCAGCGTGCGAGCGATGACCTTGGTGGCGCGGCGCAGGTCTTCAAGCACGACCCGTTCGTCGCTGCGCTTGGCATGCGACTCCAGCACCGTGCGCGGGCCTGCGCCGTAGATCACGCCGGGAATGCCCGCTTCGCCGTACAGGCGCACGTCGGTGTAGAGCGGGGTGCCCATGGCGGGGATGGGTTCGCCAAAGATCTCCTCGCCGTGCTTCTGGATGGCGCTGACCAGCGGCTGATTGCCGGGCAGGGGGCGCATCGAATTAGCCAGCAGCAGGCGTTTGATTTCGATGGTGATGCCGGGCGTGGCCGCCGCGGCCTCTTGGAGGACGCGACGGATATCAGCTTCGACTTCCGCAGCGTTTTCCTCCGGGATCATGCGGCGGTCCAGCTTGAAGCTGACCATGCCGGGCACGACGTTGGTGTTGGTGCCGCCTTCGATGCGGCCGACATTCAGGTACGGGTGCGTAATGCCCGCGACGCCGGACGTCACCTGCTGGTAGCGCGCGTTCTGCGCATACAGCGCGTTCAGGATCTTGACCGCGCCTTGCAGCGCGTCGACGCCGGTAGAGGGAATGGCCGCGTGCGCCATCTTGCCGTGCACGGTCACTTCCATTTGCAGGCAGCCGTTGTGGGCCGTCACGACCTCATAGCTGAAGCCGGCGGCGATCATCAGGTCGGGCTTGGTCAGGCCCTGCGACAGCAGCCAGCCGGGTCCGAGCAGGCCGCCGAACTCTTCGTCGTAGGTGAAGTGCAGTTCAACGGCGCCGTGCGTGGGGCGGGCAACGGCTTCCAGCGCACGCACGGCGAAGGTGAAGCTGGCGAAATCGCTCTTGCTGACCGCGGCGGCACGGCCGTACAGGCTGCCGTCGTCGATCTCGGCGCCGTAGGGGGCGTGCTGCCAGCCGTCGCCGGGGGGGACAACGTCGCCGTGGGCGTTAAGCGCCACGCGGCGGCCTGGGCCGTATTCGCGCCGGACGATCAGGTTGGTGATGGATTCCAGGCCGTAATCCTTGACCTGCTGCGCGGGCACCGCATGGGCTTCGGCCTGGAAGCCGAAGTCCTGCAACAGTTCGGCGGTGCGGACGGCGTGCGGGGCGTTGTTGCCGGGGGGCGTGTCCGTGGGGACGCGCACCAATGCCTGCAGGAAGCGGACTTCCTCGTCAAAGTGGGCATCTACCCAGGCGTCGAGTCGGGCGTAATCGGTCATGGTGTCAGCGGGTGATGTCGTTGGCAAGGTCGTCCAGCAGGCGCTGCATGGCAAGCGCCGCAAGCTGGATGTCGTTGCTGGTGGTGGATTCGCGGGGGTTGTGGCTGATGCCGTAGTTCTGGCCGCGCACGAACAGCATGGCCTGGGGCATGACCTCGTGCAGCTTCATGGCGTCGTGGCCGGCGCCGCTGGGCATGCGGTGCACGGGCACGCCCAGGGTATCGACGGCGCGTTCCCAGCGTTGCTGCCAGGCGGGATCGCTGGGCGCGGCGGCGGCGCGCATGGTTTCCTCAAGGGCGTAACGCAGGCCGCGCCGCTGGCAGATGGCGGCCAGTTCGGCCAGCACGTCGTTCACCAGCGCGTCGCGCTGCGGGTCGCTGGGGGCGCGCAAGTCCAGGCTGAAGCGGCATTCGCCGGGCACCACGTTGATGGACCCGCTGGGCACTTCCAGCATGCCGATCGTGCCGACCGAATCGCCGTCGCGCGCCGCGCGCTGCTCCAGGTACAGGGCCAGTTCCGCCGTGGCGGTGGCGGCGTCGCGGCGCCGGTTCATCGGCGTGGTGCCGGCGTGGCACGCCATGCCGAAAATCTGGGCCTGGTATCGCACGCTGCCGTTGATCGACGTGACGATGCCCAGCGGCAGGCCCATTTCGAACAGCACGGGGCCTTGTTCGATATGCACTTCCACAAAGCCCAGATAGCGGGCGGGATCGCGGCGCAGCTTGGGGATGTCGTCGATGCACAGCCCGGCGTGCAGCATGGCGTCGCGCATCGTGACGCCCTGGGCGTCTTTCTGGTCCAGCCATTCGGGCTTGAAGTCGCCGATCAGCGCGCCGGACCCGAGGAACGTGGCGCGGTAACGCTGGCCTTCTTCTTCGGCGAAGCCGATCACTTCCACGTGATAGGGCAGGCGCCGGCCCTGGCGATGCAGTTCGCGCACGCAGGCCATCGGCACGAAGATGCCCAGGCGGCCGTCGTACTTGCCGCCGTTGCGCACCGTATCGTAGTGGCTGCCCGTCATCAGCGTGGGTGCATCGGCACGGTCGGCGCGGTAGCGGCCGACCACGTTGCCCACCGCGTCGATCTCGACCTCGTCGAAGCCGCAGTCGCGCATCCAGTGCGAGATGCGTTGCGCGCAGGCCCGGTGGGCCTCGGTCAGATAGGTGACGGTCAGCTGTCCCTTTTCGGCATAGCCGGGGTCGCTGTGGATGCTGAGGCGTTCCTGCCAGTCCCAGATGTCATCGCCCAGCGCCAGGTCGGCGCCGAACTTGTCGGCCAGGCGGATTTCGGCGATGCGGTGGATGTTGCGCACGGCCTCCTGGAGTTCGACGTCCGGCGGGTTGTCCAGCCGCCGCGCGAATTCATCGATGATCTGCTGGCGGTTCAATCCCGTGCCGCGCGCGCCGCGCACGGCCAGGATGAAGGGGAAGCCGAAGCGGGCGCCGTAATCGGTGTTCAGTTGCTGCAGGCGCGCCAGTTCTTCGGGCGAGCAATGCGTGAGGCCTGCCTGGTCTTGCTCGTTCGTGGATTCGGCGGTCAGGCCGTTCTGCTGCATGGCGCGGCCGGCCAGTTCCGGGTGGGCGCGGATCAGCGCCAGCCGGGCTTCGATATCGGCCGCATCCAGCACGCGCCGCATCTGGTCCTGCAAATTCGCCAGCGACCGGAACGGGCGCGCGGCCAGCGCTTGCCGGGCGATCCAGGGCGAGTGCTCGTACAAGCCGTCGAGCATGGCCACGGCCTCGTCGGGCGTGGCGGCATTGAGTTGTTCCAGGGTGTAGGCCATGGTTGTCGCGCTTACCGGTTGGGAAGATAGGGGTGGGTGGCTTTCCAGTGCCGGGCGATATCCAGCCGACGGCACACCCAGACGCGGTCGTGGCTGGCGATGTGGTCCAGGAAGCGTTGCAGCGCCGTGATGCGCCCGGGGCGGCCCAGCAGCCGGCAATGCATGCCGATGCTGAGCATCTTGGGCGCGCCGTCGCCTTCGGCGTAGAGCACGTCGAAACTGTCTTTCAGGTACTGGAAGAACGGGTCGGCGTGCGAATAGCCCTGGGGCAGGGCGAAGCGCATGTCGTTGCAATCCAGCGTATAGGGCACGATCAGTTGCGGCACGACTGAGCCGTCGCTTTTCTGCACCTGCATCCAGAACGGCAGGTCGTCGCCGTAGTAGTCGCTGTCGTATTCAAAGCCGCCGTAGTCCGCCACCAGCCGGCGCGTGCGGGGGCTGTCGCGGCCGGTGTACCAACCCAGCGGCCGCGTGCCGGTCAGCTGCGTGATGGCGTCCATGCCCAGACGCATGTGTTCGCGTTCGGTCGCTTCGTCCACGTTCTGGTAGTGCACCCAGCGCCAGCCGTGGCAGGCAATCTCGTGGCCCAGTTCGGTCAGCGCCGCCGTCAGGTCGGGATGGCGCTGCAAGGCCATGCCCACGCCGAACACGGTCAGCGGCAACTGCCGCTTTTCGAATTCGCGCAGAATGCGCCAGACGCCCACGCGCGAGCCGTACTCATAAATGCCTTCCATGCTGAGATGGCGATCCGGGTAGCTGGCCGGATTGAACATCTCGGACAGGAACTGTTCGGATCCCGCGTCGCCGTGCAGCACGGAGTTTTCACCGCCTTCTTCGTAATTCAGCACGAATTGCACGGCGATGCGGGCGCGGTCCGGCCATTGCGCGTGGGGCGGATTGCGGCCGTAGCCGATCAGGTCGCGGGGGTACGGAAGCGTGGAGTCGTAGGTGTTCATGAATGGGCGGGCGGGCACGGGTTGGCGGACGGTTTCATGATGGGCTAAACGATAGCTGGAAAGCAATAAGCTGTATACAATTTATGTACATCATTAAGGATAACCATGATAGCGCCCGGCCACCTGCGGGCATGAGGAGAGACGATTGGGCCTGACCACGCACGTACTGGATACCATGCACGGCTGCCCCGCGGCGGGCATGGACGTTGCGCTTTATGCCACCGGCGATGGCGGCGCCACGTTGCTGAACCAATTCACGCTCAACGCCGACGGCCGCAGCGCCAAACCACTGTTCACCGACCAGGACCTGCGCACGGGCACGTATCGGCTGGTGTTCGACGTGGCGGGGTACTTCAAGGCGCGGGGCGTGGCCCTGCCCGAACCCAATTTCCTGAATCAGGTCAGCCTGGATTTCGGCGTGGCGCACCCAGACGAGCATTACCACGTGCCGCTGCTCGTCAGCCCCTGGAGCTACTCGACCTACCGCGGATCCTGACGCTTGGTCTGGGGTGTCGGGCATCAGGGTATTCCTGATGCCGCGCGCGGCCGCCACTGATAGCCTTGTGGACAAAACATGCATACAATTTTTAGCACTTGATCGCAGCGGTGCGGGGCCTGCCGGCCTTGTGCGCGATCCAACTTCTGCTTACAGCGCCCGCGGTGGTAGGCAGTGCGGCGGAGCCTATGACAGGCCCGTCCACTGCGGGAGCGTGCATGGAAAGCTATTACCTGGATTGGGTCAATCTGCTGCTGCGCTGGGCCCATATCATCACCGGCATCGCGTGGATCGGCACGTCGTTCTACTTTGTGATGCTGGACAACAGCCTGGAGAAGCCCCGCGACGCGGAGTCGGTCGCTAAAGGCGTGGGCGGCGAGCAATGGGCGGTGCACGGCGGCGGCTTCTACAACATGCAGAAGTACGCGGTGCAGCCCAAGACGCTGCCCGACCACCTGCATTGGTCGTTCTGGGAAAGCTACAGCACCTGGCTGACCGGTTTTGCGTTGTTCACCGTGTCTTACCTGTGGAATGCCAGCACCTATCTGATCGACCGTACGAAGATGGACTGGCAGCCCGGCACCGCGGTGGCGGTGGCGCTGGCGTTCTTCGTGGTGTTCTGGCTCGTCTATGACGGCATCTGCCGCTGGTTCGGCCGCGGCAAGCATGGCGACACCGTCGTCGGCGTGCTGTTGGCGGTGTTCATCGCGCTGGCCTCGTGGCTGGCCTGCCACTGGTTCGCGGGGCGCGCGGCCTTCCTGCTGGTGGGCGCCATGATGGCCACCACCATGAGCGGCAACGTGTTTTTCTGGATCATTCCAGGGCAGCGCAAGAACGTGGCGGCGATGCGGGCCGGCAAGCCGGTGGATCCGGTCAACGGCCAGCGCGGCAAGCAGCGCAGCGTGCACAACACGTACTTCACGCTGCCGGTGCTGTTCGCCATGATGAGCAACCACTACAGCTTCACCTACACGCATCCGTACAACTGGATCGTGCTGCTGTTGATCATGCTGGGCGGCGCGGCCATTCGGCAGTTCTTCGTGGTGCGTCACCGCTTCAAGCTGGGCAATGCGCGCAATCCGTTGCCGTACGCGCTGCTGGGCGTGGCGGTGCTGGGCCTGACCATCATCTGGATGCGGCCCGCGCCGGTGGCGGCGCCGGCCGTGGCCGCCGTGTCCAAAGAGGTGGGGTTCGTGCAGGTGCGCCAGGTGTTCGACCAGCGTTGCCTGCTGTGCCACGGCGCGCAAGTGCAGATGAAGAACGTGCGGCTGGATTCGGCCGAGCAGATCGCGACGCACGCCCAAGCCGTCTACCAGCAGGTGGTGGTCGCGAAGATCATGCCGATGGCCAATTCCACCGGCATGACCGACGATGAGCGCGCGTTGATCGGCGCCTGGTTCCAGGCGGGCGCCAAGACGAAGTAGGCCGAAGCAGGGCGGCGGCCGGTTCAGCGCAGGTCGCCGGCCGGCCATCCCATCGATCCGAACCCGGCCGCGCCGAAGCCTTCGTTAGCCGTTGCGGTACAGAAAGCTGTAGGCGTTGATCGCCGGCACCCCTCCCAGGTGCGCATACAGGACTTTCGAGCTGGCAGGGATGTCGCCGCGGCGGATCAGGTCCATCATGCCCTGCATGGATTTTCCTTCGTAGACCGGGTCGGTCATCATGCCTTCCAGACGCGCGCAGGTGCGGATGGCGTCGTTGGTTTCTGCCGACGGCAGGCCGTAGGCCGGATACGCGTAGCGCGTGTCCAGCACCACGTCGCTGTCGGCGATGCCGGTCTCAAGCCCCACCAGATCCGCCGTGCGCCGCGCGATCCGAAGAATTTGCGCACGCGTCTGTTCCGGCGTGGCCGACGCATCGATGCCGATGACGCGGTCGGCGCGTCCGTCGGCGGCAAAGCCCACCACCATTCCCGCCTGGGTGCTGCCGGTGACGGCGCACACGACGATGTAGTCGAACTTGAATCCCAGGTCGGCCTCCTGCCGGCGCACCTCTTCGGCGAACCCCACGTAGCCCAGCCCGCCCAGTTCGTGGTCGGACGCGCCGGCGGGAATGGCATAAGGCTTGCCGCCGCGTTTCTTCACGTCTTCCAGCGCCTCTTCCCAGCTGCGCCGGAAACCGATGTCGAAGCCCTGGTCCACCAGCCGCACGTCGGCGCCCATCAGGCGGCTCATCATGATGTTGCCGACCCGGTCATAGACCGCGTCGGAATAGTCCACCCAGTTCTCCTGGACCAGCACGCAGGCCAGGCCCAGCTTGGCGGCGACGGCGGCCACCATGCGAGTGTGGTTCGACTGGATGCCGCCGATCGTCACCAGCGTGTCGCAGCCTTGCTCGAGCGCCTGCGGAATCAGGTATTCCAGTTTGCGCAGCTTGTTGCCGCCGAAGGCCAGGCCGCTATTGCAGTCTTCGCGTTTGGCGTAGATCTCGACCTTGCCGCCAAGGTGCGCGGACAGGCGGTCGAGCTTTTCGATGGGGGTGTCGCCGAAAGTCAGGCGATGGCGGGGGAATCGTTGCAGATCCATGCGGGCTCCTGAAGGAAAGGTCCGGGCCGGCCGGGTGGCGCGGATAGGAAATCATAGGAATCGCCGGGATTTGCGGTCAATTGCGTTATTTATTCGTTTTCCGTGTTTAAAGTTATTAATTGGCGTTGCTGAGGATTGGATATTTCGAATATAAAAACATTAACGAAATTAAATTTTCAGGGACACATCAAATGACCGCCACGCCGGGCCTGGACCGCATCGACCGCCACATCCTGCGCGTGCTGCAGGACGACGCCCAGATCACGAACCTGGACCTGAGCGCGCGCGTCCACCTTAGCCCGGCCGCCTGCCTGCGACGGGTTGAAAAGCTGAAGGCGGAAGGCGTCATCAAGAAGACGGTCGCCCTGCTGGAACCGGGCGCGGTCGACATGGCCACGCTGGTCATCGTGGGCGTGGTGCTGGACCGTTCCACGCCCGAGTCCTTCACCGATTTCGAGGAAGCGGCGCGCGGTATCAGCGGTTGCCTGGAATGCCATCTGGTGGCCGGCGAATTCGACTACTTTCTGATGCTGCGCATCCGCGATCTGGAACGCTTCAACAAGCTGCATGCGGGCGAGATCATCAAGTTGCCCGGCGTCCGTCAGATCCGCACCTTTTTTGTGTTGAAAGAGATCCTGTCCACGACCTCGCTGCCGGTATGACGCGGCTATTGCGCAACACTCTTGTTTGGAGTGCCTGAAAATGACGCGCTGCGGCATTTTCGATTGACGGAATTTGATGGCGCGTAGACGGCTGGATTGCAGGCGTTCGACGGACATTCCAAAGCCGCATGCAGGTATTCCGCACGGGCTTTTGCGTCACGCAAATGCAGCAAGACGCCCATAAACTCAAAGGGTTATACTTTCAAACATACGGCTATCAAGGCTTGTACGCGCCTTCTGCCCCTGCGATCCGCTTAACGGGAAGCCCGTGCTGCGGAAGGTTTTCCTGCATCGTGTCGAGTGAAGCACTCGTAAAGGTGAAGCGATATGTCTTCGGAAATAGAATCTCTATCCACGTCTTATCTCTTTGGGGGTAACGCCCCATATGTTGAGGAGCTTTACGAAGCCTACCTCGACAACCCCGGTTCGGTTCCTGACAATTGGCGTGAGTATTTCGACCAGTTGCAGCACGCTCCCGCTACCGATGGCCAGGAATCCACTCGCGACCAGGCCCACGCTCCCATCGTCGAATCGTTTGCCCAGCGCGCCAAGGCCAATGCCTTCGTGCAACGCTCGGCCGAACCCGACCTGAGCGTCGCCAGCAAGCAGGTTTCGGTGCAATCGCTGATTGCCGCCTACCGCTCGCTGGGTTCGCGCTGGGCCGACCTGGACCCGCTCAAGCGCCAGGAACGTCCCCCGATCCCGGAACTCGATCCCGCCTTCTACGGCCTGACCGAAGCCGATCTGGACCAGACCTACTCGGCCACCAACACCTACTTCACGACCGCCAGCACGATGACGCTGCGCGACATCCTGAAGGCGCTGCGCGACACGTATTGCCGCAGCGTCGGTGCTGAATTCACGCACATCTCCGACCCCGCCGCGAAGCGCTGGATCCAGGAACGCCTGGAAACCACGCTGGGCGCGCCCGCCTACTCGGCCGAAGAAAAGCGCCACATCCTGCAGCAACTGACCGAGTCCGAAGGGCTTGAGCGCTTCCTGCACACCAAGTACGTCGGCCAGAAGCGTTTCTCGCTGGAAGGCGGCGAAAGCTTCATCGCCTCGATGGACGAAGTGGTGAACCACGCCGGTGAAAACGGCGTTCAGGAAATCGTGGTCGGCATGGCCCACCGCGGCCGCCTGAACCTGCTCGTGAACATCATGGGCAAGATGCCCGGCGACCTGTTCGCCGAGTTCGAAGGCAAGCACGCCGAAGGCCTGACCGACGGTGACGTGAAGTACCACAACGGCTTCTCTTCCGACCTGTCCACCCGTGGCGGCCCGGTCCACCTGTCGTTGGCGTTCAACCCGTCCCACCTTGAAATCGTCAACCCCGTGGTCGAAGGCAGCGTGCGCGCTCGCCAGGAACGCCGCGGCGATGCCGAAGGCAAGCAAGTGCTGCCGGTGCTGGTGCACGGCGACGCGGCTTTCGCCGGCCAGGGTGTGGTCATGGAAACGCTGAACCTGGCGCAAACCCGCGGCTACGGCACGGGCGGCACGCTGCACATCGTCATCAACAACCAGATCGGCTTCACGACGTCCGACCCGCGCGATTCGCGTTCGACGCTGTATTGCACCGACGTCGTCAAGATGATCGAAGCCCCGGTGTTCCACGTCAACGGCGACGACCCCGAAGCCGTGGTGTTCGTCACCAAGCTGGCGCTGGACTACCGCCTGCAATTCCGTCACGACATCGTCGTGGACATCGTTTGCTTCCGCAAGCTGGGCCACAACGAGCAAGACACCCCGTCGCTGACGCAGCCCCTGATGTACAAGCGCATCGGCCATCACCCCGGCACGCGCAAGCTGTACGCCGACAAGCTGACCACGCAAGGCGTGCTGGCTGAAGGCGAAGCCGATCAACTGGTCAAGGACTACCGTCAGCTGATGGAAGACGGCCAGCGCACCATCGAACCGGTGCTGACCGACTACAAGAGCAAATACGCCATCGACTGGTCGCCATTCCTGGGCGCCAAGTGGACCGACCAGGCCGACACGGCCGTGCCGCTGGCTGAACTCAAGCGCATCGGCGAACGCATCACGACGGTTCCGGAAGGCTTCACGGTGCACCCGCTGGTGGCCAAGCTGCTGAACGACCGCCGCACGATGGCCAAGGGCGAAATGAACCTGGACTGGGGCATGGGCGAACACCTCGCCTTCGCAACCCTGGTGTCCTCGGGCTACGCCATCCGCATCACCGGCCAGGATTCGGGCCGTGGCACGTTCACGCACCGCCACGCCGTGCTGCACGACCAGAACCGCGAACGCTGGAACGACGGTACCTACATTCCGCTGCAGAACGTGTCGGAAGGCCAGGCCCCGTTCACCGTCATCGACTCCGTGCTGTCCGAAGAGGCGGTGCTGGGCTTTGAATACGGCTACTCCAGCGCCGAGCCGAATACGCTGACCATCTGGGAAGGCCAGTTTGGCGACTTCGTCAACGGCGCCCAGGTCGTGATCGACCAGTTCATCAGCTCCGGCGAAGCCAAGTGGGGCCGCCAATCGGGCCTGACGCTGATGCTGCCGCACGGCTACGAAGGCCAAGGCCCCGAGCACTCCTCGGGCCGCATCGAGCGCTTCCTGCAACTGTGCGCCGACAACAACATGCAAGTGATCCAGCCGACCTCGGCTTCGCAGATCTTCCATGTGCTGCGTCGCCAGATGATCCGCCCGTTCCGCAAGCCGCTGGTGTTGTTCACGCCGAAGTCGTTGCTGCGCAACAAGGACGCAGGTTCGCCCCTGACCGATCTGGCCGGTGGCAGCTTCCGTCCGGTGATCGGCGAAGTGGACGACACGATCGACGCAGGCAAGGTCAAGCGCGTGCTGGCTTGCTCGGGCAAGGTGTATTACGACCTGGTCAACGCCCGCCGCGAGCGTGGCGCCGACAATGTCGCGATCATCCGTGTCGAGCAGCTGTACCCGTTCGCCCACAAGGCGTTCGAAACGGAACTGCGCAAGTACCCGAAGGCAACCGAAGTGATCTGGGTTCAGGACGAACCGCAGAACCAAGGCGCCTGGTTCTACGTTCAGCATCACGTGTACGAGAACATGGTCGAAGGCCAGAAGCTGGGCTACGCTGGTCGTGCCGCGTCGGCATCGCCGGCCGTGGGCTACCTGGCCAAGCACCAAGAGCAGCAGAAGGCCCTGATCGAAACGGCTTTCGCGCCCAAGTTCAAGGTCATGTTGACGAAGTAATCCTGACTTGATGCACGCGCCGCGGGCGGCAAGCGTTTTGGAACCCCGTTTCGAACCTTGCCGCGCCGCGTGACCAGAACACAACTTTACGGAATAAACAAAATGGCTATCACCGACGTCGTCGTCCCCCAACTTTCCGAATCCGTCTCCGAAGCGACCCTGCTGACCTGGAAGAAGCAGCCGGGCGCTGCCGTTGAAGCGGACGAAATCCTGATCGAAGTCGAAACCGACAAGGTCGTGCTGGAAGTGCCGGCGCCCGCCTCGGGCGTGCTGG
This sequence comes from Achromobacter sp. MYb9, assembly GCF_002975275.1. Classification (GTDB taxonomy): domain Bacteria; phylum Pseudomonadota; class Gammaproteobacteria; order Burkholderiales; family Burkholderiaceae_B; genus Achromobacter. Next base: position 246,249 of record NZ_PCOQ01000001.1, on the reverse strand, counting down.
CTGAAATCGTCAAGGGCGATGGCAGCACCGTGACCTCGGGCGAAGTGCTGGCCCGCATCGACACCGCCGCCAAGGCCGCCGCCGCCGCGACCGCCCCGGCCGAAGCCCCGAAGGCCGCCGAACAAGCCGCTGCCGCCCCGGCCCCCGCCGCTGCGCCGGCTTCGTCGGCTGCTGCCGGCGTGGCATCGCCCGCCGCCGCCAAGATTCTGGCCGAGAAGGGCGTTGACGCCGCTTCCGTGGCCGGCACCGGCCGCGATGGCCGCGTGACCAAGGGCGACGCCCTGGCTGCTGGCGCTCCCGCCGCCAAGGCTGCTCCGGCCAAGGCCCCGGCCGCCCCGGCCCCGACCACGCTGTCGCTGGACGGCCGTCCGGAACAGCGCGTGCCGATGAGCCGCCTGCGCGCCCGCATCGCCGAGCGCCTGCTGCAATCGCAGCAAGAAAACGCAATCCTGACCACGTTCAACGAAGTGAACATGCAAGCGGTCATCGATCTGCGCAGCAAGTACAAGGACAAGTTCGAAAAGGAACACGGCATCAAACTGGGCTTCATGTCGTTCTTCGTCAAGGCCGCCGTGGCCGCGCTGAAGAAGTACCCGCTGATCAACGCATCGATCGACGGCAAGGACATCATCTATCACGGCTACTTCGACATCGGTATCGCTGTCGGCAGCCCGCGTGGCCTGGTGGTGCCGATCCTGCGCAACGCCGACCAGCTGTCCATCGCTGAAATCGAAAAGACCATCGCCGACTTCGGCCGCCGCGCCGCTGACGGCAAGCTGGGCATTGAAGAAATGACCGGCGGTACGTTCTCGATCTCCAACGGCGGCGTGTTCGGTTCGATGCTGTCGACCCCGATCATCAACCCGCCGCAATCGGCCATCCTGGGCGTTCACGCCACCAAGGATCGCGCCGTTGTCGAAAACGGCCAGATCGTCATCCGCCCGATGAACTACCTGGCGCTGTCCTACGACCACCGCATCATTGACGGCCGCGAAGCCGTGCTGGGCCTGGTCGCCATGAAGGACGCCCTGGAAGATCCGCAGCGTCTGTTGCTGGACCTGTAATCTCGACGCTCCGCGCGCGGCGCCGCACCGGGCCTTCGGGCCGGCGGCGCCCCGGCCGGCCCTCTGCCGGCCTCCGGCGCCACCGCGTCGGGCGGGGCGAGTTCCACCCCACATCTCACACGCGAGAACACTATGTCCAAACAATTTGACGTCGTCGTGATTGGCGCTGGCCCTGGCGGCTACATCGCTGCCATCCGCGCCGCGCAACTCGGCATGTCGGTCGCTTGCATCGACGCCTGGCAAAATGGCCAAGGCGGCCCGGCACCTGGCGGCACCTGCACCAACGTCGGCTGCATCCCGTCCAAGGCGCTGCTGCAATCGTCCGAGCACTTCGAACAAGCCAACCACCACTTCGCCGAGCACGGCATCGAAGTCAAGGGCGTCAGCCTGAAGCTCGACACGCTGATCGGCCGCAAGAACACGGTGGTCAAGCAGAACAACGACGGCATCCTGTACCTGTTCAAGAAGAACAAGGTCACGTTCTTCCACGGCATGGGCGCGTTCAGCGGCCAAGTGGAAGGCGGCTGGGCCATCAAGGTTACCGGCACCACCGAAGAAGACCTGGTTGCCAAGCACGTCGTGGTCGCGACGGGTTCGTCGGCGCGTGAATTGCCCGGCCTGCCGTTTGACGAAAAGGTCGTGCTGTCCAACGACGGCGCCCTGAACATCGGCGCCGTGCCGAAGACGCTGGGCGTGATCGGCGCTGGCGTGATCGGCCTGGAAATGGGCAGCGTCTGGCGCCGCCTGGGTTCCGAAGTCACCATCCTGGAAGCGATGCCGGAATTCCTGGCCGCCGCTGACGGCCAAGTGGCCAAGGAAGCGCTGAAGGCCTTCACCAAGCAAGGCCTGAACATCCAGATGGGCGTGAAGATCGGCGAGATCAAGGCCACCGCCAAGTCGGTGACCGTGCCCTACGTCGACGCCAAGGGCGCCGAACAGAAGCTGGTGGTGGACAAGCTGATCGTCTCGATCGGCCGCGTGCCCTACACCGGTGGCCTGAACGCCGACGCCGTGGGCTTGAAGCTGGACGAACGCGGCTTCGTGGCCGTGGACGCCGACTGCAAGACGAACCTGCCGAACGTCTGGGCAGTGGGTGACGTCGTGCGCGGCCCGATGCTGGCGCACAAGGCCGAGGAAGAGGGCGTGGCAGTCGCCGAGCGCATCTCCGGCCAGCATGGCCACGTCAACTTCGACACCGTGCCGTGGGTCATCTACACGTCGCCGGAAATCGCCTGGGTGGGCAAGACTGAACAGCAGCTCAAGGCCGAAGGCCGCGAGTACAAGGCTGGCAGCTTCCCGTTCCTGGCCAACGGCCGCGCCCGCGCGCTGGGCGACACGACGGGCTTTGCCAAGGTCATCGCCGACGCCAAGACCGACGAAGTCCTGGGCGTGCACATCGTGGGCCCGATGGCCTCGGAGCTGATCTCGGAAGCCGTGACCATCATGGAATTCCGCGGCGCCGCCGAAGACATCGCCCGCATCTGCCACGCGCACCCGACGCTGTCGGAAGCCGTGAAAGAAGCCGCTCTGGCCGTGGACAAGCGCGCGCTGAACTTCTAAGCGACGCTTGACCTGAGCAAGACAGGGGGCGGGTTCCAGAACCCGCCCTTTTTTTTATCGCCGGGCCGCCCCAAGATAGAAGCACCCCACGGGGTGGGAAGCATGCGATGCATGCGTGTCGTGGGGCATCGTCAAGGTTATCTGATCCACATGAACGTCCGCGAATACTACGAACACGCCCTGGCCGAGCGCGGCTACGAGCCCGATGCCGCCCAGAAGCTGGCGATCGACCGCCTGCAGCGCTATTACGATGAATGGCTCAAGTTCAAATCGATGCGCTCGAACGCGTTGAAGAAGCTGCTGAACCGGCCCGACGTGCCGCGCGGCGTGTATCTGTGGGGCGGGGTGGGTCGTGGCAAGAGCTTCCTGATGGACGCGTTCTATGCCACCGTGCCCGTGGTGCGCAAGACGCGCCTGCACTTCCACGAGTTCATGCGTGGCGTGCACCGCGAGCTGGAAGAAGTGAAGGGCATGCAAGATCCGCTGGATGAAGTGGCCAAGCGGGTGGCCAAGCGCTACCGCCTGATCTGCTTTGACGAATTCCACGTGTCGGATGTGGCCGATGCGATGATCCTGCACCGCCTGCTGCTGAAATTGTTCGAATACGGCACGTCCTTCGTGATGACGTCCAATTACGAACCCTCGACGCTGTACACCGATGGCCTGCACCGCGACCGCGTGCTGCCCGCCATCGCACTGATCCAGTCGCGCATGGACGTGATGAACGTGGACGCCGGCATCGACTACCGTCGCCGTTCGCTGGAACAGGTGCAGTGCTATCACACGCCGCTGGACGAACACGCCCAAGCCGCGCTGCAGAAGGCATTCGACAGCCTGGCCGACACGCCGCCGCAAGAACCGCTGCTGCACATCGAGCACCGGGAGATCCGCGCGCTGGCGCTGGCGGGCTCGGTGGTGTGGTTTGATTTCGCCACGCTCTGCGGCGGCCCCCGGTCGCAGAACGACTATCTGGAACTGGCCAACCGTTTCCATGCCGTGATCCTGTCCGGCGTGCCGAAGATGGGGCCGCGCCAAGCGTCCGAGGCGCGCCGCTTCACGTGGCTGATCGATGTGTTCTACGACCATCGCGTGAAGCTCATCATGTCGGCCGAATGCGAACCCGAGGAAATCTACACCGAAGGCGCGCTGGCCAATGAATTCCATCGCACCGTGTCGCGCATTCTTGAAATGCAGTCGCGCGAATACCTGGAATCCGAGCGCCGGTTGGCGGTGACGTTGTAGTTATGCCGCATACGGCCTCTGTTGCAGGGGCCGAACGGATATAGGATTGGTAACGCTAGTCATTATCAATTAAGATTTTGAGACTTCTGGTCCCGCGCCGCCGTCTCAATCGTGTCCTCCCCTTATCTTCCCGCATCGATCCCGTGCGCCGACGCCGCTGTCGCGCCTGTCGATGGCTTGTATCGCGAACATCGCCCCTGGCTGTTCGGCTGGTTGCGCCGCAAGCTGGGTTGCGAGCACCGCGCGGAGGACCTGGCGCAGGATGTCTTCGTCCGGGTGATCCAGGGCCGCAAAGTGGTGCGCGTGAACGAGGCGCGCGCCTTGCTGACCACGATCGCCAAGGGGCTGGTGGTGGACCATCAGCGCCATGCCGCACTTGAGTATTCGTACCTGGCGTATCTGGCCACGCTGCCCGAGGCCTATGCGCCTTCACCCGAGACGCAGGCCGAGCAACTGCAATCGCTGATGCAACTGGATCGCCTGCTGGACGGGCTGCCGCCCAAGGCGCGTTCGGCTTTCCTGCTGTCGCAGCTGGACGGCCTGACGTATCCCGAAATCGCCCGGCGCCTGGGCGTATCCCTCAGTTCCGTCCAACAGTACATGGTGCGCGCGATGTCCGCGTGCTATGCGGCCTTCTATGAGTGACGCCGCGCGCGGCATGCCGCCGGACCCGGTGGTGCGCCAGGCTATCGCCTGGTGGGCCAAGCTGCAGTCGGGCCTGGCCAACGCGCACGACCGGGAATCCTGTGCCGCCTGGCTTCAGGCGGACGCCTCGCACCAACAGGCCTGGGATCGCTTGCAGGTCATTGGCCGCGATGCGCGCCGGGTGCCCGCGGCGTTGGCGCACGCCGCACTGAATGCGCCGCCGTCGCCCGCACGCCGCACGGCGCTGCGTGGTTTGCTGGCGTTCACCGGGCTGGCTGCCACGGGATGGGCTGGCTACGAGCATGCGCCGTGGCAACGTCTGGCCGCCGACCTGAGCACGGAGGTGGGCGAGCGCCGCACGGTGGCGCTGGCTGATGGCTTGAACATCACGCTGAACAGCGACAGCGCGGTGCGCCTGCACCTGAGCGGCAATGTGCGGGGCATCGACCTGCTGCGCGGCGAAATGCTGGTGAACACTGAATCGCGACCCGGCATCGGCGCGTTGCGCGTGGACACGGGGTATGGAGAACTTCGCGCCGAACGCGCCCGGTTCGATGTGCGCCGCACGGGCGAGGGGTCACGCCTGGGCGTATACGAAGGCAGCGTGGCGCTATGGCGCGACGGCGTGTGGACGCATGCCGCCGCGGGCGAACGCCTGGGGTTCGCGGCGGGCGGCCAGATCGACCGCCATGCCGCCGACCCGGACCGTCTGGCCTGGGTGGACGGGCTGGTGGTGGCGAAGGACTGGCGCCTGGATTATTTCGCCCAGTACCTGGCGCGCCAGCGTGTAGGACTGATCCGGGTGGACCCGGCGGTGGCGGCCCTGCGGTTGTCGGGTGTCTTCCCGCTGGACGACGCCGAACGCGCGCTCAAGGCGCTGGAGCCCGCATTGCCTATCTCGGTGACGCGGCACACGCAATATTGGCTGCAGGTTGGCCCGCGCCAAGCCTGAGCGTTACATCTTTTTTTTCTGACGGGTTGCAGGTTTTCAATTCCCATACGGAAAGGCAGAGATAGACCACCGTACAGGGAGAGTTTCTGTGTCTGCTTCATCACACGCGCGCTTGCGCTCCACGCTGACCGCCGGCCGCATGGCCGTGTTGGCCGCAACTTGCGCGGGCGCGTTTGCCGCCGGCATGCCCGTGGCTTGGGCACAATCCACCCCCGCCGCCGCCAATGCCCAGCGTAGCTACCAGATCCCCGCCGGGGAACTGGCCGATGCGCTGACGCAGTTCGCGCGCAGCGCGGGCGTGATCCTGTCATTCGACCCCGCGCTGGTGCGCGGTCGCCGGTCGGACGGGCTGAACGGCGCGTATTCGGTGGGCGCGGGCTTTGCCCGCCTGTTGTCGGGCAGCGGCTTGCAGGCACGCGCACAATCGGGCAACACCTGGACGCTGGCGCCTGCGCCGGCGGCGTCGTCGGGCGATGCGCTTGTGCTGGCGCCGGTGACCGTGTCCGGCATGGCGGACAGCGCGTTGGCGCCCACGGTCGGGTATGTCGCCCGCGCCAGCGTCAGCGCAACGAAGACCGACACGCCGCTGATCGAGACGCCGCAATCGGTGTCCGTCGTAACGCGTGAACAGATCACGGAGCAGGGCGCGCAGACCTTGAATCAGGTGCTGCGCTATACGGCGGGCGTGGCGACCGAGTCGCGCGGCGCCACGGCCACGCGCCTGGATCAGTTCACGGTGCGCGGCTTTTCGGCGTCGACCTACCTGGACGGCTTGCGGGTGTTCGGCGGCCGCGACGCCTTGCCGCAAGTGGACGCCTACCGCCTTGAACGCGTGGATGTCCTGAAAGGGCCGGCATCGGTCATGTATGGCCAAGGCGGCCCAGGCGGCGTGGTGAACCAGGTCAGCAAGCGCCCGCTGGAAGAGACGCTACGCGAAGTGGAAGTGCAAGTCGGCAACTATGATTACCGCCGCGCCAACTTTGATTTTGGGGGCCCTGTCGACGAAGAGGGTAAGTACCTCTATCGCCTGGTCGGCTCGGGTTACCTGTCCGACGGCCAGGTCAAGGACACCAAGGAACGCCGCTATTTCGTGGCGCCGGCCTTCACCTGGAAGCCCAACGGCGACACCTCGCTGACCGTGCTGACGAATTTCCAGCGGGATCCCGATATGGGGTCCTACGGTAGCTTGTCGTCGATGCGCACGCTGCAACGGGCGCCCGATGGCATCCGCTTGCCTGCCGATTACTACGACGGCGACGCCAATTTCGAAAAGAGCGACCGCAAGAGCTATTCGCTGGGCTACGTGCTGGACCACCGGTTCAACGACACGTTCAAGGCGACGCAAAGCCTGCGCTGGACGCGTTCCGAGGCAACGTACCGAAGCGTTTACGGTGCGTCCAATTCCAACTTCGGCTATCTGGACCCCAACTACCTGTATCAGCAGCGCGCCTCGATCGCGACCGATGTGGATGTTGGCGCTCTGACCATCGATAACAACATGCAAGCGCGCTTCAACACGGGCGCGTTCGGACACACCGTGCTGCTGGGTTTCGATTACCAGCACGTCAAGACGGATACCTTGTCCGGCTTTGGCAGCGCGCCGCCGTTGTATGTGCTGAATCCGGATAACCATCAGAACATCCCGGTGCCGGCTTTTTCGACTGACGCGACGTCCAAGCAGTATCAGACCGGCCTGTACTTCCAGGACCAGATCAAGATCGACCGATTGTCGGTGCTGCTGGGCGGACGCTATGACTGGTCGCGCACGGTGGGTGAAACCACCACGATCGCGTCGGGCCGCGTCGCGCCGTCGTCACTGAACGCCGAGGCGTTCACGGGCCGGCTGGGCGTGATCTACAACTTTGACAATGGCGTGGCGCCGTATTTCAGCTATTCCGAATCGTTCGAACCGCAATCGGGCACGGGTTGGCAGAACGTGCCCTTCAAGCCGATTGAAGGCAACCAGTACGAAGTCGGCATCAAGTACCAGCCGCCGGGCAGCGCCACGATGCTGTCGTTCGCGGCCTTCGATATCCGCCGCGAGAACATGACGACGACCGATCCCGATCCGACGCATATCTGCGGCACGGCGGGCGGCCGGTGTTCGATCCAGGCGGGTGAACTGCGCACGCAGGGGATCGAGCTGGAAGCGAAGACGGAACCGTTGCGGGGGCTGACGCTGGTGGCGGCGTATTCGTTGATGGACAACGAATACACCAAGGCGAATCCCAGCTTGGCCGGTCTGGATCTGAAGGGCAAGACGCCGGTGGGCGTGCCGTCGCAACAGGCGTCGGCATGGGCGCGGTACCAACTGCAGGATGGGCCGCTGGCCGGCATGGGAGTGGGGGGCGGGGTGCGTTACATCGGCTCCTCGTACGCGAACGACACCAACACGATGAAGGTGCCGTCCGTCACATTGTTCGACCTGATGCTGGATTACGACCTGGGCCGCGTGTCGCCGTCGTTGAAGGGCATGCAGGTGGCGCTGAACGTGCAGAACCTCTTTGATAAGGAGTACATCGCGTCTTGCTCGGGCGATTCCTGGTGCTGGTATGGCTACCAGCGTTCGGTGAAGGCAAGCTTGCGGTATCGCTGGTAGGTAAGCCCATGGAAAGCGGCCTTCGGGCCGCTTTTTTTTGGGGAACACGCGGGCGGCTCCTGCCCAGGGCGCATCAGCCGGCGCGCGCCGCTGCCACGTGCGCCCGCCACCGGCGCAAGAACGCATCGCGGTCGGCGGAGGCGTCGGCTTCGTCCGCGGTCACGATCCGGATGTCTGCAAGCGGCGGCATGCCCAGGTGCTTGCTGACGTCGATGTCGTTGCGGCTGGGGCGCCGGTACGCGTTTTGCAACAGGGCCAGCTGCATATCGCGTGATAGCAGCAGGTCATACATGCGACGCGCGGCCTTCGGATTTGGGCCGCCTTTCACCAGCGCCATGTTGTCGGCCACGGTGAAGGTGCCGTCTTCCGGGTACATGATGCCGATCTCTTTCTGGCCGCCGGCCACATAGGGGTAGGCCGTGGATTCGAAGGTGATGCCGACGGCGTATTCGCCCTGGCCGACGCTGCGCACCACATGCGAGGCCGAGGTCGAGACGCTGACGTTGCGCGCCAGGGCTTTCAGGCCCGCATCCCCCAGGACGCGCTCGATACCCCACAATGCCGTATATGCGGTCGAGCTGTTGCCCGGGTCGCCAATGATGATCTTGCCTTTGAACCGGGGGTCGGCCAGATCGGCCCAACTGGCCGGCGCGGCGCCAGCAAGCTGGCGCGCGTTGACCATGGCCACCACGATATGGATGTTGGCGGCGGTCCAAAGCTTGTCGGGACCATGCAGCGTGCCGGGGATCGCCGCGGCCTCCGGAGACAGGTAGGGCTCGAACAGCGCCCGGTAGGCATTCATGATGTTGGCGCTGGACGTCCAGAACAAATCGCTCTTCGGTTTGGCCGCTTCGGCTTCGATCCGTTTAAGCAGCTGGCTGCTGCCACCGACGACCGCACTGGGCCGGACGCCGGGCATTTTTTCGCGGGCCATGTCGTTGGCCGTTTCCACCGACTGCGAATTCAGCGTGGTGTACAGCACGACCTGCTCGGCGCGTTGGGCCAGCGCGCGGGCGGGCAGGGCGCAGGCGCCGCCGCTGGCGGCCAGTAGCTTGAGCATCTGGCGGCGGCTGAGCGGGGGAAGATGAGTCATGATGAGGCCTCTTGCGCTAGGGGTGAATGCAGCCGGCTCAGGCGAAGAGCCGCAGCTTGAATATCCGGGTCGCCAGCAGCACGGGCGCCAGGATCACGGTGATCAGGACCAGACCGTAGGCCGACGCCTGGGCCATGAGCCCGCTGTCGATCAGCCGGAAAATCTGAATGGGCAGGGTTTCGTGCCCCGGCGAATACACGATGACCGACGCGCTCAGCTCCGACACGGTGGTGGTCCAGGTCAGCACGGCCGCGGCCGCGATAGCCGGCGCCATCAGCGGCAGCACGACTTTCACGAACGACGCCAACGGCGGCACGCCCAGGCTGACGGACGCCTCTTCGATGGAGTCGGGTAGGTTGAAGAGCGTGGACGAGGCGTTGCGCACGCCGAACGGCAAGCGCCGCACGATGTAGGCCAGCACGATCAGCGCAGCGGTACCTGAAAGATCGAACGCGCCGTGGCCGAAAGTCATCAGCAGGCCGATGCCGATCACCGTGCCCGACAGCGCCAGCGGAATCGAACTGAGGTAATCCAACCACGGCGTCAGCAGGTTGCGCTTCTTGACGATCAAATAGCTGGCCAGCGTGCTGAAGGCGATGGCGATCAGCGTGGCCACGCCAGCGTAGACGATGGAATTCAGGACCGGCGCCGGCGCGCTGATCAACACGCGTTCAAGGTGTGCGGCCGTCCATTCACCCCAACGCATCACGGGGCCGTTGGCGCGGGTAAAGGCGCCCGCGGCCAGGGTTCCCAACGGCAGCATGGACAGCGCCATGACGCCCAGCGCGGCGCCTGCCATTGCCAGCGCGCGTGGGCCACGCAAGGGCGTGGCAGGCGCGCCGCGCCCTTGCGTGATCTCGTAGCGTCCGCGCGACACGATCCAGCGTTGAAGAAAGAGCGCCAGCATCACCAGCGAAATCGATGTGGTCGCCAGCGTGCTTTGCATGACCGGGTCGCTGCCGGTTTCCGATACCGACGCCTGGTAAGTCAGGACGGACAGTAGTTCGACCTCGTGCCCCAGGATCATCGAGGTGGCGAAGTTGCCCACCACCATGGTGAACACCAGCAGGGCGCTGGCCAGGATGGCGGGCATCACGACCGGCGCCATGACCTTCAGCCGCGACACGGATGGCGATGTGCCCAGGCTTTGCGCGGCTTCTTCCAATTGCGAATCGAAACCGCGGATCGCCGCCAGCGTGCCGATGTAGATATAGGCGTAGTAGGTGAAGGTCATGACGATGAGCAGGCCGGGCCAGCCGTAGAACGAAGGGATGTCCAGCCCTAGCCCGTCGCGCAGGGCGCGCGTCAGTACGCCGTTGTTGCCCAGGATCATCAGCCAGGTCTGCGCGCCGATCACTTCGGGGATGACCAGCGTGATCAGGGGCAGGATCGACACCAGGACTTTGCCGGGATAGCGGTGGCGCGCGGTCAGGTAGGCGAGCGGCACGCCGATGCCGGCGGCCAGCACCGTGACGCCCGCTCCCAGCATCAGGGTGTTGCCGATGGCGCGCAGGTAGCGCGGGTCGGACAACAGCAGGCGCCAGCCCGAATGGCCGTCTTCGTTGCGAGCCAGCACGCTGGCCGACAGGATGTTCAGCACGGGCCACACCAGGAAGACGGCCAGCACGGCCAACACCGCCAGCGACAGCCAGGTCCAGGGCGACCGCAATGAGGAGATCAGCCGCTTCATGATGCCAACACCAGGGTCTTGCTGGGGTCGAACGCCAGGCTGACCGTCATGCCGCGGGAGAGCGGCGAGGCTTGGCCGCCATGCACGTCCACGTTCATGAGACGGCCGCCGGGCAGTTGAACGCGGTAGTTCATCTTGATCCCCAGGTACTGTTCCGCCAGGATGCGCGCGGGCACGCCGGGCCCAGGGGACGCCGACAGCCGGATATCTTCGGGCCGCGCGACCAGTACGGCCGCGCCGTTCAAGGGCGCAGGTGCATGCGCGGCAATGGCGTATCCATCCAGGTCCAGCCGCACGGGGCCGGAGGCGGCAGCCACGCATTGCACGGGCAGCAAGTTCGCGGCGCCGATGAAGTCCGCGACATAGCCGCTGGCGGGATGCCCATAGACGTCGCGTGGCGCACCCAGCTGCGCCACGCGGCCTTTTTGCATGACCGCGATCTGATCTGACAGCGCCAGCGCCTCTTCCTGGTCATGGGTGACGAAGACGGTGGTGATGCCGGCCTCTCGTTGCAGGTCGGCGATGGTCTGCCGGACCTGGATGCGCAGCTTGGCGTCCAGGTTCGACAGGGGTTCGTCCATGAGCAGCACCTGAGGCTGGATGACCAGTGCGCGGGCCAGCGCCACGCGTTGACGCTGGCCGCCGGAAAGCTCGGCGGGCAGCCGCTTGCCGTATTCCGCCAGACCGACACGTTCCAGCGCGGCCGCGACCTTCTGCTTGATCAGGGCCGGCGCGACTTTTCGGGCACGCAGGCCATACGCCGCATTGTCGAAGACGCTTCGATTGGGAAAGAGCGCGTAGTCCTGGAACACCATGCCGATATTGCGCTGGTGCGCGGGCAAGCGGGTGACGTCCTTGCCGCCGAACAGCAGGCGGCCGGATTCGACGGGGATGAATCCCGCCAGCGTGCGCAGCAAGGTGGTCTTGCCGCAGCCGCTGGGCCCGAGCAGCGTGAAGAAGCTGCCCGGCGCGATGTCCAGATTCAACCCGTCGATGACGCGTTGCTGGTGGTACGAGATGCAAAGATTTTCGATGCGAATATCCATGGCAGGAGGCTCCTGGCCCAAGAGGGAACATGTCAGTGCGGGGAAACAGCCGGCGGTTGCGGCTTGCGGCAGGTCAGGCCATGGCGTGGCGCACCAGGTCCAGCGCTTCGCGGTGCCGCGCGGGATCGCCTGCGGCAAGAATGCGCGGGCTGGGGTTGTCCAGGCTTAGGGGCTGGCCGTTCCAGTCGGTGATGACGCCGCCAGCGCCCTGGATGACCGGAATGAACGGCGCGTAGTCGTACAGCGCCAGCCTGGCGTCGATCGCGACGTCCGTGCGGCCCGACGCCAATACGCCGTAAGCCAGGCAGCAACCGCCGTAAATGCGCCAGCGCGTGCGTTCGCGCAGGGCCTGGAAGGCGGGAAGCTCGTGCGGCGCATAAAAGTCGGGGTTGCTGGTGGTGAGCATGGCGTCGGCCAGTTGGCCGCAAGCCCGTGTGCGGCAAGGCTGGCCCTGGTGCCGGGTGGGGCGGTCGGCCGCGCCGACCCAGCGGTCTCGGGTCGCGGGGAAATCCATCAGGCCCATGACAGGCACGCCGCGGCGCAGCAGGGCGATCAGCGTACCGAACACGGGGATTCCGGCAATGAAGGGAGCGGTGCCGTCGATGGGGTCCAGCACCCAGACGTACTCGGCGTCCAGCCGGACAGTGCCACCTTCTTCGCCATAAATGCCGTGGCCAGGGAACGCGCTTTCGATGCGCGAGCGCAAATGCGCCTCGATGGCCTGGTCCAGCGCGGTGACGAGGCTGCGGTCCGGCTTGATGTCGGTGCGCGGCGCGGCGCTCAAGTAGGGCGCGTACAGGTCGCGCGCTTCATCGGCCAGGCGCTCGGCGAAGGCGATGCCGTCGTCCAGGGTATTCGTCATTGGGGCTCCTTATTCGGGGAATCCGCCGCGTCAGCGCAGCGTGTTGTCGTGGGGGCGGGGGCGTGGCCATCGTGAAGGTCTAGGCCGGCCAGGGTGTCGATGCGCGTGGGCGCAAGCAGGTGGCGGGAGGGCATGGGCCGCCAGCCGTACAACGCTTGCGTGGCGGCGCCGCACACGCGGCCCTGGCAGGCGCCCATGCCACAGCGGGTATGTAGCTTGGCGTCGATCCAGCCGTCGCAGCCGGCCAGGGCGGATTGCGGCACGTCTTCGCAGCGGCAGACCAGCGTGTCGGGGCGGGCCAATGCCAGCACGGGCGGGCCTAATGAAAAATGACGACGCAACGTGTTTGCGAAAGCCTGCCATCGCGCCAGGCGGGGCGCCAGGCGCGTAGCACGCGCCAGTTCGCCGATCGCCGCGTATCCCGCGATCGTGCCCTGGATGCTCGCCCGTTCGCTGCCGCCGACACCCGTGCATTCGCCGGCCGCATACACGCCGGGCACGCCGGTCTGGAGCAGGTCGTCGACTTGCAGGCCGTCGTGGGCGTTGAGCGCGCAACCCAGCATCTGGCCCAACTGCGTGTTGGGCGCCAGGCCGAACCCGCAGGCCAGACGATGGCAGGCAAGCTGTTCTACCTGGCGGCCGCGGCGCAGCCTTACGTGTTGCAGCCGGCCGTCGCCGCCGGCTTCAAGCACATGGCTGGCGCTGCGGTATCGGGGGTGGAACAGGGCTGCCGCTTGCAGGGCCTTGCCGGGCCAGCGCGCCAGGCTGCCGGAAAAGCGCAATAGCGCCGGCCACGCGGCTTGTTCCGCAATGCGAACCACCGTCGCGCCGGCGTGGCGCGCGCTTTGCGCGGCCGCCAGCAGCAGCGGGCCGGACCCTGCGATCACGATGCGTTGGCCGCGCACGGCCATGCCGCCTTTGATCAACGCTTGCAGGCCGCCGGCGCCCGTCACGCCGGGCAGCGTCCAGCCGGGGAACGGCAACAGCAGCTCGCGCGCACCCGTGCAGAGGATCAGCGAGCCATAGTGTTGGACCCATCCTTGCCGCGCGTCTTCCAGAAGCAGCGCGGACGATCCGGGCTTGCCCGCCAGCCCGGCCACGCGTGTGCCGCAGCGCAGACGGATGTTGGTGTGGCGCGCCAGTTGCTCGCGTTGCTGCTTGGCGAAATCGGGCAGCGTTACGGCGGGGCCGTCGCGCCAGATCTGTCCGCCTGGGGCCGGATTGTCGTCCACGACGACGATCGCGCGCCCACTGGGAGCGGCGGCCAGCGCCGCGGCCATTCCGGCGGGACCCGCGCCGATGATGAGCAGGTCGCAGGTGTCGTCGTGGCTTTCCAGCGGCGCCCCGGAGCAAGCGGCGCGCGTGCCAGGGTCCAGTACCGTTTCGATGCGCATGCCTTGTTGGCAAAGCGTCTGGCACGCCAGGCGTAATTGCCCGTCGATCAGAACGCGGCATTCGTGGCAGACGCCCATGCCACAGACGGCGGCTCGATTTTCTCCGGTGACCGAGATGCGCGAGTTGCCGGGCGAGCGGGCGGCCAGGGCGGCGGCGACGCTGCTGCCCGCGGCAACGTTCACGGGTTGCCCATCGAGCTGGATGCGCACGCGTGCAAGCGGGGTGGGCGTCATGTCGCGGCCTTGTGAACGGGAAAGTGGCGGGTGGCCGAAAATGGCGCGGCGTCCAGCGGCGGCGGCGCGCCCGTTATCAAGGCGGTCAGCAATTTTGCGGTGGCCGGGGCGGTGGTCACGCCCAGGCCTTCGTGGCCCACCGCCAGCCAGAGCCCCTTGCGCGTGGGATGCGGACCGATGATGGGCAGGCCGTCCGGGGTGGCAGCGCGCACGCCCGTCCAGGTGCGGATGATGTCGTGGCCGGACAGCGCCGGCAGGTAGTCGATGGCGAGTTTGAGCATGCGCGACAGCACGGCGGGCTCGATGGCGGGGTCGGCCTCGCCCACCTGGCGTGATGAGCCGATCAGCAATTGGCCCGTGGGACGGGGCTGCACGTTGAACGCGACGGCAGCGCCTTCCCGCTGCTGCGTGCTGGCCATGTAGCCCAGCTCGACCAATTGGTGATGGATTGCAAAGGGGTAGCGGTCGGTGATGGCCAAGTGGCCTTTCTTGGGATGCAGGGGCAGGTCCGCGCAAAGGCGGGCGGCCGGCATGCCGGCGGCCAGGACCACCGCGTTGGCGTTGCGCCGCGTGCCGTTGTTCAGCACTGCGCCTTGCGCGTCGATCTCGCGGACTTCGACGGCTTCGAACGATAGCGTGGCTGGCGCATGCGCCAGCAGCCAACGGGCGGCGCCGGGCGCGTAGACCAGGCCGTCGCCGGGCACTTGCAGCGCGCCGGCCAGGCCTGTGCGCAAGGCGGGTTCGGCGGTGGCGAGTTGACGCGCGTTCAACAGCGTGGCGGGAATGCCGCAGGCGTGCAGGCGCGCTTGCTTGCGTTCGGCCTCGGCCATTTCCTCGTCGCGGGCGGCGATCCACATCGTGCCGCAGCGGGTGTAGGCGCAGCCGGGCGCTGTTGCGTTCATGCGAGGCCCCCATGCTTTCCAGATTTCCAGCGACGCGCTGCTTAGCGCGAGTTCGGCCGCGTTGTCGTCCATGGCGACAAGGTGGCCCATGCCGGCTTGCGTGGCGCCGCCCAAGCGGGCGTCGACCACATGCACAGAGAGGCCGGCGTGCGCCAGCTCGTGGGCGCAGGCGGCGCCGACGATGCCGGCGCCGATCACCAGGACATCCGTATGACGGTGTGACATGAGAAGGCTTCTTTGCCGGCTACAGGCGGATGCCCCAGCCGAAGGGATCGTCGGGCTGGATCAACAGGGTGGCGTCGGCGCAGACATGGGCACGCCCGCGGATGATGGGGTGGATCTGGTCTTCGGCGCGCGCATAGCTCGCTTCGAATACGCTTCCGATCACGCTGGCCTGACGCCAGATCTGGCCGGGGGCAAGTTTGCCGTCGGCCGCCAGGCAGGCCAGCTTGGCGCTGGTGCCCGTGCCGCAAGGCGAGCGGTCATAGGCTTTGCCGGGGCATAGGACGAAATTGCGGCTGTCGGCGTCGGGGTCCGCCCCAAACAGTTCGATATGGTCGATTTCCGCGCCGTCGGCGCCCGTGATGCCCGCGCGTTGCAAGGCCTGGCGAATGGCCCAGGCATAGGCGGTCAGGGCCTCGAGGTTGTCCGGCGCGATGCGCTGGTCGTGGTCAGCGGCCAGGAAAAACCAATTACCGCCCCAGGCCACGTCGCCGGTCACGTCGCCGTGGCCCGGCACCTTCACGCGCACAGCGTGATGCAGCCGGTAGGCGGGCACGTTGCGCACGCTGACCGAGCCGTCGTCGTGCAGGGTGGCCCGGACGGTGCCGACGGGCGTCTCGATGCCATGTTCGCCGGGAACAAGGCGATTCAGATGGGCCAAGGTGGCGACCAGACCGATGGTGCCGTGACCGCACATGCCCAGATAGCCGGCGTTGTTGAAGAAGATCACGCCGGCGGCATTGGTCGGGTCGGCCGGGGCGCACAGCAATGCGCCCACCATGACATCGCTGCCCCGGGGTTCCAGTACCGTGGCGGCGCGCCATGCGTCATGCTGGCCGGCCAGCCGTCGTTGCCGCTCGGCCATGGTGCCGGCGCCCAGGTCGGGGAACCCCGAAATGACCAGCCGGGTGGGTTCGCCACCTGTGTGGGAATCGATGACACGGATCTGCTTCATGGCGCCGCCTTTGGTTCAGCAGGGTTGGCCCTCAGCGTGAGGGGAAGGGGGATGCAGCCTTAGTCTAGGCAGGGAACGGGGCGACGTCGTGCTGCGGTCGACCGCAGCATCACCCCGTTCCGGAGCCGGATAACGCGGCGGATGACGCGGCGGGATAACCTTGGGTTATCTACGGGCGTATCGCCGCCGGATACCGCCTTGCGCCGCCGTTCAAGGCACGGACTGGTATTTCGCCGGGCGGGTGGCCAGTGCCTTCGCCACCACGCGTTCGATCAGCGCGCGCTCTTCGCCGATCACGGGCAGACGCGGGCGGCGCACGTGTTCGGTACCCACGCCCACCAGCACGTCGATCAGTTTCAGGTTCTGCACCAGCTTGGCCGAAACGTCCAGATGCAGCAGCGGCGTCATCCATTGGTAGAGCGCCAGGGCCTCGGCATGCTGGCCGGCTTTCATCAGGTCATAGAGGGCAACGGTTTCGCGCGGGAAAGCGCAGCCCACACCGGCCAGCAGGCCGTCGCAGCCCAATGCCAGCCCTTCGTAGGCCAGGTCGTCCACGCCCAGGAAAATCTGGTAGCGGTCGCCCACGGCATTGCGCAGGTCCGTGACGCGGCGGGTATCGCCCGAGCTGTCTTTCACGGCCGCGATCCATTTGCAATCGGCCAGTTCGGCCATGTGTTCCGGCTTCAGGTCGACGCGATATGCCAGCGGATTGTTGTAGACCATGACGGGCTGCTGCGCGGCGTCAGCCATGGTGCGCACGTTCAGCATGGCTTCGCGCGCATCCGCCACGTAGATCAGGGATGGCATGAGCATGAACCCGGCGACGCCCAGTTTGTTGGCCCCTTCGATGTAGCGCAGCGCCTCACGGGTACTGGTTTCCGAGACGTTGGCCAGGACGGGTATGCGGCCGCCGGCGGCGTCCAGGGCGATCTTCGTGACCTCCAGTTTTTCTTCCAGCGTCAAGGTGCTGGCTTCACCCAGCGAGCCGCAGGTGACGATGCCATGGATGCCGTTGCGGATCTGGAAATCGATGTGCTTCGCGGTGCCTTCGGCATCGATCCGTTCGTCGGCGTGGAACTTGGTGGTGATGGCGGGAAAAATGCCAGTCCAGCGGGGATGGGTCATGAGGACCTCCTGGTTGAAGAGCGGTTGAAGAACATTGATATGTAATTAATATATTTAAAGCAGAATTTAAAAGAATAGGGGTTAACCAGCGTGTCCTATCCTTCCCCAGTTTTTCACCCCGTCCGTAGTGAGAATGGTTATAATTTAGGCCCTGCCAAACAGGCATCGGCCGCGGGGCTTGCCTGATTGGGTTGTTGGACCGGTTTTCGGACTAAAGGAAAAAATCCAAAATGAAATTCGCTAGGACTTTGGCCGCTATTGCCCTGTTGGGCAGCGCGGGCGCCGCGCAGGCGCACTTTGTTTGGCTGGAACGCAGCGCCGAAGGTTCGGCCAAGGCGTACTTTGGCGAATGGGCTGATGACCTGCGTGAAAAGCGCGACGGCCTGCTGGGCAAGGTTCTGGTGTCGCCCGTCGTGACCGGTGCCGACGGCAAGACGCTGAAGATGTCGGCCGAAGGCGCGGATTTCGTTGAGTTCGGCGCGGCAGGCAAGGGCGATGTCCGTCTGGCCCAGCCTATCCAGTTCAAGGAAACGCTCGTCAAGTACAACGCCAAGGCGGGCCGGGCCGACACGCAGGGCAAGCTGGACCTGGAGCTTGTGCCGACCGCCGCCGGCGCGAACACGTTCGTCCTGCAGTTCCAGGGCAAGCCGCTGGCCAAAACCGAAGTCACCGTGTTCGGCCCGCCGAAGTGGGAAAAGCGTTTCCACAGCGATGAAAATGGCCGCATCGAAATCACGACGCCGTGGCCCGGCCAGTATGTGCTGGAAGCCGCGCACGCCGAAGAGAAGGCGGGCGAGGCCGACGGCAAGTCCTACGCCAAGATCCGCTACGTATCCACCTTGACCTTCAACGTGTCCAAGTGAAAGCTCCCGCAGCCGGCGCAGGCATGATGCGCTACCGAATGGCCGTATTTTCCAGAATGGCTGCGGCCATCCTGGGCGGCTATGTCCTTGCCTCGGCGGCTGCGGCGTGCCTGGCCGTCTGGCTGCCGATGGGGCGGGCAGACGCCGTCACCACGGCGCAGATGCTGTCCTTCGTGTTCTATACCTGTGGCGTGATCTGGGTATTCGCCACGCGCAACGCCTGGCGCGCCTGGGCCGGCGTCCTGCTGCCGGCTGCCGTGCTGGGCGGGCTGTTCCTGGCCGGGCGAATGATGGGGGCGGCATGAAGGCAGCCAAAGTCAAAGCGCAGGGCGAAGAAGGCCTGCGCCAGTCCATGTCCTGGCTGCACACCTGGGCTGGGCTGATCTTCGGCTGGGTGCTGTTCGCGATGTTCCTGACGGGATCGCTGGCGTTCTTCCGGCCCGAAATCACGCAGTGGATGCAACCCGAGATCGAGGCGAAGCCGGTACCCGCCGTGCAGGCGGTCGAAATCGGACAACGTTACCTGAGCGAACATGCGCCGGATGCCAAACGCTGGTTCATCACACCGCCTACGGACCGTGAACCGCTGATCCAGATGCTGTATCAGGTGCCCAAGCCCAAGCCGGGCGAACGCGGATTCGTGCGCGTGAAGCTGGATCCGGCGACCGGGCAGGCCGTGACCGGCCGCGAGACACGCGGCGGAGAGTTTTTCTACCGGTTCCACTTCGAGCTGGAAACCGCGTTCCCGTGGGGGCGCTGGCTGGCCAGCATTGCGGGCATGTTCATGCTGGTGGCCATCATCAGCGGCATCATCACGCATAAGAAAATATTCACCGACTTCTTTACCTTCCGTCCTGGAAAGGGCGGACAACGCGCCTGGATGGATGGGCACAACGTATTGTCCGTGTTGGGGCTGCCGTTCCACCTGATGATCACGTTCAGCGGCCTGGTGCTGTTCATGATCATGCTGATGCCCGCGGGCATCCATGCCGTCTACGAAAGCTCGCGCCAATACACGGACGACGTCTTCAAGCAGTTCAAGGTCACGCCGCCGCTGAATCAGCCCGCGCCGCTGGTCCGGCTTGCGCCGCTGGTGGAACAAGCCCAGCAGCACTGGCAGGGCCGGGTCGGCCGCGTCACGGTCAACAACCCCGGAGATGCCGGCGCCACCGTCACGCTGGTGCGCGATGCCGCCGACGGCGTGTCGTATGGCCGCCTGGCGCCTTATATGCGCTTTAACGGCGTGACGGGCGAACTCCAGGAAAGCGAAGACGATCTGAGCGCCACGGTAAAGACCGCCGGCGTTATCACGGGCCTGCACCTGGGGTTGTTCGCGGCCCCGCTGCTGCGCTGGTTCTATTTCCTCGTCAGCCTGGCGGGCACCGCCATGGTCGGCACCGGCCTGGTGCTGTGGATTGCCAAGCGCCGTCAAAAGGCGCGGCCGGGCGATGCCCGCGAGGCGTTTTCCTTGCGTCTGGTCGATGGCCTGAACGCCGGTACGATCGCGGGCGTGGTCTTTGGCGTAGCGGCCTTTTTCCTGGTCAATCGTTTGCTGCCCGCAGACATGCCGGGGCGCCAGGTCTGGGAAGTGCGTGCCTTCTTTTCGGCTTGGGCGCTGTCGCTGGTCTATGCCTTCTTGTTCCAGCGCCGCAAATGGCAGGACCTGCTGGCCGTAGCCGCTGCATCGTTGGCCCTGGTGCCGGTTGTCAACGCGTTCACTACGTCGCGCCATCTGGGCGTGTCCCTGCCGCAAGGCGATTGGGTCATGGCCGGATTCGACCTGACCTGCCTGGCCAGCGCGTTGCTGTTCGCCTGGATGGCCCGCAAGGCGGCGCGGGTACGCAAAGCCCCGGTGAAGGTCCGCGCGAAGGCCGTGGCCCAACCCCGCGCCGGCCAGCCTGCCGTTCAAACGGTTTCCGCCCAAGCCGCTGAACCCGAGGCGCCGCGCGCCCCGAACCCCGTCGTCTATGAACCGCGAGGCGATACGCCATGACGCTTGCCGCATTTTGCCTGGCTTACGCCGGCTTTTCCGCCCTTTGCCTGGGCATGGATCGCCACTACGAAAACCTGTTCGACCGCGCCATGCCGCGGCGCCACCGCGTGCCGCTGCGGGCGTTCGGCTGGGGCGCGCTGGCGTTGTCGCTGTGCGCCTCCGCCGCGGTCTGGGGATGGAGCTACGGCACGGTCGAATGGATCGGCATCCTCAGCATCGCAGGCCTGCTGCTGATCTGGTTCCTGACGTTCCGCCCGCGTGCCGCGTTGACCACGGGCGGGCTATGCGCGTTGGCGGCGCCGCTGCTGGCCGTCCTGTAGCGCGCCGATTCCACCTTGGGCGGGGCGCCGCCAGGCGGTTCCGTGCCGCCAGCACGTTACACTGCTTGTTTCCCCTAGCAAACGCCTCTTCGCCCCATGAATACCCGCGTCCTTACCGGCATCACCACGACTGGAACTCCCCACCTCGGCAATTACGCAGGCGCGATCCGTCCCGCGGTCCAGGCCAGTACCCAGCCCGGCGTGGACGCATTCTTCTTTCTGGCGGATTACCACGCGCTGATCAAGTGCGATGACCCTGCCCGCGTCGCGCGATCCCGCCTGGAAATCGCGGCCACCTGGCTTGCGGTGGGCCTGGACCACGAACGCGTGACGTTCTACCGCCAGTCCGACATTCCCGAAATTCCCGAACTCAGCTGGCTGCTGACCTGCGTCACGGCCAAGGGCCTGATGAACCGCGCGCACGCCTACAAGGCGTCGGTGGACCAGAACGTGGCCAAAAGCGTGGACCCCGACGACGGGGTCACGATGGGGCTCTTCTCGTACCCGATCCTGATGGCGGCCGACATCCTCATGTTCAATGCGAACAAGGTGCCGGTGGGCCGCGATCAGATCCAGCATCTGGAAATGGCGCGCGATATCGCCCAACGCTTCAACCACTTGTATGGCCGCGACTACTTCACGCTGCCGGAAGTGACGATCGAGGAAGACGTGGCGACGCTGCCCGGCCTGGACGGCCGCAAGATGTCCAAGAGCTACAACAACACGATTCCGTTGTTCGAAGGCGGTGCGAATGCGCTGCGCGCGTCGGTGATGCGCATCGTGACGGATTCGCGCGCGCCGGGCGAACCCAAGGACGCCGAAAGCTCGCATCTGTACACGCTGTACCGCGCGTTTGCGACGCAGGCCGAATCGGCCGCATTCCGCAAGCAGCTGGAAGAGGGAATGGGCTGGGGCGACGCCAAGCAGGCGCTGTACGAACACCTGGAAGCGCTGCTGGCGCCGATGCGTGAAAAGTACGTTGACCTGATCGCCAACCCGGGCCGCATCGAAGACATCCTGCAAGCCGGCGCCGCCCGCGCCCGCAAACTGGCCCTGCCGCTGATGCAGCAATTGCGCGAGGCCGTGGGCCTTCGCAACCTTGGCGCCGGCGTGGCGGCAGGCAAGGCGCAGGGCAAAAAGGAAAAGGGCAAGGGCGCCCGCTTTGTCAGCTTCCGCGATGAAGACGGCGGCTTCCGTTTCCGCCTGCTGGCTGCCGACGGCGAAGAGTTGCTGCTGTCGCAGCGCTTTGCCGACCCGAAGGAGGCCGGCGCCTTGATGCGCCGCTTGCAGTCCGAACCGGCTGACAGCGTGCTGCAGGCCAGCGCCGAGGGCTATGCGGCCATGATCGACGGCGTGGCGGTCGCTACGGCGCCGTCGGGCGCGCAGGCCGGGTCCGACGCGCAATTGGTACGTGCGCGCGAGGCCTTGGCGTCGTTGTCGCAGGAATAAGGTGTCAACCGGCGGCGCAATGCGCCGCCGGCGACCTTACCGCAATATCAGGAACGTTCCGGGTGTGGCCCGGTAACCCGCGCGCTCAGGCCAGTCGGGCGCTGGCCACGATGCGGCCATCGCGCACCTGGAAACGCTGGGCGCTGCCCTGGCCCGCGATTTCAAGCATGTCGCCTTCCGAATAGCCCGTGACGTTCGGGCAGTCCAGCCACTCCGGGTTGATGAACGGAAAGTACTTCAGCGTGCCGCTGCCTTGGCTGGCGAAGTCGAAGGTGGTGTTGGCGACGACTTCCGGATCCCATTGGCTGGCATCGAAGACCAGCGCGCAGCCCGCGCCGATGCGATAGATGATGCTGGCCCCCATGCTGGCGAAACCCAGCGCGCCCACATGCAGTTGGGCGCCATTGCGCAGTTCGATGACGCGGGTGCCCAGGCGTTCCAGCGTGATGTGCTTGAAGGTCACTTCAGCGCCATCGACGATCAGATGCGCGTACTGGCCCAGCGTGACTTCGTTGTAAGCGCCGCTATGGCCGGCTTCTTGTTCGGTAATGGTTGCCGCTTCATTAGCGGCAAGCGTAATGGTATCGCGCATGACGGATGGCTCTCCGGGGAATCTCAGGGATAGGGCGCTGTTGTTGTTGTGCTTCGTGCCTGATAGACGGGTCGCGCCGCTGTTCGCCTGATCATGGAATTTGTGCCTGCCGGGTTCCCCTACGCCACCAGCTTTTATTATTTAGACACAATTAGATATTTTCCCTTATTTTTATGGTTTGATGCTTGAGGGAGCGCAAGGAAAAGCCCATTTAAGGGAAAGTCCTAAGCTGAAGAAAAAAAGCCCGGCGCGCAACGCACCGGGCTTTTGTCGCCTGACCAGGAAAGATCAGCGCTTGAGTTTGGCGAAGGCATCCGCCATTGCGCTGTTCGCCGCGCCGCCGCCTGCATTGCCGCGCCCGCCATCGCCTTGGGGGCGGCGGGGCCGGTCGCCGCCCTTGGGTGCGTCGCCGCTGCGGCGTGCCGGGGCCGCGGTATCGTTCAGGCGCATGGTCAGGGCGACGCGCTTGCGCGCGGCATCCACTTCCAACACCTTCACGCTGACCGTCTGGCCCACACGCACCACATCGCGGGGATCCTTGACGAACTTCTCGGCCAGCGCCGAGATATGGACCAGGCCGTCCTGGTGCACGCCGATATCGACAAACGCGCCGAAATTGGCGACGTTGGTCACGACGCCTTCCAGCACCATGCCGGGGTACAGGTCATTCAGCGTTTCCACGCCTTCCTTGAACTGCGCCGTCTTGAACTCCGGGCGCGGATCGCGGCCAGGCTTTTCCAGTTCGGCGAAGATGTCGCGCACCGTGGGCAGCCCGAACCGCTCGTCGGTGAAGTCGGACGGCGATACGCCCTTCAAGGCATCGCGCTGGCCGATGATCTGCTTTACCTCGGCCTTGATCTTGGCGACGATGCGCTCGACCACCGGATACGCCTCGGGGTGGACCGACGAGGCGTCCAGCGGGTTGTCGCCGTTCGGGATGCGCAAAAAGCCCGCCGCCTGTTCGAAGGCTTTATCGCCAAAGCGCGGCACCTTGCGCAGGATATCGCGGGTGGGGAACGCGCCGTTCTCGTCGCGCCACGCCACGATGTTCTTGGCCAGCAGCGAGTTCAGGCCCGATACGCGGGCCAGCAGCGCGGCCGATGCGGTATTCACGTCCACGCCGACGGCGTTCACGCAGTCCTCGACCACGGCGTCCAGCGAACGCGCGAGTTCGCGCTGGTTCACGTCGTGCTGGTACTGGCCCACGCCGATCGCCTTGGGATCGATCTTGACCAGTTCGGCCAGGGGATCCTGCAGGCGGCGCGCGATGGACACGGCGCCGCGCAGGGTCACGTCCAGGTCGGGGAATTCCAGCGCCGCGGTTTCCGATGCGGAATACACGGACGCGCCGGCCTCGGAGACCACCACGCGGGTGACCTTCAGGTCGGGGAAGCGTTCCATCATGTCGCCCACCAGCTTTTCGCTTTCACGCGAAGCGGTGCCGTTGCCGATGGCGATCAGGTCCACCTTGTGGCGCGCGACCAGCGCGGCCAGCGTGTTGATCGTGCCTTCGCGGTCGCGACGCGGCTCGAACGGGTAGACAGTGGTGGTATCGACCACCTTGCCGGTCTGGTCGATCACGGCGATCTTGCAACCCGTGCGGATACCCGGGTCCAGGCCCAGCACGGCCTTGGGGCCGGCGGGAGCCGCCAGCAGCAGGTCCTTCAGGTTGGCCGCGAACACGCGGATGGCTTCGGCTTCGCCGCTTTCGCGCAGACGGCCGATCAGTTCGCTTTCAAACGCCGTCAACAGCTTCACGCGCCAGGTCCAGCGGCAGACTTCGCCCAGCCAGCGCGCGCGCGGCGTGGCGTCCAGCGCGAACAGCCCGTTGCCCAGCTTCAGGAAGTTGGCGATGCGCGCGACGCACGGGTGCGGCAGCTGCGCTTCCAGTTCGGCTTCCAGGCCCAGGCGCAGTTCCAGCACGCCCTGCTGGCGTCCGCGCAGCAGCGCCAGAATGCGGTGCGAGGGCAGCGTGCGCAGCGGCTCGTTGAAATCGAACCAGTCGCGGAAGTTCGCGCCTTCGGTTTCCTTGCCGTCGACCATCTTGGAATAGATCAGGCCGGTGGACCAGAGATGCTCGCGCATGTCGGCCAGCAGATCCGCGTTTTCGGCGTAGCGCTCGGCCAGGATGTCACGCGCGCCGTCCAGCGCCGCCTTGGCGTCGTTGATGGACGCTTCGGGGTTCAGGTATTGCGCGGCCAGCGCGGCAGGGTCGCAGGCCGGATCGGCCAGGATCGCGTCCGCCAGCGGTTCCAGGCCCGCTTCGCGGGCGATCTGGGCGCGGGTGCGGCGCTTGGGTTTGTACGGCGCGTACAAGTCTTCCAGGCGCTGCTTGGTATCGGCCGTTGCGATTTCCTGCTGCAGCTCGGGCGTGAGTTTGCCCTGTTGCGAGATGGATTCAAAGATGGAGCCGCGGCGCTCTTCGAGTTCGCGCAGGTACCCGAGGCGCACTTCCAGATTGCGCAGCACGGTATCGTCCAGGCCGCCGGTGGCTTCCTTGCGATAGCGCGAGATGAAGGGCACGGTGGCGCCGTCATCCAGCAGTTCCACCGCCGAAGCGATCTGGGAGGGGCGCGCGCCGAGCTCGGTGGCAAGCTGCGCGACGATGCGGGCGTTGTCGACGCCGGCGGCGACGTTCGTGATAGCGGAAGTTTCAGACATCTCTATACGACGACAAAAAGGAAAAACAAGGGGCGGATTGTGCCATAAGCCACTGTTACAGAACGTGCCAACATGGACCGATCCGTCCCTGCGACCGCCGGAGACGGGCGCTGCAACGGGTATCATTTGGTCCTTTCCCACATCAGTGTCTGGCGGCCGAACCGTACGCGGTACCGGTTCACCATAGACGCCGACCGACACTAGGCTGCCGTAATGCTGGACCTGGATATTTCCGAATTTTTTGACGAGGACGGGCCTCTGGCCACGGCCATGCCCGGCTACAAGCCACGCCCTTCGCAGGTGGAGCTGTCGCAGGCCATCGGCGACGCCATCCAGGACCGCGCCACGCTGGTGGCGGAAGCGGGCACCGGTATCGGCAAGACCTGGGCCTATCTTGTACCCGCCTTCATCCAGGGCGGCAAGGTGCTGATCTCTACCGGCACCCGCACGCTTCAGGACCAGTTGTTCGCGCGCGATCTGCCGCGCGTGCGCGCCGCGCTGGCCGCGCCCGTGACGGCGGCGCTGCTCAAGGGCCGCGGCAATTACGTCTGCCACTATCACCTTGAACGCCTGCAGGGCGATGAGCGCGCGCTGAAATCGCGCACCGAGATCCAGCAACTGCGCCAGATCCAGGTCTTCGCGGGCATTACGAAGACGGGCGACCGCAGCGATCTCGCCCAGGTGCCCGAAGACGCCGACATCTGGCAACGCGTGACGTCCACGCGTGAGAACTGCCTGGGCCAGGAATGCCCGCGCATCCGCGACTGTTTCGTCGTCAAGGCACGCCGCCAGGCCCAGGAGGCCGACGTGGTGGTGGTCAACCACGCGCTTTTCATGGCCGACCTGGTGCTGCGCGAAGAGGGCGTGACCGACCTGTTGCCAGAAGCCGATACGGTCATCTTCGACGAAGCCCATCAATTGCCCGACACCGCCACCCGCTTCCTGGGCAGCAGCGTGTCCACGCACCAACTGATGGACTTCGGCCGCGCGCTGGAAGTCGCGGGCCTGGCGTACGCGCGCGAAGCCGCCAAATGGAGCGACGTCAGTCGCCATCTGGAAACCGCCGCGCGCGAATTGCGGCTGGTCTGTGCGCCGCTGGACCGGATGCCGGGCCGCAAAGCCACGTTCGACGCCATCCCCAACCCCGAGGAATTCGACGAGGCGCTGGCCGCCCTGCGAGAGGCCGTGGATACGGCCACCAAAGCCTTGGGCGCGGTGGCCGAGAAACACCCCGACCTGATGGCTGCTGCACGCAGCGGCGCTGAAATCTCCGTGCGCCTCAAACGCTGGGCCACGCCGGGCCGCGCCGATGCCGGCATGGCCGATGAAGGCTGGGGGCGCGACGACCAATCGCCCGACGCCACCGCCGCCGCCGACTTGGGCGACGGCCCCGCCACGCCGGCTTCCATCCTGGAAGGCGTGGCCGCCGCGGCCGTCCAATGGACGGGGCCCGCGGTGCGTTGGGTCGAACACGGTCAGCACCACGTGCGGCTGCACTCGGCGCCGCTATCGGTGGCCCAGGCGTTCTCCAAATACCGCAAGCCGGGCCAGGCCTGGATCATGACGTCGGCCACGCTGTCGGTGAACGGCGAGTTCACGCACTTCACCAGCCAGTTGGGGCTTTCCAGCGCCCGCACCGGCAAGTGGGAATCGCCGTTCAACTACCCCGAGCAGGCGCTGCTTTTCGTGCCGCGCGGCATGCCCGAACCGCAATCGCCCCAGTTCCTGGACCGTTTCGTCCAGACGCTGTTGCCCCTGCTTGAAGCCAGCCCCGGCGGCACGCTGGTGCTGTGCACGACGCTGCGCGCGGTCGACAAGGTCGCGACCTTGCTGGCCGACGCCTTCGACGACGCCGGGCACGACTGGCCGCTGCTTAAACAGGGCGAGGGCACGCGCCGCGACCTGTTGGACCGTTTTTGCAAGCTCAAGCATCCGGTGCTGGTGGGCAGCGCCAGTTTCTGGGAAGGTATTGACCTGCCCGGCGACGTGCTGACCCTGGTCGCCATCGACAAACTGCCGTTCGCGCCGCCCGACGACCCCGTCATCGAAGCGCGCTTGCGCGCGTGCCGGGCCGAGGGGGGCAATCCGTTTTCGGAATACCAGTTGCCCGAGGCCGCGATCTCGCTCAAGCAGGGCGCGGGCCGTCTGATCCGTACCGAGTCGGATTGGGGCGTGCTGATGGTGGGAGATGCGCGCCTGGTCGAAAAGCCATACGGCAAGCGCCTTTGGCGCGGCCTGCCGCCTTTCGCGCGGACGCGCGAACTGGAGGAGGTGCTGGCGTTCTATCGGCGCAAGCAGGAAGGCGGGGACGCGTAGCGCCGCAGGGATAACGGCTCCGGCGGCCCCGTGGCCCCGGCGGACAAAAAGAAAGCCCCTCGATCGAGGGGCTTTGCTTTTTCCCATGCGGCGAGATTGCGCTGGCTGGCCAATCAAACGCGCACTGGCCAGCCGGACACGGACCCATCAATCAAACGGGTTCCACCAGCTGCGGTCGGCCGTCAGACCCTTGCTCTTGAAGTCGCTGTTGGGGAAGTTCTTGTCGTAGACGCGTTGCGCGTCGTTCTTCAGTTCCGTCATGCCAAGCTTGTCGTAGGACTCGACCATCAGGTAGAGCGCCTCTTCGGTGGCGGGGGCGCCTTCGAAGTCGGTGATCACGGTTTGTGCGCGGTTGGCCGCTGCCACGTAGGCGCCGCGCTCGTAGTAATAGCGGGCAACGTGGACTTCGTTCATGGCGATGGTGTTGACCAGCCATGCCACGCGCTTTTCGGCGTCCACCGTGTACTTGCTGTCCGGGTAGCGCTTGATCAGTTCATTGAACGCGTCATAAGACGCCCGCAGCCCCTTGGGGTCGCGCTCGGCGGGATCCTGGCCGGTGATGTTGCTCATGAAGGCGCTGGCCGGCGTGAAGTTGATCAGGCCCTTCAGGTACAGGGCGTAATCGGTGCCGGGGTGGTTGGGATACAGCTGCTGGAAGCGGTCGATCGCGGCCAGGGCCTGTTCGTTTTCGCCGTCTTTCCAGTTGACGTAGGCCAGTTCAAGCAGGGCTTGCTGGGCGTAGACGCCGAAGGGGTAGCGGCTTTCGATGGCGGTCAGGCGTTCGCGTGCTTCCTTCCAGCCTCCGGAGGACATTTCGGCCTTGGCGTCGGCGTAGAGCTGTTCGGCGCTCCAGTTGGTGGTCTTGTCGTATTTGCTGTTGGTCGAGCCGCAACCGGCGATGACGATGACGGCAAATAGCGCGATAACCACGCGCAAAACCGGCCCGCTTCGGGATGCGGGGTTCGAGGGAGCTGCGGAGTGGTGAATCACGAGAATCGTATCCTTGGTGTTAGCATGGCAGGCTGATTATATGATTTGTCTCCATGTCTGATACAGCCGCCGGCACAGATCTCGTTTCCGACGATGAACTTCTGGGCCTTTCCGACGAAACCCCCAGTGGAAACCGGGGCGAACCGCAACTTGTAACCGTGCCTTCCACCGTGAAGGCCGACCGGCTGGACAAGGTGCTGGCCGGCTTGTTGCCCGACCATTCGCGCAGCCGCCTGCAAGGCTGGATCGAAGCCGGCAACGTGCACGTCAACGGCGCGCCCGGCAAGATCCGTCAGACGGTCGGTCCGGGCGACGAGTTGCAAGTCTGGGCCCAGCCGGCGCCCGATGCGCGCGCCTTCACCCCTGAACCCGTTGAATTCGTCGTCGTGGCCGAAAGCCCCGAATGGATCGTGGTGAACAAGCCCGCTGGCCTGGTCACGCATCCCGGCGCGGGCAACTGGAGCGGCACGCTGCTCAACGGCTTGCTGTACCGCTTTCCGGAATTGGCGTCCGTCGCGCGTGCCGGCATCGTTCACAGACTGGACAAGGACACCTCTGGCCTGATGGTGGTCGCCCGCAATGAGCGCGCCCAGACGCACCTGGTGCGCCAGTTGCAGGCGCGCAGCATGGGCCGCGAATATGTGGCGCTGGCGCATGGCTGGATCGCCGGCGCCGGCCGTGTCGAACGCGCCATTGGCCGCGATGCCCGCGTGCCGATCCGCATGAGCGTCGAACGCCCGGTGGCGCCCAAGCCCGCCATTACCAATTACGCGCCCGCCCGCCGTGGCCAGGTGGATCCCGGCGGTCGTGTCACCGAAGTGGTGTGCCGCCTGGAAACGGGCCGCACCCACCAGATCCGCGTCCACATGGCCAGCCTGGGCCATCCGCTGCTGGCCGACACGATCTACGGCGGCAAGAACATCGCAGGCGCGCAGCGCCAGATGCTGCATGCCCGCGCCCTGCATTTCGATGACCCGGGCGGTAGTGGCGAAGTCCAGTTCGCCGCCGCGCTGCCCGAGGACATGACCCAGGTCCAGGAAAACATCGCATGGAACGCGTGATCGCCAGCCTGCCTGTCGTAACGGGCCCGGAATGGGCCGGCGTGAGCTATTTCTGCACCACGCGCGCAGGCGGCGCGGGCGTGGCGCCGCACGACACCCTGAACCTGGGGCGCCGGGCGGGCGACGATCCGGACACGGTGGCCGAGAACCGGCGCCGGGTGCGCGCCGCGGTGCCGGCCGACCCGCTGTGGCTGCGCCAGGTGCACGGCAGCGACGTCGTGGACGCCGATGCGCAGGATGTGCCGGACGAACCGGCGGTGGATGCCAGCGTCACGTCGCAACCGGGCCGCGTGCTGGCCGTCATGGTGGCGGACTGCCTGCCGGTCGTCATCGCCGACGCCGATGGCAAGGTGCTGGGCGCGGCGCATGCCGGCTGGCGCGGCTTGTCGGGTGGCGTGCTCGAGCATACGCTGGCGGCCATGCGCGCCAAGGTGCCCGCGGCCACTGGCTGGCGCGCCTGGGTCGGCCCCGGCATCGGCCCGCGGGTTTTCGAAGTGGGCCAGGACGTGCTTGACGCCTTCACCCATGATGATCCCGCTACCGCCCGCTATTTCACGCCGCGTCCGGGCCTCTCGGGAAAGTGGCTGGCAGACCTCGCCGGATTGGCCGATTTCCGCCTGCGCCGTGCCGGAGTACAAGAGGTGTCCTTGAGCGGGATGTGCACCGTGACCGACTCGGAACGCTTCTTTTCGTACCGGCGCGATGGTGAAACCGGACGCATGGCGCTGCTGGCCTGGCTCCACCCGGATTGATCTTGCGCAAGGGCTGCGCGCGGGCTTGTCGCCCGCCCCGGCGGCCTCCTTGTATACCCGCATTGACAGTCCAGGACCCGGAATGCAACATCAATCGAGAAGTCTCGATAACAAGGTGTCGAAGTGAATGCCAATCTCTCCGCCGCAGGGCCCATACCGGTGAGCGTGGCACCGGAAATCCTGGCCGACATTCAGGCCGAATTCTCTCGCGAGTGGCAGCGCCTTTGTGACGACGCCCGACGCGGCGCGCTTGCGCCCTTGGCCGACCGCCGTTTCGCAGGCGATGCCTGGGCCGCCAACGGTTCGCATCTGCTGCTGGCGCACACCTATTTGCTGTCGGCCCGCGCCATGCAACGCATGGTCGACGCGGCCCAGGTCAGCGAGCCCATGCGCGAGCGCCTGCGCTTTTCCATCATGCAGTGGGTCGATGCGCTGTCCCCATCGAACTTCCTGGCGCTGAATCCGGACGCCCAGCAATCCATCGTGGAAAGCGCGGGACGCGCCTTGAACGAAGGGTTGGCCAACCTGCTGGGCGACGTCAAGAAAGGCCGCATCACCCAGACCGACGAATCGCAGTTCGAGATCGGCCGCAACGTGGCGGTGACGCCCGGCGAAGTGGTGTTCGAGAACACGCTGTTCCAACTGATCCAGTACGCGCCGTCGACGGCCACGGTGCACGAATTGCCGTTGGTGATCGTGCCGCCGAACATCAACAAGTTCTACATCCTGGACTTGCAGCCCGAAAATTCCTTCGTGCGCCATGCGGTCGAGCAGGGCTATACGGTGTTCCTGGTTTCGTGGCGCAATCCCGTCGCCAGCGATACCGATGGCGTGGACCGCGCCACCTGGTCCGACTATCTGGACGACGCGGTGCTGCAGGCGCTGCGCGTGGCCAGCGACATCACCAAGCAGCCCAAGGTCAATGGCCTGGGTTTCTGCGTGGGCGGCACGATGCTAGCGTCGGCGCTGGCGTTGGCCGAGGCCCGCGGCGAACAGCCCGTGGCGTCGCTGACGCTGCTGACGTCGCTGCTGGATTTCCACGACACCGGCATCCTGAAAGTCTTCGTCGACGAAGCCCATGCGCTGCTGCGCGACCACCAACTGGGTAACGGCGGGCTGATGCCCGGGCGCGACCTGGCCACCACGTTCTCGTTCCTGCGGCCCAACGAGCTGGTCTGGAACTATGTGGTGGGCAACTACCTGAAGGGCCAGAAGCCGCCCGCGTTCGATCTGCTGTTCTGGAATGGCGACAGCACCAATCTGCCCGGGCCGTTCTTCTCCTGGTACTTCCGCAATACCTACCTTGAGAACAATTTGAAAGTGCCGGGCCGCGCGCAAGCCGCCGGCCTGCCGCTGGACCTGACGCGCCTGACGATGCCGGCGTATATATTCGGTTCACGCGAAGACCACATCGTGCCTTGGGTGTCGGCCTATGCCTCCACGCAGTTGCTGCGCGGCCCGCAACGCTTCGTGCTGGGGGCCTCGGGCCACATCGCCGGCGTGGTGAATCCGCCCGCCAAGAAGCGCCGCAGCTACTGGGTGGCGGACAAGCTGGGGCACGCGGGGCACGACATGCCCGGCGACCCCAACGCCTGGTTCGCGCAGGCCACTGAAAACGCGGGCAGCTGGTGGCCCGACTGGACGCAATGGCTGTCGGGACACGCGGGCAAGCAGGTCAAGGCGCGTACAAAATTAGGCAATGCCAAGTACCGGCCGATCGAGCCGGCGCCTGGCAGGTATGTAAAGGTCAGGGCTGCCTGAAGCCGCCATGCGCGGTTCACCCAGGCCAATAAGAAAGTTAATCAACGAGGCGTCCGTCGCACACAGGAGGAAGTCCAATGAGCGGAAAACTGGCTTACGTAACAGGCGGGATGGGCGGTATCGGCACCTCTATTTGCCAGCGCTTGGCCAAGGATGGCTTTCGCGTGGTGGCAGGTTGCGGCCCAAGCCGCAATTACCAGCAATGGCTGGATGAGCAGGCAGCGCAGGGCTACACGTTCTATGCCTCGGTGGGCAACGTGTCCGACTGGGAATCAACGGTAGCGGCCTTTGAGCGGGTCACGGCCGACATGGGTCCGGTCGATGTGCTGGTCAATAATGCGGGCATCACGCGCGACGGTCTGTTCCGCAAAATGACCGCGGACGATTGGCGCGCGGTCATCGATACCAACTTGAACAGTCTGTTCAATGTGACCAAGCAGGTCATCGAAGGCATGGTCGAGCGTCAGTGGGGCCGGATCATCAACATCAGCTCGGTGAACGGGCAGAAGGGCCAGTTCGGCCAAACGAACTACTCCACGGCGAAGGCGGGCATTCACGGCTTCACCATGGCGCTGGCTCAGGAAGTCGCCAGCAAGGGCGTCACGGTCAACACGATTTCGCCGGGCTACATCGGCACGGACATGGTTCGCGCCATCCGTCCCGAAGTGCTCGAGAAGATCGTGGCCACCATTCCGGTTCGCCGTCTGGGAACACCCGAGGAAATCGCGTCCATGACCTCGTGGCTGGCCTCGGATGAATCGGGCTTTTCGACCGGCGCGGATTTCTCGCTCAACGGCGGCCTGCACATGGGCTAATGTTGGGCAGCGGGCCGCCATCGGGCGGCTCCAGGCGTCGGAAGGCCTCGGGGACAGGGCCTTCCGGCATTACACTCCACCTTATTCGAAGTCTTAGAGATCGCCCGATCCGGGGACACACATGACGCAAGCACAAACCGGCGCCAGCCTGCGCCTGATTAAAAAATACCCCAACCGTCGCCTATACGACACCCGGACCAGCACCTACATCACTCTGGCAGATGTCAAGCAACTGGTCCTGGCCAACGAAGAGTTCCAGGTGGTCGACGCCAAAAGCGGCGAAGACCTGACGCGCAGCATCCTTCTGCAAATCATCCTGGAAGAGGAAAGCGGCGGCATGCCGATGTTCTCGTCGAACATGCTGTCGCAGATCATCCGTTTCTACGGCCACGCCATGCAGGGCATCATGGGTTCTTACCTTGAGAAGAACATCCAGGCCTTCATGGAAATCCAGACCCGCATGGCCGAGCAGTCCAAAGGGCTGTACGGCAGCCAGTTCGGGCCCGAAGCCTGGACCCAGTTCATGAATGTGCAGACTCCGATGCTGCAGAACATGATGAATAACTACATCGACCAGAGCAAGAACCTGTTCGTGCAGATGCAGGACCAGATGCAGGACCAGACGCGCGCGATGTTCTCGACGTTCCCGTTCACGCCCGGCAGCACGCCGCCGGGTTCGGGCCGCAAGTAATCACCGCTGCAAGCGGGTGGGCCGAGGCCCTTTCCCGTTGATCCAGAAGCCGGTAGGGCGTTAGCCTGACCGGCTTTTTTGTTGCCCGCGCCGGCCCTGCCGCCCTTTGACTGAACGCAATAATCCGCCCCTTTTTGGCCCTTGAGGTTCAGGGATATGTCAGTTTTTTTGGTTACATTAATGAAAACGGTTCTTGTTTAGTTTTATCGGAACCGCCATTCATTTGTGTCTCGAGGATTTTGCACATGATCAAGAAAGCCTTGGC
Organism: Achromobacter sp. MYb9; assembly: GCF_002975275.1. Taxonomy (GTDB): domain Bacteria; phylum Pseudomonadota; class Gammaproteobacteria; order Burkholderiales; family Burkholderiaceae_B; genus Achromobacter. The sequence goes on along the minus strand of NZ_PCOQ01000001.1, from coordinate 212,135 downwards.
GCTGGCCATCGTCGCTCTGAGCGTATCCGCCGCGCAAGCGGCCGAATACCCCATCGGCAAGCCGGTTGAGAAGGGCGGCATGGAAGTCGGCGCGGTCTATCTGCAGCCGATCGAAATGGACCCGCCCGGGATGATGCGTCCCGCCAAGGATTCCGACGTCCACCTTGAGGCCGATATCCACGCCACCGCGGGCAACAAGACCGGTTTCCCCGAAGGCGAATGGGTGCCCTACCTGGTCGTGAATTTCGAGATCCAGAAGGTCGGTAGCCAGAACGTGCAGAAGGGCACCTTCATGCCCATGGTCGCCAACGACGGCCCGCACTATGGCGACAACGTCAAGCTGGAAGGCCCGGGCAAGTACAAGCTGAAGTATTCGATTTTGCCGCCGTCCGAAAACAAGATGGCTCACTTCGGCCGCCACGTCGACAAGGAAACCGGCGTGGGCCCGTGGTTCGAACCGTTCGAGCTGGAGTACGAATTCGTCTACGCCGGCACCGGCAAGAAAGGCGGATATTGATCGTGCGCCGCCTGCATCGCGTTGCTGCCGCCGTGCTGATCGGCCTGGCCGTATTTGCCGGCATGGCGCCCGCGCAGGCGGACGAACTGCCGACGTTCACGCTGCGGTTCAAGCCGGACGGCACCTTCGAGCCGGCGACGCTTGAAGTGCCCGCCGGCCGTTTCAAGATCGAGCTCATCAACGAGAGCAACGAGCCGGTGGAATTCGAGAGCATTCCGCTGCGCAAGGAAAAAGTGCTGGGCCCGGGGGTGAAATCGTTCGTGGTGATCACCATTTCCCGTCCCGGCGAGTATCCCTTCTTTGATGACTTTCACCAGAGCGTGAAAGGCACCCTGGTCGTCAAGCCCAAGGAATAAGCGGTAGCAATACATGGAACAGGTCCTTTTTATCGTCTGGCGTGAAAGCGTCGAAGCCATGCTGGTGGTGGGCATTTTGTACACCTGGCTGCGCTCCACGCCCGAAGGCAAGCGCGGGCTGAACTATCTGTGGGGCGGCGTAGCGGCCGGTCTGGGGCTGGCCGTCGCGCTGGCGCTGGTGCTGCTGGGCGTGTCGTCCTGGCTGAGCGACGAGGGCCAGGAATGGTTCCAGGCCATCATGTCGCTGGCGGCGTGCGCGCTGGTCGTGCAGATGGTCGTGTGGATGAAGAAGCACGGCCGCACGCTGAAAGGCGAATTGGAAAGCGGGGCGCGCAGTTCCGTGGCCAACGACAATTGGTGGGGGCTGTTCGTGCTGGTGGCCATCGCCGTGGCGCGTGAAGGCAGCGAAACCGTGGTGTTCCTGTACGGCACCGTGTCGGCGGGCGAAGGCGGCAGCGACATGCTGATGCTGGCGCTGGCTGGCGTCGCCGGCTTCGCGGTGGCCTTGCTGACGTTCTGGCTGCTGCAGTTGGGCGGCAAGCTGATTACCTGGCGCCGCTTTTTCCGCGTCACCGAAATCCTGCTGCTGCTGTTGGCGGGTTCGCTGCTGGTGGGCGGCCTGGACCACTTGATTTCGCTGGACGTGCTGCCGACCATCGTCGACCCGGTCTGGGACAGCTCATGGCTCTTGAGCGACAGCACCGGTTTTGGCAAGGTCCTGGCCGACTTCGCCGGCTACCGCGCGCTGCCGGCACTGATCTCGGTCTTGCTGTGGGTGGCTTATTGGATCGTGGTCTGGGCGCTGCTGCGCTGGGTGGGCAATAAGTCCGCCCGCGCCCCGGTGGCCGCCCAGCGCGCATCCTGATTCCGACGTGATGCCGGACTGAACAATGAAGGTGTGAACATGGCTGCTGTACTCGGGAGGGTGACCTCCCGGATCGCCGATTTCCTCCGTGACCATGCCCCGCTGTTGCGCAAGCTGCAGTGGGGCATTGTCGCGTTGTACGCGTTTCTTCTGATCGTGCCCGCGATCCTGCCTTTGCCCGACAACACGGCATCGGTCTTCAACAACCTGACGATCGTCGCGCAGTTTGCCTTCTGGGGCGTCTGGTGGCCGTTCGTGCTGATCTCGATGCCTATCCTGGGCCGCGCCTGGTGTGGCTGGCTCTGTCCCGAAGGCATGCTGACCGAATGGGCCAGCGAGCGCGGGCAGGGCCGTGCGATTCCCAAATGGATGCGCTGGGGCGGCTGGCCGTTCGTGGCCTTCGCGCTGACGACGGTCTACGGCCAGTTGGTCAGCGTGTACCAGTATCCGCTGGCGGTGCTGGCCGTGCTTGGCGGGTCCACCGTCGCCGCCATGATCGTCGGCTGGCGCTATGGCCGCAGCAAGCGGGTGTGGTGCAAGTACCTGTGTCCCGTCAACGGCGTGTTCAACCTGCTGGCCAAGCTGGCGCCGTGGCACTTCAAGGTCGACGAAGAGAAGTGGCGCCATCCGGTCATCCGGATCGAACCCATCAACTGCGCGCCGTTGGTGCCGCTGCGCCACATGAAGGGCGCGGGCGATTGCCACGTCTGCGGGCGTTGCAGCGGCTATCGCGGCGCGATCGCACTGACTCCGCGTTCGCCCGAAGAAGAGATCGTGCACGTCGCGGACGGCGACGCATGGCAGACCGCATTGCTGTGCTTCGGGCTGATGGGCATCGCGATCGGCGCGTTCCTCTGGAGCGCCAGCCCCTGGTACGTGACCGCCAAGCAATGGGCCGCCACCTGGCTGGTGGAACACGACATCATGTGGCCGTTGATGGACAACGCGCCCTGGTTCATCCTGACGCACTATCCGGACGTGAACGACAGCTTCTCGTGGCTGGACGGCGCGGGCATCTTGCTGTTCGTCGTCGGCGCCACGGTCATCGTTGGCGGCGCAAGCTTCCTGTCGCTGTGGATCGCCGACCGCCTGGCGCCGGCCGCGGAGCAGCCGGGCGCGCCCGTCACGCGCTGGATCCGTCCCGGCGTGCACAAGCTGGCCCAGGGCCTGATCCCGTCGGCTGGCATCGGCGTGTTCCTGGGCCTGTCCGCCACCACGATCAACCTGCTCAAGCACGAGGGCGTGCAAGCCGCCTGGGCCGGCCCGGTGCGCTTCACCTTGCTGACCCTGGCGGTGTTGTGGACCTTGCGCCTGTTCGCGCGTTTGCTGACGCAGCGTCAATCCCAAGGATGGCGCAAGGCCGCCGCCTGGCTCGTGCTGGCGGCGGGACTGGCGCCGTTCTGCATGGCCTGGGTGTTTTTCTTTGCGATCTGGTAAGAACGGCTTGATGGTCCGACGCGGGGCGCTGCGATACATTGGAAGCCCCGCCGGACCGGCCGGCTGCCTTTTTCCAGACGTTTTTCATGACTTCCTACGCGTTTCGCCTGCTTAACGTTTTCGCGTCCACCACTTTCAGCGGCAACCAGCTTTGCGTGTTTGAAGACGCGCGCGGCATGGACGACGCCACCATGCTGAACCTGGCGGCGCAGTTCAACCTTTCCGAAACCACCTTCATTCTGCCGTCGGACCGCGCGGATGCGCGCGTGCGCATCTTCACGCCCGGCTACGAAATGAAGTTCGCCGGGCATCCCACCATCGGCACCTCGCAAGTGGTGCGCGACCTGCGCAAAACCGGCGACGCGCTGACGCTTGAGTTCAAAGCCGGGGTGGTGCCGGTACAAGCCCGGGGGGATGCCTGGACCTTCACGGCGCCATGCCCCGATGGCGTGCGCACGGCGCCACCCGAACTGGACCGCGCCGAGATCGCCGGCCTGGTCGGCCTGGATGCCGATGACCTGTTGGGCGAGCCAATCTGGGTGGATACCGGCGCGGACCAATTGCTGGTGCCGCTGGCTAGCGTCGAGGCCGTGCGCCGCGCGGCGCCCGACGCCTCGAAACTGCACCGCTGGCAGACCAGCAGCCTGGGCCGCAAGACGCTGTATGTGTTCGCCTTCGATGAAGGCCGCCGCGTGCAGGATGCGCGCCAGGTGGTGGTGGCCCGCTACTTCTTTGCCAAGGCGGGAGGCGGCGTGGACGAGGATGCGGGCACGGGGTCGGCTTGCGCCAACCTGGGCGGCTGGCTGGTCCACAATCAACGTCCGCTGCCGGCCAGCATCCTGGTCGAGCAGGGCGATCAGATGGGCCGGCCCTGCCGGTTGCTGTTGGACGTGCTGGCCGATGGCCGCATCCAGGTGGGCGGCCGCGCGCTCGAGATCGGCCGGGGGTCGATCACCCTCTAAGGCTTGCGTGCCGAACACATGCGTGCCGAACCGGAGCCGGCGCGCCGATTCGGCACTCCGAAGCCCAAAACGAAAGCGGCGCCTGTGTCGTACACAGGCGCCGCTGGCTCTCTAGGCCTCAGTCGGAAACGATGCCGGCCTTACCGCTTGTTCTTGGCGGGGTCGACCTTGATGTTGTTCATGACCTGCTTGACGCCTTCCACGCCGCGCGTCACGGTGGCGGCGTGATCGGCCTCGGCCGACGTGCCCACCGTGCCGGTCAGCGTGGCGACGCCATTGTTGGTCTCGACCGCGATGTCCAGGGCGCTCAGTTGCTTGTCGGCGACGAAGGCGGCCTTGATTTTCGTGGTCACGGTTGCATCGGAGGCATATTCGCCCACGGACTGCTTGGGCTTGCCGTCATCGGCCGCAAAAGCCATGGAAGTGAAGACAGCGCCTGTTCCCAGTGCGGCGGCGGCGATCAGCTTGCGAATTTCCATAGTTCCTCCTTGAAACTCAGTGTTCGGGGCGCCGTCCAGGGACGACGCGGTCGTGCAGGACTCTTTCGGGTTACGCGTTCTATCTATCAACGTGTCCTATTTTTTCCGTAGGGCGCCGCTCAGGATGGACAAGAGCGCCAGCACCAGGAATACGAAGAACAGGACCTTGGCGATACCCGCGGCGCCGGCGGCAATGCCACCGAAGCCGAGAACCGCCGCGATGATCGCGATAACGAAGAAAACAACGGCGTAGTGCAACATGTCAGCTTCTCCAGTAGATTCGACCGATCAAGGCGGTGGGCGGATTCAGGGATTGCGGTCGAAGAAATCCCGGACTTCCTTTTGCGCTTCTTCCTTGGTCTTGCCGTAACGCTCCTGGATCAAGCCAGCGAGGCGTTCGGCGTTGCCTTCGGTACGGGTCAACTCGTCGTCGGTGAGTTCACCCCAGGCCGCTTTGGCCTTGCCGGTCAGTTGCTTCCACTTGCCGGCGATGATGTCGTTATTCATGGTGACCTCTCTCTATCTGCGTGCGACACAAGGCTTATGGCCTATAAGTCCTGCAATCGCGGTTGAGTTGGACACTGATCAGCTAGCCTTTACCGTACGAGCCCCACAACGGGCCTGTCAAACGTGGCTGTGGACAAATGTAACGGGGCAAAGCGCAAGATCCTGGCCATTCTCCGACGGGCGGGCAGCGCAGCCGTACTAGATCGGGCAGTTACATTCTTGCAATGTTTTGTCCCCTTTTGATCGGGGCTGGTAACGGGAGGTGCGGCGTCCACGTGGCCTTGCTGCGCTGGCTGTCGCGGACGCGCCCCGGTATAGTCGTGGCGGAAGCCGCTGCGCGGTTCATCAACTAGGAAGGGAGAGGGCACGCATGACGCAACGACTTTGCAGCGCTATTTTGCTGACGCTGGCCGCCATGGCGGCGGTGGGGTGCACCCACGTAACGGACAAGTACCAGGCGACAGCGCCCGTCGAGGCGTCCCGCGGCTGACGCCGGCGGGCAAGAAAACGGGGCGCCCAGGCGCCCCGTTTGCATGACCGCAACGGCCAGGGATGCCGCAGGATCAGCCCTCGGCGATGCGACGGGCGATGTGGTCCAGCGCCGCTTCCACCTGGTCAACCAGGATCAGGCACAGGTCACCGGCCGCCAAGCGTCCCAGCGCCGTATCGATCGCCAGGAACTCGCCGTGGATCTCTTCGATGTGCGTCGTGCGCGGCGCGCCGACCAGGCCTTCCTGCAGCAGCGCCAGCACTTCCCCGTCGGCGCGGCCACGTTGGCATTGGTCTTGATACAGCAGCACGTCGTCGAACGCGGCGCCCAGGATCTCGGTTTGCATGCGGATGTCTTCATCGCGGCGGTCGCCCGCCCCGCTGATGACGACCGAGCGGCGCTTGGCGGGCATGGCATCCACGGCGCGCACCAGTGCAAGGATCGCGTCGGGATTGTGGCCGTAGTCCGCGATCACCGTGGCGCCGCGGTGGTCGAACACATTGAAGCGTCCGGGCGCGGTCTGGGCATCATTGACGAAGGTGACCAGGCCGCGGCGGATGATGTCCCAGTCCAGATTCAGCGCCCAGGCGGCGGCGATGGATGCCATGGCGTTTTCGACCTGGAACGTGATTGTGCCGTTGCGCGTGAGGGGGATGTCGCGTAGCGCCAGGCGGACCTCGTCCGCGCCTTGCGCCGCGACGATGTCATCGCCGTCGCGGTAGACTGAACGCAGGCCCTGCGCGCGATGGGTGGCCAGCACGGGATGGTTGCGGTCTTCGGCGAAGTAGGTGATTGAACCCGGGCAGCTCGCGGCCATGTCGGCCACGATGGGGTCGGCGGCGTTCAGTACCGCGGTGCCTGACGGGTGCACGTGTTGCACGATCACGCGCTTGACCACGGCCAGGTCTTCCACCGTGCTGATGTAGCCCAGGCCCAGGTGATCGCCCATGCCGATGTTGGTGACGATGGCCACGTTGCAGCGGTCGAAAGCCAGGCCTTCGCGCAGGATGCCGCCACGTGCCGTTTCGAACACCGCGGCATCCACGTCGGGGTGCATGAGCACGCTGCGGGCGCTGCGCGGGCCGCTGCAGTCGCCGGTGTCGATGCGCAGGTTCTCCACGTAGACGCCATCGGAATTCGTCATGCCGACGCGGTTGCCGGCCGCGCCCAGCAGATGGGCGGTCAGGCGCACGGTGGTGGTCTTGCCATTGGTGCCGGCCACGGCCACGACCGGAATGCGGCCGTCGTCGCCATCGGCGTACATGTTGGCGATGATGGCGTCGCCCACCGCGCGGCCCTTGCCGAACGACGGGTTCAAGTGCATGCGCAGGCCGGGCGCGGCGTTCACTTCCACGACGCCGCCATGTTGCTCTTCCAGCGGGTATTGCACGCTCTCGGCCACGACGTCCACCCCGCAGATGTCCAGCCCGATCATGCGGGCCGCCGACACGGCGCGCGCCGCCATTTCGGGATGCACCTCGTCGGTCACGTCGGTGGCCGAACCGCCGGTGCTGAGATTGGCGTTGTTGCGCAGGAAGATCAGGGTGCCCGGGGGTGGCACGGAATCGGCGTCGAAACCCTGCTTTTTCAGCGTTGCCAAGGCGATGTCGTCAAACCGGATCTTGGTCAGCGACGTCGCGTGGCCATCGCCGCGCAAGGGGTCGGCGTTGACCTGTTCGACCAGCTGCCGGATGGTGTGCTGGCCGTCGCCCGTGACTTGGGGCGGATCGCGGCGCGATGCCGCGACCAGTGCGCCGCCCACCACCAGCAGGCGGAAATCGTGGCCGGGGATGTAGCGTTCGACAATCACTTCCGAGCTGATCTCTTCGGCCACTTCGAACGCCTGGATCACGCGCTCGCGCGTTTCGATGTTCACGGCCACGCCGCGCCCCTGGCTGCCGTCGCGCGGCTTGACGACCACGGGGCCGTCCAGCTCCTGCGCGGCGGCCCAGGCTTCCTCGGCCGATGTCACGGAGCGGCCCATCGGCACCGGCACGCCGGCGGCGTCCAGCAGCATCTTGGTCAGGTCCTTGTCCTGCGCGATCGATTCGGAGATGGCGCTGGTCCGGTCGGTTTCGGCGGCCTGGATGCGGCGTTGCTTGCTGCCCCAGCCGAACTGCACCATGCTGCCCTGGGTCAGGCGGCGGTAGGGAATGTTGCGGGCAACGGCGGCGTTCACGATGGAACCCGTGCTGGGTCCCAGGCGCACGTCTTCGTCCAGTTCCCGCAGGCGCTTGAGCGCATCGGCGAAGTCGAACGGGGTGTCGTCCAGCGCGGCGCGGACCAGCGCTTGCGCCAGCTCCATCGCCAGCTTGCCGACTTCCTCTTCGCTGTATTCAACCACTACCTGGAACACGCCGGGTTCGATCGTGGAGGAGGTGCGGCCGAAGGTGACGGGGCAGCCGGCGTGCGCCTGCATCGTCAGCGCGACGATCTGCAAGACGTGGGCGATCGAGACGGCATCTTGATGGCCCTCGGGGCGCATCAGGCCGATCTGCGGCAGCCGCGCGCGCAGGCGGGCTTCGAACTCGGGCAGGTTGTCGATGGAGCACTCGGCGTCGGCGCAGGAAACGATGGCCTCGATCGCGGTGTTCTTGCTCCACAGATTAGGGCCGCGCAGAGCTCGGATACGGGAAACTTCCATGGCAGGTATTCCTGTCAGTATTGTTGAATCCAGCGGCGGACCAGATCGATGGTGGGGCCGGAGAATGCTTCGTCGGACTGCAGCAGGGCGAAGTCGCCGGCCGCAATGCCGTTCAGCACGCTCTCGATGGCCTTGCCATGGTCGGGCTCATCCTGGATGTCTTTCACGCGGCTGCCTTGCGACAGGCCCTGGCGCAGCAACGCGCGCGCCTCGCCCTCGGGGCGCTTGCTGTTGACCGTCTTGTCGTCGTAGAGCACGACGCGATCAAACGCGTCGCCCAGCAAGCGGCCCTGCTCGATCAGGTCCGCGTCGCGGCGGTCGGCGCCGGCGGAATAGACCACGGCGCGGGTTGCCGACGGGAACTGGTCGATGGCCTGGATCAGGGGGCGCAGCGCCGAGGCGTTGTGCACGTCGTCCACCACTACCGTGCCGCCGTTGCGTTCGAACAGCGTGAATTGCCACGGCGCGTCGGCCTGGTCGATGTCGAAGGTTTCGATGCCGGCGCGGATGAGTTCCACGGGTATGTCCAGCGCCCAGGCGGCGCCCACCGCGGCCAGCACGTTTTCAACCTGGAAGGCAACGCGGCCGCCATGCGTCAACGGGATCGCGGCCACGTCGGCCAGCCGTTCTTCGCGGGCGCCCTGGGCCAGAATGATGCTGCCGTCACGCACGAACACGGCGCGGCCGTCCTGTTGCAGATGGGCGGCGATGGCGGGCAGGGCAGGGTCGATGCCGAAGAAGATCACGGCGCCGTCGCAGAGCTCGGCCATTTCGACCACGCGCGGATCGCGCGCATTGAGGACCGCGGCGCCGGTGGGCAGAACCACGTCGACCTGCGTACGGAACACATTGAACATGCGCTCCGTTTCGTTGATGTCGAAGTCGCCCAGATGGTCGGCGTCGTCGATGTTGGTAACCACGCCGACCTGGCAGCGGTCATAGGCCAGGCCTTGGCCCAGAATGACGCCGCTGTCGTTTTCGATGACGGCCGCATCCACATTGCGGTTCATCAGCAGGCGGGTGCCCGACGCGAAGTCGGCGCGATCGCCTTTTTGCACCAGGCGGCGGTCCAGGTAGAGGCCTTCGCTGCAGGCCAGGCCGGTGCGCTTGCCCGACAGGTGCAGCAGACGGGCCACCAGGCGCGCCACCACGGTCTTGCCGTTGGTGCCGGTAACGCCCACGATGGGGATGCGGCCGGCGTCGCCTTCGGGGAACAGATGATCGACGATGGCGCGGCCCACCGGGCGCGGCGTGCCGTCGGCCGGCTTCAGGTGCATCAGCAGGCCCGGGCCGGCGTTGACTTCCACGATGGCGCCGCGCTGTTCCGCGAGCGGCCGGGAGATGTCCTCGGCCACCAGGTCGACGCCGGCGATGTCCAGGCCCACCACGCGGGCGGCCAGCGTCACGGTGGCGGCGATGCTGGGATGCACGCGGTCGGTCACGTCGAAGGCGACGTTGCCGCTGCGCTGCACCAGCACGCGCTGGCCGTCCTGGGGAACGCTGTCTTCGGACAAGCCCTGGCGGGCGATCTCGAGGCGGGCGGCGGAATCCAGGCGCACCGGATTCAGCGGATGGTTCTCGGTGCGGCCGCGGCGGGGGTCGGTGTTGATCTGGCTGTCGATCAGCTCGGTGATGGTCGACTTGCCGTCGCCGGTCACCCAGGCCAGTTCGCCGGCGGCGGCAGCTACCATGCGGTTGCCCACCACCAGCAGGCGGTGTTCGTTGCCCAGCACGAAGCGCTCGACAATGACGCCGCTGCCTTCGTCCACCGCGACGCGGTAGGCGGAAACGACTTCGTCGCGGGTCGTCAGGTTGGTGAACACGCCGCGGCCATGGTTGCCGTCATAGGGCTTGACCACGACGGGCAGGCCGATGTCTTCGGCGGCTTCCCAGGCGTCGTCCTCGCTGCGCACCAGGCGGCCTTCCGGCACCGGCACGCCGCAGGTCGACAGCAGCTCTTTGGTCAGGTCCTTGTCGCGCGAGATCCCTTCGGCGATGGCGCTCGTGCGGTCGGTTTCGGCCGTCCAGATCCGGCGCTGGGCGGAACCGTAGCCGAACTGCACGAGGTTGCCTTCGAACAGGCGGATATACGGGATGTCGCGGTCGTCGGCGGCATCCACGATGCAAGCCGTGCTGGGGCCCAGGCAATGCTTGTCCACCAGGCTGCGCAGGCGGGCGACGGTAGCCGGCACGTCGAACGGGCGGTCTTCGATGGCCGCCATGACCAGGTCGCGGGCTTCGTTCAGGGCGGTGCGGGTGACCTGTTCCTGCCAGGCGCGCACAACAACCTTATAGACGCCCCGGGTCGAGGTTTCCCGGGCTTTGCCAAAACCGCCGCGCAATCCGGCCAGGTTCTGCAATTCCAGGGTGACATGTTCAAGAATGTGGCCGGGCCAGGTGCCTTCTTTCAGGCGGGCCAGGAAGCCTCCGCGTACGCCTGGGCTGCAACGGTGCTCGATCAGGGTCGGCAACCAGTTGGAGAGGCGCTCGTAAAACCCGGGAATGGTGTTGGACGGAAAGTCTTCCAGTTCACCAATATCCACCCATGCTTCAAGGACCGGGCGATACGTCCAAATGTTCGGGCCGCGCAAAGCCACGACATCGAGAAATTCAATGTCTTTCTTTTTCATGTTTTAATTTACTTGAGAAGCAGGTTGGCACGCGCGGACGCCCCTATGTAAGACCGCGAATTTATTACGAATTTTTGGGGTTGCGCTGTAAGAATAATGCCAACGAGTGGGGGATCCCAGATATTCCTAATTAGAAAAATCGGCTGCTACTATACGACGCCTTCAAGGCGTGAACTCGTTGTGTTGTAAGGAAGGGACACGTTTGCCGCCGTGGGTGGTAAACCGGTTGCCGCCTAGTAGGGCAGAGTCCTGGCCCGGTATGCGTTCCAATGAAAAAACCACACCTGCTTTCCGGCCTTGCCGATGCCTTTCCTGCCCGCTGGCGGGACGAAATCCGCGCTGAATTGGCGGAGGGCGAAAGCCTGCTGGCCTGGGTTGAAATAGACCTGGACCAGCGGCTGAAGTTCCAGCCTGGGCTGATCGCGGCCACCGACCGGCGCCTGCTGGCCCGTAATGCCGAGGACAACGGCTGGGAATCGTGGGTCTATGGCCCCCAATTAACGCTAAACCTGTCCGATCACGCCGGCGCCGCCGTGCTGGAGCTTCACGACGACAACGCCCGTCTGGCGGTCTGGCGGTTTACGCTGGCCCGCAATCCGGCCGCGCTGCGCCTGTTGGCCCAATTCGAGGCGCAGCAGGCGATCCGGCTGTCCGGCCTGCCGGAACAGGAACGGGCAGAGCGTACCTGCACCAACTGTAATAACGTCATTCCCGCCGACGAGGAAGAATGCCCCGCCTGTCACCAGTCGCAGGCGGCGCCGTCCACCACCTGGGCGCTCCTGCGCCTGTGGCGCTTCGCCCGGCCGTACCGCGGCCCGTTGCTGGCCGGCTTCATCCTGACGCTGCTGGGCACGGCCGCCACCCTGGTGCCGCCGTACCTGACCATGCCGCTGATGGACGATGTGCTGATTCCATTCCAGAACGGCGCGCCGATCGACTACAGCAAGGTCCGCCTGTATCTCAGCGGGCTACTGGCATCCGCCTTCCTGGCCTGGGGGCTGGGCTGGGCCCGAACCTACATCCTGGCCTGGGTCAGCGAACGCATCGGCGCCGATCTGCGCACGACCACCTATGAGCATTTGCAGCAGTTGTCGCTGGAGTATTTCGGCGGCAAGCGCACGGGCGACCTGATTTCGCGCATTGGCAGTGAAACCGACCGCATCTGCGTGTTCCTGTCGCTGCATCTGCTGGACTTCGCCAACGACATCCTGATGATCGTCATGACGGCGGTGATCCTGGTGTCGATCAACCCGTGGCTGGCGCTGGTCACGCTGGTGCCGCTGCCGTTCATCATCTGGATGATCCACGCGGTGCGCGACCGCCTGCGCCATGGCTTTGAAAAGGTCGATCGCATCTGGTCCGAAATCACCAACGTGCTGGCCGACACCATTCCGGGCATTCGCGTGGTGAAGGCGTTCGCCCAGGAAAAGCGCGAAGTCGCGCGTTTCCGCGAAGCCAACAACCGCAACCTGGAAGTCAACGACCGCGTAAACACGACCTGGTCGCTGTTTTCGCCCACCGTCACGCTGCTGACGGAGGTCGGTTTGCTGGTCGTGTGGATCTTCGGCATCTGGCAGGTCTCGCAAAAGCAGATCACCGTCGGTGTCCTGGCGGCGTTCCTGGCGTACATCGGGCGTTTCTACATGCGCCTGGATTCCATGAGCCGCATCGTTTCGGTTACGCAGAAAGCGGCGGCGGGCGCCAAGCGCATCTTCGACATTCTGGATCACGTATCCAGCGTGCCAGAGCCGCAGAATCCGGCCAAGCTGCCGCAGATCAACGGCCGCATCGAATTGCGCGACGTGGGTTTCCGCTATGGCAATCGCCAGGTCATCCGTGGCCTGGACCTGACCATCGCCCCGGGCGAAATGATCGGCCTGGTCGGCCACAGTGGTTCAGGCAAGAGCACGCTGATCAACCTGATCTGCCGCTTCTACGACGTGTCCGAAGGCGCGGTGCTGGTGGACGGCGCCGACATCCGCTCGGTGCGCGTGGCGGACTACCGCCGCAACATCGGGCTGGTGTTGCAGGAGCCGTTCCTGTTCTTCGGCACCATCGCCGAAAACATCGCCTACGGCAAGCCGGACGCGACGCGCGACGAGATCGTGGCCGCGGCCCGCGCCGCCCATGCGCACGAGTTCATCCTGCGCCTGCCGCACGGTTACGACTCACTGGTTGGCGAACGCGGCCAGGCCTTGTCCGGCGGCGAGCGCCAACGCATCTCGATCGCCCGCGCGTTGCTGATCGACCCGCGCATCCTGATCCTGGACGAGGCGACGTCGTCGGTGGACACCACGACCGAGAAGGAAATCCAGAAGGCGCTGGACAATCTGGTGCGCGGCCGCACCACTATCGCCATCGCCCACCGCCTGAGCACGCTGCGCAAGGCCGACCGACTGGTCGTGCTGGACCGTGGCCAGATCGTGGAGCAGGGGCCGCACGAAGAACTGATGGCCCGCGAGGGCGCCTACTATCGCCTCTACCAGGCGCAGGCGCGCCAGGCGGAAGCCGACGCGCAGGCGTCGGGCAGCGAAGACATGGCCGCCGTGGCCTGACGCGGAACCGGGATTATCGTCATGACGTTGCCGACCTTTCAGCTGCGCCGCAACGCCTTCGGGCGTCTGGAATATCAATCCGCCGACGGCGAGATGCACGAAGGCGTCATCCCCGTGCGCGCGTTCCCGATCAGCGAAGCGGGCCGTGGCCTGTCGCTGGTGACGAGCGATGGCCACGAGCTGCTCTGGATCGAACACTTGTCCGATGTGCCTGAGGGGCCGCGCGCGCTGATCGAAGAAGAGTTGGCGGGCCGGGAATTCATGCCCGAGATCCGCAAGCTGGCCAGCGTGTCCACGTACGCCACGCCCAGTACCTGGAAGGTGGAAACGGACCGCGGCCCCACGTCTTTCGTGCTGCGCGGCGAAGAAGACATCCGCCGCCTCAGCCCGCAAACCCTGCTGATCGCCGACAGCCACGGCATCTTCTACCTGGTGCGCGACATCCTGTCGTTGGACAAGCACAGCCGCAAGATGCTGGACCGCTTCCTCTAAGGCTCAAGCCCGGTCTTTCCTGGCAACCGGCCGGGGCCGGGTCGGCGCGGGCTACTCGCTGCGCTTGAACGGCGTGTGGCCTTCCAGTTCACCCAGGTAATCCGTCACGGCCGAAGTCTCTTCGTCCAGGAAGTTCTGGATCGCTTCGGCAAAACCGGGATGGGCGACCCAATGCGCGGACCACGTAGGCGTGGGCAGCAGCCCGCGCGCCATCTTGTGTTCACCCTGCGCACCGCCTTCGAAGCGGGCGATGCCGTGCGCGATGCAGTATGCGATCGACTGCATATAGCAGGTCTCGAAGTGCAGTCCCGGCACATATTCCGTCGCCCCCCAATAGCGGCCGTAGAGCGCATCGCCGCCCGCCAGGTTCAGTGCCGCCGCGACCGGCTGGCCGCCGCGCTCGGCCAGGATCAGCACGAAGGCGTCGGGCTGTTCGCGGTGCGCGCGCACGAAGAAATCGCGGTTCAGATAGGGCGGGTTGCCGTGCTGGAAATAGGTGCGGCAATAGCAGTCGTAGAAGAAGCCCAGGTCGGCGTCGCCGATCTCGGTGCCGCGCAGCCAGCGGTACGACAAGCCGGCCGCCGCGACCTTCTTGCGGTCTTGCCGGATCTTCTTGCGCTTGTCGTGGCTCATCAGCGCCAGGAATGCGTCGAAGTCCGCATAGCCGGCGTTGGTCCAATGGAATTGCACGCTTTCGCGAATCATGAAGCCGGCGTCGCGCAGCGCGTGCATGTCGGCGTCCGACGGGAACAGCACATGCAGGGACGACACCTTGACCTCTTCGGCAAAGGCGACCAGGCCGCGCACGAGCGTCGCACGGTCTTCGTCGCTGGATGCCAGCAGGCGCGGCCCCGTCACCGGGGTGTAGGGGATGGCCGACAGCAACTTGGGGTAGTAGCGCATGCCGTGGCGCTGGAACGCGTCGGCCCAGGCATAGTCGAACACGTACTCGCCGCGGGAATGCGATTTCAGGTAGAGCGGCGTGGCCGCGGCCAGCACGCCGCCGCGCCACAGCGCCAGGTAATGCGGCGCCCAACCCGTGCCGGGCGACGCGCAGCCGGTCTCGTGCATGGCGCGCAGGAAGGCGTGCTGCAGAAAGGGCTGATCGCCGGCCAGCGCGTCCCATTGCTGGGCGTCGATGCGGGACAGGTCGGTTTCGATGGTCAGGCGCAGGGAATCCATCCGTGAATGATAAAGTCATCGCCAACGCACGGTACTGAAACCGTGGGTTTTGTCAGGGTTTGAAGCGGTGTCGCGCCGCTTGGGGTTTGCAATCATCATGGACAGCAACACGATGCCTTCCCGCCAGGAAGGGCCGCATGCCGACTGCCTGCGCGGGCAGGCGCTGGCGGCTTTGGCCGCGTTGGAATGGCCCGAGAAAATGGCGGCGGTGCGCGCCATCGCCGATACCGCGGCACTGGACCGCCAGCGGGAATTCGTGGCGCCCGCCGGCTTGCCCGGCCGTCCGGCGCGGCCCGAACTGGTCGCGCCCGCGCAGGTCAAGCACCGTTCCATGGCCACCCAGGAAGGGCGCGCGGCGCTGCTGCATGCGCTGGCCCACATCGAATTCAACGCGGTTAATCTGGCGCTGGACATCCTTTGGCGCTTTGCCGGCATGCCAGATGCGTTCTACCGGGATTGGCTGCGCGTCGCCCGCGAAGAGGCCTATCACTTCGACCTGCTGCGCCAGCGGCTGGCTGCGCTGGGTTTCGCCTATGGCGATTTCCCGGCGCACAACGGCCTGTGGGACATGGCCGAACGGACGCGCGACGATCTGCTGGCTCGCCTGGCGCTGGTGCCGCGCACGCTGGAGGCGCGCGGCCTGGACGCCTCGCCCATGATCCGCAACAAGCTGGCCGGCGCGGGCGATGCGGAAAGCGCGGCCATCGTCGACATTATCTTGCGCGACGAAATCGGCCACGTCGCCATCGGCAACTTCTGGTTCAAGCGGCTCTGCGCCGAAGCCGGGCAGGAACCCGTCGCCTGCTATGCCGAGTTGGCGCGGCGTTACGACGCGCCCCGGCTGCGCGGCCCGTTCAACCTGGAGGCGCGCCGCGCTGCGGGTTTCGACGACGATGAACTTGCCGCATTGCAAGCGGGCTGACCGGGTTCGTCCCGCATCCACCCGCCCACGCCGACTATCCCAAGGACTACCGAACATGAAATCCCTGTTGGCTACCGCGCTATCCGGCGCCGCCCTGACCCTGTTGACGGGCGCCGCGCAGACCGCGCATGCGGCGGAACCCTTTGCGGCCTGCCTGTCGCAACTGCGCGGCCCCGCGCTCAAGGCGGGCGTGTCCGGCGCCACCTTCGATGCGCACACGGCCGGCTTGACGCCCGACATGGCCGTGATCGGCCTGCTGGACGCCCAACCCGAGTTCAAGACACCGATCTGGGACTACATGGCCGGGCTGGTTGATGACGAACGCGTGTCGGACGGGCAGGCGGGCATGGCGCGCTGGCAGTCCGAGCTGGCGCGCGCGGCGTCGCGCTACGGCGTGGACCCGGCCACGATCGCGGCCGTATGGGGCGTGGAGAGCAATTTCGGCCGCACGCTGGGCGGCCGCCCGCTGCTGACGTCGCTGTCCACGCTGTCGTGCTTCGGCCGTCGCCAGGCGTATTTTCGCGGCGAGTTCTTCGCCACCCTGAAGATCATCCAGGACGAGCACATTGCGCCCGATCGGCTGGTGGGGTCCTGGGCCGGCGCGTTCGGGCAGACGCAGTTCATGCCGTCCACCTATCTGCGGCTGGCCGTGGACTTCGACGGTGATGGCCGCCGAGACCTGGTCGACAGCGTGCCGGATGCCCTGGCTTCCACGGCCAATTTCCTGAAGCGCGCCGGTTGGAACCCCTCGTTGGCCTGGGGCTACGAGGTCAGGCTTCCCGCCGGCACGGACACGGCGGGCGCGGGCCGCAAGAACAAGCGGCCGATGTCGTCGTGGGCCAGGCAGGGCGTGACCCGGGCGGACGGGCAGCCCTTGCCCGGTGGCGACACGCCTGCCGGCCTGCTGCTGCCCGCGGGCCGCAATGGCCCCGCCTTCCTGGTGACGCGCAATTTCGACGCCCTGTATTCCTACAACGCAGCCGAGAGCTACGCGCTGGCGATCGCCCATTTATCGGACAGGTTGCGGGGCGGCGGTCCGCTGGTGCAGGCCTGGCCGACGGACGACCCGGGTCTTTCGCGAGCGGAACGGCGCGAGCTGCAACGCCTGCTCATTGCCAAAGGCTATGACGTGGGCGAGCCCGACGGCATGATCGGCGCCCGTACGCGCCAGGCTCTGCAGGCGGCGCAGCGGGAGCTGGGTCTGCCGGCGGACGGCCGTGCCGGGCAGAAGGCGCTGAAAGCCTTGAAAGCATCGGCGACCGCCAAGGCGCCCGGTTGACCGGCCCGCGATTTACAAGTTTTGCAAAGATCCGGCCTCAGGTAACGGGGCTGACATGCGTTGCGCGCGCGGCGGCCCTATACTGTTTTTCCGACTTTCCAGGAGCATGGCGATGAGTCTGTTGGATACTTTGGCCTCGATGGCCGGCGGCGGTCAGCAAGGAGGCTCGGCATCGCTGTTGCCCGCGCTGATCGAGCAATTGAACAAATACCCGGGCGGTCTGAGCGGCTTGATCGCCAGCTTCCAGCAGGGCGGCTTGAGCGAGATCGTTGCGTCTTGGGTGGGCACCGGGCAGAACCTGCCCGTCAGTCCCGACCAGCTCGGGTCCGTGCTGGATCCTGGCGTCGTCAATGATCTGGCTGCCAAGACCGGCCAGGACACCGATTCCGTGCTGGGGTCGCTGTCTTCGCTGCTGCCGCAGTTGGTGGACAAGGCCACGCCGGAAGGCGCGGTGCAGCCGGGTCAGCCATTCAACCCGACCGACCTGCTGGCATCGCTGTCCGGCCTGTTCGGCAACCGCGGCTAAAGGCGGCACAGGATATTCTCCTGACACGCCGTCTGCCTGCATCCCCGTCCCGGCGGCGCCTGCTTCAGGCGCTAGCGCTGGGTGCGCTGGCGCCGCTGGCCGCCTGTGCGCCGCCACTGGCGCTGAACGCCACGTTCCTGCAATTGTGGCGCAGCCACCTGGACCTGAGCCCCGACGATTGGCGTGTGCGGCTGTCGGCTTATCGCCGACTGGGCTGCCGCGAGATCTTCCTGCAATGGGTGGGGCTGGAGGGCGGGCGTCCGGACGACTGGATGGCGCCCGATGCCGTGCTGGGCCACATCTTCGACGAAGCCGAACACCAGGGGCTCGGCGTGCATGTCGGGCTGCCCTACGATCAACGCTGGTGGGATGTGCTGGCGGGCAGGGACAAGGCGGCATTCACGGGCTTTCTGAACCAGACGCGCGCGCGTGGGGTGGCGTATATGGAATCCGCCCCGTGGTCCAAGCGCCGTGCGTTCCGGGGCTGGTATCTGCCCTACGAACTAGAGCAATACAACTGGGCGTCCGCCGAGCGCCAGGCGCAGTTGATTCCCTGGCTGGACGCGTTCTCGCGTACGGCGCAAGCCACCAGCCGAGGCGTTCCCTGCATCTCCACTTATCACAGCCGCCTGCCCGGTGAAGGGTCGCTGATGATGCTGTGGCGCGGCATCCTCGACCAGGTGCGCATCCACCCGATGATCCAGGACGGGGTGGGCGTGGCCGGCCTGGCGAACTATCAGGCGCTGGAGCCGTTGCACGACATGCTGCTTGCGCGCCGGGCCTCGTTCGACCTGGTCATGGAACTGTTCGAGGAACTGCCGTCGGGCAGTACCGACGGGTCCACGTTCAAGGCGCGCTCGGCTGATTTCACCCGCGTGAAGGCGCAGTGGGAAGTGGCGCGCGGCTACGGGGCCGAACGGGTCGTGGCGTTTGCGATGGACCCCTGGGTCATCGACGACACGCCGGAAGCGCGCGCCCTGATGCGCGCGTGGCTGGCGGCGCGCGTCTGAACGCGCGTCAGTTGAAACTGCGGCCGATGATCTCCAGCATGACTTCGCTGGTGCCGCCGAATATCCGCAGCGCACGCGCGTCGACCCAGGCGCGGCCGATGCCGTATTCCGCCATATAGCCGTAGCCGCCATACATCTGCAGCAGGTCGTCCAGCACGCGGCCCTGGATTTCGGTGGCGTTCAGCTTGGCGATGGCGGCCGTCGTGGGATCCAGTTCGCCCGCCATCTGGCGCGCCAGGCAGTCGTCCAGGAACACGCGCAGCATCGTGGTCTGCGCACGCGCGTTGGCCAGCTTGAAACGCGTGTTCTGATAGTCGATCACGCGGCGGCTGAAGACCTTGCGGTCGCGGGTGTATTGCGCGGCCTCGTCCAGCATGCCTTCGACCGAGGCGGCGGCGCGCAAGGCAATCGCCAGGCGTTCGCGCGCCAGTTCGCGGGTCATGTATTCAAACGCGGCGTTTTCCTGGCCCAGCAGGCAATCCGCCGGCACGCGGACGTCGTCGAAGTAGAGTTCGCAGGTGTCCTGGCTGTGCTGGCCGATCTTGTCCAGCGCCGCGCCCTTGGTGTAGCCGGGCAGGTTTTCCTCGACGCAGAATAGCGACAGGCCGCGCGCGCCCAGCTCCGGGTCGGTGCTGGCCAGCACGATGGCCAGGCCGGCATTGACGCCATTGGTGATGAAGGTCTTCTGTCCATTGAGCACATAGCTGTCGCCGTCGCGGCGCGCCCGCGTGCGGATGGCCTTCAGATCGCTGCCAGCGCCCGGTTCCGTCAGGGCGATGGCGCCGATTACCTCGCCGCGCGTCATCGGCGGCAGCCAGCGTTCCTTTTGCGCGTTGGTGCCGAAGTTCAGCAGATAGGGCGACACCATGTCGGAATGGATCGAAAAGCCGATGCCCAGGAAGTTGGCGTGGGCCAGCGCTTCGATCACGACCGTGGCGTGGCCGAAGTCGCCGCCCAGGCCGTACGGGTCGGGCAGAGCGCAGTTGAGCAGGCCTTCTTCGCCTGCGCGCCGCCAGAGCGAACGCGGCGTGACGCCGGCCTTTTCCCATTCGGCATAGTGGGGCGCGATCTCGTTGGCGACAAAGCGCCAGACCTGATCGCGGAACAGTTCGTGGTCATCCCGGAAAACGCGGCGCATGACGTCTCCTTAGCGGCGGTAGGGGTCCGTGGTGCTGACCTGGCCGCGCAGTATTGGCGCGGCCGCGGACCCGGTCAGGAACAGGCTGTAGTGGTCGCCGGGCTGCAGGGCAGGCAGCGACATCGTGGGGGAGGCTGCCGCGCCGCAGCCTGCGGCCAGCGTGGCACTGACGGGGTTGATGGCGCGTGCCGCGGCCGCGCCCGGTTTCACGTCCTGGAACAGCACGGGTCCGGACGGGCTGACGCCCAACTGGCCGGCGGGGCAGTCGGCCGCCAGGTTGTAGAAGCGTAGCTCTGCCTTCAGCGCGTCCTGCGCGCCATTGCTGTCGTCGACAACGGCGAACGTCAGTTTGCCGTCCACGCGCCGTGGAATCAGCGTGCTGAAGGTGTCGGGGGCCACTTGCAGGCTGGCCGCGGGCTTGCCGTCCACCTGCACGGTGAAGGCCTGGTTGCCTTTTACGATGGCGTAGGTCGTGGCGGGCTTGGCCGCGCCCGCTTCCTGCGCCGGCCCGTCGGCGATCTGCACACGCAGCGGCGTGGCGGCAGGGTTCACGATGCGCACGAATGAGGATCCGGCGGGTGGCCGGGCGGCGTAGAGCTGCGCGAACGCGCCTTCGGCCGCCGCGTTGCCGGCCATGGCGGCCAGCGCGACGGCAAGCGCCGCATTGCGAAAAAGGGTGGGCATGATTCAGGGCTCCGGTTTTTTGCTGAGGCGGGCGTCCAGGTACAGGCGCTGCAGCTGTTTGCGGTCCGCCTTGTCCGTGCTGGTCGTGGGGAAGCGGTGGCAGGCGAGCAGCTCGGACGGGATCATGTAGGGCGGCAGGCGGCGTCCCAGCGCGGACTTCCAATCATGCAGTTCCGGCGGTAGCGGCTGCAAGCCGTCGGGGCCGGCCACTGCGGGTTCGACAAAGCCGATCAGCCGGACGATGGCGCCGTCGGGACGGCGCAGGGCGACGGCGGCGCCAGCGCGGGCGCCGGGCAGCGTGGCAATGGCTGCGTCGATCTCGGCGAGTTCGATGCGATAGCCGTGCAGTTTGATCTGGTCGTCGACGCGGCCACGGAAGGTGACCAGGCCTTGCGCGTCGATCTCACCCAGGTCGCCGCTGCGGTACCCACGCTTGCCGTTGCGCACGAACATGCGCGACGCGTTCAGGTCGGGGCGGTTCAGGTAGCCGCGCATGACGTGGTCGCCCGCGATGTTGATTTCACCGTTTTCGATGAAAACGTCCGCATACGGTTTGGCACGGCCGATGGGGAAGGGATTGGGCGCGGCCGCGCGCAGGTTCGAGTCAATTTCTACCCAGGTCGTAGAGCAGGTGGCCTCCGTCGGTCCGTAGGAATTGATGATGCGGACGTGCGGAAACCGCTGCCACAGTGCGTCAGTCAGGGAGGGCGTCAGGGATTCCGCGCCAAACACGAAGACGCGCAGGTCGGGCAGATGCGCGTGATCGAACTCGGGATTGAACAGCTGCTGCCGCACGAACGACGGTGTCGAGGCCCAGACACTGACGCGGGAATCGGCCAGGTACCGGAGGAAGGCGTCGCGTTCGGCGATGATCTCGCGCGGGCACAACACGCAGGTGCCGCCCAGCGCCAGCGCGCCGACCCAGTTGAACAACGAAAAGTCGAAGCTGAACAGCATCTGGTCCATGAACGCGGGCGCGGGGCCCAGGCCCAGGCAGTCGCGGATCCAGCCTGCGAACAGCGTGACGCTTTCGCGGCCGATCTGCACGCCCTTGGGATCGCCTGTGCTGCCGGACGTGAACATGATGTAGGCCAGTCCCGCTTCGGCAAGCGGCGCCGGCGCGGCGCAGCCGGGCTGGAATGTGCGGGCTTGCGCGTCGTAGCGCAGGCCCGCACGCACCAGCTCGCCGATGCGCGCGATGCGGTCGGGCGGATTGATGACGTCCACGGGCACGAAGGGCGCGCCCAGCCGCAGGCACCCCAGGATGGCCACCAGGAACGCGGTTTCCTTGTGGCCCGAGATCGCAAGCGGCACGCCCGCCGTGGCGCCGGCCTGGCGTGCGGCCTGTTCCCACGCTTCGGTGGCGGCCTTCAACTCGCCCCATGTCGTGGCGCCTTGCGCGTCGACGACCGCGATGGCGGCGGCGTCGACCGCAGCGTCGGCAAAATCATAGGTGTTGAAATCGAAACGCATGATCCCGTCCTCCTGGCTGCCGGCGTGCGCCTCAAGCGCGGGCGTTCTCCGCGATGAATGCGGCAAGCGTATGCACCGATTCCAGGTGCACGTCGATTTCGGTCGGCGGGATCTTGCAGCCGAATTCGCGTTCCACGGCCAGGGCCAGGTCCACGGCGGCCAGCGAATCCACCAGGCCGGAGTCGATCAGCAGTGTGTCCGGGTCGACCTTGGTCAGGATGATGTTCTCGATGATGTCCGAGACCTTGGTCTCGATCGCCTTGATGTCCATAGGGTGCTCCAGGACCGCGACGCGGTCAGAATTGAAAATAGAGGAACCGGGTTTCCTTGTGCAGGTTTACCAGGCAAAGAAAGAGCAACACCAGCATCGCGGCCAGCCAGGCCGCGTTGGGGCGCCAGCGCATGAAGGCGCGAGGCGCTTCCTGCGTTTTAAAGAGCGCGGGCGAATAGCGGCCCAGGATCTGGTGCGCATTGGGCGTGAACCACGCAATGCCCAGCAGCACGATCGCGTAGACCAGCTGCAGGTGGTGGCCCACGATGACGCGCCAGGCGTCGCCCCACGCCAGGCCGGCCACATGCGTGGACAGGTCCAGCGATTCCATGCCGCGCATGCCAACCATGCCTTGCATCAGCAGCATCGCGTCGCCCACGCCATGGGCGCGGAAGAACGCCTGCGCCACCAGCACCGCCACGAAGGTCAGCAGAATGCACAGGCCGCGCTTGACGGCGCCGACCTGGCGCGCCGCGGCGGGTTTTCGGCCCACGACGAAGATGCGCCAGGCATGGTTCACCGACAGGTACATGGCGTGCAGTAGTCCGAAGACGATGAACTGCAAGCCCGCGCCGTGCCACACGCCCGCCAACGTCATCGTGAACAGCGTGGGGACCACGATGCTGCTGGCGAATCCGCCCGGCGTGCGGATGCCCGCGGAGCCCACCGGCAGGTTGCGGTTGGTGCGCCATGTCGACACGGCCATCGCCACGGGGTAGTAAAGGTAGGCGGTGATGTAGCGGGTCAGCGTCATGTGCCAGCGGGCCCAGAAGTCGATGATGCTGCTGGCTTTGTAGGGCGAATTGAAGTTCAGCGGGAAACGGATGCCGAACATCTTGGCCAGGCCCAACGCCATGTCCGAATAACCCGAAAAATCGAAATACAGTTGCAGCGCGTAGCAGACGCTGGCGCCCCACGACCCCCAGAACATCAGTTCGCCCGGCGCGGCGAAGCCGGCGTCCGCATAGGGCGCGATGCCATCGGCCAGCAGCACCTTCTTGGCCAGTCCGATGACGAACAGCATGGCGCCGACCGACAGGTTTTCAGCCTTGAAGCGGTAGTTTTCGGCCTGCGCGAACTGCGGCATCATTTCTTTGTGATGCAGGATGGGGCCGGCGATCAAGTGCGGAAAGAACGTGACGAACAGCACATAGCTCAGCAGGCTGCGCTCTTTCACCACGCCGGCCTTGCAATCCAGCAGGTAGCCGATCTGCGTGAACGTGAAGAACGAAATACCCAGCGGCAGGATGATGTCGTCCATCGTCGTCTGGGTCACCCCCAGGTCGGTCAGGAAGTTCAGCAGCGTGGCGAAGTACTTGTAATGGAACAGCAGCACCAGGTCGGCGCCCACGCCCAGTCCCACGATCAGCCCCTGCAGCCGGGGCCGTCCCGCGTTGTGCAGGATCAACTGGCTGATCACGTAGTTGAACGCGATGGAGCCAGCCAGAAGCGCCACGAACTGCGGGTTCCACCAGCCGTAGAAGACCAGCGAGGTCAGACATAGCCACAACGCCGCCAGGCGCACGTTCAGCGGCCCCAGCGCGTAATAGACGGCCAGCGTGACCGGCAGGAAGATCAGCAGGAACAGGTAAGAGTTAAATAGCATCTTGGTTCGCTACGGCAGGCGGGCCAGCACGGCCTGTTCGTCCGGGGTCAGCGGCAGGGACAAGGCGTTTTCCGAGAATTCCCAGATCAGTACCTTCAGGCTCTTGGGCCATTGATCGCGCTGCTTCAGCGCGATCTGCAACGCTCCCGAGAACTGCCCGCCGTCCAGGCTCATGTTCCAGACTTCGCGGCCCAGGCCGATGCCCAGCCGTTCCGCGAACTGGCTGCGGCGGCCGTTGGACGTGCCTGCCAGCAGTACTTCCACGGGCGGCGCCTCGTCCAGCAGCCCGCCGGCGCGCACCGGTTCGATTCTCTGCTCCGATACCACTTCCAGTTCGGGACGCCAGCCCGGCCGCGCATGCTCCAGCCCTGCCAGCACGATCAGGTCGCCCATCCGCGTCGTGGCGGGCGTGGGCGCATCGGTCTTGAACGCTTGCGTGCCGGGGCCTTGCAGCAGGGGCAAGGCCGCCTCGGCCACACGCTGCGCGGCGGCCTTCGCGCCCTGCGCGTTCATGTGCACGTCGGTGCGGAAGAAGCGGGGGGCGGGCGCGGCGCGTAACGCGTCGCGCAGGTCCACGAAAGGCACGCCTTGCGCACGCAGGGCATCCTGCCATGCATCCAGCGTCTGGCGCATCGGCATCGACACCGGCAGGCCGCAGAGCCGGTCAGCTTCAATACGCGATTTATCCGGCACGGCAACGACCAGCACCTGTACCTGCTTCTTGCGCAGTTCATCCACCCAGTGCCGCATCAGGCGCAGGCGCTCATTGAAGACGTGGACGCCTGGCTGCGGGCGCAAGCCGTCGCGGTAGAACAGCCATTGCGGGCAGCCCATCGCGACCTGATCGCCCAGGTCGCCCAGCACGCGGTAGCGCACCGAGGCGTTCCAGGTGTCCACTTCCGGCTGCCTGGGCATATGCATGGCCTTGTTCAGCACGCTGCCCGCCGATCCGTCGGCCCACGCGGACGGCGACACCTCGGCCGGGCTGATCTTGGCGTCGACCAGGCACCAGGCGCCCCAGCCCAAGCCCATCGCCAGCAGCAACGCGACCACGCAGGCGCTCAGCCGGTGGCTGGGCGCGGCGGCTTTGTCAGAGGGTTCCACGGCGCTACTTGCCAATGGCGGCCTTCATGCGGTTGCGCCAGGTGTCGGCGCCCATGATGGACGCGTTGTCCCATAAGCCCTTGGCGTCCGGTCCTTGGGCATAGGTGGGTTCGAACATCTGCCAGACCAGCACCTGCGGCTTGTTCTGCTTGAACGCGGGCGACTCCAGGTACTCCAGCAGCATGATCCACTGGCCGACGTTGCCGGGCTTCCAATTGACGGAGACCGGGCGGTCCAGCACGTTGGACAGCTTCTGCGGAAAACCGAAATACGGCTGCACCATGCTGTGGCCGGTCACGTGCACGGGGGCCGGCGCGTCGTCCAGCAGGCTCTGGTTTTCGGCCTGGCGGCGCACGGTGTAGGTCTCGCGGCCGGCCTGCTTGCGCTGGTCGGGCGTCAGGAACAGTTCAGCCAGATCGCCATAGCGGCGCTCGTTGACCACGCTGCCCAGCGGCATGCCGGTGCCGGGCTTGCCGGCCAGCGTCTTCACGTCTTGCTGGATCTGCTGCGCCAGCGCTTCGGCGGTGGCGTCGGCGGCGGCCTGCGTCCAGTGCTGGTCGGTGCGGTAGAAGACGTCCTTGCCGCTGTCCTTCACTTGCTTCAGTACGGCTTCGTCGTCGAAGGTCGACACGCCGGCCTGCTTCAGCTTGTCCTGGATGGTCTGATAGCGCTTCTTCACGTCGGCGCTCAGCGATTTCCCGTCGGGCAGCTTGTCCTGATAGAACAGTGTCTTGTCCGGCAGCACCAGCACTTCCAGCTGGATGCCCTTGGCGGCCAAGGCGTCGCGGGTTTCGCGTACCAGCTGGGTCGAGGCGTCGATGCCGCGCATGTCCACCTGCGTCAGGCTGCCCCAACCGGGGAACAGCCAGTTGTCCTTGCCCTGGATCACGAGGGACGAGCCTTCCTGCGCATACGCGGCAACGGCCAGCAGCGCGGCGGACAGGCCAATCGCCAGCCGGCGGGAAAAGGGGAAAGGGGTTTTCATGAAGACGGACTCCTTGTTCGTTGCGGGTCGGCGCGTCGTCAGTACGACAGGGTCAGGTTGATGAACAGGCCGCGGGCCCGGTCGGCCGCGCCGCCGCCGATGTTGAAGCGGTATTGCGTCGTCCAGTCCAGATAGGACCGTGGTGCGTTGTAATGGTCTTCGCGGAACCAGTAGCGGACGTTGAAACCGGGGCCGGCGCCCAGGGACCAGGACGAGCCGTTGCCCACCAGGTTGTAGGAATCGGTGCCGTTGATGTCCAGGCCGGATACACGGTTCCGGTTCGACAACCAGTCCGCGCCGATCACGGCATACGGAAAAAACACCAGACGGTCGCTGATGGCGTCCATGCGGTAGCTGCGCCCCACGCGCAGCTCGCCCGCGCCAAAGGCCTGGTCGCGCTTCAGCCTGCCCGATGATTTCTCGCCATCGACGCCGGTCGCGTTGTTGCGCAGCCAGAATTTCGCGGGCATGTCCTGCCAGGAGTAGCCCGCCTGTACGTAGCCTTCCATCGTGAACCAGTCGGGGCGGTCGATGCGCAGCGTCGTGCCTTCATACAGCCCGTAAGTCACATAGGCGAGCCAGCCGCCGCTACCGGCATTGGTTTCGTAGTGGGCGGTCTCGTTGTCTTGGTTGAGCTGGCAGCGCAACGCCGACGGATCCGGGCTGAACGTGCCGCGCCGGGTCGCGGTGCCCAGGTTGAACTGGCGTTCCAGGCCGAATGTCAGCCCCACCTCGGTGGACGGCGTGAAGCGCAACCCCAATGAGCCCACCGTCGTGGGAATGCCGGCAAGCCCCTGATTGCTGGTCTCGTTGACGTCGATGCTGCCGCCGCACGGGTCGGACACGGTCTGGCTCGTGGTCTTGCCGCCCTTGTCGTACAGCGTGTTGGATAGGCGGCCGTACAGTTCGAAGACCTGGGTGGACGAATTCAGAAAATCCGATGGCCGCCAGAAGATCTCGGCGGTGCTGAATACGGCGTCGCCCGGCACGGTAACCGCCGCGCCGCCCAGGCCTGCCGAGGCGGGCCGTGCGCCCCGGTAGCCGGCGGAAAAATAGCCGCCCCATTCGCGGTCCAGCCCCGCGATGCCGTTGCGGGTGTCGAAGCGCTGCTGCGGCGTCAGTTCCAGCCTGCCGGCATCGGCTTCGTCGATGGCTTCCTTCAGTTTGTCGACCGCGCCGCGTTTGTCGCCCACTCCCGACAGCGCATAGCCCTCGTCCAGGATGACGGTCGGAGGCGCTTTGCCGGTGGCGCGCGCCGCCTGGAAATCCTGGAGCGCCAGCTTCGGCTGTTTCATGCGCTGGTGCAAATAGCCGCGCTGCATCAGCAGCGTGGGATTGTCGGGCTGGGCCGCCAGCGCCTCGCTCATGCGCTGGTTGGCTTCCGTCAATTGCGCGCGATTACCGGCGGCCAGCGTGGTCGTCAGCAGGCGCTGGAACTCTTTGTTGGCGGGGTCTTGCGCAACCGCCTGGCGGGCTTGGGCAATGGCTTCCTGATAATCCTCGCGCGCATACGCCGCGTAAGCCAGCGAGGCAGGGCCGCCGCTGCCGGCGGCGTCCGAAGGCAGCAGTTCGCACGATGTGCCGTAGGGCGTGTCGCGGCAATCCTGCACCGGGGCAGGATAGTTGGCCAACGTCAGGGTCGCAGGCACCGCGGGCCGAGAGCGTGCGCGTTTGATGCGAGCCTCCGCCGCGTCATCCTTGGCGCCCAGCGGCTGCAGCAAGGCTAGCGCGCGCGCGTTCTCGCCGGCGGCCAGCGACGCATCCGCCGCAATCAAGCGGATATTCCGGCGCTGGTCGTCGTCCAGCCAATCCTGCTTGAGGGCGGCGTCGAAGTCCGCGTCCGCCAGGTCGGTCTTGCCCTGGCGCTGGCGCAGATACGCGCGCATGACCAGCGCCACGGTGTTTTCGTCGTCCTGCTTCATCGCGTCCGTCGCGGCGTCTTCGGCCGCCTGCAACTGGTTGTCCAGCATCAGGGCGCTGATGAGCAGCAGGCGATGGCTGGCGGTATCGGGCGCCAGCGCGACGGCCTGACGCGCCAGCGGCACGGCGTCGCCCGGCCGATTGGCGATCAGGGCCTGGTAGCCCGCTTCGGCCGGCTTGATCGCCATGCGCCGCTTCATCGTCTGCTGGCGGGCGGTCAAGTCGTTCTTGTTGGGTGCACCCAGCGCAATCGCCTGGGCGGCGGCAGCGTCGGCCTCTTCATACTTGCCCTGGGCTTCCAGCGCGTCCAACCACAGCATGGCCCACGCGCCTTGCTTCGGATCGATGCGGAACGCCTGTTCGGCCCCGCGCGCGGCGGCCGGGTAGTCGGCACGGTTGTAGTCGGCGTAGGCGCGCGTGGCGATGGGAAAGCCGCGGCGGTAGGCGGAAGTCGTGGCCGAACCGCCGGATGCAACGCCCGCCGGGCGCGGCGCTGCCTGCGGCCGGAGGTTGGCGCGGGCCTGCCGCAAGGCGGGGGTGTCCAGGCCGTTCTTGATCGCATCGGCAGCGGCCTGATCGGCCTCTTTCAGCTTGCCCTGCTTTTGCAGCGAATAGACCAGCAGCAAGCGCAGCCGTTCCACGTCCGGACGCAGGGCGATGGCGGATTCCGCCTGCCGCTGGGCAAGTTCATACTTGCCCGCGTCGTAGTTCTTGTAGCCTTCATCGGCAAACTGCCAGGCGGCGCCTTCCAGCGGCGCTTCCGTCTTGGCCGGCGTCTGGCCCGGGGTTTGAGCGGAGGCGGGCGCGGCCGCCCACACGCATGCCAGCGCGGCGGACAAGATGAGCGAACGGGTCAGCAGAGTCATGTCGTCGCGGGTTTGTCTTTGGCGTGCGGGGGCGGCGGCGCCTCCTGTCCCGCTTGTTGGAAATCGATGGCCTCGTTGAGCGTGCGCTCGTCCAGCCAGCCTTGCTCCATCAGAATCTTGCCCAGTGGCTTTTTCTCGCGCGCCTGGATCTCAAGCGCGCGTGACAGCGTGTCCTGGTCGATGGCCTGCCAGGACAGCAGCAGTTCGCCCAGCCGCTTGCGCTGCTGCGACAGTTGGTCGGTGCTTGGGAAGTCGTGCATGGTCTTGTCCCATGCCAGGCGCTTGCCGGTGATCAGGTGCATGATGAACAGCCGCCAGGCCCGCGCCGCCGCCATTGCATTGATGAAATTGCCGACGATCATCCGGGGGATCGACAGCATGGCGTGTTCCCAGCCATACATGCGCCCCACAAAGTACGCCCGCTGCACCACACGCAGCAATAGGGCCACCGCATTGATCCACATCAGCGTCACCAGCCACCCGCCGGGCCGGAAATAAGAGGGGTAATACACCGTCCACCAGCCAAACTTGTCCGCCAGGAAAAACACGAAAAAGTTGGCCAGCAGGACATATGCCAGAATCGCAATGAACGACGTGATCAGCCCCTTGCGGTCGCGGAACAGCAGGTATCTGGTCGCCAGTGATCCCGTCCATCCCACTTGCTGCCAGCCCTGCAGGCCGATCCCCAGCGTCCAGCGCGCCTTCTGCCGATACGCCGTGCGAAAGGTGTTGGGAAAATATTCGCGCACACCCAGCGGCATTCTGATGGTCGATATTTTTTCAGGCCCAAGCCCGAACCACGAGCGCCGCCGCGTCACGTATTCCACGCGGAACTTGCCGAAGATCTGCTTCATGCCGCGCTGGGCCAGCCGCGCGCCGATGTCATAGTCTTCGGTCAGCGTGTCCGTGTTGAAGGGCTGGTTGTTGGTTTCAGCCGCAAGCTCCACCAGCGCATGGCGCGAAAAGCAGGTGCCCACGCCGGCGGACGGCACCATCTTGGACAGGCTTTCGCGCACCACCAGGTCCTTGGTGTGCCACTCCGCGAATTCATCCATGTAGGTGCCGGCGACCAGCTCATACCAATGGCGCTCCAGCGACGTCACCGGCAGCTGGATGAAATCGATGCGCGGCAGCAGGTAGTTGTAGTACTTGAGCTCCAGCGGGTGCAGCACGTCCTCGCTGTCATGCAGGATGACGCCGGCGAAGGGCACCGGTTGCTTCTCGTCCTGCGCGAAGATGGCCTGCACGATCCAGTTCAGGCAATCGGCCTTGCAGGTGGGGCCGTCGTGGGGCACTTCCACCCGGATCAATTGCCGATAACGCCGGCGCATGCGCTCCACTTCGTCGATCGTCCGCTGGTCGTTCTGGTACGTGCCGGCGAAGATCATGTAGTTCTTGTATTCCAGCGTCGACACCATGGTCTCGAGCATCGACGAGATCACGTCGTACTCCAGCCACGCGGGCACCATGATCGCCAGCGGCTGTTCCTCCTTGGCGCGCAGCTGTTCAGCCGAAAGCGGGGTGTAGCGGCGCTTGACCGTCAATGAACGCCTCAGCTCGCGCAGCCAGTACCAGGCGTCGATGAACAGGTCGTCCAGGCTCGACAGAAGGATGACCACGCCCACGATGGCGGTCACGACTTCCAGCCCGCGGTAGTAATCCGCGATGAGGTAGGGCCAGTAGAGCGAGGACATGGCGCTTCCGGGTTACTTGTTTTCCTTGTGCTTCCTGCGGCTCACGCGCAGGGCAACGATCAGGATCAAGATCAGTATCAGCATGCTGATGCTGATGGCGGGCACGCTCCACGAGATATAGCGGCGCCATTCGAAGAAGGCGCTTTCGCCTGCGCCCGGCGGGTGGCTGGCGTCGGGGTTGCCGCTATCGATCCAGGCCACCGGTCCCGTTGCGCCGATGATGACGACGTTGCCGCGGTTCAGCACGAAGGGCGCATCCAGCATGCCCGGCCGCTCGCCCAGGGTGTGCCACAGCAAGCCGTCCTGGCCGCCGCCGCTGACGACCTCCGCGGTGCTGATGTGGTCCAGGCCGGAAATGTCCAGCCAGGGCGCGTCCTTGCCATCCACCTTCAATTGCTTGCGGTCGGTCACCTGGACCATGGGCTTGGCTCCTTCCACCGCGACTTCCATCGCCAGGAACGGCCGTGCCGGCTTGACGGCCTGGCCTGCGGGCGTCACCGTCAGCTCGGCGCGCGTCGCCGACACGCCGCTGGCGGAGGCGATACCGATCACGCGCTTGAGGTTGTCGGGCGCATCGGCCAGGTAGGCGTCCGGGATGATCAGTTGCGGGCTGCCGGCCAGCAGCGGCAGCAGTCCCACGAAGGTGCCGTCAGGCTGCGCCTTGCCCGGTTTTACGTAGCTCGTCGGCAGCACGTTCACGGGATAGCCCTGGGGGATTTCGTTGCAGTCCACCGATACCGGCTGGCGCTGGAACGTGACGCGCACGGCATTGGTGACGCCCAGCGCATAGCCGGGAACGCGAGCGATCAGGCGCTCGGGCCTGCCGTCGGCGTCCATCTGTTTGGCGGCCAGCAGAATGCCGTTCCAGAAGACCGAGGCCACGGGACGTGTCGTGGACGCCCCGGGCGCCGCAGCCAGATCCAGGACCAGTTCGTCCGGCATCCGGCCATCCGCGGATACGGACGCCAGCGGGAAGGTTGCGTTCCAGTCGCCACGCGCGACCACGTCGAAACTGTCCGCTGAACCGCCTAGGGTCGTCAGGCGCAGGCCGCCGTCCGCGAAGGTCTGGGGCGGCGTGGCGGTTTTCACATTGACCTGGCGCGTCACCAGGATGCGCCGCCAGGCCGCGTCGAAAGCGCCTGCGCCTTGAGCACCGGCATCGGCCGCCACGGCGATCACGGCTTGGCGCCCCAACGACAGCAGCCGGATATCCTTCGCGGGCAGGTCCGCGCCGGCCAGCGGCATGCGCTGCTGGCGCCACGCCTTGAAGGCGTCGGCGGCGTCGGCGTCCGAGGCCAGTTGCGTTTGCAGCGCATCCAGCGCGGCGTTGTAGCGAGCGCGCAGCGAGGCATCGACGATGACCACATCGCCGCTCACGGCGGGGGCGCCCAGGACGAGCAAGGCGCCAATTTCGGCGGGGCTGGCCAGCTTGTGCTTCGCCTTGTCCGTCACGGCGGCGAACGCCGGGATCTGCCCCAGGCCGGCGGGCGCCTGCAGGCCCCGCGTGTCGACCTCGTCGCCCACCGACGGGAATGCCTTGACCGCCACGCGCTTGCCCGCGCGCTCCATCGCCACGCCCATGCGCCAGGCGCTGTCGAACGTCTGCGGGTCTACCTTGGCCCCGGGCACCATCAATACCGGTTTGCCGGGCAAGGTGCGCCAAGCGTCATCAAGA
Source organism: Achromobacter sp. MYb9 (assembly GCF_002975275.1). Classification (GTDB taxonomy): domain Bacteria; phylum Pseudomonadota; class Gammaproteobacteria; order Burkholderiales; family Burkholderiaceae_B; genus Achromobacter. The sequence goes on along the minus strand of NZ_PCOQ01000001.1, from coordinate 179,866 downwards.
TTGCTGATGGCGGACGCGTCGTAGCGGTAGCTCAGGTCGGTCTGTGGCGAGATCGTCAGCGCATTGGCCGTCGCGCGATTGCTCTCGCAATTGCGCAGTGCGATTTCCGATTGCCAATCGATGCCGAGCCGCAGGAAACCGGTCTGGCGGCTGCGCTGTTCCACGGCCAGCTTGCGCGTCAGGGACCCGTCGCCGTCGGCGATCCGCTGTGCGGTTTGCGGCTCACCGTCCACCCATAGCACCATGCTCGTGCGCCCCGGCTCGCCCTTGGTGTACCTCGCGTCGAAGTTCAGGGTTGCATCGGAAATGGGCACGCCGCGCGGCACGGGAAGATAGAAGTCATGACGCGCGTCGCTGTTGCTCAGGACGACCGGCTCGGTAATGCCCAGGTCTTGCAGCGTGGTGCTCCGCGTGACCCAGTCATCGCTTTGCAGGCGCCGCAAAGCGTCGCCGGCGGGGCTGGCCGTCGCGGCCACGGGAAACAGCATGCCGGCGGCCATCAAGGCGCGGCAAAGCGTTCGGATAGCGGGGGTGATCAGGCTAGGGGAAGGCATGGGGGCTCCGGGCTGGGAATACGTCGCAAGGGCGTCAGGCGCCAGCAGCGGACGCAGTTCCGTAGGGGTCGAATTCCGATACGGCGCGTCCGCACAAGGCGTCCACGATGCGTTGGCTGGCTTGACTGTCTCCATAGGGGTTGATGCGCCGCGAGAAAGACGCATGCAGGCCAGGGTCATCCAGCAGGCGGGTCACTTCGGTCACGATGCGCCGTGTGTCGGTGCCCACCAGCGCCACCGTTCCCGCCTGCACCGCCTCGGGGCGCTCGGTCACGTCGCGCATCACCAGCACCGGTTTGCCCAGGTAAGGGGCTTCTTCCTGAACTCCGCCGGAATCGGTCAGGATCAGATACGACCGCTGCATGAACCAGACGAAGTCCAGGTAATCCAGCGGATCGATCAGGTGCACATGCGGCAGGCCAGCCAATTCCGTCATCACCACATTGCGGACTTGCGGGTTCAGGTGCACGGGATAGACGATCTGCAGGTCGTCGCGTCGGGCCAGTTCGGCCAGCGCCGCGCAGATATTCTTGAAACCGTCCCCAAAGCTCTCGCGCCGATGGCCGGTCGCCAGCAGCAGCCGGCGGGACGGATCCAGCCAGTCGTAGCGGGACTCCAATTGGCGGGCCAGCGGACCTTGCGGATCCAGTTTTTCGCACGTCATCGCCAGCGCGTCGATCACCGTGTTGCCCGTGACGGTAATGTGGCCCGCCAGGTTCTCGCGCAGCAGATTGCCGCGCGACTCGGCCGTGGGGGCGAACAGCCAGTCGCCGACCGCATCGACGACGCGGCGATTCATTTCTTCGGGAAAGGGCATCGCCAGATTGCCCGTGCGCAATCCGGCCTCGACATGGCCAATACGGACACGGCGGTGGAACGACGCCAAGGCGCAGGCAGAGGCGGTGCTGGTGTCGCCATGCACCAGGACGCAATCGGGTTGCTCGGCCTCCAGCACGCTGTCCACCCGGCTGATCAACCGCGCATATAGTCCGTTCAGGGTCTGGTTGGGGATCATGATGTCCAGGTCGTGCTGGGCGCGCAGGTCGAACAGCGCCAAGACCTGATCCAGCATCTCCCGGTGCTGGCCCGTCACGCAAACCACGCTTTGAATCCGTCGCTCCTGCTGCAGCGCGGTCACAAGTGGCGCCATCTTGATGGCTTCGGGACGCGTGCCGAATATGGACAGGACTTTCATCGCAAGAATGACCTCACAGACGTGGTGGCATTTCCTTGCGTTTATTATGTATTGAAAGTATTGGTAATATGTGACGGATTATTTCGACTCGAACCAATGCTGGGGACATACTCGGTAAAAGTTCGGGCCGTTGTCCCCGCGCCACGGCACGAGCAGGCGGTAGCACTTTTCTTTCTGAGGTTCGCCCTGTTTGGGCTTTCTCGATAAGCGTTTCAGAAAAACCCGGGCACCAGAAGCCAACGGGATTCGGCATGCCGGCCTTTTGCTGCGCACGCCCTTATCGAAGTATCTTCATTGCTCCTGTTCGGACAGAGAAGGAGAAGTGAGCATGAAAATGAGAGCGAGAAATTTCGGTCGCGCTGTCGTGCTAGCGTGCGTTCTGGCCATGCCCGCGATACAGGGCTGCGCGACAAATACCGACCCTCGCGTTGCGGCAGCGGTGGATGACCAGCCCTTCAATGCGTGGCTCAACAACTTGGTGGACCGGATCAAGGCGGAGCCAAACTACAAGCGCATCCCCATCGATACGAAAGCCGAGGAAGACCAGTTCCTGGTGTGGTTGCATGATGCTTATCACCACCGGATCACCAGACAGGATTTCGCCGCCCACGTGAACGGCCGATATCCAAACCATCAAAACGAAGTTGCATTTATCGTCTCAAGGCTTCCCTAAGGGGCGCGGGGTCTGCCGGTCGGGGACGCCGAACCCAAACACGCAAAAAAAAGGCCAACTTTAAGGGTTGGCCTTTTTTAAGTGCTTGATAGCACTGGAGTGTTTGGTGGAGCCGGGGGGAATTGAACCCCCGTCCGCAAGCCCTCTGCAATCAGTTCTACATGCGTAGTCGATTTATTTAGTTTTAACTCTGGACTTAGCCAACCGACAGGCCGGACCAAAGCGATTCACGTAATTTAAATCTGAGCCGTGTGACCCCAGCGCAGACCGATTCCTTGTGAATGTCGCTGCTGTGGTTCGAGGGTTACCCCCCTAGGAAGTTGCCTTCCTCCACCTGACCCAAGGACAGATCAGTGCAGCGGCTCACCGCTTAAGCGGCGAGAGCGAAACGCTCGTCGTTGGCGTTTGTAGTGTTTCCAGTGGTTTAACGAGCGAACTGGTGCTCGGCATGCCCTGAGTTGTTTCGCGACCCACGTCGAATCCGGATCGGCCCCAAGAACTTCTATTGTACTGGTAAACGCAATAGCCTGCTGCGTTCTCCGCGCCCGCCCGCAGAGGCGTGGCGCGGGGGACACACGTGCTGGCTCAGGCAGCGTTGGCGCACGCGGCTTTCGCCTGCCGCGGGCGCGACGCAGCCATCAGCGCGAAGGCCAGGGCAACGGAAACCGCCACGATGACCGATGCCGCCCAGCCCAGCGACGCCAGGCCGTAGTGGTCGATGACATGGCCGCCGACCACGGCACCCAGCCCGATGCCGATGTTGGCGCCCGAGATGTTCAGCGAGGCCGCGAAGGCCGGCGCTTCGGGGGCAGCCTTCATCAGGCGCACATGGCACACGATGAACAGCGCGGCCTGCGCAATGCCCCAGACGCCCAGCGCCACGGCCAACAGGCCGTGCGATTGCATCACGGGCGCCACGAATGCCAGTCCTGCCGCCATCATCGATGAGAACAGCGCGGTCGCGCCCAGCGGGCTGCGGTCCACCATGCGGCCGCCCAGCGTGTTGCCGATCAGGCCCACGCCGCCGAAGGCCATCATGGTCCAGCCGACGATCTGCCCATTGAATCCGGCCAGCCGCTCCAGCATGTCGGCCAGGTAGGTGTAGGCGGTGAACATTCCGGTGAACACCAGCAGCGACAGCACCACGTGGCCCAGCACGATCGGGTTGCGCAGAATGCGCAACTGCGTGACCAGTTTGACGCTGTCGGCGCGGATGCGGGTGCTGGGGAATGCCAGCAGCAGGAGCAGCGCCTTGGCGAAAGCGACGCCCGACAACACCCAGAAGGCCGCACGCCAGCCAAACGCATCCGAGATCAGCACGCCAATCGGGATGCCAAACACGGTGGCCGCCACGATACCGAAAGCCACCATCGAGATCGCGCGGCCGGCGCGCGCCGGTCCGACCAATTCCACGGCGGTGGCGCTGGCCAATGACCAGAATACAGGCAGGGCCAGGGCGGGCACGAAGCGCGCCACGGCCATGACCCAGATGTTCGGGGCCATCGCCGCCACGGCGTTGGACACGCCGAACAGCAGCAGCACGCCGATGAACAGGCGCTTGCGTTCGACGTTGGCCATCAGCGCGGTCAGCAGGGGGCCGGTGGCCGCCACCGTGAAGGCGAACAGCGACACCAGCAAACCGGCTTGCGACACCGTGACGCCCAGGTCGCGGGCCAGCCCGGGCAGCAGGCCGACGATCAGGAATTCGGTGGTCAGGATCGTGAAACCGGCGGCGGAAAGTAACAGGATAGGCAAAAGCATAGGCATTCCTCTGGCGCGATGCCGTCAGGCGGCGCGCGGGGCAGGGCGTTATCGGCGTACTGAAAGGTCTAAGGGGCGCGGCGGCATGGAGCCGGGCGCTGCGCGGCGGCAGAAAGCCGTCGGCGCGTAGGGCGGTGGTTGCGAATGGGATCGGCTGCAACCCCGGCGTCAGCCGGAATGGCAATCGGGAGGCACCCGAATGCCTTGCATGAGTGACACTTTAAGGGACTTTGGAATCCGGATAAAGGGCCCGGTTTCGGATAAATTATTCGACCAGATCAACTAATACGCGCGAACAACCGTAGGAAACCCGTGGCGGGGCAGGCGGCCGAAGCCGACCCGGCCCCGCCGGACGTACCGCTGCAGGCAGCAGGGCAGCAGCATGCGTCGTGTCAGCGCAGGTCGCTGGGCAACAGCGGTTGAATCGCGGACCAGAGTTCCGCCGGGGTATTGGCGCAGGTCTCGGCTTCCCAGGTGCTGATGTTGTCTTCTTCGCCCACATAGCCGTACGCGGCTGCCACGGCGGGCATGCCCGCCGCGTGCGCGGCCTGGATGTCGCGCAGGTCGTCACCGACATAGACGCAGCGGTCAACGGCGAAGCCCGCTTCGCGCGCGGCGTGTTGCAGCGGCAGCGGGTGCGGTTTGGCGTGGGCCGTCGTGTCGCCGCAGACCAGCACCGCGCTGTCGCGCGTCAGGTCCAGGAATTCGACGATCGGCAGGGTCAGGTAGGTCACCTTGTTGGTGACGATGCCCCACGACAGGCCGCGGCGGCGGATGTCGGCCAGCAGCGCTTCGATGCCGGGGAACAGCTTGCTGTGCACGGTCGAGCTGGCCGCGTAGTCTTCCAGAAACTGCAAACGCGTCGGCTCGTAGTCCGGATCGCCAGCTTTCAGGTCCAGCGCCACGCGCAACAGGCCGCGAGCGCCTTGCGACGCGACGGGGCGCAGGGCTTCGTAGGGCAGGGGTTCCAGCCCACGGCGGGTGCGCTGCCGGTTGGCGGCGGCGGCCAGGTCGGGGGCGGTATCGGCCAGGGTGCCATCGAAGTCGAACAGGATCAGGGCGCTCATTTACGGGTAGCCATCAGGTAGTTGACCGAGGTGTCGGCCGACAGCGTGTAGATCTGGGTGATCGGGTTGTATTCCATGCCGCGCATGCTGACCGGCTCCAGGCTGGCGGCGCGGGCCGCCGCCGATAGTTCGCTGGGTTTGATGAACTGGTCATAGCTATGGGTGCCGCGCGGCAGCAGGCGCAAGACGTACTCGGCGCCGACGATGGCGAACAGGAACGCCTTGGCGTTGCGGTTCAGTGTCGAAAAGAACACCCAGCCGCCCGGTTTGACGAGCGTCGAGCAGGCACGCACGATGGATGCCGGGTCCGGCACGTGTTCCAGCATCTCCATGCAGGTAACCACGTCGTACTGCCCGGGCTGTTCCGCCGCCAGTTCTTCCACCGGCACTTTACGGTATTCGACCTTCACGCCGGACTCCAGGCCATGCAGTCGGGCAACCTTCAGCGACTTGTCGGCCAGGTCGATGCCGGTGACGTCCGCGCCACCCCGGGCCATCGATTCCGACAGAATGCCGCCGCCGCAACCCACATCCAGCACTTTTTTGCCGGCCAGGCTGCCGGCGCACTCCTGAATCCATTCCAACCGCAGCGGATTGATGGCGTGCAGGGGCTTGAACTCGCTTTCGGGGTCCCACCAGCGGCTGGCCAGGGCGCTGAACTTGTCCAGTTCGGCCTGGTCGGCATTGACGGCGGGGCGGGCGGAGTCGTGAATTTGCGTGGTCATGGGCGGTCCAGCGAAAAGCGACGCTATATATAGAGGGGTCCGTCGCGCGAAGGCGGGAAGGAAACACGCCATTGCACCACGTTGGTGCAAGACGGACGAAAAAAAGGGCCTCGCTATGCGAGGCCCTTTATTGTAGCTAGTCCGGCAATTACTTGCGGCTACCCACGATTTCGATTTCAACGCGACGGTTTTGGGCACGGCCCTCTTTCGTCTTGTTGGAAGCGATGGGGTTCGACTCGCCCTTGCCTTCCGTATAGATACGGTTGGGGTCGATACCCTTGCTGACCAGGTAGGTCTTGACCGAAGCGGCGCGGCGCTCGGACAGCTTCTGGTTGTAGGCGTCAGTACCGATGGAGTCGGTGTGGCCAACAGCAATGATGGTTTCCAGCTCGATACCGCGAGCTTGCTGGGCGACTTGATCCAGCAGCTGACGGCCTTCGGGCTTCAGGGTCGACTTGTCGAAGTCGAAGAACGTGTCAGCATTGAACACGACCTTTGCCGCCATCGGGGCCGGCTTCGCCTTCTGTTGTGCAACCGGGACACCGTCGCAACCGGGGATACCGGTGGCAGGGGTCCAGAAAGCATCGCGCCAGCACAGTTCGTTCGTACCGTTTTTCCAAACGTTACCGAACGGGTTGCGCCAGTTGTCCACGGTTTGCGCGGAAGCTACACCAGAGGCCGTGACGGCGGCGAAGGCGAGCGCCAGAGCGAATTTGGAGGGTTTGTTCATGTTTCTCCTCGTTGAGCTTGAAGCTGGATAAGTGACTCGCAGCGAACCCCCGCCGCATATCAGGAAAACGGGGCCAGTATAGCAACGCCAAGAGCTGGTTCAAAGGATTAGCTACTGGGTTTCCTGCGTGCTGGAAACAATCTTAAGGCATTTGGGGGGCTTTGGCTTCCCTGGACAGGCGCATTAACGCTGGATACGACGTTTTCGGCGCTCCATAGGTTTTCCATGTTGGTTTTTGACAACAGGGCCGTTGGGCGCGGCCCGGCAGCGGGGCGCGGCATCCCCATGGCGTCGGAAGGGTTATCCGCAAAGACCGCTCATCGGCCACTTCCCGCGGCGCTGCCCAACGGGATCGGAATCGAATGATAGAATTTCCTGTTTACCCGGCCCGGGTTCCTCCTTACACGATTCTGTCGTTATATATATGGATTCCTTTGCCAAGGAGACGCTTCCGGTTTCGCTGGAAGAAGAGATGCGCCGCAGTTACCTCGATTACGCGATGAGCGTGATCGTTGGGCGGGCGCTACCGGATGTGCGGGACGGGCTGAAACCCGTCCACCGGCGCGTGCTCTACGCGATGCATGAACTGAACAACGATTGGAACCGCGCCTACAAGAAGTCGGCGCGTATCGTCGGGGACGTCATCGGTAAGTACCACCCCCACGGCGACCAATCCGTCTACGACACCATCGTCCGCATGGCGCAGGATTTCTCCATGCGCTACATGCTGGTCGACGGCCAGGGCAACTTCGGCTCGATCGACGGCGATAACGCCGCGGCGATGCGCTATACCGAAATTCGCCTGGCCAAGATCGCCCACGAATTGTTGGCCGACATCGACCAGGAAACGGTGGACTTCGGCCCCAACTACGACGGCAGCGAGCAAGAGCCGCTGCTGTTGCCGTCGCGCCTGCCCAACCTGCTGGTCAACGGCAGTTCGGGCATCGCGGTGGGCATGGCCACCAACATTCCGCCGCACAACCTCCAGGAAGTGGTCGACGGCTGCCTGTACTGCCTGCGCAATCCGGCCTGCACGGTCGATGAACTCATCGAGCTCATCCCGGCGCCTGATTTCCCCACGGGCGGGATCATCTACGGCATGTCGGGTGTGCGGGAAGGCTATCGCACCGGTCGCGGCCGCGTCATCATGCGCGCCAAGACCCACTTCGAAGACATGGAAAAGGGCAATCGCCAAGCGATCGTGATCGACGCGATTCCCTACCAGGTCAACAAGAAGACGTTGCAGGAACGCATCGCAGAACTCGTCAACGACAAGAAGATCGAAGGCATCTCCGATATTCGCGACGAGTCCGATAAGGACGGTATGCGCCTGGTCATCGAGCTCAAGCGCGGCGAGGTTCCCGAGGTTGTTCTGAACAACCTGTACAAGAACACGCAGCTGCAAGACACCTTCGGGATGAACCTGGTGGCGCTGGTCGACGGCCAGCCTCGCCTGCTCAACCTGAAGCAGATGATCGACTACTTCCTGCAGCACCGCCGCGAAGTGGTCACGCGCCGCACGGTGTTCCAGCTGCGCAAGGCTCGCGAACGCGGTCATGTGCTGGAAGGCCTGGCCGTTGCACTGGCCAACATCGACGACTTCATCACGATCATCAAGGCGGCGCCGACGCCTCCCGTCGCCCGCCAGGAATTGATGGCCAAGTCGTGGGATTCGTCGCTGGTACGCGAAATGCTGTCGCGCGCCGACGGCGATACGCCGGGAGGCCGTTCGGCCTTCCGCCCGGACGACCTGGATGCCGAATTCGGCCTCCAAGGCGACGGCATGTACCGCTTGAGCGATACGCAGGCTCAGGAAATCCTGAACATGCGCCTGCAACGCCTGACCGGGCTGGAGCAGGACAAGATCGTCGGCGAATACAAGGACATCATGTCCACCATTGCCGATTTGCTCGACATCCTGGCCCGCCCCGAGCGCATCACCACGATCATCTCCGACGAACTCCAAGCCATCAAGGCCGAGTTCTCGACCGGCGTGAAGGACACGCGTCGTTCGGAAATCGAGATGAACGCGACCGAACTCGACACCGAAGACCTGATCACGCCCACCGACATGGTCGTGACCTTGTCGCATGGCGGCTACATCAAGAGCCAGCCCTTGTCTGAATACCGCTCGCAAAAGCGCGGCGGACGCGGCAAGCAGGCGACGGCGATGAAGGAAAACGACTGGATCGACCAGTTGTTCATCGCCAACACGCACGACTTCCTGCTGTGCTTCTCGAACCGCGGCCGTGTGTACTGGCTGAAGGTCTGGGAAGTGCCCCAGGGCACGCGCAACTCGCGCGGCAAGCCCATCGTCAACATGTTCCCGCTGGCTGACGGCGAGAAGGTCACGGTGGTGTTGCCGGTCAAGGTATTCAGCGAAGACCACTACGTCTTCATGGCGACGTCGCGCGGCACGGTCAAGAAGACCCCGCTGTCCGACTTCTCCAACCCGCGCAAGGCCGGCATCATCGCCGTCGACCTTGACGATGGCGACTACCTGATTGGCGCCGACCTGACCGATGGCAAGCATGACGTCATGCTGTTCTCGGATTCGGGCAAGGCGGTCCGCTTCGACGAGAACGACGTGCGTCCGATGGGCCGCAACGCCCGCGGCGTGCGCGGCATGATGCTCGAGGAAACGCAGACCGTCATCGCGCTGCTGGTTGCCGGCGACGAAACGCAGACCGTGCTGACTGCCACCGAAAACGGCTACGGCAAGCGCACCCCGATCGGCGAATACACGCGCCATGGCCGTGGCACGAAGGGCATGATCGCGATCCAGACCAGTTCGCGCAACGGCAAGGTCGTGGGCGCGGTGCTGGTCAACCCGACCGACGAGATCATGCTGATCACCACTGGTGGCGTGCTGGTGCGCACCCGTGTCGCGGAAATCCGCGAAATGGGCCGCGCGACGCAAGGCGTGACGCTGATCAACGTGGACGATGGCAGCACGCTGTCCGGCGTGCGCCGTGTCGTGGAAAGCGATGCGGACGACGACGGCGACCTGGACGAAGAGGGCCAGGACGACGGCGGCGATGACAGCAACGGCGACGCGCAAGCGACGGATTCGACGGAACCTACGGAGCAATAATGGCCCGCCCCTGGAACTTCTCGGCAGGCCCCTCGGCCTTGCCCGAGGTGGTATTGCAGCAAGCAGCAGCTGAGATGCTGGATTGGCATGGCAGCGGCATGTCGGTGATGGAAATGTCCCATCGCGGCAAGCATTTCGTGCAGATCTGCGACGAAGCTGAATCGGATCTGCGTGATCTGCTGGGCTTGCCCGCCGACTACGCCGTCATGTTCATGCAAGGCGGAGGTTCCGGGGAAAACGCCATCGTTCCCATGAATCTCATGGGACGCCGCGGCACGCCGGCCGCCGACTTCGTCGTGACGGGCCATTGGTCCAAGCGTTCGTACAAGGAAGCGGCCCGCTATGGCAGCACCCATGTGGCGGCAAGCAGCGAGCAGCCCATCCAGCTGGATGGCCGCGAGCAGGCGCCGCTGACCTGGGTGCCGCCGGTCGATTCCTGGAACGTGCGCAAGGAATCGGCCTACCTGCATCTGTGCAGCAATGAAACCATTGGCGGCGTCGAGTTCATGGACTGGCCCGACACCGCTGCGCTGGGCGCGCCCGATGTGCCGCTGGTCGTCGATGCCTCGTCGCATTTCCTGTCGCGTCCGATGGACATCACGCGCTGCGGCATGGTGTATGCCGGCGCGCAGAAAAACGCCGGCCCCGCAGGCGTGACCATGGTCATCGCGCGTCGCGACCTGATTGGCCACGCCTTGCCCATCTGCCCGTCGGCGTTTGACTACGCCAACGTGGCGGCCGAGCATTCGCGCTACAACACACCGCCCACGTTCGCGATCTACGTCGCGGGCCTGGTGTTCAAGTGGGTCAAGGCCAATGGCGGCGTGGCGGGCATGGAAGCCGCCAACAAAGCCAAGGCCGATCTGCTGTACGGCTACCTGGACAGCAGCGAGTTCTACCGCAATCCCATCCATGCACCCGTGCGTTCGCGCATGAACGTGCCCTTCGTGCTGCGCGACGAATCGCTGAACGACGCCTTCCTGCAAGGCGCGGACGCGGCTGGCTTGACGCAGTTGAAGGGCCACAAGAGCGTGGGCGGCATGCGTGCCTCCATCTACAACGCCGTGCCCCTTGCCGGGGTGGCGGCGCTGGTCGAGTACCTGAAGGAATTCGAGCGCCGCTATGGATGAAGACCTGCAGCGCAAGCTGCGCCCCTTGCGCGAACGCATCGATGCGTTGGACGCGCAGATCCTCGACTTGCTGTCGCAGCGCGCTCGCGCCGCGCTGGAAGTGGGCGAGGCCAAGCACGCTGCCCAGGCCGACGGTCCGGTATTGCGCCCCGAGCGCGAGGCCGAAGTCATCCGCCGCTTGCAGCAGCTCAACCCCGGCCCGTTCCCGAACGCGGGCGTGGCGTCGGTCTGGACCGAGATCATCTCGGCCTGCCGCGGCCTGGAACGCGGCATGACCGTTGCGTATCTGGGGCCGCAGGGTTCGTTCTCCGAGCAGGCCGCGCTTGAGCATTTCGGCCACGCCGTGCAGAAGCTGCCATGCGTCTCCTTCGACGAAGTCTTCCGCGCGGTCGAAGGCGGTCAGGCGGACGTGGGCATGGTGCCGGTGGAGAACTCCACGGAAGGCGCCGTCAACCGCAGCCTGGACCTGCTGCTTAATACGCCGCTGACGATCCTGGGCGAACGCTCGCTGGTGATCCGGCATTGCCTGATGACCCAATCGGGCGGCATGGACGGCATCAAGACCATTTCCGCGCATCCGCAGGCGCTGGCCCAGTGCCAGGGCTGGCTGACGCGCAACTATCCCGACCTTGAACGCGTGGCCGCTTCCAGCAATTCCGAAGCGGCACGGGCGGCGGCGGGCGATCCGGCCATCGCCGCGATCGCTGGCGAAGTGGCCGCGCCCGCCTGGAACCTGCAGGTCGTCGCGGCCGGCATCCAGGACGATCCGCACAACCGCACCCGTTTCCTGGCCATCGGCAACATCCAGCCGCTGGTCAGCGGCAAGGACAAGACCAGCCTGATCCTGGCTGTGCCGAACCGCGCGGGCGCCGTTTATGAAATGCTGGCCCCGCTGGCGGCCAATGGCGTGTCGATGACGCGCTTCGAGTCGCGCCCCGCGCGCACCGGCCAATGGGAATACTATTTTTACGTTGACGTTCTGGGACACCGCAATGACCCGAACGTCGAACGCGCGCTTGCCGCCTTGCAGGCGCAGGTCGCCTACCTGAAGGTGTTGGGTTCCTACCCGGCGCCGTGAGCCCCCACACCATGACCACCGCATCCAAGCCCCTCGTTGCTCCCGCGCACGTCAGCGCCATCGCGCCTTACCAGGCGGGTAAGCCCATTGAAGAACTGGCCCGCGAGTTCGGGCTGGATCCGGCCGGCATCGTCAAGCTGGCGTCAAACGAAAACCCGCTGGGCATGCCCAAGTCGGCGCGCGCGGCCATGCTGGCGGCGGCCGAGTCGCTGGCCCGCTATCCCGATCCCAACGGCTTCGATCTGAAAGCGGCGCTGGCGGAACGCTATGGCGTGCCAATGAGCTGGATCACGCTGGGCAACGGTTCGAACGACATCCTGGAAATCGCCGCGCTGGCCTTGCTGGAGCCGGGCGCGTCGGCGGTGTATGCGCAGCATTCGTTCGCGGTGTATCGCCTTGCCACGCAAGCGCGCGGCGCGCGCCACATCGTGGTGCCGGCGCAAGACTACGGCCATGACCTGGGCGCGATGTTCGACGCAATCGCTGACGACACGCGCCTGCTGTTCATCGCCAACCCCAACAATCCCACGGGCACCTTCGTGCCGGGCGACAAGGTCGCCTCGTTCCTGGAGCGCGTGCAGGCCGCGCACGGCGACCGCGTCACCGTGGTGCTGGACGAGGCCTACAACGAGTACCTGGACCCGGAACACCGTTTCGACAGCACTGCGCTGGCCCGCCGGTTCCCGAACCTGATCATCTCGCGCACCTTCTCCAAGGCCTATGGCCTGGCGGGCCTGCGCGTTGGTTTCTCGGTGGCGCAGCCGCCGCTGACCGACCTGCTGAATCGCGTGCGCCAGCCGTTCAACGTGAACACGCTGGCTCAGGCCGCGGCGATTGCCGCGCTGGGCGACGCGGCCTACCTGGAAGAGGCGTATGCCTCGAACAAGTCGGGCAAGGCCCAATTGTGCGAGGCGTTCGACCGCTTGAAGCTGCGCTATGTGCCCAGCTACGGGAATTTCGTGCTGGTGCATGTGGGCGACGCGCCCCGCATCAACCTGGAATTGCTCAAGCGGGGCGTGATCGTGCGCCCGGTGGCCGGCGACGGCCTGCCTGAGTGGCTGCGCGTGTCTATCGGCTTGCCGCAAGAGAACGCCCGTTTCATCGATGCCCTGACTGCCATCCTGTCCGCATGAACGACGCGTTACCTTCTACCGATCAGGGGGCCGCTGGCCCCCTGATTCCTGTATTGGCGGTTGTAGGCGTGGGCCTGATCGGCGGATCTTTCGCCGCGGCGTTGCGCCAGGCAGGGCAGGTGGGCCGGGTGCTTGGCGTGGGGCGCAGCGCGTCATCGCTGGCGCGCGCGGTCGAGCTGGGTTTGATCGATGAGGCCGTCAGCGCTGAAGACGCGGCGGCCCGCGCCAACCTGATCCTGCTGTCCACGCCCGTTGGCGGCCTGAAGAACGTGCTCGCGCGGATGCTGCCGCATCTGGGCGCCACGACGGTGTTGACCGACGCGGGCAGCACCAAGGCCGAAGTCGTGGACGCCGCGCGCGAAGCGCTTGGCGGCAGCGTGGGGCAGTTCGTGCCCGGGCATCCCATCGCGGGTGCCGAACGTACCGGGCCGGACGCCGCCGACCCCTCGCTGTACCGCGATCGCACCGTCATCCTGACCCCGCTTGCCGAAAATAGCGCGGCGTCGGCCGACCTTGTGCGCCGGGCCTGGCAGGCCTGCGGCGCCAGCGTGATCGACATGGACGCCGGCGCGCACGATCGGCTGCTGGCATCGGTCAGCCATCTGCCGCATTTGCTATCGGCCGTCTACATGGAACAGGTGGCCACGGCCGCCGACGCCCGTACGCGCCTGGATCTGGCCGGCAGCGGTTTTCGTGATTTCACGCGCATCGCGGCGGGCTCGCCAGAGATGTGGCGCGATATCTTTCTATCCAATCGCGATGCGATGCTGGCCGAGCTTGCCGACGTGCGCGCCGTGCTGGATCGCGCCGAACGCGCGATTCAAAACGGCGACGATGCGGTTTTGCTGGCGCTGCTGGAGACCGCGGCCCAGGCACGCCGCAACTGGCGCAAGGAGTAGCTGACATGGGCGCTTTGCCTTATCTGGACCTGCCGCGCGTGCGGCAAGCGCAGGGCGTGATCGCCTTGCCGGGTTCCAAGAGTATTTCCAACCGCGTGCTGTTGCTGGCGGCGATCGCCGAGGGCACGACGGTCATCACCGGCCTGCTGGATTCCGACGATACGCGCGTCATGCTGGCCGCACTGCGCCAGTTGGGCGTGCAGGTGTCGGATCTTGACGCGGGCTGCGTCACTGTCGAGGGCGTGCGCCGGTTCCCGGTGGAAAGCGCGGACCTTTTCATGGGCAACGCGGGCACCGCGATCCGTCCCCTGACGGCCGCGCTGGCCCTCATGGGCGGCGACTATCGCTTGTCCGGCGTGCCGCGCATGCACGAACGGCCCATCGGAGACCTGGCGGACGCCTTGAACGCCCTGGGCGCGCGCGTCGACTATCTGGGCCAGGCCGGCTATCCGCCGTTGCATATCGGCCGCGGCGAAATCGCCGCCGACGCCGTGACCCGTGTGCAGGGCTCCGTGTCAAGCCAATTCCTGACGGCCTTGCTGCTGGCCGCGCCCCTGCAGGCGGGCCGCAGCGGCAAGCCCGTTACCATTGAAGTGGTGGGCGAGCTGATCTCCAAGCCCTATATTGAAATCACGCTGAACCTGATGGCCCGATTCGGGGTGCAGGTGCGGCGCGACGGCTGGAGCCGCTTCGTGATCGATGGTGGCGCCGGTTATCGCAGCCCGGGCCGGATCGCGGTGGAAGGCGATGCCTCCACGGCATCTTATTTTCTGGCGTTGGGCGCGATCGGCGGCGGCCCCTTGCGCGTGACCGGCGTGGGCGCGGACAGCATCCAGGGCGACGTCGCTTTCGCCGACACGCTGGCGCACATGGGCGCCAAGGTCGCCTATGGCCCTGATTGGATCGAGGTGACCGGCGTCCGGGTGGCCGACGGCGCGCGGCTGAAGGCATTCGACACCGATTTCAACCTGATTCCCGATGCGGCCATGACCGCAGCGGCGCTGGCCCTGTATGCCGACGGCCCGTGCCGCCTGCGCAACATCGGCAGCTGGCGGGTAAAGGAAACCGACCGCATCCACGCCATGCAGACCGAGCTGGAAAAGCTGGGTGCGCAGGTGGAATCGGGGCCGGATTGGCTGCGTATCATCCCGCCGGCGCAAGATGCCTGGCGCGACGCGCACATCGGCACCTGGGACGACCATCGCATGGCCATGTGCTTTTCGCTGGCCGCCTTCGGCCCGGCAGCGGTCCGAATCCTGGATCCGGGTTGCGTCAGCAAGACGTTCCCGGGTTACTTTGACGTTTACGCGGGCCTGGTATCGGCCTAGCGCGAAAAGACACATGACTTTGACTTCTTCGACTGTTCCCCCTCTGGCCGCCGTCATCACGATCGACGGCCCCACCGCTTCGGGCAAGGGCACCGTGGCGCATCGGGTCGCCAAGGCGTTGGGCTGGGATGTGCTGGACAGCGGCGCGCTGTACCGGCTGACCGCCCTGGCCGCCATCAACCAGGGCGTCGCCGCCGACGACGAAGCAGGCGTGGCCCGTGTGGCCGAAACGCTGGATGTGCGCTTCGACGGCCCCCATGTGTATCTGGAAGGCGCCGACGTGGGCCATGACATCCGCCGCGAGGAAGTGGGCAATTTCGCCTCCCGCGTGGCGGCTTTCCCGGGCGTGCGCCAGGCGTTGCTCGAGCGCCAGCGCGCTTTTCGCGTGCCGCCCGGCCTGGTGGCGGACGGCCGCGATATGGGCACCGTCGTGTTCCCGGATGCGTCCCTGAAGGTCTTCCTGGTCGCCGACGTGGTCGCCCGGGCGGAGAGGCGCCGTAAGCAGTTGATCGAAAAGGGAATTTCTGCTAATCTAGATGACCTACTGCGAGACATGCGCGAGCGGGACGCCCGCGATACCGAACGGGCGACTGCGCCGTTGGCTCCTGCAGCAGATGCACACGTGCTGGATTCGTCTGATTTGACGATTGCAGAGACGGTGCAGGCAATACTGGATTTTTGGCAGCAAGCACAAGCCAAGCACGGATAAAGGCTGCAAGCCCCACTCTGATGCGATGTGCCAGGCCTGCGATGAGCCAAGCCGATCCACTTTGATTTTTTGATTAGGCCCTGTCCTAGCCAGGCGCAACCCCCACGGGACACCCCGCAGGGCAAACCGGCAGGCAGGTATTTTGACTCCACTGTGGCGGGCAATCCGCTGCGGTGTGTTCTTAACGGCCATTTCGGCCCAATGGATTTCAACCCCATGTCTTCCGTTTCCACTACCGCCACCGGCGGCGAAAGCTTCGCCGACCTTTTCGCACAAAGCCTCAAGAGCCAGGACATGAAGTCCGGCGAGGTCATCAGCGCCGAAGTCGTGCGCGTCGACCATAATTTCGTCGTCGTCAACGCCGGCCTGAAGTCCGAAGCGCTGATCCCCCTGGAAGAGTTCCTGAATGACCAGGGCGAGCTCGAAGTGCAACCCGGCGATTTCGTCTCGGTGGCCATCGATTCCCTGGAAAACGGCTACGGCGACACCATCCTGTCGCGTGACCGCGCCAAGCGCCTGTCGGCCTGGCTGCAGCTGGAAAAGGCCCTGGAAAACGGCGAACTGGTTACCGGCACCATCACCGGCAAGGTGAAGGGCGGCCTGACCGTCATGACCAACGGCATCCGCGCGTTCCTGCCCGGTTCGCTGGTGGATCTGCGTCCGGTCAAGGACACCACCCCGTACGAAGGCAAGACCCTCGAATTCAAGGTCATCAAGCTCGACCGCAAGCGCAACAACGTTGTGCTGTCGCGTCGCCAGGTGCTGGAAGCCAGCATGGGCGAAGAGCGTCAAAAGCTGCTCGAAACCCTGCACGAAGGTGCCGTGGTCAAGGGCGTGGTCAAGAACATCACCGACTACGGCGCGTTCGTTGACCTGGGCGGTATCGACGGCCTGCTGCACATCACCGACATGGCATGGCGTCGCGTGCGTCACCCGTCCGAAGTCCTGCAAGTGGGTCAAGAAGTCGAAGCCAAGGTCCTCAAGTTCGACCAGGAAAAGAGCCGCGTCTCGCTGGGCGTCAAGCAGCTGGGCGAAGATCCGTGGGTGGGCCTGGCTCGCCGCTACCCGCAAGGCACCCGCCTGTTCGGTAAGGTCACGAACCTGACCGACTACGGCGCGTTCGTCGAAGTCGAAGCCGGCATCGAAGGCCTGGTTCACGTCTCCGAAATGGACTGGACCAACAAGAACGTCGACCCGCGCAAGGTTGTTACCCTGGGCGAAGAAGTCGAAGTCATGGTCCTGGAAATCGACGAAGACCGTCGTCGTATCTCGCTGGGCATGAAGCAGTGCCGTCAGAACCCGTGGGAAGAGTTCGCTACGAACTTCAAGCGCGGCGACAAGGTCCGTGGCGCCATCAAGTCGATCACCGACTTCGGCGTGTTCGTCGGCCTGCCTGGCGGCATCGACGGCCTGGTTCACCTGTCCGACCTGTCCTGGACGGAAACGGGCGAAGAAGCCGTGCGCAACTTCAAGAAGGGCGACGAGATCGAAGCCGTGGTTCTGGGCATCGATACCGACAAGGAACGCATCTCGCTGGGCATCAAGCAGCTGGAAGGCGACCCCTTCAACAACTTCGTCGCCACGTTTGACAAGGGCGCCGTTGTTCCGGGCACCATCAAGTCCGTCGAAGCCAAGGGCGCTGTTGTTACGCTGTCCGTGGACGTTGAAGGCTACCTGCGCGCTTCCGAGATCTCTTCGGGCCGCGTTGAAGATGCCACCACCGTTCTGAACGCTGGCGAGAACATCGAAGCCATGATCGTCAACATCGACCGCAAGACGCGTTCGATCCAACTGTCGATCAAGGCCCGTGACAACGCCGAGACCGCCGACACGATCCAGCGCATGTCCGACGCCAGCGCTTCGTCCGGCACCACCAACCTCGGCGCGCTGCTGAAGGCCAAGCTGGACCAACAGCGCAACGACGGTTAATTCGTGACCAAGTCGGAGCTGATCGCCGCCTTGGCGGCCCGCTATCCTCAGCTGGCCGCCCGCGACACCGATTACGCGGTCAAGACCGTGCTGGATGCAATGACCCAGGCCCTGGCCTCGGGTCAGCGCATCGAGATCCGCGGTTTTGGCAGCTTCTCGTTGTCGCAGCGGTCTCCCCGAATCGGTCGCAATCCGAAATCCGGCGAACAAGTGCTGGTGCCTGGTAAACAGGTGCCGCACTTCAAGGCGGGCAAGGAACTGCGCGAGCGGGTAGACCTGGTCGGCGGCAATGACGAGGACGCTCAATCTTCTGGATCGAGTGAACCGATGCCGTCCATGGCAAGCTTGCACGCCATGCACTGACGGATCGGCGTAAAGGCTGCCTACGGGCAGATCGGACCGAGAACAGGCCCCTTGAGAAATCAAGGGGCTTTGTTTTTTCCGGCCGCCAATGCGTCGGCCGGGCGGCGCGCGGGATTTTTTTTCTTGCTGCTTTGCGGCGTCGCTTACAATTGACAGTCTTGAATTCTCTGGAGCATGCGTCATGCGCTATCTCGTCTGGGCCCTGCGATTGCTCGTGTTTATTGCGGTATTGATGTTCGCCTTGAAGAACACCGATCCGGTTGCCGTGAAGTTCTACGCGGACTACGTCGTGCAAGATGTGCCGTTGATCGTCGTGATGCTGGTGGTATTCGTTGCCGGCGCCCTGTTCGGCCTGTTGCTGACCGTGCCTGCCGCCATGCGCCGCCGCCGTGAAGCCATGCGCTTGCGCCGCGAACTGGACCGTGTCCAGGCCGCCGTCAATGGCACCACCCCCGTCGTGCCGCCGGAAGCCGTTGCGCCGATGTCGCCGCTGTGACGGCGCGCCGTCCGCCGCACGTCCCCCTTTTCGCACTGAATTACCGCAAGAGCCCGAACAGTGGATTTTGAACCTTGGTGGTTGATTTTCGTGCCGGTATTGTTTGCGCTCGGCTGGCTGGCCGCGCGCTTCGATATTCGGCAGATGCTTCGGGAAACCCGGACCCTGCCCGACTCGTATTTCCGGGGGCTGAACTTCCTGCTGAACGAACAGCCGGACCGCGCAATCGACGCGTTCGTCGAAGTCGCCAAGCTGGACCCCGAGACGACCGAGCTGCACTTCGCGCTGGGCAGCCTTTTCCGCCGCCGCGGCGAAATGGAACGTGCCATCCGCGTGCATCAAAGCCTGCTGAGCCGGTCCGACCTGCCGGCCGCCGAGCGCGAACACGCGCAGCATGAGCTGGCGCAGGACTTTCTCAAGGCCGGCATGCTGGACCGCGCGGAAAGCGGATTTGAACAGCTCAAGGACACGCGCTATGCGCTGCCGGCCCTGCGCTCACTGATCCGCATCTTTGAATCCGAACACGATTGGCCGCGCGCGATTGAAGCCGTCAAGACGCTGCAAGGCCTGGTCGACGAGCCGGTGCCGCAGATCGTGCATTACTACTGCGAGCAGGCGCAGACCGCCCTGACCGCCAAGCCCGCCGACGTCGATGCCGCGCACAAGGCGCTTGATGCCGCCGATCATGCCCTCTCGATGACCGACGCGTCGCTGAGCAAGGGCGCGATGGTGCGCACCGCCATGCTGCGCGCGCGCCTGGCCCTGATGGAACAGGATCCCAAGCGCGAGCGGCTGTATCTGGAGTCGGTCATGACCGACGCGCCGGAGTACGCCGGCTTGGTGGCCGAACAGTTGCTGGCGAACTATCGCGCGGCCGGTCAGGTCGAAGCCGGGCTGGAATTCCTGCAGAAGCAATATCAGCGTCATGCGTCGCTGGACCTGTTCAACGTGGTGTTCCGCGAACTCCGCGTTCAGCAAGGTTCGGCTGTTGCCTGGGCATTCGCGCGCGGCGCGCTGCGCAGCCATCCGTCCCTGTTGGGCCTGGACCGCCTCCTGGAAGCCGAATTGGCCAGCCCGGAAGCCGGCGTTACGGAACAGGGGCCGGTGCCCGGCGCCGACTTGACGCTGCTGCGCAGTCTGATCCACAAGCATACGCAACGGCTGGACCGCTATGCGTGCCGCAGTTGCGGTTTTCAAGCGCGTCGTTTTTACTGGCAATGTCCCGGCTGCAATGCCTGGGAAACCTATGCGCCGCGCCGTTTGGAAGAACTTGAATGAAGCCTTTCCCCGCCGAAGCTATTTCGCGTAGCCGCGTTCTTGTGGTTGGCGACGTGATGCTGGACCGTTATTGGTTTGGTGAAGTCGAACGTATTTCGCCGGAAGCGCCGGTGCCCGTGGTGCGCGTGGCGCGCCGCGAAGACCGTTTGGGCGGCGCCGCCAACGTGGCCCGCAACGTCGCGGCGCTGGGCGGCCAGGTGACGCTGGTTGGCGTGTTGGGCGAGGACGAGGCGGGCGACAGCATCCGCCGCCTGTCCGCCGAGGCAGGCATTCATGCCGACCTGATCGCCGATCCATCGCTGCACACCACGCTGAAGATGCGCGTGCTGGGCCGCCAGCAGCAGTTGCTGCGCGTGGATTTCGAACAGCACCCGGAGCAGGCCGCGCTGGATCGCGTGGACGCCGCGTTGGCCCGCCATCTGGCCAACCACGACATCGTCGTGCTGTCCGACTATGCCAAAGGCGTGCTGACCCGCGTCGAGTCGCTACTGGCCATGGCGCGCCATGCCGGCATACCGGTGCTGGTGGATCCCAAAGGCGACGACTACGCGCGCTATCGCGGCGCGACGCTGGTCACGCCGAACCGCTCGGAAATGCAGCAGGCCGTGGGCCGCTGGAATTCCGAGGCCGAACTCACGGATCGGGCGCAGCGCTTGCGCGCCGACCTGGACCTGGAAGCCTTGCTTGTGACGCGTTCCGAGCAGGGCATGACGTTGTTTACCGACACGGGACGGGACCACATCGATGCGCAAGCACACGAAGTGTTCGACGTGTCTGGGGCGGGCGACACCGTGCTGGCGACGCTGGCGGTCTCGCGCGCCATCGGCTTGCCGTGGGCCGAGGCGATGGGCTGGGCCAACAAGGCCGGCGGCATCGCCGTGGGCAAACTTGGCACGTCCGTCGTCACTGCAGCCGAACTGGCAGGAGAACCCTCATGATCGTCGTAACCGGAGCCGCAGGCTTCATTGGCAGCAATCTGGTGCGCGGGCTGAACCGCCGTGGCATCCAGGACATCATCGCGGTGGATGATCTGACCGAAGGCGACAAGTTCGTCAACCTGGTCGATTGCCAGATCGCCGAGTACATGGACAAGGACGATTTCCGCCGCCGGGTGGCCGACGGCAGCTTGCCTGGGGTGCGTGCCGTGCTGCATCAGGGCGCGTGCTCGGACACGACCGAGCGCAATGGCCGCTACATGATGGACAACAACTACCGGGTCACGCTGGAGTTGTTCGAGTTCTGCCAGGCGCGGCGCATTCCGTTCCTGTATGCCTCGTCGGCGGCCGTGTACGGCGGCTCGTCCATCTACGTCGAGCATCCCGATAACGAAGGCCCCTTGAACGTCTACGGTTATTCCAAGCTGCTGTTCGACCAGGTGTTGCGCCAGCGCATGGACAGCCTGACGGCGCAAGTCGTGGGGCTGCGCTATTTCAACGTCTATGGGCCGCACGAGCAGCACAAGGGGCGCATGGCCTCGGTGGCGTTCCACAACATGAACCAGTTCCTGGAGCATGGCCATGTGCGCCTGTTCGCGGGTTGGGACGGCTACGTGGACGGCGGACAGAGCCGCGACTTCATCTCGGTCGAAGACGTGGTGGCCGTGAATCTGCACTTCCTGGACCACCCGGAACAGTCGGGCATCTTCAATTGCGGCACGGGGCGTGCCCAGCCGTTCAACGACGTGGCGGCGGCGGTGGTCAATACCCTGCGCGCCGAGCGCGGCGAAGCGGAGCTGACGCTGGCTCAATTGGTGGAACTGGACCTTATCCGCTATATCCCGTTCCCCGATGACCTCAAAGGCCGCTACCAGAGCTACACGCAGGCGGATGTGACGCAACTGCGCGCGGCCGGTTTCCACGCGCCGATGCGCGACGTGCAGACGGGCGTGGCCGAGTACGTGCGCTACTGGCGCGCGCGCCGTTAAGAGCGGCATGGCCGGCGCGGCCCTGGCACCGCGTTGCCCCGGATAGAAAAACCACCGCTCCGGTGGTTTTTTTTTCTCTCCGTATTTGCCTCCCCGTAGTTGCCGAGGTGGATCTTTCCGTTCACCGAACCACCGGGCAGAGGGCCGGTTGGCCATGATTCAAGGGTGGCGCGACAGCCGTTGCGTCCGTTCCATCCGGAGACCCTTATGAATCCACTGTATCCGTCCTCGCCCGCCGCGCATGGCGCCTGCCCGGCAGGGCCCCTGCCTTGCCGGCCGGGGCGATCCGCGTTTCCCCGGCGCATCCCGCGCGGCCTGCGCCGGACATTGGGCGTGCTGCTGGTGACGGCGGGGCTTGGCGTGGCGGCGGCGCCAGCCCACGCGTTGGATGTCAACCAGGCCAGCGCTCAACAACTTGAAGGCATCCGCGGCATCGGTCCGCGCACCGCCGAGATCATCGTGGGCGAGCGTGACCGCGGCGGCAAGTTCGATTCATTCGAAGACCTGGCGGAGCGCGTGCGGGGCATCGGCCTGAAAAAGGCGCAGGCCCTGGAATCGGCCGGTTTGCAGATTGGGGCCGGCGGCCCGGCGGCAACGGCAGCGCCATCCGCCAAGCCGGGAGACAAACCGGCAGCCAGGTCGGAACCCAAACCGGGAGCCAAAGCGGTAACCAAACCCGCATCCGGACCGGCCACCTTGAAGGCAAAGGCGACGCCCCGGCCTTGAACGGCCGCCGCCTGACGGGGGAACCCCTGGCGGGAGCGCGGCTTTTGGCCGCGTCCGCCGCCGGGCGGAGTTATTATCGTCCGCATGACTACTACCTACCCCACTATCGAGCAGACCGTCGGCAATACGCCGCTGGTGCGTTTGCAGCGCATTCCCGGTGCCGCGGGCGACGCGCGTGGCAACGTCATCCTGGCCAAGCTGGAAGGCAACAATCCCGCCGGCTCCGTGAAGGACCGTCCGGCCTTGTCGATGATCAAGCATGCGGAAGCGCGCGGCGACATCAAGCCGGGCGATACCCTGATCGAAGCCACCAGTGGCAACACCGGCATCGCGCTGGCCATGGCCGCCGCGATGAAGGGCTACCGCATGATCCTGATCATGCCGGACAACCTGTCGGTGGAGCGCCGGGCGGCCATGGCGGCCTATGGCGCCGAATTGATCCTGACGCCAGCCGACAAGGGCGGCATGGAATACGCCCGCGACCTGGCCACCGAGATGCAGGCGGACGGCAGGGGCGTGGTGCTGGATCAGTTCGCCAACCCCGACAACCCCCGCGCGCACGTCGAAACCACCGGTCCCGAGCTCTGGGACCAGACCGATGGCCGCATCACGCACTTTGTCAGCGCGATGGGCACGACGGGCACCATCATGGGTGTGTCCACCTACCTGAAGTCGCGCAATCCGGCGGTGCAGGTGGTGGGCGCGCAGCCGGCCGAAGGTTCCCAGATCCCCGGCATCCGGAAGTGGCCCGAAGCCTATCTGCCGAAGATCTTCGACCGTAGCCGCGTAGACGCCTACGAGTCCATCGAGCAATCGGAAGCCGAGGTGATGGCGCGCCGCCTGGCGGCGGAAGAGGGCATCTTTGGCGGCATTTCGTCCGCTGGCGCCCTGGTTGCCGCCTTGCGCGTGGCCGAGCGCGTCAACGACGCCACCATCGTTTTCATCGTGTGCGACCGTGGCGACCGCTATCTGTCCACGGGCGTCTTCAACTGATCTCTGCTTTTTCGGCGCCTGAAGAGCCGCCGAAGCAAACAGCCCGGCCCAGGAAAGACTATTCCTGGGCCGGGCTGTTTCTATTGCGCGGCTGCCATGCGGCCGCAAGCGCCGCGCGGCAGCCCTGCATTATTCAGGCTGAATGTTGGCGTCTTTCATGACCTTGATCCAGCGTGCGCTTTCCGCAAGATTGAAGGCTTCCGCTTCCTGGTAGCCCATCGTGCTGGGCAGCGTGCCCTGCGATTTCAGGGCTTCGACGACCTTCGATGATTTCGATGCCTCGACCATGGCTTTGTTGAGCTTGGCGATGATGGGCTCGGGCGTATCCTTGGGCACCCACATGCCATACCACGTAACGATATCGAAGTCAGGCAGCACGGTTTCGGCGATGGTGGGCACGTTGGGAAGATCGGCCAGCCGCGTTTTGGTGGTGACGGCGAGCGGGACAACCTTGCCGCTCTGGATCAGCGGAAGCGCAGGCGCCAGCGGGGCGTACATCAGATCGACATGGCCGCCTGCGACATCGGTCAGGGCCGGGCTGCTGCCGCGGTAACCAACGTGCGAGATGGAGGCCTTGGTGGACGTATTGATCAGTTCTCCGGCCAGGTGCGGCAGCGTGGCGACCCCGGGGGAGGCGAAGGTCAGTGTGCCCGGCTGCGCGCGGGCGTGCTGGATCAGATCGGCAAAGGTCTTGAACTTGGAGGTGGGTGGGACGACAGCCACCATTGGCACCGTGCCCAACACGCCTACCATCCTGAAGTCCTTGATCGGGTCAAAACTCAGGTTCTTGAACTGGGCGGGGTAGATACCCTGGACGGACGGATTCATCAGCAGCGTGTAGCCGTCGGCGGGGGCTCGGGCGACCTGTGCCGCGCCGATCGTGCCACTGGCGCCCGCACGGGTTTCAATGACCAGCGGCTGGCCCAGAATTTCCCCCATTTGCACGGCGACCACACGGCCCACCACATCGGTCGGACCGCCAGCCGCCCAGGGCATGATGACGCGTATCGGTTTGTCCGGATAGGTGCCTTGCGCTTGCGCGGCGGCCAACGGAAGTCCGGCGGTGGTGACCATCGTGCATGCCGCGGCAAGAAAGCTGCGTTTGTTCATCTACTGTCTTCTCCAACAAAGGTGAGGTTGGCGGAGGGCAGGGCCGCATGCAGCAGCGCCTTGACCTCTTCCAGTTGTTTTCCAGTGGTGGCTTCGTTTTTCAGCATGCGGCCCAGGGGCCCGGCCACCACAATGGCAAAGGGTTGTTCATAGGCCCGGAACCCGAGCGATACGGACATCACGTCTTCGACGTTTTCTCCGACCGAACGCTGCCAGCCCCGCGCGACCCCTGCCTGCAGGTCGCGATCAAAGGCATCGCGGGCGGTGATAGTGCTGTCCGTGAACGCAGTGAATCCGCTATAGGCTTTGAACCATTTTTGGCGTTCTTCCGACGGCAGCACGGACAACAGCGCCTTGCCTGAGCTGGTGGCGTGCACGGCTTTGAACCCGCCGGGCTGGTGGGAGAAGCGGATCGTCTGCTTGGATTCAGCCACGATCAGGTAGACGACCTTGTCGTCCGCCAGCTTGGCCAGCAGGGCGGTTTCCCCGGTCAGGTCGCGGACTCGCTCCAGCACGGGTTCGATGACCGCATTCAAGGGGTCGCTGCGGCAAATCAGCGTGGCGACGTGGATCAGCTTTTGGGTCGGGTAATAGCCGTGCTTCTTACCGATTTCATACAGATAGCCGCGGGCCACCATGGTCTTGAGCAAGCCATGGCAACTGGACAGCGGGATCTGCATCTGGGTGGCGATTTCGCTGTACAGCAATGGCTTCTGCTCCTCGGCAAAGAGGTTCAGTACATCCAGAACTCGAGCAGCAGTTTTCACATCCATGATGTTAGTATCCTATACGTGATAAATTTATGTCAATCCGCTTTCAACGCCAAGGAGTTGCGACGCATGAGATGGAAGAACCGTCCCGAAGGATCGAACTGGGGAGACTTCGGGCCCGACGATCAGCGCGGTTGCCTGAATTACATCACTCCCGAGAACGTGTTGATGGGCATAGGCGAAGTTCGCCAGGGCCTGAGCTTCTGCCTGTCGCTGCCGCTGGACTATCCCGGCGGCAACGGCGTGAATGTCAGGCGTCTTCCGCCCAAGCTGCGTCCAACTGAGCGGGACGGCGATCAGTACATGAATTTCCCGCTGGGGCGCCTGCGTCCGGGGTGCGTGGACGTGCTGAGCGACGATATTGTTGAAATGAGCCTGCAGTACTCGACGCAGTGGGATTCCCTGGCGCATGTAGGCGCGTTGTTCGATGCGAATGGCGATGGCCTGCCTGAACGCGTCTACTACAACGGCTACCGGCCCAATGATCACGTGATCGGCCCGGTGGACTACGACGTAGACAACGGTTTTGCCAAGACCGATCTGGGGCAGGGGGTGGCGTCAAATGCGAAGAAACTGGATATCACTCAGTTGGCTGAATCGTGCTTGCAAAGCCGCGGTGTGATGATCGACTTGGCCAGGCATTTCGGGCGGGCGCAGAAATCCGTCGGCTATGACGATCTGATGCGTATTCTGGAAAGCGACCGGATCGAGATCGAGCGGGGCGATATCGTCCTGTTCCATACCGAGTTCGGCGACGCCTTGCTGGAGAAGAACCGCGAGCCGGATACGCATACGCTGCACGAGATTTGCGCCGGCCTGGATGGCAGCGATGAGAAGCTGCTGCAATGGATTTCGGATTCGAAAGTGGCGGCGATGGCATCCGACAACCATGCGCTGGAGATCTACCCCACGCAAAAGCCCAACGCCTGCTGCGCCGCGTTGCCGCTGCATCATCATTGCATCTTCAAATTGGGCATGCCGATTGGCGAGATGTGGTATTTGGGCGAGCTTGCGCGCTGGTTGCAAGCCAATGGCCGCAGCCGGTTTTTGCTGACAGCCCCGCCTCTGAATCTGCCGGGCGCGGTGGGCTCGCCCGTCACGCCGGTGGCCACCGTGTGAGGCCGTTGGCCAACATGGGCGAGGCGGCCCGGGGCGTTCGGCGGTACTTATGAAAAAGCGGCGCCTGGACTCACGCCCAGGCGCCGCTTTTTTCTGACAAGAAGATCAGCGGTTCACGCGAGCTTCAATCTCAGCAGCCAGGTCAGCGACCGACGTGGCGTAGAAATAGCTGCGGTTGTATTTCGTCAGCGCAAAGAAGTTGGGCGTGCCCACGCGGTACTGCGCCGTGCCGCGCGCTTCTTCCACCAAGTCGACCACGCCCAGCGGCTGGCTGCCCCAGCCAGTCACGGAAGCGCCCGGTTGTAGGCGCGCGCCCGCGGCCGACAACGTGCTCCAGCTTTGCTTGGGTTCCAGGCCGCCATCAACAAGCGCCGTCGGATCGGCCGGCAGCATCACCGGCGCGAACACGGGCAGGCCGCGTTGCCAGCCGTGCTGCGCCAGGAAGCTGCCAACCGACATGATGGCGTCCTGGGTGTTGTTCGTCAGGTCGATATGGCCGTTGTCGTCGCCGTCCACCGCGTAATGCATGATGCTGGTCGGCATGAACTGCGGCATGCCGATGGCGCCGGCGTATGAGCCGCGCGTTTCCAGTTCCAGCTTGTCTTTCATGACTAGCGTCAGGAAGTCGCCCAACTGGCCGCGGAACATCGTTGCGCGTTCAGGCTTGTTGGGATCGGGGTAGTCAAAGGCCAGGGTGGCCAGCGCATCCAGCACCCTGAAATTGCCCATGTTGCGGCCATACAGCGTTTCGACACCGATGATCGACGCGATGATGGGCGCGGGCACACCGAAACGCTGTGCGGCCTGATTAAGCAGGTCGCGGTTTTCGTTGTAGAAATCCACGCCCCAGCCGATGCGCTTGGGCTCGACAAAGCGCGAGCGGTACGTCAGCCAGCTGCGCCAGATTTTCTTGCCGGGTGGGGCGGGCGCAATCAGGCGCGACACGGTGGCGTTGTAGCGCGAGCTCTCCAGCGCCTTCACCATGGGGTCCAGCGGCAGGTTGCGTTCGGCGGCCAGTTCTTCCACGAATGTACGCACTTCCGGCCGCAACGCGCCGGTGGCGGTCAGCGTGGCGGGCGCGTCGTCCGGCAGTTCGGAGCCTGGTGTCGGCGTACTAGGTCCGATGCGAATGGCGGTGTTGCCAGAGGCGGCCACGGATGGGGTGGCAAGGGAATTCGGGGCAGTGGGAGCGGTGGTGGAGCAGCCCGCCAACAGGGCGGAGAGCGCTCCGAGTTGCAGTAATCGCCGACAGATGAACATAATCTTCCTTATGGAGACCATGTATCTTACCCACCCGGCATGCCGCTTGCATGAAATGGGCAGTTGGCATCCCGAAAGCCCGCAGAGGCTGGACGCCATTTCCGACCAGCTTCTGGCCAGCGGCTTGATGCCCTATCTGGATGACAGGCAGGCGCCTCAGGCGTCGCGTCACGACCTGTTGCGCGTGCACACTGTCCAGTACCTGGACAGTTTGCGCGAACATACGCCGGACCAAGGGTATTACCCGATAGATCCGGACACCCTGATGAATCCCCACACCTACGAGGCCGCGCTATATGCGGCTGGCGCGGGCGTGGCGGCGGTGGATGCGGTGATGGGCGGCGAGGCGCGCACGGCCTTCTGCGCGGTCCGTCCGCCCGGGCACCATGCCTGCCGCTCGCAAGCGATGGGATTCTGCTTTCTGAACAATGTGGCGATCGCGGCGCGCCATGCGCTGGATTTCCACGGTTTGTCGCGCGTGGCCATCGTGGACTTCGACGTGCATCACGGCAATGGCACCGAAGATGTGTTCGCGGGCGATGATCGCGTGCTGATGTGCAGCTTTTTCCAGCACCCTTTCTTTCCAAACAGCGGCACGGAACACCCGGCCGCCAACATGTTGAACGTTCCCGTGGCTGCTTACACGACGGGCGCCGCGGTCAAGGCGATCGTGACGGACACGTGGCTGCCCCGGCTGGAGGCCCATCGCCCCGAACTGATCCTGGTGTCGGCCGGTTTCGACGCGCACCGGGAAGACGACATGGGCCAGATGGGACTGGTCGAGGCGGACTACGCCTGGATGACCGAGCAGCTTGTGGACGTGGCGGAGCGCCACTGCCAGGGACGGATCGTCAGCACGCTGGAGGGCGGTTACAACTTGTCGGCCTTGGGCCGCAGCGTGGTTGCGCATATACGAGCGCTGGCGAAGCTGTAGAATCAGGAAAAAATTGTGCAATGCGATCCTGGCGCATCGCCGGGTCATTATTTCCATTTGGAGGCAGCGGGATGAAGGTGTTGGTACCTGTCAAGCGCGTCGTTGACTACAACGTCAAGGTGCGAGTCAAGTCGGATCAGACTGGCGTGGATATCGCCAATGTGAAGATGTCCATGAACCCCTTTGACGAAATCGCCGTCGAAGAAGCGACCCGCCTGAAGGAAAAGGGTGCCGTCGCTGAAGTCGTGGCGGTTTCTTGCGGCGTTGCGCAATGCCAGGAGACGCTGCGCACCGCCATGGCCATCGGCGCCGACCGCGGCGTGCTGGTCCAGACCGACGCCGAGCTGCAGCCGCTGGCCGTCGCCAAGCTGTTGAAGGCGCTGGTCGACAAGGAACAGCCGCAACTAGTGATCCTGGGCAAGCAAGCCATCGACGACGACGCCAACCAGACCGGTCAGATGTTGGCCGCGCTGCTGGACTGGCCGCAAGCCACGTTCGCCAGCAAGGTCGAACTGGCTGATGGCAAGGTCACCGTCACGCGCGAAGTGGACGGCGGCCTGGAAACGCTGACGCTGAAGCTGCCGGCGATCGTCACCACCGACTTGCGCCTGAACGAGCCGCGTTACGTCACGCTGCCGAACATCATGAAGGCCAAGAAGAAGCAGTTGGACACCGTCACGCCCGAAGAATTGGGCGTTGATGCGGCTCCGCGCCTGAAGACGCTGAAAGTCAGCGAACCGCCCGCCCGCAAGGCCGGCATCAAGGTGGCGGACGTTGCAGCCCTGGTGGACAAACTCAAGAACGAAGCGAAGGTGGTCTGAACATGACGACGCTGGTTATTGCCGAACACGATAACGCCCAGTTGAAGGGCGCAACCCTGAACGCCGTCGCCGCCGCCGCCAAGATCGGAGGCGACGTGCACGTGCTGGTGGCCGGCGCCAACGCGCGCGCCGTGGCCGACCAGGCTGCCGCCGCCGCAGGCGTGGCCAAGGTCTTGCTGGCCGATGCGCCGCAATTGGCCGACGGCCTGGCGGAAAACGTCGCGGCGCAGGTGCTGGCCGTGGCTTCCAACTACAGCCACATCCTGTTCCCCGCCACTGCGTCGGGCAAGAACGTGGCGCCGCGCGTAGCCGCCAAGCTCGACGTCGCGCAGATTTCCGACATCATCGGCGTGGAATCCGCCGACACGTTCCTGCGCCCCATCTACGCGGGCAACGCCATTGCCACCGTGCAATCGGCCGACGCCGTGAAGGTCATCACCGTGCGCACGACGGGCTTTGATGCCGTCGCCGCGCAAGGGGGTTCGGCGGCCGTGGAAGACGTGGCTGCCGTGGCTGATTCGGGCCTGTCCACGTTCGTGGGCCGCGAAGTCGCCAAGAGCGATCGCCCCGAACTGGCTGGCGCTCGCGTGGTGGTGTCGGGCGGCCGTGGGTTGGGCAGCGCCGAGAACTTCAAGATCCTGGATCCGCTGGCCGACAAGCTGGGCGCGGCATTGGGTGCGTCGCGCGCCGCCGTTGATGCCGGTTATGCCCCGAACGACTGGCAGGTTGGCCAGACCGGCAAAATTGTTGCGCCGCAGTTGTACGTGGCCGTCGGTATTTCCGGCGCCATCCAGCACTTGGCCGGCATGAAGGATTCCAAGGTTATCGTCGCCATCAATAAAGATGCCGAAGCCCCGATTTTCGGGGTGGCGGATTATGGCCTGGTGGGTGATTTGTTCCAGGTCGTGCCTGAACTGACCAGCGCGTTGTAAAACGCCCGGTCGTGCGATATCAAAAACCGCAGGCATCCGCCTGCGGTTTTTTTTTGACCGGATAATCTGCATCCATTTGTCATGGCTTTAGTATTTCTTTTGATTTTCTGAAAGATTCTGATAATGTGTTCCGCGCGCAGCAGGATTGTTCGCGCACGTGCTCGACCTGTACAGAACGAAGGAGATTCGGGATGGAATGGTTCTTTGACACATTGCGGAAGTACCCAGAATTAGCGATCTTCCTGACCCTGGGATTGGGTTATTGGATCGGCGCCAAAAAGATCTTCGGTTTTAATCTAGGCGCGGTAACAGGTACTTTGCTGGTGGGCGTGCTGGTCGGGCAACTCGACATCACCATCGCCCCGATTCTCAAGCAGGTGTTCTTCCTGCTCTTCCTCTTCGGTCTAGGCTACGGCGTCGGACCACAATTCTTCCGCGGCATGAAAAGCGATGGCCTTCCCCAGGTCATATTCGCAGTCATCATCTGCGTTATCTGCTTGCTGGTCACCTGGGCCACCGCCGTCGGATTCGGATTTGACGCCGGTACCGGAGCGGGATTGCTGGCCGGTGCGCAAACCATTTCAGCGGTGATGGG
Organism: Achromobacter sp. MYb9; assembly: GCF_002975275.1. Lineage (GTDB taxonomy): Bacteria > Pseudomonadota > Gammaproteobacteria > Burkholderiales > Burkholderiaceae_B > Achromobacter. The sequence continues at coordinate 148,540 of NZ_PCOQ01000001.1, read as the reverse complement.
CGTGGCGACGGACACGATCAACGGCCTGGGCGTGGATGCCGCGACCAAGAAGAAGTGGATCGACAGCATCCCGGTGGCCTACGCGGTCTGCTACATCTTCGGCACGGTCGGCAGCGCCTGGTTGCTGGCCTCGCTGGGCCCCAAGCTGATGGGCGTGGACATCGTCAAAGAGTGCAAGGAATACGAAGCCAAGATGTCCGGCGGCAGCGATTCCATGGAACTGTCCGGCTACCGCAAGTTCACGGCGCGCGCCTATAAGCTGGATCACACCGACCTGGTGGGCAAGACGGTGGGCGATCTGGAAGCGCGCTTCGTCGACGCTCGCGTGTTTGTGGAGCGTATCCGCCGGGGCGACCAGATCATCGATAACGACTCCAGCACGGTGCTGCAGGCGGGCGACGTGCTGGGCGTGACGGGGCGCCACGACGCACTGGTCTTGCAGGCAGGCGGCATCATCGGCAATGAAGTCGAGGATAAGGACGTCATCAACCTGCCCGCGGAGATCGTCGAGGTGGTGCTGACCAACAAGAACGTGGCCGGCAAGACGCTTAAGGAACTGGCCGAAAACGAAACCGTGCGTCAGCTGGGACGAGGCGTGTTCCTGCGCAAGGTTGTGCGCGGCGGCCACGAGATGCCGGTCAATTGGGGGTTGAAGCTGGACCGCGGCGACCGCTTGTTTGTGCTGGGCGCCAAGCGTGACGTTGAGCGCGTCGTGGGCAAGCTGGGATATGTGGACCGCGCGACCGAGCAGACCGACATGGTGTTCGTCGGCTTCGGTATTTTGCTGGGCGGGCTGTTCGGTTCGCTGGTGCTGACGGTCAGCGGCGTTCCCATCACCTTGTCGACTTCTGGCGGCGCGCTGATATCGGGCCTGATTTTCGGTTATCTGCGGTCCGTGCATCCCACCTTCGGCCGCGTGCCGGAACCGGTGCATTGGTTCCTGACGTCGGTGGGGCTGACGGCGTTCGTGGCGGTGGTCGGCATCACGTCCGGGCCGGGCTTCGTGCAGGGCTTCCAGCAATTGGGCGCCAAGCTGTTCGTGGCCGGCATCATTGCCACCAGCGTGCCAATGATCCTGGGCGTGTTCATCGCCCGATATGTCTTCAAATTCCATCCTGCCATCGTGCTGGGCGTTTGCGCTGGTGCCCGCACCACGACGGCTGCGATCGGCCAGATCACCGAGACGGCCAAGAGCCAGGTGCCCGCCCTGGGCTACACGGTGCCCTATGCAATCGGCAATACCCTGCTCATCATCTGGGGCATTGTCATTGTCATGCTGATGACCTAGTGGGACGCCCCGCAAGCCTGCTTCAGGCTTGCGGGCAGCACCTCGGGGCTGCGGGCGTGCCCGCTCGCGCCGCCCCTGCCAGCGATTGTCAATACGCAACCCAGGAGTACTGAATAATGGCTTCCACCGCGCCTCTCACCGTCAGTTTGGCTTCCACCCTGAAGACGACCCGCTCGCGTCAACGCGACCTTGAACAGCTGTCGCCGTTTGAACTGAAGGATTATCTGATTACGTTGGCCAAGGAAAATCAGCAGACGGCCGCCTTGACCATGTTGAACGCGGGCCGGGGCAACCCGAACTGGATCGCCACCGAGCCGCGCGACGCCTTCTTCCTGATGGGCCAGTTCGCCATGAAAGAGGCGCGCCGCGTGCGCGACGATGCCATCCTGGCGGGCATGCCGGCAAAGAAAGGTTGCGCCGACCGCTTGCGTAAATTCCTGTCCAAGCACAAGGGCGAGGAGGGCTACGACTTCCTGGTGGGAGTGCTTGAATACGGCGTCAAGATCAAGGGTTTCGATCCGGATGAATGGATCCACGAACTGAGCGACAGCATCATCGGGGACAACTATCCCGTGCCGCCGCGCGCGCTGGTGCATACCGAACAGATCGTGCATGACTACCTGATCAAGGAAATGTGCGATGGCCGGCCGCCCAAGGGCAAGTTCGATTTGTTCCCGGTTGAAGGCGGCACCGCCGCCATGTGCTACATCTTCGATTCGATGATGCAGAACGGCCTGTTGAAGCAGGGCGACACGATTGCGCTGTTCCTGCCGACCTTCACGCCGTATATCGAAATCGCGCACCTTGAGCGTTTCCAGTTCAAGATCGTCGCCATCAACGCCAGCAGCCTGCGGGCCGACGGCACGCACGACTGGCACTATCCCGCCTCCGAAATCGCCAAGCTGGAGAATCCGAAGATCAAGCTCGCCGTGACGGTGAACCCCAGCAATCCGCCGTCGGTTGCGTTCAGCCCGGTCGAGATGAAGCAGATCGTGCGCTTGATCCGCAAGAATCCCGATCTGGTGCTGGTCACGGACGATGTGTACGGCACCTTCGTGCCGAACTTCCGCTCGTTGATGGCCGAAGTGCCGCACAACACCATCTGCGTCTATTCCTTTTCCAAGAACTTCGGTTGCACGGGCTGGCGTCTGGGCGTGATCGCCACGCACGAGAAAAACACCATGGACCGGCGCATCGCCGAACTGCCCGCGGCGTGGAAGCAGCGTCTGAACAAGCGCTACGGCGCCATGACGATGGAGCCCGAAAAGCTGAAGTTCATCGACCGCATGGTGGCTGACAGCCGCAACGTGGCGCTGAACCACACGGCCGGCCTGTCCTTGCCGCAGCAGGTGCAGATGTGCTTTTTTGCGCTGTCTCACCTGCTGGATCTGAAAGACGCCTACAAGCACCTGACGATGCAGATCGTGCGTGCGCGCCGCGACTCGCTGTGGAGCGGCCTGGGTATTCCGTTGCCGCCGGAAGATCCCATGCGCGCCTGGTATTACGTGGAGCTGGACTTCATGGTGTGGGCCAAGGTCATGTATGGCGACGCCTTCTGCAAGTACATGACATCGAACTACGAGCCGGTGGACTTCCTGTTCCGCCTGGCCGAAAAATCCGGTGTGGTCTTGATGGATGGCGGCGGCTTCGGCGGCCCGCCGTGGTCCATCCGCATCTCGCTGGCCAACCTTGACGATGCCGATTACGCCAAGATCGGCAAGTACATGGTGGAGTGCGCGACCGAATACGTCGAGGCATGGAAGGCGTCCGAACTGGTGCGTTCGGGTCCGACTGCCGGCAAGGGCCAGACGGTGAAAGCGGGCGCGGCCAAGCGCGTGGCAAAGACGGCCACGAAGAAGGTCGCCAAGACGGCGGTGAAGAAAGCCGTGAAGAAAGCGGTCAAGCAAGCGGACACGGCGGCCAAATCCGCCAAGAAGGCCACCGCCCGCAAGTAGGCAACCACACGCGAGATGAGCTATGACGTGCTCGGTCGGATTTTTCAATAACGTCCCCATCGCGGTGTTGTTCGTCACGGTGGGTTTGGGATATCTGATCGGCAAACTGAAGGTCGGGCCGATCCAGCTGGGTGGGGTGTGCGGAACGCTCATCGTCGCCTTGCTGATCGGCCAGACGGGTTGCCAGATGCGTGGCGACCTGAAAGAGGTTGCGTTCGCTTTGTTCATTTTTGCCATGGGCTACTCCGGTGGCCCGCAGTTCTTCGCCAACCTCAATCGGTCCAGCCTGCGCTACATCGTGCTGCCGATCATCGAGGCCCTGTTGGTGCTGACGATCGTGCTGGCGGCCGTGCCCCTGTTCGGCCTGGACGCCGGCACGGCGGCTGGCCTGGCGGCGGGGGCGGCCACGGAATCCGCCGTGGTGGGCACGGCTGCCGAGGCGCTCAAGCACCTGGGACTGCCGGATGCCGAGGTGCAGCGCATGGAGGCCAACATCGCCACGGCCTACACGCTGACCTATCTGGTGGGACTGATCAGCATCGTCTTCTTCACCAGCCAAGTCGCGCCAGCGCTGTTGCGCATCAATCTGCGCGAGGCCTCCAAGGCCTTGGAGGAAAAGCTGGGCGTGGCGTCGGGCGACGAGGAAGACATCAATCTGCCCACGTTGCCAAGGCTGGTGGGGCGTGCCCATGTGGTGAAGGACGCCAACGGCATGAGCGTGGCCGACGTCGAGGCGCAATTGGGCGGGCGGACGGTGATCAGCCGCATCCTGCGCAACGGCGAGGCGGTCGACGCCACGCCGGAAGACATCCTGGCCACGGGCGACATCGTGGTGGTGCTGGGTCTGCGCCGCTTCGCGTTGCGCGCCGGTTCAGTGGTCGGCCCTGAAATCCAGTTGCCTGAAGCGCATGCGGAGGACCTGCAACTGAGTGAACTGGCCATCATCGTCAGCAAGAAGGCGATCAACGGGCACACCCTGGCCGAATTGGGCAAACGGCCCGGCGCCCGGCGCGCGCGCGGCGTGTTCGTTCAATCCATCGTGCGGTCCGGCCATGTGCTGCCCCTGACGCCGGCTACCGTCGTTCAATACGGCGATCTGGTGACCTTGGTGGGCACCGAACCGGAGTTGTCACAAGCCGGCGCCGCGTTGGGCAACGAATTGCGCCGCAGCGGCGTGACCGATCTGGTGTTCCTGGCGTTCGGCATCCTTGTTGGCCTGATGATCGGTGCCCTGAGCGCCCGCTTGTGGGGCATTCCGGTGTCGCTGGGCAGCGGGGGCGGCGCCCTGGTCAGCGGCCTGGTCTGCGGCTGGATCAATGCCAAGCGGCCCGCCATCGGCCATATGCCGGACCATGCGGTGCAACTGCTGAAAGATCTGGGCCTGGCGGTATTCGTGGCCTGCGTGGGCTTGTCCGCGGGGCCCGAGGCCATTTCGCTGATCCGCGAACACGGCGCCGTGCTACCCCTGATCGGGCTGCTGGTGTCGCTAGGGCCGGCCTGCCTGTCGCTGTGGGTGGGCCACAAGATCCTGAAGATCGAGGGGCCGCTGCTGGTGGGCGCCATTGCCGGGCAGCACGTCAGCACGCCCGCGATCAGCGCTATCTTGGGGGCCAGCGGCAGCTCCGTGCCGCTATTGGGTTACACCGTGACCTATGCCATTGCCAATGTGCTGCTGCCGGTGCTGGGGCCGATCATTGTGTCATTGGCGTACCATCTGAGTTAGCGCCCGTCCGGCTATCCGCCGGATGATGCGGCGCTTGACGCATCCCGACGCGCGCAATCAGACGCGCGTATCAAGAAACGCATCCGACCCCGAGGCGCTCCGCGCCTCGGGGTCCGTTGCACACGGAGACACCATGCCTTACGTAACCCCGCTGCAGGACTTCCGCTTCGCCCTGAAGGAACTGGCCGGACTGGACGATATCCTGAAACTTCCCGGATTCGGTGACGTCACGCCCGACCTCGTGGACGCCATCCTGGAAGAGAACGGGCGCTTCGTGGAGCAGGCGGTGGCCCCCTTGAACGTGCCCGGTGACACGCAGCCGCCGGTCTGGAAGGATGGGCAGGTAACGACCACGCCGGGCTACGCCCAGGGTTTCAAGGATTATGCGGCGGGGGGCTGGCAAGGCTTGCAGCATCCGCAGGCATGGGGCGGGCAAGGCCTGCCCAAACTGGTCGCCGCGGCGCCCGGAGAGAACATCCAGGCGGCCAGTCTGGCCTTCTCTTTATGCCCGATGTTGACGGACGGCGTGATCGAAGCCGTGCTGACCGTGGGGTCGGAGGCGCAGCGCAAGCAATACGTCCCCAACCTGATCAGCGGCAAGTGGACCGGCACCATGAACCTGACCGAGCCGCAGGCCGGGTCGGACCTGGCCCAGGTCGCCACGCGCGCCGTCCGGCAGGACGACGGCAGCTTCCGCCTGTCGGGCCAGAAGATCTTCATTACCTATGGCGAGCACGACCTGGCCGAGAACATCATCCATCTGGTGCTGGCTCGCACCCCGGACGCGCCAGCGGGCGTGAAGGGGATTTCGCTTTTCATCGTGCCGAAGTTCATGGTCGAGCCCGACGGCAGCCTGGGCAAGCGCAATGATGTCTGGTGCGCCTCGCTGGAGCACAAGTTGGGTATCCACGGCAGCCCCACGGCGGTGCTGCTGTACGGCGCCGGCAAGGGCGAAGTGGGCGAGGGCGCCGTGGGCTATCTGGTCGGTGAATTGAACCGTGGCCTGGAATACATGTTCATCATGATGAACGCCGCGCGCTATGCCGTGGGGCAGCAAGGCATCGGCGTGTCCGAACGCGCCTACCAGCATGCGCTGGCGTATGCGCGCGAACGCGTGCAGGGACGCGCGGTGGAAGGGTCGGCGGGGCCGGTGGCGATTGTGCGGCATCCCGATGTGCAACGCATGCTGCTGACCATGAAATCGTTGACGGAGGCCGCCCGCGCGGTGTCCTACGTGACGGCGGCGGCGCACGACAAGGGCACGCACCATCCCGATCCCGAACAGCGTTCGCGCAACCGCGCGTTCTACGAATACATGGTGCCGATCGTGAAGGGCTTCTCGACCGAGACCGCGGTAGAGGTTGCGTCACTGGGCGTGCAGGTGCACGGCGGCATGGGATTCATCGAGGAAACCGGCGCGGCGCAGTTCTACCGCGACGCCCGCATCCTGCCCATCTATGAAGGCACCACCGCGATCCAGGCCAACGATCTGGTCAGCCGCAAGACGCAGCGTGACGGCGGCGCCACCGCCTATGCGGCCATCGCCGCCATGCGCGAGACGCTGCGCGCCGTGGAAGCGGAATCCACGCGCGCCGCCGCAGCGGAACGCGATGCGCTGCGGCTGCTGCGCGACAACCTGGATGGCGCCATCCAGGCGTACGAGGCGGGCGTGGGCTTCATCCTGGAGCAGTCGGCCGCCAACATCCGGGCGGTCTACTCCAGCAGCGTTCCGTATCTGATGCTGGCCGGCGTGGTGCATGGCGGCTGGCAGATGGCACGCGCGGTGCTGGTGTGCCGCAAACACCTGGCCGCGGGGTCCACCGACCCGTTCCACAAATCGAAAATCGCGACGGGATTGTTCTATGCCGCGCACATCCTGCCGCGCGCGTTGGCGTTGTCCGCGGCGGTGCGGGCCGGAGTGGTCGCAGAGGCATGCGGCGCCGCTGCAGATATTGCATAAGGTTATATGGCTTGCGTATTTCCCCAGCCAAAGGTTTGATGGAAGAATCGTTTTACCCGCGGTAATCTCCGCATGGAACGACTTCCCCGGTGGCAGCGGTCGCGGGCCGCCGGTCCCCCACTGAATCCGCATACAGGAGACACCATGAGTCATCTACGTCTGGGCGATACCGCCCCTGATTTCGAACAGGAATCCTCGGCTGGCCCTATCCGCTTCCACGAGTATCTGGGCAACAGCTGGGGGGTGCTCTTTTCGCATCCGGCCGACTTCACGCCCGTGTGCACGACCGAACTCGGCTACACCGCCAAGCTGGCGGACGAATTCGCCAAGCGCAACGTGAAGGTGCTGGCGCTGTCGGTGGACGGCGCCGATTCCCATTCCAAGTGGATCGAGGACATCAACGACACGCAATCGACCAAGGTCAACTTCCCGATCCTGGCCGACAAGGATCGCAAGGTGTCCGAGCTGTACGACATGATCCACCCGAACGCCAACGCCACGCTGACGGTGCGTTCGGTGTTCATCGTCGACCCCAATAAAAAGGTGCGCCTGATCATCACGTATCCGGCCAGCACCGGCCGCAACTTCAACGAAATCCTGCGTGTCATTGATTCGCTGCAATTGACCGACAGCCACAGCGTGGCCACCCCGGTCAACTGGGAAGACGGCGATGATGTGATCATCGTGCCGTCCTTGCAGGACGAAGCGGTGATCAAGCAGAAATTCCCCAAGGGCTACAAGGCCGTGCGTCCGTATCTGCGCATTACGCCCCAGCCGAATAAGTAAATTCGGAATCCGGGGGGTAGCCTCCGCATTCCGCAGGCGTTCCACCGCCGCCAGAACCGCCGCCTTTCCATAGGGAAACGCGGCGGTTTTTCATTGTTGGGACACGGATCCTATATGTCTGGGAGCGATGAGCAATCAAAAAATGATTCGTTCCGTTCAGAATGGCTAGCCAGCACACTTGCTTCCATATTGCCAAATACAGGGAGCAAGGGATGTCTTTCGGGAAAGCCGGTTGGTTGGCCGCGTTGGCGGCGGTGACATTTTCGCTGGCGGCGGTCGCGCCGGCGCAGGCTCAGCAAAAGCAGACGCTGCTGAACGTCTCGTACGACCCGACGCGCGAGCTGTACCGCGCCATCGACGACGCCTTCATCAAGCAATACAAGGACAAGGCCAACGTCGACCTGACGATCCGCCAATCGCACGGCGGCTCCGGCCGCCAGGCGCGCTCTGTCATCGACGGCCTGGAAGCCGACGTGGTGACGCTGGCGCTGGCCTACGACATCGACGCCATCGCCGACCGCGGCCTGCTGCCCGCGAACTGGCAGAGCCGCCTGCCGCAAAACAGCTCGCCCTATACCTCCACCATTGTCTTCCTGGTGCGCAAGGGCAACCCCAAGGCCATCAAGGACTGGGACGACCTGGTGAAGGACGGCGTCCAGGTCATTACCCCGAACCCGAAGACGTCGGGCGGCGCGCGCTGGAACTACCTGGCCGCGTGGGCCTATGCGCTGGAGAAGAACGGCGGCAGCGAAGAGAAGGCGCGCGCCTATGTGGGCGACCTGCTCAAGCACGTGCCGGTGCTGGACACCGGCGCCCGCGGCGCCACCACCACCTTTGTCGAGCGCGGTGTGGGCGATGTGCTGCTGGCCTGGGAGAACGAAGCGTTCCTGGCGCTTGAAGAACTGGGGCCTGACAAGTTCGACATCGTGGTGCCGTCGCTGTCGATCCTGGCCGAGCCGCCGATCGCGATCGTGGACAAGATCGTGGACAAGAAGGGAACACGTGCCGCGGCGCAGGCCTACCTGGAATTCCTGTACACGCCCGCCGCGCAGGAGATCATCGCGAAGAACTACTACCGCCCGATCGACAAGACGGTGGCCGCCAAGTACGAAAGCAAGTTTCCCAAGGTCAAGCTCGTCACCATCGACGACAAGATCTTCGGCGGCTGGCGCAAGGCGCAGAAGGACCACTTCAGCGACGGCGGTACGTTCGATCAGATCTATCTGCCGCAGAAGAAATAAACGGACAACGAGCGGACGATGGTCATGACTACAGCCTCGAACCCGGCGGCAAACGGCGCGCAAGCGCCTTTTGCCGTTCGGCGCAACAGCCCCGGCGTGCTACCCGGGTTCGGCATTTCCATGGGATACGCGGTGCTGTACCTGAGTGTGCTGGTGTTGATCCCGCTGGCCGCGCTGCCCTTGAGAAGCGCCGAGCTGGGATGGCAGGGGTTCTGGGACACCGTGACGGCGCCTCGGGTGCTGGCGTCGTATCAGCTGACCTTCGGCGCGTCGTTGCTGGCCGCGCTGGTGAACCTGGTGTTCGGCACCGTGGTGGCGTGGGTGCTGGTGCGGTACCGCTTCCCCGGCAAGAAAATCCTGGACGCGCTGGTCGACCTGCCGTTCGCGTTGCCGACCGCCGTGGCCGGTATCGCGCTGACCGCGCTGTATTCCGAAAAAGGCTGGCTGGGCGCGCCGTTGTCAAAATGGTTTGACTTGAAAGTGGCGTTCACCCCGCTGGGCATCGTGATCGCGCTTATCTTCATCGGCGTGCCGTTCGTGGTGCGTACCGTGCAGCCCGTGCTGGAAGACGTCGAGCGCGAGATCGAGGAGGCCGCCGCCAGCCTGGGCGCCAGCCGCTGGCAAACCATCCGCCGCGTGCTGCTGCCGACCATCCTGCCTGCGCTGATGACGGGCTTCGCCCTGGCGTTCGCGCGGGCGGTGGGCGAATACGGATCGGTGGTCTTCATCGCGGGCAACATGCCCATGGTGTCCGAGATCACGCCGCTGCTGATCATTTCCAAACTCGAACAGTTCGACTATGCCGGCGCCGCCGCCATCGCGACGGTGATGCTGGTGCTGTCGTTCGCGCTGTTGTTCATCATCAATCTGCTGCAAGGCTGGCAGGCTCGCCGCAACCAGGGGAGGCTCGCATGAGCGCATCGGACCGTCCGCCGCATCTGACCGAGCCGCGCTGGGTGCGCGGCGTGCTGCTGTTCATCGCCTTGGGATTCCTGACGCTGTTTCTGCTGGTGCCGTTGGCGGCGGTGTTCGCCGAGGCGTTCAAGAAGGGCTGGGAGTTGTACCTGGCGGCCATCGTCGAACCCGATGCGCTGTCAGCAATTTGGCTGACCTTGCTGGTGGCGGCGATCGCGCTGCCGGTGAACCTGGTGTTCGGGGTAGCCGCCGCCTGGGCCATCACGAAGTTCCAGTTCCGGGGCAAGCAGTTCCTGATCACGTTGATCGATCTGCCGTTTTCGGTGTCGCCTGTCGTGGCCGGCCTGGTGTTCATCCTGCTGTTCGGCACGCAGGGCTGGCTGGGCGGCTGGCTACAGGAGCACGACGTCAAGATCGTATACGCCGTGCCCGGCATCATCCTGGCCACGCTTTTCGTGACCTTTCCGTTCGTGGCGCGCGAACTGATCCCGCTGATGCAGGCGCAGGGCAGCGAGGAAGAGCAGGCCGCGCTGACGCTTGGCGCCAATGGCTGGCAGATCTTCTGGCGCGTCACGCTGCCCAACATCAAGTGGGGCCTGCTGTACGGCGCGATCCTGTGCAACGCGCGGGCCATGGGCGAGTTCGGGGCGGTGTCGGTGGTGTCCGGGCAGATACGGGGGCTGACCAACACGATGACCCTGCATGTAGAGATTCTCTATAACGAATATCAGTATTCCGCGGCATTCGCGGTGGCATCGCTGCTGGCGTTGCTGGCGCTGGTGACGCTGGTGGCCAAGAACGTGGTCGAGTGGCGCAACGCGCGCTTCCTGCGCGCGGCCGATCTGCCCGCCGAGTACCCCGGTCCGGCGTCGGCAACCCTCAAACCGGCCGTCGCCTGACGCGGCCGGTTCAGACGGAGACAAGCATGAGTATCGAAGTTCGCAATCTATCCAAGCAGTTCGGCCAGTTCCGCGCGCTGAACGACGTGTCGCTGCACATCGAAACGGGCGAGCTGGTGGCGCTGCTGGGGCCGTCTGGCTGCGGCAAGACCACGCTGCTGCGCATCATCGCCGGACTGGAGGCGCCGGATTCCGGCAACGTGCTGTTCGCCGGGGAAGACGCCACCTCGGTCGACGTGCGCCAGCGTCAGGTCGGGTTCGTGTTCCAGCACTATGCGCTGTTCAAGCACATGACGGTGTTCGAGAACGTGGCCTTCGGCCTGCGCGTCAAGCACCGGTCGCAGCGTCCCGCCGAGGACCAGATCCAGCGCAAAGTGCACGAGCTTTTGACGCTGGTTCAACTGGACTGGTTGGCGGATCGTTACCCCGCGCAATTGTCGGGCGGCCAACGGCAGCGCATTGCGCTGGCGCGCGCGCTGGCCGTCGAGCCGCGTGTGCTGCTGCTGGACGAGCCCTTCGGCGCGTTGGATGCGAAGGTGCGCAAGGAACTGCGGCGTTGGCTGCGCCGGCTGCACGACGAATTGAACGTGGCCAGCGTGTTCGTCACGCACGATCAGGAAGAGGCGCTTGAAGTGGCCGACCGCGTCGTGCTGATGAACGCCGGCCGTATCGAGCAGGTGGGCACGCCGCGCGAAGTCTGGGAACAGCCCGCCACGCCCTTCGTCTACGGTTTCCTGGGCGATGTAAACCAGTTGCAGGGCGTGGCGGCGCGCGAAGTCTGGGAAGGCGCCGGCCTGTCGTTGCCCGCGCCCGGCCTGGCGCAAGCCGAATCCCGGCGCGCTACCGCCTATGTGCGGCCGCACGAGTTCGATATTGAGCGCTACCGCGCGGGCGGCGAGGGCATCGCGGTGCGCCTGTCGCACGCGTATCTGGCCGGGCCCAGCGCCTATCTGGAATTGGCCCGCGAAGATTCCGACACCATCATCGAAGCGGAGGTGCCCGAATACCTGTACCGGGAGCTGGACCTGCGCGACGGCGAGGTTCTGTTGGCGCGTCCCCGCCGCGCGCGTATTTTCGCGGTGCAGGCATGACGACGCTTTCCCCCCTGTCTCCTGATCTTTCCACCAGCCTCCCGGCCAGCCTGGACGCAGGGCTGGCCCGTCGCTGGCGCGAGCTGGTCGACCGGTTGGCCGAGGTCCAGCGCCGCTACCCTGACGCGGCGCTGGCGTCCTCGCTGGCGGCCGAGGACATGGTGCTGACGCACGCTATCTACGATTCGGGCCTGGACCTGGAAGTCTTCTCGCTGGATACCGGCCGGCTGCATGCCGAAACCCTGGGGGTGCTGGACGCCGTGGACGCGCGCTACGGGCGCCGCGTCACGGTGTACCGGCCCGATGCCACCGCCGTCGACGCGCACGTGGCGGCGCATGGCGCCTATGCCTTCTACGAAAGCGTCGACCTGCGCAAGGCCTGTTGCCAGATCCGCAAAGTCGAACCGCTCAAGCGCGCGCTGGCCGGACGCGGCGCGTGGATCACCGGCCAGCGCCGCCAGCAGTCCACGACGCGCGGCGAACTGCCGCTGGAAGAACACGACGCTACTTTCGGCCTCTACAAGTTCAATCCGCTGGCCGAGTGGAGCGAAGAAGACGTCTGGGCCGTGATCCGCGCCCTGGGCATTCCGTACAACCCCTTGCACGACCAGGGCTACCCGTCGATCGGGTGCGACCCCTGTACGCGCGCGATCCGCCCGGGCGAAGACCTGCGGGCAGGGCGCTGGTGGTGGGAGTCGTCGGACTCCAAGGAATGCGGCCTGCATGCGGGCAACCGGGTCATCAGTGTCGTGGCGCGCGGCGACTGACGCCGACCATGAATTCGAAATCTGTTTTAGGGGAATACCTATGTCTGCTGTGATCCAACGCAGCCACCTGGATTGGCTGGAATCGGAAGCAATATTCATCTTGCGCGAGGTCGCCGCCGAAAGCGAAAACCCGGTCTTGCTGTTCTCGGGCGGCAAGGACTCGGTGGTGCTGCTGCGCCTGGCCGAAAAGGCCTTCCGGCCAGGACGCTTCCCGTTTCCGCTCATGCATATCGATACGGGGCACAACTTCGATGAGGTGATTGCCTTCCGCGACCAGCGAGCCGCCGAACTGGGCGAGACGCTGATCGTGCGCAGCGTGGAAGACTCGATCAAGCGCGGCAGCGTGGTGCTGCGGCGCGAAACCGATTCCCGCAACGCGGCCCAGGCCGTGACCTTGCTGGAGGCGATCGAGGAGTTCGGGTTCGACGCCTGCATCGGCGGCGCCCGGCGCGACGAGGAAAAGGCGCGCGCCAAGGAACGCATCTTTTCGTTCCGCGATGAGTTCGGCCAATGGGACCCCAAGGCGCAGCGTCCGGAACTCTGGAACCTGTTCAACACCCGCGTGCACCGGGGCGAGAACATGCGCGTCTTCCCGATCTCGAACTGGACCGAACTGGACGTCTGGCAATACATCCAGCGCGAACAGCTGGCGTTGCCGTCCATCTATTTCAGCCATGAACGCGAAGTGGTCCGCCGCAAGGGCCTGTTGGTGCCGGTCACGCGCCTGACGCCGCCGCAGGACGGCGAGCAGGTTGAACGCCTGCCCGTGCGTTTTCGCACGGTGGGAGATATCTCTTGCACCTGCCCGGTGGCGTCCGACGCCACGGACACCATCGCCATCATCGCCGAGACTGCGGTGACCGACATCACCGAGCGCGGCGCCACGCGCATGGACGACCAGACTTCCGAGGCCTCGATGGAGCGCCGCAAGAAGGAAGGCTATTTCTGAATGCAGGATACGCCGGCTGCGGCCGGCGGCAGGGGACGCACATGAACGCACTGAACGACTCTTTTCTTTCCGGCGCCGGCAACGGCGTGCTGCGCCTGATCACGGCGGGTTCCGTCGATGACGGCAAATCCACGCTGATCGGCCGCCTGCTGTATGACAGCAAGGGCGTATTCGCCGACCAGCTGGACGCGATCTCGCGCGCCAAGCACAAGCGCGTGGCCGGCGACGGGATCGACTTCTCACTGCTGACCGACGGGCTGGAAGCCGAGCGGGAGCAGGGCATCACCATCGACGTGGCCTACCGCTACTTCTCCACGCCGGCGCGCAAATTCATCATCGCCGACGCGCCGGGGCACGAACAGTACACGCGCAACATGGTCACGGGCGCATCGACGGCGGATGTCGCCGTCATCCTGATCGACGCCACGCGCGCCGCGGACGGCAAGCTGCTGGCGCAGACCAAGCGCCACAGCACCATCGCCCGCCTGCTGGGCATTCGCCACATCGTGGTGGCGGTGAACAAGATGGACCTCGTGGACTGGGACCGCGCCGTGTTCGAGCGCATCCGCGACGCCTATGCCGACCTGGCGGGCAAGCTGGGCATTGCGCATTTCGACGCGCTGCCGCTGTCGGCCCTGAATGGCGACAACGTTGTCACGCTATCGCCCAAAACGCCGTGGTACGAAGGGCAGCCGCTGCTGGCGCTGTTGGAGTCGCTGGACCTGGCCAGCGACGGCCGCGCGCTGCCGCTGCGCTTCCCCGTGCAATGGGTGGCGCGCCACGATGGGGACCGCAAGGAAGACTTCCGCGGCTATGCGGGCCGCGTGGCCAGCGGCGTGCTGCGCGCGGGTGATGCGGTCACCGTGCAACCCTCGGGCGTCACGGCGGTGGTGCGTGAAGTGCGCGTCTTCGACCGCCTGCAGGATGAAGCGGTGGCGGGGGATTCGGTCACGCTGGTGCTGGACCGCGATGTGGACGTGTCGCGCGGCGACGTGATCGTGCACTCGTCCGCGCCTGCGCAGGTAACGCGCGAGTTCGAAGCCGAGCTGTGCTGGCTGGATGCGCAGGCGTTGAATCCCGCGCGTAAATATCTGCTGAAGTCTGGCACGCGCCTGACGTCGGCGAAGATCCGCGCCGTGCTCTCGCATCGCGACATCCACGAGTTGCAGGAAGTCGAAAACACCGAAGGCACCTTGCGCATGAACGATATCGGACGCGTGACGTTCACCACGCGCGAAGCGCTGGCGGTTGATCGTTATGCCGATGTGCCGGCGACCGGCGCCTTCATCCTGATCGACGAAGCCACGCATCAGACCGCGGCGGCGGGCATGCTGCGCTGAGCCCGAGGGTGGGCTGGAAAACAACGGCTCTTGAGGCTCTATTTTGCTGTTGTTTTTCTTCCAAATCCAATGCTGGCGCGGCTCTCCGGCCCATATCGCCTGGTGAAATCGATTTGTTCAGACGGGGCTCTCGTCTTGCGGTAAAGTGGGGTTGTCTTACGAAAAGGCTTTTGGTGCTTGTCAAAACCACTGTGTTTTTGTACAGTAGTTTTTATGGCACGCACCGATCATTCTTTTCCCGCCGGTTCTGGGTCCCCGGCTGCCGCCCCCGCCGCCTTGCGCGGTCGGGGTGCGGTTACTAATGTTCGGCATCGCTTTCAACGCGATGACCGCGTGCAGGTCGATGACGGCTGGTCCACTTCCGGCCTGCCGGCCGACTACGTAGATTCCGTCCCCGAATTCCCCGCCGAGTTTTCCTCCGAATTCCCCTCCGAATTTCCTGCTGATACGCCCTCCCGCGAGCGGGTCATTCCGATCCTGCCCGATTCGCGCGTGGCGCCTGCCGCACCCAAGACCACCGTCACGGCCGAAGAAGCGCGCAAGATGCTGTCGCGCAACGATTCGCCCGACATTCCTTTCGACGTGGCCGTCAACCCGTACCGGGGCTGCGAACATGGCTGCGTCTACTGCTACGCCCGGCCCACGCATTCCTACCTGGGGCTGTCCCCCGGGCTCGACTTCGAAACCCGGCTGGTCGCCAAGGCGAATGCCGTGCAGGCGCTGCGAGCCGAACTCAGCCGCCCCGGTTACAAGCCGTCTCCCATCAACATCGGCTCCGCCACGGACGCCTACCAGCCCATCGAACGCGACTGGCGGCTCACCCGGGGCATGCTCGAGCTCATGCTGGAAACCCGGCATCCGGTCACGATCGTCACGAAAAACGCGCTGGTCGCCCGCGACGTGGACCTGTTGGCGGCGCTGGCCGAGCAAAAGCTCGTGGTGGTCTACATGAGCATCACCACGCTGGATGCCGGCATGGCCCGCACGCTGGAACCCCGGGCTGCCGCCCCCTGGCGCCGGCTGGAAACGGTACGCACGCTGACTGAAGCGGGCGTGCCGGTGGGCGTGTTGGTGGCGCCGGTCATTCCGTTCATCAACGACGACTCCATGGAACATATCCTCCAGGAATCCAAGGCAGCCGGCGCGCATTACGCCAGCTACACCGTCTTGCGCCTGCCCTGGGAGGTCAAGACCCTGTTCGAGGACTGGCTTAACGCCCATTTCCCCGATCGCGCCCAGCGCGTGTTGCACCGCATTGAAGACCTGCGCAATGGCCGCCGCAACGATCCAAATTTCGGGTCGCGCATGCGCGGCACCGGCATCTGGGCAGATCTGCTGCGCCAACGTTTCGCCGTGGCGACCCGCAAGCTGGGCCTGAACCGTCATCGTCTTGCCCTGGATTGCGAACGCTTCCAGCCGCCGCTGGGCTCGAACGCGACGCCGTCGCTGTTCGCCGCGGCCGAGGCTGGCGCGTCCGTCGCGTCCTCTTCCGCCGCGTCTTCTTCCGCCGCGTCTTCTTCCGATTTCCTATCCCCGGTTGGCGCGCAAGCGTCTTCAGGGGTCCCTTTTTCTGATGGATTGCCCGCGGTCAGCGGCGCAGTGGGCCGCGGTGCGCGCCAACTGCGCGCAATGGCGGCAGGCCAGTTGTCATTGTTCGACTGATTGCCGGTCGACGCCGCGGTGCCCGCCGCGGCCTGGAATCTTTCTCCAAGGAGTTCCTATGAACACCGCTGATATTTCCGTTTTGTCGGACGAGCTTGCCGTTACGCTCAACCCGTTGCGCCGCAGCGCGCATCGCGCCCGGGCGGTATGCGCCAAGCTGGTGGGCTTGGCGATGCCCTGGACTCCATCGGTCGACGCCCAGCCGCGTCATCGTGCGCGTCCTGGCTCCATGCCCGCCCGTTGGCCGTTCCCGCCCGCGCCGGCGGAAGAGGGCGCCGCCAGCCACGGGGTGGTCCCCGCCCCGGCGCCGGTGGCAACGGGCCGCCCCGCGGCGCCGGTTGTCGTCAGCACGCCCACGGCCGTCGTCGTGCGCGAACGCAGCCTGGGCAACGCCACGGTTGAACCCGTTACGTCTCAGGTCACCATGAAGGCCATGGTGATTGACGTGGTGATGGTGTTGGCTTGGGGCGCAATCATCCCCGGACTGATGTGGCTGGGCGCGGCCGCCGGTTTCTAAGCGGCAGGAGGTTCAGCTGGAACCCAGCAGGATGACGCCCGCCAGAATGGACAGGCAGCCGGCCAGACGCCCGGGCCCGACCTTCTCGCGCAGCAGGAACATGCCCGCCAAGGTGCCCAGCATCATGGACATTTCGCGCGCTGGGGCCACCAGGCTCAGCGGCGCGCCGTTGCGCAAGGCGTAGAGCACCAGGATGTATCCCAGCGGAGACAGTAGGCCCACGGCCAGCGCCAGATGCCAATGCCCCCGCATCGATTCCCAGGCCTGAGTGCGGCGGCCCAGCATGTGAGGCGTCATCATGGCGGTGCGCGTCACGCACGTGAACCAGTCGAATAGCACCGGGCTGATCAGCAAGACCTTGACGCCGTAGGCGTCCACCACGGTGTAGGCGGCGATGAACAGGCCGATCACCACGCCCCAACGCACCCCCACCCAGGCTTGCGCCTGCTTGAAGATGGTCAGCCGGCCCTGGGTCGCGATCAGCAATACGCCGATCACCACGCACAGCATGCCGATGATGCCGGTGCTGGTGGCGGGTTCCCCCAGCAGCAGGAAGGCGCCAGTGGTCGAAAGCAGGGGGCCGGTGCCCCGGGCGATGGGGTACACCACGGACAGGTCGGCCACTTGATAGCCGCGTTGCAGGCACAGGCTGTAGCCCAGATGCAACAGGCTGGAAGTGAGGATGGCGGCCACGACTGGCCACGTCCACGTCATGCCGTCATGCATCAGCACCCAGATCACCCAAGGCGCATACAGCACCGAGGCGCACAAGCCGTACGCAAAGACGAATGGGGCGCCCACCATGGCCGCGCGCTTGGCCAGCAGGTTCCACGTCGCGTGGGCCATTGCCGCCAGGACAACCAATAACAGGGACGTATACGACATGGGGGGAACAGCGTCAGATGACGTGTTTGTTACAGAAGTGGCAAGCGTACATCAAAGCCACCAGAAGGTCGCCATTCTACCGGACGCCCAACCGAATTTTTGGTGTAGAATCATTGGTTTGCCAAATCTCATCCTCTGCTTGCGGTACGAGCATTGCGGGAAATCATGAGAGGGCCCCGTGTAGAACTTTGAGTAGGCCTCTACTTTAAGTAGACCTACTTCAAGCGAACCCTGGGCACACGCATCGATTGCCAGCCATGCACACGGAAAGCCTGCCATCTGATGGCTACGCGTTACGTGAACAACATCGAACGGCAAAAGTTTTAGTCCGCAAAGACATGATGACTTAGGAGTTCTAATGAACCTTATCGCTATCCTGGAACAGGAAGAAATTGCCCGTCTGACCGGCGGCCAAGCCAAGCCTGAATTTGCTCCTGGTGACACCGTCATCGTGAGCGTGAACGTCGTTGAAGGCACCCGCAAGCGCGTGCAGGCTTTCGAAGGCGTTGTTATCGCCAAGCGCAACCGCGGCCTGAACTCCGCGTTCACCGTGCGCAAGATTTCGTCGGGTGAAGCCGTGGAACGTACGTTCCAGCTGTACTCGCCGCAAATCGCTGGCATCGAAGTCAAGCGCCGCGGTGACGTGCGCCGCGCCAAGCTGTACTACCTGCGCAACCGCTCGGGCAAGTCGGCGCGTATCAAGGAAAAGCTGGTCAGCAAGCAAGCCCCGGCGGCTTGATCGCTTATCGGCACACGGCCCTACCAGTGTCGGACGTCCGCGCCATTCAGCGTTTCCGTCCGGCACAGGTTTCCGGGTTAAAAAGGCACCTGCGAGGGTGCCTTTTTCTTATTGCAAAGCCGTATGTCTGATTCCTCGTATTCCGCGCGGCCTAGACGGCCGCTCGCGCGTCCCGGCTTCGATCCCGCGACGCAACCGTGGGTGGTGGCCAACGAGTCCTTGCCGGCCGTGCCTGCCAGCCTGCTGACCCCGGACTCCTTGCGGGGCACGCTCAGCCAGCCGTCCACCTGGACGCTGGAGCTTTCCCGCGACAACGACCTGCGCTATCCAGGTCGCGAAGGCACGCCCGTGCCCGCCGCGGTGCTGATTCCGCTGGTCACCCGCGACAACGGCGTGCACATCATGCTGACCCAGCGTGCCGCGCACTTGCACGACCATGCCGGCCAAATCAGCTTTCCGGGTGGACGCATCGAGACCAGCGATTCGACGCCGGTGGCCGCGGCCCTGCGCGAGGCGCAGGAGGAAACGGGCCTGCCCTCGAACCATGTGGAAGTGCTGGGTAGCATGCCGCCGTACCTGACGGCGACGGGCTTTTCCATCATTCCCGTGGTGTCGCTGGTGCGCCCGGGTTTCGACCTGGCGCCCGACGCATTTGAAGTGGCCGAAGTGTTCGAAGTGCCGCTGTCTTTCTTGATGGATCCCGCCAACCACCGCCTGTATGAGGCGCGGTTGGACGACGGACGGGTACGCAACTATTACGGCATGCCCTACGGCGACCATTTCATCTGGGGCGCCACTGCCGGCATGCTGCGCAATCTCTATCACCTGCTGCGCAACGGCTTCCAGCCGCGCTGACGGCGCCCACCCGCCGCGCGTCCCAATAAGAACGGCCCCTTATGGGGCCGTCTTCATGCCGGGTGGCACGGTTGCCGGTCGGGCGCGACGTGCGCCGCTGACCTTCAATAGCGCTGCTGTCCGGCCAGGTTTTCTTCCAGGATGCGTTCGTACAGCGCATAGCGCAGCGGATTGATCTCGCCTGCCTGCAGCGCCGCAAGGACGCCGCAGCCCGGTTCCTGCCGATGCGTGCAGTTGTAGAAACGGCATGCTTCGATGGGCTTCGTGAATTCCGGAAAGCCGCGGATGATGTCGTCGCGGGTCAGGTGCTGCAGCCCGAAGGCCTGGAATCCCGGCGAGTCGATCAGGTCGCCGCCCGGCTCGGGCAGGTGATAGAGCCGCGTGCTGGTCGTGGTGTGCTTGCCCATGTCCAGCGCGGTCGAGTGCTCGCGCGTGGCGGCGCCGGCAGTGGGAATCAACGCGTTGAGCAGCGTGGATTTCCCCATGCCGCTCTGGCCCAGCAACAGGTTGGTGCGGCCGGCCAGGTGTGGCGCCAGCAGGGTATGGACTTTTTCAGGTTCCAGCGCACTGAGTTCGATGACCGGCACACCCAGCGCCGCGATCGGCGCCAGGCGGGCGCGCGCGGCGGGCAATTCGTCGGTCAGATCCGTTTTGTTCAGGATGATGAGCGGCGAGATGCCTGCGCTCCAGGCCCCGGCAAGCGCACGGCCTGTCAGGTCGTCCGAGAACGTCGGCCGCACGGCGATCACGATCAGAAGCTGGTCTACGTTGGAGGCGAACTGCTTGGAGCGCATGTCGTCCGAGCGGTACAGCAGGTTGCTGCGGGGCAGGATGGTGTCGATGGCGCCTTCATCGTTGCCCTGGGGCGTGATCTGGACGCGGTCGCCCACGGCGGCGCCGGCCTTCTTGCCGCGGGGGAAGCACTTGCGTACCGAGCCGTCGGCCAGCTCCACGGTGTAATGCCGCCCATGCGCCGCGATGATGCGGCCTTCTAGCCCGACTTGCGCGGCCGGGGTGCCCGCAGGCGCCGTATTGGGAGGTTTCCTGCTGCTGTTGTTGCGGGCGTTCATGCGGCGCTCGCCATCAGGTGGCGGATGCGCTCGGCGGCGGGGGGATGGCTGTCGTAGAAGGCGGAGTGCACGGGATCGGGGGTGAGCGTAGAGGCGTTGTCGTCGTAGAGTTTGACCAGCGCGGACACCAGGCGTTCCGGCGAACTCTGCTCGGCCGCATAGCGGTCGGCTTCGAATTCGTCGCGGCGCGAATACCAGCTGGCCAGCGGGGTGAACATGAAAGTGAAAACGGGAATGACCAGGAAGAACAGCAGCAATGCCATGGCATCGTTGCGCCCGCCCAATTGCGGCATCACGCCCAGGTCCACATAGAACCAGGGTTGTTGGGCGACCCAGCCCAGGATGGCGAAAAAGGCAAATGCCATGCCGAAACTGAAGAGGATGCGCTTGATGATGTGACGCTTGGCGAAATGGCCTAGCTCGTGGGCCAGCACGGCTTCGATTTCGTCGCCGTTCAAGCGGGCCAGCAAGGTGTCGAAGAACACGATGCGGCGCGACCGGCCGAATCCCGTGAAATAGGCGTTGCCGTGGGCGGAGCGGCGCGAACCGTCCATCACGAACAGGCCATTGAGGGAGAAGCCGCAGCGTTGCGCCAGGCTCTGGATGCGTCCCGCCAGTTCCGGGTCGGACAGCGGGGTGAACTTGTTGAACAGCGGGGCGATGAACATCGGGTAGATGATCAGCAGCGCCAGGTTGAACACGGTCCAAAGCGCCCACGCCCAGATCCACCAGTAGGCGCCCGCGCTGCCCATCAGCCAGAGCACCGCCGCGGCCAGCGGCAAGCCCAGCACGGCGGCCACCAGCAGGCCCTTGGCCGCATCGGCGATGAAGAGCTCGGGCGTCATGCGGTTGAATCCGAAGCGCGCCTCCAGTTTGAACTGCCGCCACAATGTGAACGGCAACCCCAGCACGCCGAGCAGCAGCGCCACGGCAACCAGCAGCAACATCTGGCGCAGGAAGTCGTTGCTGGTAAGCTGGCCTACCATCAGGTCAATGAACTGCAGTCCGCCCATCAGCGTCAGGCACACCAGCAGGATTGCGTCGTAGGTGCGCTCCAGCATGCCCAGCTTGACCCGCGCGACCGTGTAATCCGCCGCACGCTGGTGGCTGGACAGCCCGATGCGATGGGAAAACTCCACGGGCACCTGGTCGCGATTGCGTGCCACGTGGCGAATCTGGCGTGTCGCCAGCCACAGGCGCACGGCAATATCGGTCAGCAGGAAAGCAACGAACAGCAATGTGAACATGGGCGAAGCGGTCGACTCAAGTAGGGATGTGCGAAAATCGCGCGTTTTATAGGCAAATTATATGGCTGTGAACGAAAATCGCCTGGTTTGGCTCGACATGGAAATGACGGGTCTGGAACCTGAGAAAGAACGCATCATCGAGGTGGCCGTCGTGGTGACGGAGCCTGATCTGACGGTCGTGGCCGAAGGCCCGGTGCTGGTGATCCACCAGCCCGACAGCCTGCTTGACGCCATGGACAACTGGAACAAGTCCACCCACGGCAAGAGCGGCCTGATCGACAAGGTCAAGGCATCCACGGTGTCCGAGGCGCAGGCAGAGGATACGCTCTTGGCGTTTCTTGCGCAGCATGTGCCGGCCGGCAAATCGCCGCTGTGCGGCAATACCATCAGCCAGGACCGCCGCTTCATGTTTGCTTACATGCCGCGCCTGGAGCAGTTCTTCCATTACCGCAACCTTGACGTCAGCACGCTGAAGGAATTGGCGCGCCGCTGGGCGCCTGCGGTGTACAAGGGCTTCGAAAAGAAGAGCCGCCACGAAGCACTGGCGGACATCTACGAATCCATCGACGAACTCAAGTACTACCGCGAGCACTTCCTGAAGGTGTGAGCGGCAGGCCGGGCCGCGGCGTAAACTGGGCAAGACCTTTGGTCTGGATCGCTCCGCCGCGCCTTCGCCATGCCGTCTTACTCCGTTGCCCAGATTCGCCGCGCCGAACAGCTAGCCCTGGCTTCGGGCCGGGCGCTGATGCCGTTGGCCGGCCGGGCTGCCGCCGAGTTCATCGCGGCCCGTTTCCCTCCTGAGCACACTCTCCTGGCCCTGGCCGGCCCCGGCAATAACGGGGGCGACGCGCTGGAAGCCGCGACGCGCCTGCTCGCCCTGGGATATACGGTACGGGTGCTGCTGCCATCCGGCCCCGCCCGTTTGCCACCGGACGCGGCCCGCGCCTGGGCCGGCTGGCATGCCGCCGGCGGCGAGACGCAGACGTCGCTTGGGTCTGGAGACGTCCCCGATATCGTCATTGACGGCTTGTTCGGCATCGGCTTGAACCGTACGCTGGACGCGGACTGGCAAGCGCTGGTCGATACGGTCAACAGCTGGAACGTGCCGGTCCTGGCGCTGGATGTGCCCAGCGGCATCGACGCCGATACCGGCGCGGCGCTGGGACGGCCCATCCAGGCGCACTGG
Source organism: Achromobacter sp. MYb9 (assembly GCF_002975275.1). Classification (GTDB taxonomy): domain Bacteria; phylum Pseudomonadota; class Gammaproteobacteria; order Burkholderiales; family Burkholderiaceae_B; genus Achromobacter. Next base: position 125,465 of record NZ_PCOQ01000001.1, on the reverse strand, counting down.
ACGCTTTCCTTCATCGCCGCCACGGTCGGGCTATCGCGTCCCGGCCCCGGCCAGATCGCCGCCGGCGAGCGTCACGTCGATTCGCTGGGCGTGACCCTGTCTCCGCCCGCTTGAAGCCGGGCGTTCAGGCCGGGCGTCCGCCGAAGCGACCGGCGATGTCTCCCGCCAGGGGGGCAAAGCGTTCGTTGTCCTGGCCGGCCAAGGCTGCCAGGTGCGTCTCCGACGCGTCGAACACCTTCCAGTAGATCCTTCCGCACAGCTCGCGCGCCGCGTGGCCAGGCCAGTTGTCGGGCAGCATCGGGCCGGGCAACTGCGGGTCATGCAGGACGATCCGTCGCCAATGGTGCAGCAGCATGACGCGGACGACGAACGCCTCGGGCGGAGAGGGCGGTTCTTCCAGCAGTTTCTCCAACGGGCCGAAGTTCCGCGAGAACTGACGGTATTGCTCGGCGACGTCGTCCAGGTTCCAGCATTGCGACGCCAGGCTGGCGATCGGCAGGCCGCCTGCGCCGGCCAGGTCACGTGCCGACAACACCAGCGCCCGGTCCGGGATGCCCAGCTTGTCCAGGATGTCGTGCGCCGCCCGCGCCTCGGTGTGCGGATGGGCGAACAAACCCGGCGCGATCATGCCGAAGCCTTCCCAGACCAGTTCGCGCCGCAGCTCCGCGCGTTCGGCCAGGCCGTTGCCCGTGCGCGGCAACGCCACCAATGTCCATTCCCCATTCCAGTCCCGCGCCGCGCCCTCGTAGATGCGCTGCGACGCGTGCGCCGTATGGCGCAGGCCTTGCTCGGAAATCAGATAAAGGCTGCGACGGCCATGGCGTTCGGATTGCAGCCAGTTCTGGGCGACCAGCCGGAACACGCTGGTGCGCAGCAGCCGCTCGTTGATGCCCAGCGGTGCCAGCAGCGCGATCAGGTCGCCGAGCCAAATGGCGCCGCCATGGGGCGCGAGCGCGTCGCCCAGCAAGCTGACGCACAGGGATTTGGCGCGGGGCGGATCGCTTTTCAATAAGCGGGACAGAAAGCGGTCCAGGGGCGACTGAGGGTTTGCCATAAGGGGGGCCGCAAGCGGCCGATATCAGGATCCGCAATATGATACATAAATCCAATGTGATACAGATTTGAGTTTGACAATGATTTTTTTGTATTAAATAATCGGCCTATGACATGACGGCACTGCGGAACGTTTGCTTTGCGTTTTCGCAAACCGTCTCTAGGAGACAAAACATGTACGCTCAACTCGTCGAAACCGGCGTCAAGCAGGTCAAGACCGCCGACCAGCTTGAAGGCCGCGACCAGACGTTCCAGCGCCGCATTGACGACGGCGTGCGCATCGAGGCCAAGGACTGGATGCCGGACGCCTACCGCAAGACGCTGGTTCGCCAGATCTCGCAGCACGCGCATTCGGAAATCGTGGGGATGCTGCCGGAAGGCAACTGGATCACCCGTGCGCCGTCCCTCAAGCGCAAGGCGATCCTGCTGGCCAAGGTGCAGGACGAAGCCGGCCACGGGCTGTACCTGTACAGCGCTGCGGAAACGTTGGGCGTGTCGCGCGACGAGCTGATCGACGACTTGCATGCCGGCCGCGCCAAGTACTCCAGCATCTTCAACTACCCCACGCTCAGCTGGGCAGACATCGGCATGATCGGCTGGCTGGTCGACGGCTCGGCCATCATCAACCAGATTCCGCTGTGCCGCTGCTCCTACGGCCCGTACGCGCGGGCCATGGTGCGCGTCTGTAAGGAAGAGTCCTTCCACCAACGCCAGGGCTACGACCTGTTGATGCAGATGTGCCTGCATGGCACGCCGGAGCAGAAGGCCATGGTCCAGGATTCGCTGAACCGCTGGTGGTGGCCCGCACTGATGATGTTCGGCCCGTCTGATGCCGACTCGCCCAACAGCGCCCAGTCCATGGCGTGGAAGATCAAGCTGTTCTCCAACGACGAACTGCGCCAGAAGATGGTCGACCAGACCGTGCCCCAGGCCGAATACCTGGGCCTGACCGTGCCGGATCCCGATCTGAAGTGGAACGCCGAGCGCGGCCACTACGACTTCGGCGAGATCGACTGGAGCGAGTTCTACGCGGTGCTCAAGGGCAACGGCCCCTGCAACCGGGAACGCCTGGCTGCGCGCGTCAAGGCGCACGAGGACGGCGCCTGGGTGCGCGACGCCCTGGTCGCCTACGCCGACAAGCAGGCCCAGCGCAAAGCCGCCTGAGCCGCATCCGGCCGCATTCTCCATCCCATCATCATCGTAGACCGGTGCGCGCGGCGCGCGCCCGGCATTCCAAGGATATCCATCATGAGCAAAGACTGGCCTTTGTGGGAAGTGTTCATCCGCAGCCAGCACGGCCTGGCGCACAAGCACGTCGGTAGCCTGCATGCGTCCGACGCCGAAATGGCGATCAATCACGCCCGCGACGTCTATACCCGCCGCAACGAAGGCCTGAGCATCTGGGTCGTGCGCGCCTCGGACATCTCGGCCAGCAGCCCCGGCGACAAGGAACCCCTGTTCGAACCGGCCAACAGCAAGGTCTACCGGCATCCCACGTTTTTCCCGATGCCCGAAGAAATCAAGCACATGTAAGGCGGCGGGGGAGACATGGACAAGACTCTGTTTGAATACCTGTTGCGGTTGGGCGATACGTCGCTGATCCTGTCGCAGCGCCTGGGCGCGTGGACAGGCCACGGCCCCATCCTGGAAGAAGACCTGGCGCTGACCAATACCGCGCTGGACCTGCTGGGCCAGGCCCGCATGTGGCTGACGCTGGCCGGTGAAGTGGAAGGCGCCGGCCGTGACGAAGACACGCTGGCCTATCACCGCGACGCGCACCAGTTCCACAACGCGCTGCTGGTGGAGCGCGCCAACGGCAATTACGCCGACACCATGGCGCGCCAATTCCTGTTCGACGTGTGGCACTACTTCCTGTTGCAACGTCTGGAGCAATCCTCGGACGAGCGCGTGGCCGCCATCGCGGCCAAGTCGATCAAGGAAGTGACCTATCACGTGCGCCGCTCGTCGGACATGGTGGTCCGCCTGGGCGACGGCACGGCGGAAAGCCACGCCAAGATGCAGGCTGCCATCGACGACGCCTGGCGCTTCACGGGTGAACTGTTCGCCGACGACGCCGTGGACCAGGACCTGGCCACCCGCGGCATCGGCTGTGAGCTGGCCGCGTTGCGCCAGCCGTGGCTGGCCCATGTGCGCGAAGTGCTGGAAGAAGCCACGCTGACCGTGCCGGACGAAACCGCCGCCAACCATCTGGCCTACCGTGGCGGACGCCAGGGCAGGCACACCGAAGAACTGGGCTACGTGCTGGCGGAAATGCAGTACCTGCCGCGCGCTTATCCGGGAGCCACGTGGTGAACGCGCTGGCGCCCATTTCCGCCGACCAGGTCTACGCCTGGCTGCAGGAGGTCCCCGATCCGGAGATCCCCGTGCTGTCCGTGGTGGACCTGGGCGTGGTGCGCGACGTGTCCTGGGACGGCGACGCCTGCGTCGTCGTCATCACGCCCACGTACTCCGGCTGCCCGGCCATGCGCGAGATCACGCAGGATATCCAGCAGACGCTGGCCCGCCACGGCATTGACGAGGTCCGTGTCGAAACCCGCCTGGCGCCCGCCTGGACCACCGATTGGATGAGCGAGAAGGGGCGCGAAGCGCTCAAGGGCTACGGCATCGCCGCGCCCGCTGAACGCGCCATCGACATCTCGGGCATTAGCCGCCGTGCCGCCGCGCCCGCCATCGCCTGCCCGCGCTGCGGTTCGCGCGACACGCGGATGGTCAGCAACTTCGGGTCCACGTCATGCAAGGCGCTGTACCGTTGCGTCGCCTGCCGCGAACCCTTCGATTATTTCAAGACTCACTGAGAGCGGTTTCGAGATGAGCCAGAATCAATTTCATTCGTTGACGGTGGCTTCGGTAGCGCGCAATACGCGCGACGCCGTCGTCGTGACCTTCGATCTGCCCGACACGCTGACCGAGGAATTCGCGTTCCTGCCAGGCCAGTACCTGACGCTGCGCACGCAATTGAACGGCGAAGAGCTGCGCCGTTCGTATTCGATCTGTTCCGCACCGCACGACAAGCTGCTGCGCGTGGCGATCAAGAAGGTGGACGAAGGCACGTTTTCCAGCTGGGCCAACCAAGAGCTGCAACCCGGCCAGACGCTGGAAGTCATGGCGCCGGCCGGCAACTTCACGGTCGATTTTTCTCCCGAAAACAAGCGCCACTACGTGGCCTTCGCCGTGGGCAGCGGCATCACGCCGGTGTTCTCGCTGGTCAAGACGGCGCTGTCTACCGAACCGGGCAGCAAGTTCACGCTGTTCTTCGGCAATCGCGCGTCCTCGGCGGTGCTTTTCCGCGAAGAAATCGAAGACCTGAAGAATCTGTACATGGACCGCTTTTCGCTGGTCTACGTCATGAGCCGCGAGTCCCAGGACATCGAACTGTTCAACGGCCGTCTGGACGGCGACAAGGTTGACCAGCTGATGTCGGCCTGGATGAGCCCCGAGGATATCGATTACGCTTTTGTCTGTGGTCCGCAGACCATGACGGAAAGCGTGGTCGAGCGGTTGCAGGCCCGCGGTATTCCGAAGTCGAACATCAAGTTCGAGCTGTTCGGCGCGCCCAAGGGGCCGCGTGCGCTGCGCACCGGCCACGACGCCCGCCAGGCGCCCGGCAAGGGCCAGTGCGAAGTCACCGTGGTGCAGGACGGCCATAGCCGCAAGTTCGTCATTGAAAAGAATAAAGACAGCGTGCTGGACTCGGCGCTGGCGCAAGGGATCGAGTTGCCGTATTCGTGCAAGGGCGGGGTGTGTTCCACCTGCCGTTGCAAAGTGGTCGAAGGCGAGGTGGACATGGATGCCAACTTTGCGCTGGAAGACTACGAAGTGGCGCGCGGTTTTGTCCTGAGCTGCCAGAGCTTCCCCGTCAGCGATCGCCTGGTCATCGACTTCGACCAGGAAACCTGATCCGGCGCGCGCCAGACAGACATCCCTAATTCATTGGAGAGACACAGTGTCCCAGAAATTCTTCGAACGCCATCAGCCCCTGCTGGAACAATCCCTGGCCGCCGCCGCGCTGCGCGGCTACTGGAGCCCGTTTGCCGAATCGCCCAGCCCCCGCAACTATGGCGAAACGGCCAATGACGACGGCCGCGCGGCTTTCGAAGCACTGCAGGGCAAGCCGTTTCCGCTGAACCTGCATGATGCCGACGGCACCCTGGGCGGCGAGAAATCGCCCTACGGCTTCGAGCTGGGCATCACCTATCCGCACGTGCCCGTGGACAAGCTGATCGCCGCTTCCAAGCGCGCGCTGGAAGACTGGCGTCGCGCCGGCCCGCAGGCATGGGTGGGCGTGTCGCTTGAAATCCTGGCCCGGCTGAACAAGCTCAGCTTCGAGATCGCCTACGCGGTCCAGCACACCACCGGCCAGGGCTTCATGATGGCCTTCCAGGCCGGCGGCCCGCACGCGCAGGACCGCGGCTTCGAGGCCGTGACCTACGCCTGGCAGGAAATGTCGCGCATTCCTGGCGTGTCGATTTGGGAAAAGCCGCAGGGCAAGAACGACCCGATCCGGATGGAAAAGCAGTTCACCGTGGTGCCGCGCGGCGTCGCGCTGGTGATCGGCTGCTCGACTTTCCCGACCTGGAACGGCTATCCGGGGATGTTCGCCAGCCTGGCCACCGGCAACACCGTCATCGTGAAGCCGCATCCCGGCGCGATCCTGCCGCTGGCCATCACGGTCAAGGTGGCGCGCGAAGTGCTGCAGGAAGCGGGCTTCGATCCCGACGTCGTGCTGCTGGCCGCGCACGAAGCCGGCGACGACGCCGCGCAGAAGCTGGCGTTGGACCCGGCGGTCAAGATCGTCGACTTCACGGGCAGCACCGCCAATGGCGACTGGCTGGAGAACAACGCCCGCCAGGCGCTGGTGTACACCGAGAAGGCCGGCGTCAACCAGGTCATCATCGATTCCACGGATGACCTGAAGGGCGTGGCGCGCAACCTGGCGTTTTCGCTGGCCCTGTATTCGGGCCAGATGTGCACGGCGCCGCAGAACATCTACGTGCCGCGCGACGGCATCAATACGCCGGAAGGCCGCGTCAGCTTCGACGACGTCGCCGCCGCGCTGGGCGTGGCGTTGGAGAAGGTCAGCGCGGACGCCGCGCGCGCGGTCGAACTGACCGGCGCGATCCAGAACGAAGGCATCGTCGAGCGCATCGAACGCGCACGTGCCCTGGGCCTGCCGGTCGTCGCCGACAGCAAGACGCTGACGCATCCGCAGTTCGAGAATGCCCGCGTGCGCACGCCGTTGTTGCTGCGTACGGAAGCGGGCAATGCCGCCATCAGCCAGGAATGGTTTGGTCCCATCGCTTTCGTGGTGGCCACCGACTCCACGGCGCACAGCATCCAGCTGGCCCGCGACAGTGTCGTCCAGCACGGCGCCCTGTCGCTGTCCGCCTACACGACGGACGCGCAGGTGGCTGACCAGGTGCAGGACGCGGCGGAAGTGTCTGGCGTGTCGTTGTCGCTGAACCTGACGGGCGCGGTGTTCGTGAACCAGACCGCGGCCTTCAGCGACTTCCACGGTACCGGCGCCAACCCGGCCGCCAATGCGGCGCTGTCCGACACGGCGTTCGTGTCGAATCGCTTCCGCGTGGTGCAAACCCGCCGTCATATCTAGCCCACCCCCGAAGCGCTACGCGCTTCCCCCTGGAGGGGGGGCGCCGCTGCGGCCCGGATAGGGGGTTACCGATTACCTTTAATGCCAGTAGCGTGCCCGCAATGGATAACTGACATGAACTACCAAGACATCAAATTCGATCTGTCCAACGGTATCGCGCGACTGACGCTGAACCGCCCGGACAAGCTGAACAGCTTTACCGCCAACATGCACGCCGAAGTAGCCGACGCGTTGACGCGCGTTGAAACCGAAGGCGCGCGCGTGCTGGTCCTGACCGGCGCGGGGCGCGGCTTTTGCGCGGGGCAGGACTTAAGCGAGCGCAAGCCCGCCGAAGACGGCACGCCGCCCGATCTGGGCGAAACGGTCGACAAGTTCTACGGTCCGCTGGTGCGGCGCCTGAACGCCTTGCCCCTGCCCGTCGTGGTGGGCGTGAACGGCGTGGCGGCGGGCGCGGGCGCCAACCTGGCGTTCGCGGGCGATATCGTCATCGCCCGCGCGTCGGCCAACTTCATCCAGTCGTTCTGCCGTCTGGGGCTGATCCCCGACACCGGCGGCACCTTCGTGCTGCCGCGCCTGGTCGGCCGCGCGCGCGCCATGGGCTTGGCGATGCTGGGCGACAAACTCAGCGCCAGGCAGGCGGAAGCATGGGGCCTGATCTGGCAATGCGTGGAGGACGACGAGTTCGACGCCACGCTGGACCGCCTGGCCCAGCATTTCTCCACGGCGCCCACGAAGGGCCTGGCATTCACCAAGCGGGCCATGCAGGCCAGCCTGGGCAACGACCTGTCCACGCAGCTGGACCTCGAACGCGACATGATGCGTGAACTGGGCCGCAGCGCCGATTACGCCGAAGGCGTAGCGGCGTTCCTGGGCAAGCGCGAACCGCAATTCAAGGGGCAATGATGAACGTGCACGTTCCCGTAGTTGAAGTGCCGGCGGACCCCCAGGAATTGGCGCAGGCGGTCGGTACCGTGATGTACGCAGGCGACGCGGCCTCGCAAGGCCTGGACATGAAAGTCGAGGAAATGGCGCCGGGCTACGCGCGGCTGACCATGCGCGTGCGCGCCGACATGTTGAACGGGCACAAGACCTGCCACGGCGGCTTCATCTTCGCCCTGGCCGACAGCGCCTTCGCATTTTCCTGCAATTCGCGCAACGTCAGCACCGTGGCGTCCGGCTGCACCATCGATTATCTGGCGCCCGGTTTCGAAGGCGACGTGCTGACCGCGGTGGCCCAGGAAAGGTCGCTGGCGGGTCGCACGGGCGTCTACGACGTGACCGTGACCAATCAGGAAGGCCGCAATGTCGCGTTGTTCCGCGGACGTTCGTATCGCATCAAGGGCCAGATCGTAGGCGTTCCCGCCGACGCGTAACGCAATCCGCCAAAGATAAGGCCGCCAGTCGGGTGGCGCGCGCCAGGGAGTTCAGGCCCCTGTTGCCGCCCCAACCGGCGCAGAGAGAATTTCAGGAGAGAGATAATCATGTCCAACACCATGAGCAAGCCGGGGCTGGACCCCATCGAGCATGCCAGCGAGGATGAGCTTCGCGGGTTGCAGCTGGAACGTCTTAAGTGGACGCTGAAGCATGCCTACGAAAACGTCCCGCATTACAAGAAAGCGTTCGACGAAGCGGGAGTGCATCCCGACGATCTGAAGCAGCTGTCCGACATTGCGAAGTTTCCGTTCACGACCAAGAAAGAACTGCGCGAGAACTATCCCTTTGGCATGTTCGCCGTTCCGCGCGAGCGGATCTCGCGTATTCACGCATCCAGCGGCACCACGGGCAAACCCACGGTGGTGGGCTACACCAAGGGCGACCTGGACAACTGGGCAAACCTGGTGGCGCGTTCCATCCGCGCGGCTGGCGGAAAACCGGGCGACACCGTGCACGTGGCCTATGGCTACGGCTTGTTCACGGGCGGTCTGGGCGCGCATTACGGCGCCGAACGCCTGGGGTGCACGGTCATTCCGATGTCTGGCGGGCAGACCGAAAAGCAGGTGCAGCTGATCAGCGATTTCCGTCCGGACATCATCATGGTCACGCCCTCCTATTTCTGCAATATTCTGGAAGAGCAGCGTCGCCAGGGCATTGATCCGCGTCAAAGTTCGCTGCGCATCGGGATCTTTGGCGCCGAGCCCTGGACCGGCCAGATGCGTGCCGATATCGAGACCGAAGCCGGCATCGACGCGGTGGACATCTATGGCCTGTCCGAAGTGATGGGGCCGGGCGTGGCCAGCGAATGCGTCGAGACCAAAGACGGCCCCGTGGTCTGGGAAGACCATTTCTACGCCGAGATCATCAATCCGGACACGGGCGAACCCGTGGCCGACGGTGAGCCGGGCGAACTGGTGTTCACGTCGTTGACCAAGGAAGCGATGCCCATCATCCGCTACCGCACGCGCGACCTGACCCGGCTGTTGCCGCCCACCGCGCGCAGCATGCGCCGCATCGGCAAGATCACCGGCCGCAGCGATGACATGCTGATCGTGCGCGGCGTGAACATGTTCCCGACACAGGTCGAGGAGCTGGTGCTGAAGATCGCCCAGCTGGCCCCGCACTATCAGTTGGTGCTGTCACGCACCGGCAACATGGACGAGCTGGAAATCCTGACCGAAGTGCGGGCCGAGTTCTCGGGCCTGTCGGACGCCGAGCGCAACGACCTGGGCCGGCAACTGCAACATGCGGTGAAAACGCACATCGGCGTCAGCGCGCGCATCCAGGTGTCGGATTCCGGGCATGTGGAACGCACCTTGACTGGCAAGGCGCGTCGCGTGATCGATAAGCGACCCAAAGGGTAGATCCCTACCCGAAAAAATGGCGGCCTTCGGGCCGCCATTTTTTTATTCCGCCGCGGCGTTTACCGCTAGGCCAGCGTCCGCACGATCCGTCGATACCAGAAGTGCAGCAGGGCGGCGGACAGGGCCAGGCCGACCATGGCCATCAGCCACATACTGCCCGCCCCGACGGGCGAACCCGGCACGAGGACGTTGCGGATAGGGTCCAGGCCACCTTGGCCCGGGCCGAAGCCGAACCACCAGCCGCCCACCAGGCCAACGCCCGCCAGCGCCACCACCTGCAGCAGCAAGGGCACGACCGCGACCTTGTAAGCACGCAGCAGGTAGGAGTTAATGCACTGCATCGAATCGAACAGATGGAACAGCGGCAGCATCGCCAGCAAGGTCGTCGCGACGGCCGCCACGCCGGCGTCGTCGGTATAGGCTGCCAGGATGAGCGGACGCCCGGCCAATAGCACCGCTGACGTCAGCAGCGCGCCGATCAGGCCCAGCGCCAGTCCGGCCATGCCGATGCGGTGCGCATGGGCCAGGTTGCCTGCACCGATCGCCTGGGCGGTCAGGGCGGCGGTGGCCACCCCCAGCGCCATCGGCATCATGTAGCACAGCGCGGCCAGATTCGACATGATCTGGTGCCCGCCTGTCACGTAGGTGCCTTCGCGCGCGACCAGCAACGCCATGAACGTGAAGGCCGACACTTCCACCAGGTACGAGCCGCCCATGGGGATGCCCAGCCGCAACAGTTCCTTCAGCGTCTTCCAGTCGGGCTTGCCGATCCGCAACTGGAAGCGGCGATAGAAGCGGTCATGGGTAATCACCCACAGGCCAAGCCCCAGGCTCATCCACGACACCAGGGCCGTCGCCAGGCCGGCGCCGGTGGCGCCCATGGCCGGCAGGCCCAGCTTGCCGTAGATGAAGATCCAATTGAACAAGGCTTTGAAGCCGATGGCCGACAAGTTGATGGCCATGACGAGTTTAGGGCGTGACACCGAGGTGCCCAACGCATAGATCGTGCGAAACACCAGCGCGGCGGGCAGCGCAAGCACCAGCGCCTGCAGGTACGATCCGATCCGCTCCCGTACTGCGGGGGCCACCTCGCCGGACATCGACAGCCAGACGTCCGGGAATAGCATCAGGATGGCGCCCACCATCGACAGGCCCAGCGCCAGCCAGACGCCCTGGCCCCAGCTGCGGCCGACTTCCAGGTTGTTGCCGGCGCCGTAGTGCTGGGCCAGGATGGGGATCAGGGCATGGACCACGCCCATCAAGCCGACGAAAACGGTGATGTAGATCGAGGCGGACAGCGCCATCGCCGCCAGGTCGCTGGCGCTGGAGTGGCCCGTCATGGCGGTGTCCAGCACGCCGAACGAGATGCCGGCCCATTGGCTGATCAGCACGGGCCAGGCCTGCTTGGCGATGCCACGCAGGGTGGCGCCGAAGGATATCGGCGCCGCACTCACGGAACTCATCGGTTGGCGCCGACCCGAAGCAGGCGGAACACTTCCTGCCGATCGGCCCGGCGGCCACCCTGCCACAGCACGTCGGCGCCGTCGCTATAGGCGGCAGTGTTGTCACGCAGGCTCTGGTTGCTGGTCTGTTGCAGGATCAGCGTGCACTTCGCGTCGAACGTGAAGGTCAGGTTGTTGAAGATCAGGAACGATGCGCGTTGGCCGCTGCCCAGGCTCAGGCCGCGGACGCATTCGCCCGGCCGCGTGTTCTGCTCCAGCGCCTGGGCCAGTTGTCCCGAAACGGTGCGGTAGCTGCGGGCGTAGTCCACGGCGGGCTGCCACAGCAGCACCAGCAGGATCCACGTCACGGTCAAGCCGCCAGCCGACAGCACCGTGCCGCGCCACAAGGCTTGCGGACGCACGCGCAGCCGCCAGACGACCAGGGCGATCCAGGCCACCGTGAAGATGGCCGCCAGCGTGAACGCGGTCCAGGAGATGACGGGCTCATAGCCTGTCGTCTGGCGAGCGATGTTGCGCGATATCTGGGCTGGCCACTTGAAGTGCAGGGCCACCCAGCCCAGCCAGGCGGTGGCGGCCGTCAGCGAAAAGCACATGACGGCGAACCAATCCAGCGTGTTGACGACGCCGCGGCGCAGGGTCGGCAGCGAGAACGCGCCCAGCACGGCGCAAGGCACCACCAGCATCACATATTCGGAATCGGTGGCTTCATCCAGGCCGAACAGGACCAGGGCGGAGCACGCCAGCAGCATCAGTGGCAGCCAGATGTGGGGCGCATAGATCCAGGCGCGCCAGCGCCACACGGCCAGCAGGGCGAGCGGCCAGGTCGGCCACAGGTACCAGGGCAGGTCGCGCAGCGTGCGGCCCATGTCGTGCCAGGACGGCCACGCGAACGAGGCCAGGTTCCAGGTCTTCCAGTTGCGGATCCAGTATTCGCTGCTTTCACTGGCCGGAATCCACCAGGCCAGAATCAGGGCAACGGTCACCAGCGCCGCCCACGGCAACCAGCGCTTGCACTTCCAGAGTTGGCTGCGCGGGTAGAAAGCCAGCAGGGCGCCGATCATGATGGGCAAGGCGCCGACCCAACCGCGGGTCAGGAAACTGGCCGCCAGGGCAATCCCCAGCGTGGTCGTGCCGGTCGCGGGGCGGTCGACGCTACGGGCCAGCGAATAGAACGCCAGCGCCTGGCACGCCATGATGGCGGGCACGACAGTCGTTTCGTGGGTGCGTTGCAGGATGCCCACCGTGGCCAGCAGCAGCAGCAGGGCCGCGTCCGCCAGCATGCGTCCGTAGTCGCGTGGTGCGGGCTCGCCGCCGAAGGGCAGGGCCAGCGGCTGGGCTTCAGTGCGGCGGCCCAGCAGATAGGTGCCGTACCAGACACTGGACGCCGTGATGGCGAACCACAGCAGGTTGGGCAAGCGTCCGGCCGTGATATCGCCCACGAAAGGGCCGAACAGCCAAATGCTGGCGGCGCCCACCCAGGTGATCAGCGGGCCTTCCTCGGCATGCGCCAGCAGCCCCACTTGTGGCAGCAGCCAGGTGATGCCGCCTTCGCGGATCGCCGTGATCATGGTCGCCAATCCGACCGCATCGTCCGTTTTCCACGGGTCGCGCATGAACAGGCCGGCCACGATATAGGCCAGCGATAAGCCCAGCAGAATCAGTCTGGGGAGCTTTGCGGTCGCCACGGACGTGAGCCGGGCCGGAGTGGAAAGAGAAAGTGGGGACACGGGCGTTAATGTAACCGAGTGGTCTGGTTGCGCCAGCCCCCAGCGCGTAACAAGCTGGCTAGGGGGGAAAAAAAAGCAGCCCGGAGGCTGCCTTTTTGCTGCGACTCCCGCGGGAGCGGCAGGATCAGGAAGCGGACTTGACCGTGCCAGCCGTACGGGCGAAGCGGGCGCGGAACTTCTCCACACGGCCGGTTTCGACGATACGCGTTTGGGCGCCCGTATAGAACGGGTGCGATTCGGAGGTCACGTCGCACTTGAAGAGCGGGTACGTCTTGCCGTCGATTTCGACGGTTTCGCGCGTGTGGACGGTCGAACGGGTGATGAACTTGTTGCCCGTTTGCAGGTCGGCGAAAACGACGTCGCGGTATTCGGGGTGAATGCCTTCTTTCATGGTGCTTTCCTAGGACTCGCAAGGAGTCTTTCTCAAAGTGTTAGGGTCGCCAGCCAGGACGCGAAAAACAGTTCACAGGAAACGAGTTCATAAAGAACGGGTTCGCAAGCGACGTTTACGCAAGAACGCTAGCCACGTATCCGAAAAGTAACCCCAAATTCTAGCACGGGAAAATCGGGGTGCGCCAGCGGCCGAAGGCTGGCACGACCCGTGCCGCCTTCTTTCCATCAATTGGGGACGGGTTTCAGAGTTCCGTGCGCAGCTTCCAGATCTCGGGAAACAGCACCACGTCCAGCATGCGCCGCAGGTAATCGACACCAGACGTGCCGCCCGTGCCGCGTTTGAAGCCGATGACCCGCTCGACCGTCGTGACGTGGCGGAATCGCCACAGGCGGAACGCATCTTCCAGGTCCGTCAGCTTTTCACCCAACTGGTACAGGTCCCAATAGCGGTCGGTGTCGCGGTAGACGGTCAGCCAGGCCCCTTCGACGCCGGCCGAGGCCTCATAGGGCTGCGTCCAGTCGCGCTCCAGGCGGTCGGCCGGCACGGCTACCCCGTGGCGGGCCAGCAGGCGCAGCGCCTCGTCATACAGCGAAGGGGCCTCGTAGGCGGTGCGTACCTGCGCCAGCAGGTCTTCACGGTGCGCGTGCGGCTTGAGCATCGCCGCGTTCTTGTTGCCCAGCAGGAATTCCACCTGGCGGTATTGATAGCTCTGGAAGCCGCTGGAGCGGGCCAGATACGGGCGCAGCGCGGAATATTCGGGGGGCGTCATGGTGGCCAGCACGTCCCAGGCATGGACCAGCTGTTCCATGATCTTGCTGACGCGCGCCAGCATCTTGAAGGCGGGCTGCAGCCGGTCGGCGGCCACGTTGGCGATGGCGGCGCGCAACTCGTGCAGCATCAGCTTCATCCAGAGTTCACTGGTCTGGTGCTGGATGATGAACAGCATCTCGTTGTGCTCGGGCGACAGCGGGTGCTGCGCGCCCAGCAATTCGTCCAGATGCAGGTAGTCGCCGTAGGTCATGTCGCGCGCGAAATCCAGCTGCGCCTTTTCCTCGCGGACGATATCTTCGGGGCGGTGGGGGCAGCTCATGCTTGGCCTCCGTGGCAGGGAGGGGCCGCACGGCGGGCGGATGCGGGCAACGCGCGCCAATGGGGCGCGTAGGGGGAAACAGGTTTCATGGTCGTGCCTAGTCGAAAATGGGCAGCCGGCGGGGCCGGCCAGCCCATGGCAAGCGGACCAGCCTACAGTTCGCGCAAGACGGCGCGCACCGGGCTGGCATCAGCCTGGACCAGCGCCAACGGCAGGGCGATCAACTCGTAATCGCCCTCGGGCACGTCATCAAGCACCAGGTTCTCCAGTACTCGCATGTCATGCCGCAGTATCGTGTGGTGGCTGTCCAGGGTCTTGCTGGAGGCGGGGTCGATGCTGGCGGTATCCAGCCCGATCAGCATGACGCCGCGTTCGGCCAGCCATTCGATGGTTTGGGGCGCGTAGGCCGAGAAATCGTCGGTCCACCAGTCTTGCGCCGCATGCTTGGCCGTGCGCACCAGCACGCGGGGCGGCAGGTTCAAGGCGGCATGGGCCAGGTGGTCGGTAGTGATCAGCGGGCCGCAATCAATGGCGTAGATGACGCGGCAAGGGCCCAGGAACGGTTCCAGCGATACCGCGCCGATGGCGGCGGCGCCGTTCTGGTAGTGCAGTGGGGCATCCGCGTGCGCGCCGATGTGCGGCGACAGCGTGATTTCACTGACATTGACCGGACAGCCGGGCGTAAGCGACCACTTCCATTGCTGGCGGTACGGCGTATCGCCGGGAAAGACAGGCGAAGCCGTGGAGACGGGAGGGGAAATATCCCACAGGCGTTTCATGGTGGCGGGGAAGCGGTCGGGTGAGGCCGGAACAGGTTAAAGCCTAAAGCAATTCAGGGCGGTAGTCTAACGAATTCCGGCATGCCGCGCTGCGGCTACAGGTCGCCCAGTTCGGCCATGGAGACGACCGTCGAGCCGGCGACGATCAAGTGGTCCAGCAGCTTGATGTCCACCAGCGCCAGGGCCTGTTTCAGTTGCGACGTGAAGCCACGGTCGGCGGCGCTGGCTTCGGCCAGGCCGGAGGGGTGGTTATGGGCCACGATCAGGGCCGCCGCATGGTGGCGCAGGGCTTCCCGGACGACCTCGCGCGGGTAGACCGAGGCCTGGGACAGGGTGCCGCGAGCCAGTTCGCCGGTGGTGATGACGCGTAATTGGTTGTCCAGGTACAGGGCAATGCAGTGCTCGACCCGGCGATGCCCCAGTGCGGTCATGCAATATTGTTTCACTTGGCCGGGGTGGCGCAGGGTGTTGTTGCGGGTCAGGTCTTCCTCGATCGTCCGGCGCGCCAGTTCCAGCAGGGCGGCAAGCGTGCAGGATTTGGCCTCGCCCAGGCCGGATACGGTCATTAATTCCTCGGGAGTGGCGCCCAACAGGCCCCGCAGGCCCGAAAAGCGCTCCAGCAGGCGGTAGGACAAATCCATCACGTTCAGCCCGGGAATGCCGGTGCGCAGGGCGATGGCAAGCAGTTCGGCGTCCTGGAGCGCGCCGGCTCCGTGGCGCAGCAGCCGCTCTCGGGGACGCTCATGTTTTGACAGCCGCACAGACAATTTCATAAGAGGCTCTAAAATCAGGGTTTATCCAATATCTATACGGTGGCAGATCTTGAGCATCGCCTCTAACGAAGTGAACGTTTTTGTCCGTCAGGATTCCTACCTAACGCTGCACTACCGGATCACGCTGGCTTCCGGGCCGGGCAAGGACTCGGTGTTCGCCGATACCTTCGACGGCCGTCCCGGCACGCTGCAAATGGGCAGCGGCCAGTGGGCGCCCGGCCTGGAGGCCGCGCTGATCGGCCATGCGGAAGGTGAGCGGTTCAGCGTCACGCTGGAGCCGGCCGACGCCTATGGCGACCGCAACCCCGAACTGATCCAGCGCGTCACGCGCACGATGCTGGCCGAACACGCGGGCGCGGATGCCGGTTTCGAACCGGGCGACCTGGTGGAATTCACCGCGCCCAACGGCGGCCGCTATTCGGGCGTCCTGAAGGAAATCAACGACGAGTCGGCTCTGTTCGACTTCAACCACCCGCTTGCGGGCATCAGCTTGCGCGTGGACGTGGCGCTGCTGGGAGTCCTCTGACATGAGCAAGGCCGTTACCGCCGTCGGCGCCGAAGTCCTGCTGGCGCAGCCTCGGGGCTTCTGTGCCGGCGTTGACCGCGCCATCGACATCGTCGAACGCGCGATCGAACTGCATGGCGCGCCGATCTACGTGCGCCACGAGATCGTCCACAACCGTTATGTGGTGGAAGACCTGCGCGCCAAGGGCGCGATCTTCATCGATGAACTCGACGACGCGCCTGCGGGCTCGATCGTCGTGTTTTCGGCGCATGGCGTGTCCAAGGCGGTGCGGGCGGAAGCGGAGTCCCGCGGCCTGCAAGTATTCGATGCTACCTGCCCGCTGGTCACCAAGGTTCATATTGAAGTGGCCCGCATGCGCGCCGCCGGCCGCGAGATCATCATGATCGGCCACAAGGGCCATCCCGAGGTCGAGGGCACGCTCGGTCAGGCGCAAGGCGGCATGTACCTGGTCGAGACCGTGGAGGATGTCGCCGGGCTTGACGTGGTCAACCCGGAAAACCTGGCCTACGTCACGCAGACGACCTTGTCGGTGGATGACGCGGCGGCGGTGTCGAAGGCGCTGAAGACGCGCTTCCCTTCGATCGTCGAACCCAAGAAAAGCGATATTTGCTATGCCACCCAGAACCGCCAGGACGCGGTCAAGGTAATGGCGCCCGACTGCGATCTGGTGCTGGTCGTGGGCAGCCCCAATAGCTCGAATTCGAACCGGTTGCGCGAAGTGGCCGAGCGCAAGGGCGTGGCGTCCTACCTGATCGATGGCGCCGACTCCATTGACCCGGCGTGGCTGGTGGATCGCAAGCGCATCGGTGTGACCGCAGGCGCGTCCGCGCCCGAAGTGCTGGTGCAGCAGGTGATCGACCGCGTCAAGGAATTGGGCGCGGTATCCGTGCGCACGATGCCGGGCCTGGAAGAGAACGTGGCGTTCCCGCTTCCGAAGGGTCTGTCGCGCAAGGCCGCGCAGACGGAGTCGCTGGAATAGCGTCGGATTGCGCGGCTGAAAATACAGGCGCCCGCAGCGCCGGAGAACATCAAGGAGACATGATGCAGTTGTATAGCTATTTCCGCAGCTCGGCCGCGTACCGCGTGCGCATCGCCCTGAACCTGAAGGGCTTGTCGTACGAATACCTGCCGGTGCATTTGCTGAAGGATGGCGGGCAGCAATTGTCGGAGGGGTATCGCAAGATGAACCCGACGGCGCTGGTGCCCACCCTGATTGATGGCGATGCCGTCATCGGGCAGTCGCTTGCCATCATCGAGTACCTGGAAGAGACGCATCCCCAGCCGCCGCTGCTGCCGGCTGACGCCATTGGCCGCGCCCGCGTGCGCGATCTGGCGCTTGGCATCGCCTGCGACACGCACCCGCTGAACAACCTGCGCGTGCTGAAATACTTGAAGCACACGCTGGGCGTGGACGAAGCTGCCAAGAACGCCTGGTACAGGCATTGGGTGCATCAGGGGCTGGAAGCGCTGGAGACGCAACTGGCGCGGTCTGGTGCCACGGGCCGCTTCTGCCACGGCGACACGCCGACCATCGCCGACCTGTGCCTGGTGCCGCAAGTGGCCAATGCGCACCGCCTTGAGTGTGACCTGTCCGCCATGCCCAATGTGGTGCGCATCGATGCCGCCTGCCGTGAACTGCCTGCCTTCGCGGACGCCGCGCCGGGTAAGCAGCCCGACGCGGAGTAACGCCCGCGGATCGGCTTAGCCGATCTGCACCGGCACGAAGATCTTGTCTTCGCCGCGCTGGACCAGCAGGGCGACGGTCTTGCCCGCTTTGGACAGCGCTTCCTTCACTTGCCCGATGTTGTGCACGGGCACGCCATTCAAAGACAGCAGCACGTCGCCCGGTTCGATGCCCGCCTTGGCGGCCGGGCCGGCGGCGCGTTCGATCAGCAAGCCTTCGGTGCCTGACGCTTGCTGTTCCTGCGGGCTCAGGGGGCGCAGCGCCAAGCCCAATTGGCCGCGCTGTACGTCCTGATCGCCCGCCGAAGCCTGCGTCTTGTCTTTGGGAATACCCCCCAGCGTGGCCACCAGTTCCTTGGGAGCGCCGGCGCGCCACACGTCCATCTTGATCTTTTCGCCCGGCGAGGCGAGCGTGATCAGGGAGGCCAGATCGCCCGAGGACACGATGGTCTTGTCGTCGATCTTTCGCACCACGTCGCCGGGCTGCAGGCCGGCTTTGTCGGCAGCGCTGCCTTTCTCGACGCTGGACACCAGTGCGCCCGACGGCGACGCAAGCTTGAAGGAGTTGGCCAGGTCCTGGTTCACTTCCTGCACCGTCACGCCCAGCCGGGCATGCTGCACCTTCCCGTGTTCCAGGATCTGGTCCTTGATCTTGTAGGCCACGTCGATGGGGATGGAGAACGACAGGCCCTGGAACCCGCCAGTGCGGCTATAGATCTGGGAATTGATACCCACGACTTCGCCGCGGTCGTTGAACAACGGGCCGCCCGAATTGCCGGGGTTGACCGCCACGTCCGTCTGGATGAAAGGGACCGAGGTGTCGTCGGGCAGCGAGCGGCCCTTGGCGCTGACGATGCCCGCGGTCGCCGTGTTTTCCAGGCCGTAGGGCGAACCGATGGCCAGCACCCATTCGCCCACTTGCAACTGGTTCACGTCGCCCACCTTCACAACCGGCAGGTTCTTGGCGTCGATCTTGAGCACGGCCACGTCCGTTTGCGGATCCGCGCCCAGCACCTTGGCCTTGTATTCGCGGCGGTCCGTCAGCTTTACCGTGACTTCCTTGGCGTCTTGCACGACGTGCGCGTTGGTCAGGATGATGCCGTCGTTGCTGATGATGAAGCCGGAGCCTTCCCCGCGCATCGGGACTTCGCGCGAAGGCATGCGGCCCCGGGATCCGGGGATCTGGCCGAAGAACTGGGCAAAGGGGTCATCGTCGTCGGCGGACACCTTGCGGGTACCGCTGACGCTGATGTTGACGACGGCAGGCCCGAAGTCGCGGGTGATCTGCGCGAAATTCGGTGGGCTGGAGGGGGCGATCGTTTGCGGCGCGGCTACGGCGGCCGGCGCGTTGGCCGCCATCGACACGCTGCCGGTCATGGCAGTTGCGCCGGCGCCACCAATGGCGCCAGCGGCCAGCAGCGCCAGCACCAGGCGAGAAGGGGTCAGTTGCGAGGTTTTCATGTCGGCTCCTGCGTTCATGTTTGAGGGCATGGCGCAATCATCGGGCCTGACACTTAGGGGAATCTTAAATCGCGGGACTCATCGAGGGCGGGGGAATTCCACCCGGGCGCGCAGTCCCGAGCCGCCGGGCGCGTCTTCCAGCAAGATGCGGGCGCCGTGCCGCTCGGCGATGGCGCGGGCGATCGACAGCCCCAGGCCGCTGCCGTGCTGCGTGTTGCCCTCGGCGCGGTAGAAGCGGTCGAACACGCGTTCGCGTTCCGCAGGCGCGATGCCCGGGCCTTCGTCGTCGATCACGAATTGGGTCTTGTCCGCCGTCTGTTCCAGGCGCAGCCGGATGTGTTTGCCCTCGGGCGTATGCTTGACCGCGTTGTCGAGCAGGTTGCGCGCCAGCAGCACCAACGCATCGCGATGCCCCTGAAGCGGGGCTTGCGCCGCCCCTTCCATCTCGATGCTGATTGACTTGGCGTTGGCTTGTGGCAGCGTTTCGGATAGGGCCTGGCGCAACACATCAGCCAGGTCCACCGGGCCGGCGGGCGAGGGCGCCGCCGCGCTTTCGTGGCGCGCCATGGACAGTAGCTGCTCGACCAGGCGGGTGGCGCGGTCGATGCCGGCCGCCAGCCGTTGTTCGGCCAGTTGGCGGCTATCGGCGTCGCCGGCGCGTTGCAATGCCTGCAATTGCAGGCGCAGCGCGGCCAGCGGCGAACGCAGTTCATGCGCCGCGTCGCCCACGAACTGCTTCTGTTGGGCGAAGGCGCCGCGCATGCGTTCCAGCAGCAGGTTCAGTTCCTGGATCAGGGGTTGGATCTCATCGGGCAAGCCTTGCACATTGACCGGCGACAGGTCTTCGGGCTGGCGTGCGGCCACCTGGGCGCGGGCACGCTTGACCGGCCGCAGTGACCAGCTGACCACGCACCAGATAATCAGCATCAGCAAGGGCGCGGCGGCAGCGATGGGGGCGATGGTTCGCAGGGCGAGCGCGCGCGCCATGTCCTTGCGGACGTCCATGTCCTGCGCCACCTGGATCACCTGGAACGGCGTGGCCAGCGAATACACGCGATAGGTAATGCCTTCCATCCGGGCGTCGGAAAAACCCAGCACGATTTGATCGGGCAAGGGCCGGCGCGATCGCGAATTGAACACGCGCAGGCCGTCCGGGGTCCATATCTGGATGATCAGATCGTCGGCGACGGGCGAGCCCGCGCCGCGCGCATGGGTCGGGCCGGTTCTAAGCAGCCCGTCGCCGGTGCCCAGCGACAGGGCGGTTCGTTGCAGCAGGGAATCAAAGATATCGTCGGCCTGCGCCAGCGTGCTGCGGTAGGCGATTGCGCCTTGCACCAGCGCGCCGACCGCAATGGCGGCCAGAAGGAAGAAAAGCAGGCGGGCTCTCAGCGAGTAGCTAAGCCGCATGCTCATGTTTTGGGAATGACATAGCCGACGCCCCTGACGTTCTGAATCAGGTCCTGACCCAGTTTCTTGCGCAGGCCATGAATATAAACCTCAACGGCGTTGCTGCTGACGCTGTCTTTCCAGCTGTAGAGCTTCTCTTCCAGCTGCGCGCGCGAAAAGATCATGCCGGGGCGGGCGATCAGGGGCTCCAGCACCGCCCATTCGCGCGCGGTCAGGGCCACCGGGGTGCCGTCCACCATGGCTGCGTGCGATTGCGGGTCGATGGTGATCCCGTCGTGTTCGAACACCGGCTCGGCGCGGCCGGCGCTGCGGCGAATCAGGGCGCGCATGCGGGCCAGGAGCTCGTCCACGTCATAGGGTTTGACAATGTAGTCGTCCGCGCCAGCGTCCAATCCGGCGATGCGGTCGCTGACGGCGTCGCGCGCGGTGGCGATGAGCACCGGCGTGCGGTCCTTGCGGGTGCGCAGGTCGCGCAGCAAGGTCAGACCGTCGCGTTTGGGCAAGCCCAGGTCCAGCAGGATCAGGTCATAGGTGTCGGTGCGCAGGGCAAGTTCCGCGGCGTTGCCGTCCTTGACCCAGTCGACGGCGTAATGCTCCGCACGCAGGCAGTCCAATACGCTTTCACCGATCATGATGTCGTCTTCGACAAGTAGGATGCGCATGGTGGTCTTCGCTTGGTGGTGACGGAAATCCAGCAAGTTGGACGCGTGGCAGGCGGATGGAGTTCCCGTGATCGGGCCTGCAAGAAGGATGGCGGAGCGGAAATGAAAAAAGCAGCCCGAGAGGGCTGCTTTTTGAATTTGGTGCCGGCAATAGGAGTCGAACCTACGACCTTCGCATTACGAATGCGCTGCTCTACCAACTGAGCTATGCCGGCAAGACCATTTGCTTCGATTCTTGCGTACCGGTGTTGAATTCGGCAATGCTGAACTTCAAGCAAAACATCTTTATTCTTCCCAGTTCGCTGCCCTGTTTATGGGGCCTGATCTGGAAAGACCGAAATCATATCAGAGTTTTTTCGCGATGGGAAACAACGGGCTCAAAAAGAACCAAAAAAATCGCGATTTGCATGCCAAAAAAATTTAGGTCATAATTACGTTCTTGGCAGATCCCCGATAGCTCAGTCGGTAGAGCGACGGACTGTTAATCCGCAGGTCGCTGGTTCGAGCCCAGCTCGGGGAGCCAAAAGAATTCAGTACCGATAAGTTCAGCGCCAGGCTGGCGCCGAATGCAGAAGGGTCACCCACGAAAGTGAGTGGCCCTTTTTGTTTGGGCCGCCTTTTGTTTAGGTCTTTTGTTTAGGCCTATTGTCTGGGTCTTTTGTTTAGTATTTGTTCGCATAGTTGTTGTCCCGCGAATGAGCGGGCTGCGCTGGCGGATCCGTTCCTGGTGTGCGGGGGGCGGCCGCAAAATCCGGGGTAGCACCCGTTGGACGAATGGGTATGGACGAGGACAAGCGCATTGGCGTGGCGGTGATTTCAGGGTTTCTGGGCAGCGGCAAGACCACGCTGCTCAATCGCTTGCTGCACGAGCCGGCGTATGCCGACGCACACGTCATCGTCAATGAATATGGCGACGTCGGTGTGGACCATCATCTGGTGCGCCTGGCGCCGGCGAACGTCGTGCTGATCGAGGGCGGTTGTCTCTGCTGTGTCGTCAGCGGCGCGGTGGTGGATGCGCTGCGCGACCTTTTCATGCTGGCGCTCAGCCGCCGGATCAAGCCGTTTCGCCGCGTGCTGATTGAAACCAGCGGCTTGGCGGATCCGGCGTCGATTCTGTTCATGCTCAAACACGACCGGTTCCTGTCCGAGCGTTACGCGTATCGTGGCGCCATCGTGGTGGTGGATGTGCGGCACGGCGAGGACCAATTGGCGTCACAGCCCGAAGCGGCGCGGCAATTGGCGTTGGCCGATGCCATCGTGCTGGGCAAATCGGATTTGGCGGACGCGGCGCAGTTGCGGCGGGTGGAGCAGGCGGTCATCGCCGTCAATCCTGGTGCGCAACGTTGCGTCCAACGCCAGGATGCGCCCTTGGCTGGAATACTGCGAGACGGCCCTGATGCGCTCGCGCGCCGGGATGGCGTCGCGCTGGCGAACTGGCTGCAGGCCTTCACGCATCCCGTCGCGGGCCGCCACGCGCAGGTCGCCAGTTTTTCCCTGGTCTTGTCCGCGCCGTTGAGCCGGGCCGCCTTTCTGGCCGGGGTGTCGCGCATTCAGGAACGCTTCGGCCAGGGGCTGCTGCGGATGAAGGGGCTGGTGTGCTTCGAGGGCGAGGCGCTGCCATGCGAGGTGCATGGCGTCCACGGCGAACTCTATCCCTTGCGCCCGCTGTCGCAATGGCCCAGTGATGATCGCGCGTCGCGCCTGGTCTACATCTTGCGCGGGCTGGACGCGGAGAGCGTGCGCGCCGAGGTCCTCCGGGCCTTGGGCCAGTTGCCTGCCTGAGTGCCGCCGTCCGGCTTCATAGCGGCACGCGCTGAATACTCGTGTCGCTATTTCTGCACGGATGTTGCATGGAAATACGGTATAACCGGTACGGTCTGATGCAAGAACCGAGACAATCATGGATCGTCTGAAAGCCATGCAGGTGTTCGTGGAAGTCGCCGACCGGGGAAGCCTGTCGGCGGCGGCCGTCCATTTGGACATGTCGCGAGCGATGGTGTCGCGGTACCTGGCTGAAATGGAGCAGTGGGTAGGGGTGCGTTTGCTGCATCGCACCACGCGCCGGCTCAGCCTCACGCCCGCGGGGGCGGAAACCTTGCCCCGGTGCCGGCAGATGCTGGACATGGTGGGTGACCTGCGCAGCGCGGTGTCCACGCCCGAAGACACGCCGCGCGGCTTGTTGCGCATCACGACCAGCATGTCCTTCGGTTCAAGGCATCTGGCCAGCGTGGTTACCGACTACGTCAAGCAGCATCCCGGCACCTCCGTGGATCTGATGCTGGTCGAGCGCGCCGTCAATCTGGTCGAAGAGCGGGTAGATCTGGCGGTCCGGATCACGAATGACCTGGATCCCAATCTGATCGCGCGCAAATTGGCCGTCTGCCGCTCGGTGGTGTGCGCATCGCCGGAATACCTGGCGCGCGAAGGCGTGCCGGCGCGCATCGAGGATCTGTCGTTGCGCAACTGCCTGACGCATTCCTATTTTGGCAAAAGCCTGTGGCGATTCGAACGCGACGGCCAGCCGGTGGATGTGCCGGTTAGCGGCAATATCAGCGCGAATGAAGTCTCGGTGCTGTCGAGCGCCGCGCTGGAAGGGGCTGGCATCGCGATGCTGCCGACTTACTACGCGGCCGAGGACCTGGCGGCCGGGCGCTTGAAAGCTATTTTGCCGCAGTGCAAGCCGCAGGAATTGGGTATTTATGGCGTCTATGCCTCGCGTCGCCAGATGCCGTTGATCTTGCGTTCGATGCTGGATTTTCTGGTGGAGCGCCTGGGTTCCGCGCCGTGGGACAAGCCCGTCGTGGCGCCGCGCGCGCCCGCTTGAGGGGTGGTCTTGCGGGCAGCCGGGCTTGAGGGGGCGGGTTATGGCGGTATAATTTGGGTATTGCTTTGGCGGGCGGGCCGCATTTCTTTCCGGGCTTTCGCCAGCAAACCATATTGCGGCGGGCCAATGTCCGCTAGCATGTAGTCGTCGAAAACAGCTAAGAATCGTAAGTCCGGCCTAGGGTTGGTCATCGCATCACGAAGCGGGTCTTCGTATGCGCGAGGGGGTGCATGGGGTTCAGCGGTGGCGGCCAGCCACAATGCCGAATCCGATGCCTGACGATCCAGGTCTTGATACTGATCGCCGCGGGAAGCAGTCGCCGGGTTACCGGCGTGTCCCGCAGGCTAGTGTTGGCGTGTAATGCCAGCTTTTCCAGAATTTGCTTAAGGCGTCTGCCGTGATGGAAATCTGGCAGGCATATCGCCCTATCTTGATTGGTGCGGCCGTTTCGGCGCATAGCCCGCTTGCGGTCCGCCGCGCAGCCCGTCATGCATGGCAGTCAACCCAGGAATGTTGTGAACACTACGCAAACCCATGCCGTCTGTAGCAACCCCGCTTTTGCCGGGGTCTTGCTGGTGGGTGCGGGCGCAAGCTCCGTTGCGCAGTCCGCGTCAGTCGCGGCGGCCGGGTTGGATGCGAAGTTTGTGGGGTTCGTCGCGCCCGTTGCCGCTAACGGTTTGGCGCGCACAAATGGTCTGGCGCGCACAAATGAACTTGCGGGCGCGAATTTGCGGGCACCAATGAAAAAGGCCCGGCGCATTCGCCAGGCCTTCGTCAATTTGGTTGCGGGGGCAGGATTTGAACCTACGACCTTCGGGTTATGAGCCCGACGAGCTGCCAGACTGCTCCACCCCGCGTCTGAGAAAAGAATATTAACCTTATTTTCAACCTAGCGCAAGTTAGCCCTTTTTGAATTTGAATGTCGATGAACGATAGCGAGGCAATACTCGTGCTGGAAACCGCGCTGTTATGCGCGGTGCAGCCGATGCAACTGTCCGATATGCGCAAGCTATTCGGGGACGATGAACAATTCGACAACAGCAAGCTGCGCGGGCTGTTGGAGACGCTGCAGAGCAATTGGGCCGATGGCGGCCTTGAACTGGTGCAACTGGCTAGCGGATGGCGATTCCAAAGCCGCCCGCACATGCAGCGCTACCTTGAGCGGCTCAGCCCTGAAAAGCCGCCCAAGTATTCGCGTGCTGTCATGGAGACGCTGGCCATCGTGGCCTGGCGTCAGCCGGTCACGCGCGGCGACATCGAGGACATCCGCGGGGTCACCGTGTCTTCGCAGATCGTGAAGGCGCTGGAGGATCGGGGCTGGATCGAGGTCATCGGGCATCGCGATGCGCCGGGCCGTCCCGCCCTGTTCGGCACGACGCGTCAATTCCTGGATGACCTGGGCTTGCGGGCGCTGGACGAGCTTCCGCCGCTGGAATCGGCACAAGCCGCTGCGGCGCTGGCCGGTCTGGATTTGGGCGAAGTGCAGCAACTGACAGGCGAGGGGGCTGCGCCCGCCGACGTCGACGCTGCCGCGCCTGATGACGCAGCCGCCGTCACCGACGGCGAAGCCAGCGATGGAATCGATGGTGAAACCAGCGGTTTGCAGGGCGAAATCGCCGTCGACGAGCCGCCGGGCGTGGAAGAAAATGACGCTATCCCAGTTGCGGAATTGTCTGTTTCGGAACACGATGCAACCATAGCCCCGGGCGATAGCGTAGAATCCGTCGTTTCGCGCACAGAAGAAGGCGCGGATCCCGCAGACGAACCCACCGTCCGGGAGCAAGCCGAAGGCTTGTCCAATACGCCAACCCCGTCCGGTTTTCCCGACGAAGGGGCAGGCAACGACCTTTCCGATATGGCCGCCGACGTCACAGAAGCCGGTGCTGCAAAGGAAAGTGTCGAGAACGCAAAACACGCGGAACCGACCGAACCGATTGACGAGACCGATCACGCAGCGCCTGGCGCCGCCGGGCATGAGCCCGCCATCGGCCTTGACGAATCTGTTCGGCCCGACCCCGATGTCGTCCCCACGGCGTCGGGCGAGGCAGATCCGGAGCGGCCTCGCGCCGGCCGTGAGTCGGCGTCCCCTGATGATGACGAGCCTGCCCCTGGCAGGCCTACCCAAGTTTGAAATTCGGAGCTGTCCCAGTGACAACGAATACAGCAATGCAGGACGACAATCCCCGTTCGGATGACACCGTTTCCAACGGTCAACCGGAAGCTTCCGCCGCGCGCGAGCCGGCAGCCGAAGGTGAGGCCGGCGCCCGTGGGCGCGGGCGCAAGCTGAGGACGCCGTTCCGTCGCCGTCGCGGCGATGCGACGGCCGAACAGGCGCCGGCCGTCGAGGGCCAGCAACCTGCGGCCGCCGCTGCTCCGGTCGAGTCGCCTGACTCCCGTGGTGGCGAGCAGGAAGCCGAGCAGGCCCTGTCGTACCTGGACTCGGCCGACCGCATGGAGCAGCGCCTGGGCAAGTACCTGAACAGCGATTCGGTCATGCCCAAGCTGCACAAGGTGCTGGCTGACGCCGGCATCGGTTCGCGCCGCGAGATGGAAGAGTTGATCGTCGCGGGCCGCGTGTCGGTCAACGGCGAGCCGGCCCATATTGGCCAGCGCGTGGCGCCGAATGATCAGGTCCGTGTCAACGGCAAGCCGATCATGCGCGTGAATACGAAGAAGCCGCCGCGCGTGATTCTGTATCACAAGCCGGCAGGCGAGATCGTCAGCCACGATGATCCGGGTGGCCGCGCCAGTGTTTTCGCGCGCTTGCCCAAGCTGCGCACCGGCAAATGGTTGTCGGTCGGGCGCCTGGACTTGAATACCGAAGGTCTGCTGATTTTCACGACCTCCGGCGACATGGCCAATCGCATCATGCACCCCCGTTACGGCACCGAGCGCGAATACGCGGTCCGCGTGTTGGGCGAAATGGACGAGGCCCAGCGCCAGTCGCTGGTCGATGGCATTGAGCTTGAAGACGGCCTGGCCGCTTTCGGCGCGCTGGAATACCTGGGTGGCGATGGCAGCAACCGCTGGTATCGCGTGACCTTGCAGGAAGGCCGCAACCGCGAAGTCCGCCGCATGTTCGAAGCCGTCGGCGTCACGGTCAGCCGCCTGATCCGTACCCGTTTCGGCGATGTGGTGCTGCCGCGCACGCTGCGGCGCGGCCGTTGGGAAGAATTGGACGGTTCGCTCGTGACCGCGCTGATGGTCCAGCTGGGACTGTTGCGTGAAGACGACGAATCCGGTGGCAACCGCCGCCGCTCGAAGCAACCGCAGTCACATGACAGCGCCTTGCCTCCCGGCTTCGGCACCATGGACCGCAATGGCATGAATGGCGCCCGCATTGGTCGCCGCGGCAAGCTGCAGGGCGGTCGTCTGGGTAGTGCAGGCCAAACGGCCGCGTGTCCGTCGGATCCGTTCGGTACCGGTTTGATGATTGCCGGTGGCTATGCCAACGGCCATCCGTTGGCCGCGGAAGGCGCGGGCGGCAATCGCAAGGGCGGCAAGCCCGGTGGCGGCCGTTCGGCTGCGCCGGCGGGCGGTGGCCGTCCGGGTGGAAAGTCGGGCGGAAAGCCTGGTGGCAAACCGGGTGGCAAGCCTCGCGGTCCGCGTTCGGCCGCGGCCAACGGCCCGTCGGGCCCCATGGCGTCGGCGGATGCCGTCGGCAATGTGGCCGAAGCCCCGGTGGGTGGTGGTGGCCGCAAGCCTTCCGGCCGTAAGCCGGGTGGCGGCAAACCGGCGGGCGCGGGCGGCGGCAACAGCCGCGGCGGCAAGCCGGCAGGCGCCGGTCGCGGCGGCAGCAAGGCCGAAGGCTCGCCGCGCGCGGCGGGTGGCGGCGCCGGCAACAGCAAGGGGCCGGGTGCGGGCGGCAAGCCGCGTGCTCCGCGCAATGCCTCGTCGTCGTCATCCCCGCGTGGTGATGATTGGCAGCCGCGTGGCGCTTCGGCCCACGAATCCCGCCTTGGGGTGATGGGCGGACGTGGCCGTCAGGGCCGCTAAGCGCTGTCAGGCGGCGCGCAGGGCGCGCCGCCGGGTCCGATGTGTCCCATATAAACGTAAGCCCGTGACGAATCAGGCGTTTTTCCGGTTTATCTGGTAAAATCAATGGTTTTCATGGCTTCGCGCCATTGCCTTGCGCCCGACATTGGCCTTACAACGTGTCCGGTAGCGTGTGGTGGTCGTACTTGGTGTGCGGCAAGAAAGTATCTGGCGCAGTATCAAGCAGAAGTATCAAGCGAAGTATCAAGCGCATGGCCTGTAGGGCGTTGCCTGTAAAGGACATTGCCGGTAGGCAAAGCGCGGTAGGCAAGAGCAGTTGGCATCGGAGTTGCGCCAAGTGCCGCCGGGCCCGGATTGACGGGTTGGGGCGGGGCTGCATGGGGGGAATCCCGTGGCGCAAACCACAAATTAGGTCGCAATATAGGGCGCTGCCCAGCATTGCTCCTTACGTGCAGTAGGGAAGCGGCTGGGCTCTGCGCAATATCGGTGGGCTGGGCGTGCAGCCCATTTTTTTTGAGTATATGGCTGATTTATTCGCATTGACCGAAGAGGCTTTGGCCGGCATGGACCTCGAACTCGTAGACGTCGAGCGTGCCGCCCTGGGCCTTTTGCGCGTGACGATCGATCGGGTCGGCGGTGTGCGCATCGAAGACTGTGAGCAGGTTTCGCGCCAATTGTCGCGGGTGTTTGAAGTCGAGAACATCGACTATAAGCGGCTCGAAGTCGGTTCGCCGGGCATTGATCGCCCGCTGCGCAACGAGAACGAATTCCGCCGTTTCGCAGGCGAGCGCATCGAAATCAAGCTGCGCGAGGCATTAGACGGACGTAAGGTCTTCTCCGGCACGCTGACCGTGCCCGAAGACGCCGCCGCCTCGGACGCCGCTGCTGGCATGCACAAGACCGTCTTCGGTCTCGAATTTGAGGCAAAAAAGAACGATGTCCAGGTTTTGAACTTCACGGTCGATGACATCGAACGTGCAAAACTGGATCCCGTTCTGGATTTCAAGGGCAAAAAGCGATGAGTCGCGAAATTCTTCTGTTGGTCGATGCCTTGGCGCGTGAAAAGAACGTCACGCGCGACGTCGTGTTCGGTGCGCTGGAAAGTGCGCTGGCCTCGGCCATGAAAAAGCGCTTCAAGGATGATGCGGACATTCGTGTCGCCATCGATAGGGAAACCGGCGATCACGAGGGCTTCCGCCGTTGGCTGGTCGTGCCCGACGAAGCCGGGCTGCAAGAACCCGATAAGCAGGAAATGCTGTCGGACGCGGTGGAAATCGTCCCTGGCATCCAGGAAGGCGAATACATCGAAGAGCCCCTCGAGCCCATCGAATTCGGCCGTATCGGCGCGCAGGCGGCCAAGCAGGCCATTCTGCAAAAGATTCGTGACGCCGAGCGCGAACAGGTGCTGAACGACTTCCTGGACCGTGGCGAGACCATCGTGTCCGGCACGATCAAGCGCATGGACAAGGGCGACGCCATTGTCGAAACCGGCAAGATCGAAGCGCGCCTGCCGCGTTCCGAGATGATCCCGAAGGAAAACCTCCGGGTGGCCGACCGCGTCCGCGCCTTCGTGTTGCGTGTTGACCACGCCGCGCGTGGCCAGCAAGTGATCCTGTCGCGCACCTCGCCCGAGTTCATCCGCCAGCTGTTCGAGAACGAAGTTCCGGAAATCGAACAAGGCCTGCTGGAGATCAAGGCCGCTGCCCGCGATGCCGGCGTGCGTGCGAAGATCGCCGTGGTGGCTTACGATAAGCGTATCGACCCCATCGGCACGTGTGTGGGCATGCGCGGTTCGCGCGTTACCGCGGTTCGCAACGAGCTGGGCGGCGAGCAGGTCGATATCGTGCTGTGGTCGGAAGACCCCGCGCAGTTTGTCATTGGCGCCCTGGCGCCGGCCAACGTCGAATCGATCGTCGTTGATGAAGACAAGCATGCGATGGACGTTGTCGTCGACGAAGAAAACCTGCCCAAGGCCATCGGCGCCAAGGGTCAGAACGTGCGCCTGGCGTCCGAACTGACTGGCTGGCAGATCAACATCATGACGCCGGAAGAAAGCCTGAATCGCCAGGAAGTCGAGCGGTCGGGTCTGCGCGCCACGTTCATGAGCAAGCTGGACGTTGATGAGGAAGTCGCTGACATCCTGATCGACGAAGGTTTCACCGGTATCGAGGAAATCGCTTACGTGCCCATGCAGGAACTGCTGGAAATCGAAGCGTTTGACGAAGACACCATCAATGAATTGCGCGCCCGTGCCCGCAATGCGTTGCTGACTGAGGCGATTGCCCAGGAAGAGCGCCTTGAGACCGCACAGGATTTGCTTGAACTCGAAGGCATGACGCAGGAATTGGCTGGCAAGCTGGCCGAGCGTCAAGTGCATACGCGTGATGATCTGGCCGAACTGGCAACGGACGAACTGGCGGAAATCGCCGGCTTGACCGAGCAGGAAGCCAGCGACCTCATCATGCGTGCCCGCGCCCATTGGTTCGACGAAGAATAACCAAAAGGACACGGGTCTGCGGTGGGTAGTGCTGGTTTTATCCACCGCAAGTTCACGTTGTTTGTAATAGCTGCATATAGGGAAGAGAGAGCCTAATGTCGAGTAACACCGTCGCCCAGTTCGCTACCGAGCTGAAAATGCCTGCCAATGTGCTGCTGGATCAGCTGCGCTCGGCTGGCGTTGACCTCAAATCGGTTGACGATTCCGTCACCGACAGCGACAAGGCGAAATTGCTCGAATCGCTGCGTCGTGCCCACGGCGCGACCGAAGGCAAGAAGATCACCCTGACGCGCCGCCAAACGTCCGAAATCCGGCAGGCTGACGCCACCGGCCGTTCGCGCACGATTCAGGTCGAAGTGCGCAAGAAGCGCGTGTTCGTCAAGCGTGATCCCTCCGAAATCGCCCTGGAACAGGCCGCGTCCGCGCGTGCCGAAGATGAAGCCTCCGTCGAAGACGAGCAGCAGGTGTCCGCGCCGGCTGCCCCCGAGGCTCCTGCCGTGGTCGAGCCCCGCGAGGCCATTCCCGTCCAGGCAGAGGCTCCGGCCCCCGTCCAGGCGGAAGAGCCCGTTGCTGTAGAAGCGCCCGCGCCGGTTGAAGCGCCCGCGCCTGTTGAATCCGTCGCGGCCGAAGTGCCCGCCCCCGTCGAGGCGAAAGCCCCCGAAGTCCAGGCCCAGCCTGAACCCGAACCGACGCCGGCGCCTGCTCCTGCCGAGCCCGTGGCCGACGAGGCCAAGCCCGAAGTTAAGACTGAATCCACCGAGCCCCTGGCTGAAGAAGCCAAGCCGGAACCCGTTGTGCTAGCTAATAAGTCAGAAACATCTTCCTCCCAGGCCAACGCGCCTGTCGCCCAGGCTCAGCCTGCTGCGAAGTCCGAACCCGTCAAATCCGCCGCGCCCGCCGCGTCGACGCCTGCCGCGCCTGCTGTCCGCGTGGGCAACCGCGCCGACAACCGCCGCGCCGGCCCGCCGCTCGCCGCCTCCGCCACGTCGGGCGGCCGCGATGAGGCCCGCCGTGCCGCCGAGGCCGAAGCCGCCGCGCTGCGCGAGATGCTGAACCGTCCGCGCAAGGTGCTGCGCGCCCCCGAGCCGGAGGCGCCTGCCGCCCCCGCCGCGGCGCCCATTTCGGGCACGCTGCACAAGCCGGCTGGCAAGCCGGGCGCCACGCCTGGCGCCAAGAAGGACGCCAAGCCCGCCGCGCCCGGTGCCAAGAAGACCATCAAGACCGCTGAAGTCGCGTCGACCTGGTCTGATGACGCATCGCGCAAGAAGCCCGCCGACAAGCCGGCAGCCCCGGCCAGCCGTGATGGCTGGCGCGCAGGCGGCAAGGGTGGTGGCAAGGGCGGCGGCCGTGGTGGCCGCAACCAGCAGAACGACCGCCGCAACGAGCCGGCGCCGCAAGAATTCATCGCACGTGAAGTTCACGTGCCGGAAACCATCAGCGTGGCCGACCTGGCCCACAAGATGTCCGTCAAGGCCGCCGAAGTCATCAAGCAATTGATGAAGTTGGGCCAGATGGTCACCATCAACCAGGTGCTGGACCAGGAAACGGCCATGATCGTGGTCGAGGAACTGGGCCACGTGGCAATCGCCGCCAAGCTGGATGACCCGGAAGCCTTCCTGGACGAAACCGCCACGGTTTCCGAAGCCGAGCAACTGCCGCGCGCACCGGTCGTGACCGTCATGGGCCACGTCGACCACGGCAAGACCTCGCTGCTGGACTACATCCGCCGCGCCAAGGTTGCCGCGGGCGAAGCCGGCGGCATTACGCAGCACATTGGCGCCTACCACGTTCAAACCGAGCGCGGCATGGTGACCTTCCTTGACACCCCGGGCCACGAGGCGTTCACCGCCATGCGTGCCCGCGGCGCCAAGGCGACCGACATCGTGATTCTGGTGGTTGCCGCCGACGACGGCGTGATGCCGCAGACGCGTGAAGCCATCCACCACGCAAAGGCTGCGGGCGTGCCCATGGTCGTGGCCGTGACCAAGATCGACAAGCCGTCGGCCAACCCGGAACGCGTCAAGCAGGAACTGGTTGCCGAACAGGTCGTACCGGAAGAATACGGTGGTGACGTGCCCTTCGTGGGCGTGTCGGCCAAGACCGGCGAAGGCATCGACGATCTTCTGGAAAACCTGCTGCTGCAAGCCGAAGTGCTGGAATTGAAGGCACCGGTCGAGTCGGCCGCCAAGGGTCTGGTCATCGAAGCCCGTCTGGACAAGGGCCGCGGCCCGGTCGCGACGATTCTGGTGCAGAGCGGCACGCTCAAGCGCGGCGACGTGGTGCTGGCCGGCGCAAGCTTCGGCCGCGTCCGCGCCATGCTGGACGAGAACGGCAAGCCGATTCAATCGGCCGGCCCTTCGATCCCGGTGGAAATCCAGGGCCTGACCGAAGTGCCCGCCGCTGGTGACGAGCTGATGGCGCTGTCCGACGAGCGCAAGGCGCGCGAAATCGCGCTGTTCCGTCAAGGCAAGTTCCGCGACGTCAAGCTGGCCCGCCAACAGGCCGCCAAGCTGGAGTCGATGTTCGACAACCTGGGCGAGGGCACGCAGACGCTTACGCTTATCGTCAAGACCGACGTGCAGGGTTCGCAAGAAGCGCTGGTCCAATCGCTGGTCAAGCTGTCGACCGACGAAGTCCGTGTGCAAGTGGTGCACGCGGCTGTCGGCGGCATCTCGGAAACCGACATCAACCTGGCCATCGCCTCGAACGCTGTCGTGATCGGCTTCAACGTGCGTGCGGAAGCAAGCGCCAAGAAGCTGGCCGAGAACAACGGCATCGACGTGCGCTACTACAACATCATCTATGACGCCGTGGATGAAGTTAAGGCAGCCATGTCGGGCATGTTGGCGCCCGAGAAGAAAGAAGAAATCATCGGCCTGGTCGAGATCCGTGAGGTCTACAGCATCTCGCGCCTTGGCAACATCGCCGGTTGTATGGTGCTTGACGGCATCGTCCGCCGCGATTCCCAGGTACGCCTGCTGCGCAACAACGTGGTCCACTGGACGGGGCATCTTGAATCGCTGCGCCGCTTCAAGGACGACGTCAAGGAAGTCAAATCGGGCTTCGATTGCGGTCTTACGCTGCGCGGCAACAACGACATCCAGGTGGGCGACCAGCTGGAAGTCTTTGAAATCAAGGAAATCGCGCGTACGCTGTAAAGCGTCGCGAGGCATTATTGCTAATGAGCCGTCACAAGTCCAAAGCCATCCCCGGCCGCAATCTGCGGCTGGCCGACCAGATCCAAAAAGATCTGGCCGAGATCATCCAGCGCGAAATCGATATGTCTCGCGCGGGACTGATCACGCTCTCTGGTGTGGAATTGTCGACCGACTACGCGCATGCCAAGGTATGGTTCACGGTTTTGGGCGCCGAGCCCGAAGCCGCGACCGCCTTGCTGAACGAGAAAGCCGGTTGGCTGCACTCGCAGCTCTATAAGCTGCTGCACATTCACACTGTCCCCACTTTGCGTTTCTTCCACGACGAGCAAATTGCCCGTGGTATCGAAATGTCGATCCTTATCGACCGCGCAAACCGGCCCGGCCCCCACTCGGGCGTGCCCGACGAACCTGAAGACCAGTCCTGATCGGGCTGTCGTCACTGCTCTAAACACGGATTCCGACGATGGCTAAACGACGCGGGCTTTTGCTCGACGGTGTGCTGTTGCTCGACAAACCCGTAGGTTTGTCGAGCAACCACGCCTTACAACGCGCCAAACGTGCCATGGATGCGGCGAAAGCCGGTCACACGGGCACGTTGGACCCCTTCGCCACCGGCTTGCTGGTGTGCTGCATGGGACGCGCGACCAAGATTTCCGGCGCGATGCTCAACGCTGACAAGGCGTATCGCGCTACGCTGCAATTTGGCAGCGAAACCGATTCTGGCGACCTGACCGGCAACGTCGTGTCCACCGCCGAACCGGGCTTTACGGTTGACGAACAGGCGCTGCGCGACGCGCTGTCACGTTTCTCGGGCACGATCGAGCAGATTCCGCCGATGTACTCCGCGCTCAAGCGCGATGGCAAACCGTTGTACGAGTACGCGCGCGCCGGCATCGAGCTGGAACGGGCCCCGCGCCAGATCACGATTCACCGCATCGAGCTGTTGTCCCTTTCGGGAACGCAGGCAGAGATCGATGTGGCTTGCAGTAAAGGCACATACATCCGAACACTGGCCCAGGACATCGGGCGCGTGCTGGGCTGTTTCGCCCACCTGACGGCGCTGCGGCGCACGCATGTCGGGCCATTTTCTCTGGAACGCGCCGTTGAGCTGGAAGCCTTGCAGGCCATGCCAGACCCCAAGCAGGCATTGCTTGCACTGAACGAATTGCCGGAGGGCTTGCTGCCCTCCACCCTGACCTTAAAGGACTCGCTATGACTCGCGCCTTGCGCAACGTCGCCATCATCGCCCACGTGGACCACGGTAAAACAACCCTGGTCGACCAGCTGCTGCGCCAATCCGGCACCTTCCGCGAAAACCAGGCGCTGACCGAACGGGTCATGGACTCGAACGATCTGGAAAAAGAACGCGGCATCACGATTCTGGCCAAGAACTGTGCCGTTGAATACGAAGGCACGCACATCAACATCGTCGACACCCCGGGTCACGCTGACTTCGGTGGTGAAGTCGAACGCGTGCTGTCCATGGTCGACGGCGTGCTGCTGCTGGTTGACGCCGTTGAAGGCCCGATGCCGCAGACCATTTTCGTGACCCGCAAGGCGCTGGCCCTGGGCCTGAAGCCGATCGTCGTGGTCAACAAGGTCGACCGTCCGGGCGCTCGCACCGACTTCGTCATCAACGCCACGTTCGACCTGTTCGACAAGCTGGGCGCGACGGAAGAGCAGCTTGACTTCCCGGTGGTGTACGCCTCGGGCCTGTCGGGCTACGCCGGCCTGACCCCGGATGTGCGCGAAGGCAATATGCGCCCGTTGTTCGAAGCCATTCTGCAGCACGTGCCGCAGCGCGACGACGATCCCAACGGTCCGCTGCAGATGCAGATCATCTCGCTGGACTACAACAGCTACGTCGGCAAGATCGGCGTGGGCCGCATCAATCGTGGCCGTATGCGCCCCGGCATGGAAGTGGCTTACAAGTTTGGTCCTGAAGGCCAGGGCGGCCGCGGCCGCATCAACCAGGTGCTGAAGTTCC
The DNA here is from genome assembly GCF_002975275.1 of Achromobacter sp. MYb9. GTDB lineage: Bacteria > Pseudomonadota > Gammaproteobacteria > Burkholderiales > Burkholderiaceae_B > Achromobacter. Next base: position 89,558 of record NZ_PCOQ01000001.1, on the reverse strand, counting down.
ATGGCCTGGAACGCGTCGTGGTGGATGAAGCCGAAGCTGGCGACATCGTGCTGATCAACGGTATTGAAGAACTGGGCATCGGCTGCACCGTCACCGACGTGACGGCGCAGGAAGCCTTGCCGATGCTGCGCATCGACGAGCCGACGCTGACCATGAACTTCATGGTGAACACGTCGCCGCTGGCCGGCCGCGAAGGCAAGTTCGTGACCAGCCGCCAAGTGCGCGACCGCCTGGACCGCGAACTGAAGTCCAACGTGGCGCTGCGTGTGCGCGACACGGGCGATGACACGGTGTTCGAAGTGTCGGGCCGTGGCGAACTGCACCTGACGATTCTGCTGGAAACGATGCGCCGCGAAGGCTACGAGCTGGCCGTGTCGCGCCCGCGCGTGGTGTTCAAGGACATCGACGGCGTGAAGTGCGAGCCGTTTGAATCGCTGACGGTCGACGTCGAAGACGCCCACCAGGGCGGCGTGATGGAAGAACTGGGCCGCCGCAAGGGCGACCTGCAGGACATGCAGCCGGACGGCCGTGGCCGCACCCGCCTGGAATACCTGATTCCGGCACGTGGCCTGATCGGCTTCCAGAACGAGTTCCTGACGCTGACGCGCGGCACGGGCTTGATGAGCCACATTTTCCATGAGTACGCCCCGGTCAAGGAAGGTTCGATCGGCGAGCGCCGCAACGGCGTGCTGATCAGCCAGGACCATGGCGACGCCGTGGCCTACGCTCTGTGGAAGCTGCAGGACCGCGGCCGCATGTTCGTGAGCCCGGGCGATGCGCTGTACGAAGGCATGATCATCGGCATTCACAGCCGCGACAACGACCTGGTCGTGAACCCGATCAAGGGCAAGCAGCTGACCAACGTGCGCGCCTCGGGCACCGACGAAGCCGTGCGCCTGGTTCCGCCGATCCAGATGTCGCTGGAATATGCCGTGGAATTCATCGACGACGACGAACTCGTGGAAATCACGCCGAAGTCGATCCGTCTGCGCAAGCGCTACCTGCTGGAAAACGAACGCAAGCGCGCTGCGCGCGACGCCGCCGTCTAAGCGGACCGGGGGCAACGCCCCTTGCGTTTCGGCAGTATGCGAAAAAGCCGCGCACCTTCGGGTGCGCGGCTTTTTTTCGTTCGCGGTCCGGGGCGCTACACGCCGTTCTGTTGGTGCCGGTATTCCTGCGTGGCGCCGCCGTAGCCATAGGCGGCCGCTCGCGCGTCGATCACGTGGACGTATGAGCATTCATGCAGCTCGCCCAGGATTTCCTGGAATGACGCGTAGATCTCTTTGATGAAGCGCGCTTTCTCGGCCTTGGTGTTGGTCTCGTCGGTGACGCTGATGTCCAGGTGGAAGGCATTCTTGCCCAGTTCCGACAGCGGACGGCCGCCGATGAACCACAGGTCATGCGGGATGTGCTGCAGCGTGATGGCGATGACCGGCAGCTGTTTGCCCAGCACGGATTGGGTCAACCCGGCGACGGCGTCGACGACGCGGCGGTTGATGGCAGCATTGGAGGCGCCGGAGAGGTGAACGACGATGTGAGGCATGAGAAGCTCCTGAGCGGGTAGGTGTGAAGGCAGTTTAGGAGCCCAGTTGACATCGGAAAAGCGGGAAATTACGATTCTATCCATCGTTTAATCCGTTGGATGGGCCCATGTCGGGATTTGATCTGGACCAGTTGCGCACGCTGGTTGCCGTGCTGGAGTCCGGCAGCCTGACGGCGGCGGCGCCAAAGGTATTCCTGTCGCAATCTTCCGTTAGCGAACAAATGCGCAAATTGGAAGATCGCGCGGGCCAGCCGTTGCTGGTGCGCGGTAAAGCGGGGGTGACGGCGACGCCCGCCGGCGAACGCCTGTTGGCCCATGCGCGCGCCATCCTGGCGTTGAGCGACGAAGCGTACCGTGACCTGCGGGGCGTGTCGCTGCGGGGCGAGCTTCGGCTGTGCATCACGGACTATTTCCGCCCGGGCGATGTGGCGCGCATGCTGCGGCGCCTGAACGAGCAGTATCCGCAGGTGCGCCTGCATGTGACGATCATGAAGAGCGGCGCCATCGAGGCCGCTTATGAACGCGGCGAGATCGACGTGGGCATATCGATGTCGATCCAGGAGCGCGGCGCGCCCCGCGCGCGGGCGCAAGGAGAATTGCTGCGCCGCGAATCCTTGCTATGGATGGGGGCGGAGGGCGCGGCCGCGCCGGCCGGCGAGCCCTTGGCGTTGCTGGTGCTGCCGGAAACATGCGCCTTGCGGCAGTACGTCGAGCGGCTGCTGTCGCGCCGCGGCGTGCCGTACTCGGTGGCGCACGTGGCCTCGGGCGTGGCGGGATTGCAGTTGGCCATTTCGGCGGGATTGGGCGTGGCCTGCCTGAACGAATCGGCGTTGGCCCCAGGCGTCGCGCGGCTGCATGCCCCGGGCTTGCCGGCGTTGCCGATGGTGGAATTCCGCCTGTTGCCCGCCCGGCCCGGCGAAAGCGAATTCATGGGGTTGGCGCGCGACGCCATCGTTCGCGCGATGCGCTGACGATCGCGTCAGCCGCGCAACCATTCCGGAAGTAAAAAATGCCCCGTAGGGGCATTTTTCATGGGGCCGGCGAAAGATCAGGCCGGCAAGGAAGGCGCGTACTGCGCGTCCGAGCTGATCTTTTCGTGGAACTCGACCACGCGGCGCACCACCTTGACGGGATCGTCCTCGATGATGAAAAGGTCCAGGTCGTGCGCGCCAATCATGCCGTTGCCCAGCACTTGGCCGCCCAACCATTCCACCAGGCCGGACCAGTATTCGCTGCCCACCAGCACGATGGGCGCGGGCGGGACCTTGCCCGTCTGGATCAGCGTCAACGCTTCGAAGAGCTCGTCCAGGGTGCCGAAGCCGCCCGGCATCGCCACGTAGGCGAAGCTGTGCATGAAGAACGTGGCCTTGCGCGAAAAGAAATACTCGAACGACAGGCTGATGGTCTGGTATTCGTTATTGTGCGCTTCGTGCGGCAGGCTGATGTTCAACCCGATGCTGGTGCCGCCCGCTTCGAATGCGCCTTTATTGGCTGCCTCCATGATGCCGGGGCCGCCCCCGGCGATGACCGCGAAACCGGCGCCAGCAAGGGCGGCCGATATGGCGATGGTGGTTTCATAGTGGGGGGAATTGCGACTGACTCGTGCACTGCCGAAGACGCTGACTGCGGGCCCGATGTTCGCGAGCTTGTCTGCCGCCGTCCGTATCTCTGACATAATCAGCGGAATTTGTTTGTTGGCGGGTGTTTCCGCAGTTATTGCCATATCTGCCTTTGTAACCATGAAAAAAACCTTATTACTGGTCGACGGTTCAAGTTACTTGTACCGTGCTTTCCACGCTATGCCTGATTTGCGCAATGCGCAAGGCGAACCTACGGGTGCGCTCTATGGCGTGGTGAACATGTTGCGCAAGCTTGTATCTGACCACAAGGCAGAGTATGCCGCATGTATTTTCGATGCCCGTGGCAAGACCTTTCGGGACGATTTGTATCCCGAGTACAAGTCGCACCGTCCGCCCATGCCGGAAGACCTGGCCGCGCAGATCGAACCCATCCACCGCGCCGTGCGCGCGCTGGGCTGGCCGGTGCTGGCCATCGAGGGCGTCGAAGCGGACGACGTGATCGGCACCTTGGCCAAGCGCGCGGCCGAACACGACGTGCACACCATCGTCTCCACCGGCGACAAGGACCTGGCGCAACTGGTCAACAGCCACGTCACCCTGGTCAACACCATGACCGGCGAAGTGCTTGACGAACCCGGCGTGGTCAACAAATTCGGCGTGCCGCCGGACCGCATCGTCGACTATCTGATGCTGGTGGGCGACACGGTGGACAACGTGCCGGGCGTCACCAAGGTCGGCCCCAAGACCGCGGTCAAGTGGCTGACGGAATTCGGGTCCATCGACAAGCTGGTCGAAGGTGCCGAAGGCATCAAGGGCGTGGCGGGCAGCAACCTGCGCGAGGCCATCCCGAACTTCCCGCTGACGCGCCAGTTGCTGACCGTGAAGTACGACTGCGACCTGACCGGCCATGTGGAAAGCGTGGATGACCTGACGCCGCGGGAACGCGACGACGCCACGCTGACCGAACTGTACGAACGCTACGGGTTCCGCACGTGGCTGCGCGATCTGACCGGCGACGCCGAGCGCGTGCCGACCGGCGATGCGCGCATCGCGGCGGACGTGCCCGCGGCCCCCGCCGAACTGGATTACCGCATCATTTCCGACTGGGCGGAATTCGACGCCTGGCTGGAAAAGCTGCAGGGCGCATCCCTGGTGGCGCTGGATACCGAGACCACGTCGCTGGACCAGATGCAGGCCAAGCTTGTCGGCCTGTCGCTGGCGGTGGAGCCGGGCGTGGCCTGCTACATCCCCGTGGCGCATCGCGGCCCCGACGGCGCGACCCAGTTGCCCAAGGCCGAGGTACTGGCGCGCCTGAAGCCGTGGCTTGAAGACGCCTCGCGCGCCAAGCTGCTGCATCACGCCAAGTACGACGCCCATGTGTTCGCGAATGAAGGCATCCGGCTGGCGGGCATTGCCGAAGACACGATGCTTGAAGCGTATGTGCTGGAATCCCATCGCGGCGTGGGTTTGAACGATCTGGCCCAGCGCTATCTGGGCCGCAGCGGCGTGTCCTACGAGGACCTGTGCGGCAAGGGCGCCAAGCAGATCGGCTTTGACGAAGTGGCGGTCGACAAGGCCGGCCACTATGCCGCCGAGGACGCAGATTTCACCTTGCAGCTGCATCAGGTGCTGCGCCCGATGGTGGCGGCCGACGAAGGGCTGAACCGCGTCTACCAGCTTGAGATCCGGGTGTCGGCGGTGCTGACCACCATCGAGCGCAACGGTGTGAAGGTGGATGCCGCCGAACTGGGCCGCCAAAGTCACAAGCTGGGCCAGGAAATGTTGCGCCTGGAGCAAAAGGCCTATGAGCTGGCCGGCCAGCCCTTCAATCTGAATTCCCCCAAGCAATTGGGTGAAATCCTGTTCGACCGCATGCAGTTGCCGGTGGTCCGCAAGACTGCGGGCGGCGCGCCGTCCACGGACGAAGACGTGCTGACCAAGCTGGCGCTGGACTATCCGCTGCCGCAGGTGCTGCTGGAATACCGGGGCCTGTCCAAGCTGAAGTCGACCTACACGGACAAGCTGCCGCGCATGATCAACCCGGACACGGGGCGCGTGCACACGCGCTATGCGCAGGCGGCGGTGATCACGGGTCGCCTGGCCTCGTCCGATCCCAATCTGCAGAACATCCCGGTCCGCACCGAGGCCGGTCGCCGCGTGCGCGAGGCCTTCATCGCCGAACAGGGCTTGCTGCTGTCGGCCGACTATTCGCAGATCGAGCTGCGCATCATGGCGCACGTCTCCGACGACGCCAATCTGCAGCGCGCCTTCGCCGCCGGCGAGGACATCCACCGTGCCACGGCGTCCGAGGTGTTCGGCGTGCCGCTGGCGGACGTGTCGACCGAGCAGCGCCGCGCCGCCAAGGCAATCAACTTCGGCCTGATCTACGGCATGGGCGTGTTTGGCCTGGCGTCCAACCTGGGTATCACGCGTGACGCGGCGCAGGCGTATATCGACCGCTATTTCGCCCGCTATCCCGGCGTGGCGATGTACATGGAAAATACGCGCCGGCTGGCGCGCGAGCAGGGCTACGTGGAAACGGTGTTCGGGCGCCGCCTGCAATTGCCGGAAATCCGCGGCGCCTCGGGCCCGCGCCGGCAGGGCGCCGAGCGGGCGGCCATCAATGCGCCCATGCAGGGCACGGCTGCCGACCTTATCAAGATGGCCATGGTGGCCGTGCAAGATTGGCTGGAAGCCGAAAAGCTGCAGACGCGCATGATCATGCAAGTGCACGACGAACTGGTGCTGGAAGCGCCGGACGCCGAGATCGAGCGGGTCAAGGAAGCACTGCCGCGCCTGATGTGCAATGTTGCCGAGTTGCGCGTGCCGCTGGTGGCCGAGGTGGGCATGGGCAAGAACTGGGAACAGGCGCACTAAGCCCGGCGCCCGGTCTCTGAACACAGGTGGGCCGCCCTTGGGCGGCCCATTTCCGATTTTGGGATTGCAACAATATAATGTTGCGCTTCCCCCGCCTATATTGCGTCCCCAAAATGTTGCTGCTCTGGGTCCTGCTTGCCACTGTCACCGGTGGTCTTATCGCCGTCCTTGTCGCCAGCTGGCTGGCCTACAAGGTGTTCGCCCAATACCTGCATCACATGGTGAGCCTGTCGGTGGGCGTGCTGTTGTCGGTGGCGCTGCTGCATTTGCTGCCCGAAGCCTTCGAGGGCGGGGTAAGCGACGCCCATACGCTCTTCGGGTTGATGCTGGCGTCGCTGATCGGTTTCTTCGTGCTGGAGAAGATCGCGCTGTTGCGCCATAGCCATCACCATGAGGGCGACGGCCACCACCATCACAAGGGCCACGACCACCACGAAGCGGGGCGGGGCGGGGTGTTGATCCTGATCGGCAGTTCGCTGCACAACTTGTGCGATGGCGTACTGGTGGCGGCGGCCTTCCTGACGGATCCGCTGCTGGGCGTGTTGACGGCCGCCTCGATCATCGTGCACGAAGTGCCGCACAAGCTCAGCGATTTCGTCGTGCTGCTCAATGCGGGGCTGGCGCGCCGCCGGGCGTTTTTCCTGATCCTGTTCACCAGCTTGTGTTCAGCCGTGGGCGGCATAATAGGGTACTTCGTGCTTCAGCAAGCGCAGGGCTGGGTGCCCTATGTGCTGGTGATTGCCGCCAGCAGCTTCCTTTACATTTCGGTGGCCGACCTGATGCCGCAGATGCACGAACGGGTATCCCTTTCGGATGCCGTCCCGCAGTTGCTGCTGGTGGGCGTGGGCGTGGCGCTGATCTACAGCGTGACGACCCTGATGCACCATGGGCACGAGCACGTGGCCGATCCTGGCCCCGGCACGCCCCATGCGGAGCACGTTCACCCGGCGCACTAGGCAGGACGCGCGCGAAACGGGAGACCCGGTGTCGTTGATCCCTACACAGGAGTACTCCATGAGTTTTTCCGCCGCCGCCGGCAACGTCGCGCCCACCGTCATCCATACGGACACGCAGGGCCTCGTCCACGGGGATTTCAAGCTACCCGTGGCCGATGGCTCCATCGCCGCCTACTACGCCGCGCCCGAAGGCCGCCGCGACCTGCCCATCGTGCTGGTCGTGCAGGAGATCTTCGGCGTGCACGAGCACATCAAGGACATCTGCCGCCGCGTCGCCAAGGCCGGCTACCTGGCCGTGGCCGCCAACCTGTACGAGCGACAGGGCGACGCGTCGGTCTATACCGACATCCCGAAGCTCATCGCCGAGCTGGTCAGCAAGGTGCCTGACGAGCAGGTGTTCGCCGACCTGGATGCCAGCGTGGCCTGGGCCGCCCAAAACGGCGGCGACGCCCGCCGCGTGGCGGTCACGGGATTTTGCTGGGGTGGGCGCCTGACGTGGATGTACGCCGCGCACAATCCCGACGTGCGTGCCGCCGTGGCGTGGTACGGCAAGCTCAGCACCGGCCACGGCCCGCTGATCAAACGCGTCGCTTTCGATGTGGTCGATGAGCTGCACGGCCCGGTGCTTGGGCTGTACGGCGCCCAGGACGCCAGCATCCCGTTGGCCGACATCGATACGATGAAGACCAAACTGGCCAACGGCAATGCCGCCGCCAAACAGTCGGAATTCGTGGTGTACCCCGACGCCGACCACGCCTTCATGGCGGACTACCGGGCCAGCTACAAGCCCGAGGCCGCGAAAGACGGCTGGAAGCGGATGCTGGAATGGTTCCAGCGATATCTGTAGGCGTGCGACCGTAGGACGGGGCATCGCGCAAAGTAGGCATGCGCCCGGATTCTAGTTTCCGGCCTCTCGCAGTCGGCTGGGCAGCAACTCGCCGTGGCGGGCCAGTAGCGGATAAGCCGCCGCGCCCACCAGATGTGAGTTGATTCCCTTCATGTCCCGCAGGATGTCCAGGTAGAGCGAGCCGACTTCGGCGGCGTCGACCTGGCCCGCCTTGATCTTCTGCAAGTGCGTGTCCGAAGCCTGGGTTTCGATCGTGCGGAAGCGGTTCTTCTCGCCGGCCAGGGCGCGGGCCTGGCGCAGGTCGTCGTTGACGAAAAGCGCGGCCGCCTGGCGTTCGTTGGCGATCAACTGGCCCAGGGTGTCGTCCAGGCTGGCGCGCTGCTCGGGCGAGAAGGTCCAGCCCTGCTTGCGCAGCTTGGCGATGTGGCTCAGCAGGCCGTGATGGGCGATGTCGCCGGCATGGCCGATATTGCTGGTGAAGGCCAGGATGTCATCCATGCGCTGGACATCGTCGCGGGTCATGTTTTCCTGGTCCAGCGTGGCCAGATAGGTCGTGATGGCGTTTTCAAGCTTGTCCAGCGCGGCGTCCAGCTGGCGCGCCTGCACCATCCGGTGCCGGTTGTCGCGCTTGAATCCGGCGCGGGCGTACAGCAGCAGCGTCTGCACCATGTCGGCCATGCGCAGGGCTTCGCGGGCCGCATTGCCCAGCGCCACGGCCGGCACGTCGTGCGCCCATTCGTCCAGGTATTGGGGGCGGGACGGGTCGTTGGGATCGGCGCGCTTGGGCAGCCAGCGGGTGAGCAGGGCGGCGTAGGGGGTCAAGAGCGGCAGGAACACCAGGGCGATCACCGCATTGAACAGCGTGTGGAAGTTGGCGACGGCGCGGGCCGGGTCGCTGGCCATGCCGCTCATCAGCGGCTGCAGCACCGGCAGCAGCAACAAACCGGCCAGCACGCCCAGTACCCGGGTCAACAGGTTGCCCAACGGCAGCCGGCGCGCGGCGGGGTCGTCGCCCGTCACGCCTTCGATCATCGGATTGATGGCCGTGCCCAGGTTGGCGCCCAGCACCAGCGCGAAGGCCACATGGGGCGCAACCATATGGTGGCTGGCCAGCGACATCACCAGCACCACCACCGCCACGCTGGAGTGCGCGGCCCAGGTGAAGGCGGCTGACAGCAGCACCGCGGCCACTGGCTGGGTGGCCAGGGCATCCAGGATCATGCCCAGCATGGGGGCGGTCTGGAAGGGTTCGAACAGTTCGACCAACTGGTGCAAAGAGAGCAGCAACAGCCCCAGGCCGATGAACACCCGGCCCAGGTCGCGCGTGCGGCCGGGCGGATAGCGGCGGAACATCCAGACGCCCGCCAGGATCAGGATCGGGGCGAGCGAGGTCAGGTCGAAGGACAGCAACTGGACGATCAGCGTGGTGCCGACATTGGCCCCCAGCATGGCGGCCAGGGCGGGCACCAGGCCCACGACCCCACCGGCGGCAAAGCCGGTGATCATCAGGCCGGTGGCCGTGCTGCTTTGCAAGGCGGCGGTAATGCCCAGACCGGCAGCGAAGGCCCGCAGACGCGTGCCCAAGGCCTTGCCCAGCGCCGCGCCCAAGGCCGCGCCGAAAGCGCGCTGGACGCCGGTTTGCACCATGTGCACGCCCCAAAGGAGCAAGGCGACATAGCCGGCGAAGTCAAGCAGGGTAATAAGTCCAGACATCCAGGGGTGTTCCCTTCTTTTTATGACATGAAATAATTCTGTAATGATCGCATGCCTGACCTGCCGGGGAAACCCGGGGGCCTGATACAGCATACGCCCGGCGGGGCTTTGCTGCGTATGGCGGTGGCTACGCGTATCATTGCCTGACTATTCTTTGATGTACTGGAGTTTTGCGTGGCCGTTTCCGTATTCGATCTGTTCAAGATAGGCATTGGCCCGTCTAGCTCCCATACGGTGGGCCCGATGCGGGCCGCCTTGCTTTTCGCGCAAGGCCTGGAACGTGACGGCCTGATGCCGCGCGTGGGTCATGTCCGCGCCGAGCTCTACGGATCACTTGGCGCCACCGGCAAGGGGCACGGCACCGACAAGGGCGTGCTGCTGGGCCTGATGGGCGAAGCCCCCGATACGGTCGACCCGGCCGCGATTGTCGGCATGGTCGCCTCGGTGCGCGCCAGCCGCCAATTGCCGCTGCTGGGCCGCTACCCGGTTCCTTTCATCGAAAAGGAACACATGGTGTTCTACCGCCGCGAGGCGATGGCCGAACACCCCAACGGCATGAAATTCCACGCCTTCGACGCCAACGGCGAGTCGTTGCGCGAATCGCGCTACCTGTCGGTGGGCGGCGGCTTCGTGGTGACGGCGGGCGCCTCGAACAGCCAGGTCATCGCCGCGCACAACCAGCTGCCGTACCCGTTCCGTTCGGGCCGTGAGCTGTTGGCCATGTGCCGCGAAAGCGGGCTGTCGGTGGCGCAGCTGATGATGCAGAACGAATTGACGTGGCGCGACGCCTCGGAAACCAGCAGCGGCCTGGACCGCATCTGGCAGGTCATGCAGGACTGCGTGGCGCGCGGCTGTGGCATCAATTATCCGGAAGCCGACGGCGAATTGCCCGGCCCGCTGCGGGTGCGCCGGCGCGCCCCCGAGCTATATCGCAATCTGACGCAGCGCGCCGAGCGCACGCTGTCCGACCCCTTGTCCGTGATGGACTGGGTGAACCTTTACGCCATGGCGGTCAACGAAGAGAACGCCGCGGGCGGCCGCGTCGTGACGGCGCCGACCAACGGCGCGGCGGGCATCATTCCGGCCGTCCTGCACTATTACGACCGCTTCGTGCCGGGTTCCAACCGCGAGGGCGTGCGGGAATTCCTGCTGACGGCCGCTGCGGTGGGCCTGCTGTACAAGTACAACGCCTCGCTGTCGGGCGCCGAAGTCGGCTGTCAGGGCGAGGTGGGCGTGGCGTGTTCGATGGCGGCCGGCGGGCTGGCCGCCGCCTTGGGGGGCTCGGTCGAGCAGGTCGAGAACGCCGCCGAGATCGGCATGGAACACAACCTGGGACTGACGTGCGATCCGGTGGGCGGTCTGGTGCAGATTCCCTGTATCGAACGCAACGCCATGGCCTCCATCAAGGCGGTGAATGCTGCCCGGATGGCGCTGCGCGGCGATGGGCAGCACTACGTGTCGCTGGACTCGGTGATCAAGACCATGCGCGAAACCGGCGCCGACATGAAGACCAAGTACAAGGAAACCGCGCGCGGCGGCCTGGCGGTGAACATCGTCGAATGCTGATGGCTGCCGGGCGCTGCCCATGAGAAAGCCCCTCCGAGGAGGGGCTTTTTACTGCCAGCCGCTAGCGTTGGGGCGCGAGCCCCGAGCCGGTTTTAGACGACACGCGCATTCTGCAGCGCGGCGATGCGGGACGGGATCGGCGGGTGCGAGGCGAACATGGCCGCCAGGCCGCCACGGCCGGTGATGCCCGAGGCTTCGAACGACTTGGGCAGGTCGCCCGGTTCCAGGCCGCCCAAACGGGCCAGGGCGCGGATCATGGGTTCACGCGCGCCCATCAGCTGAGCCGAACCGGCGTCGGCGCGGTATTCGCGCTGGCGCGAAAACCAGGCCACGATGATCGACGCCAGGACGCCGAAAATGATTTCACAGACCAGCACGGTGATGTAGTAGCCCGGGCCGATGCCGCGTTCGTTCTTGAACACGACGCGGTCGATGAAGTAGCCAACCACGCGGGCCAGGAACACCACGAACGTGTTCACCACGCCCTGGATGAGCGTCAACGTGACCATGTCGCCATTGGCGATGTGGGCCACTTCGTGCGCCAGCACGGCGGCGACTTCCTCTTCGCTCATGCTTTCCAGCAGGCCCGTCGACACGGCGACCAGCGAGTCGTTCTTGAACGCGCCGGTGGCGAACGCGTTGGGGGCGCCGTCATAGATGGCGACTTCGGGGCGGCCGATGCCGGCGCGGTCAGCCAACTGGTGCACGGTGTCGAGCAGCCAGGCTTCGCGCTGGTTGCGCGGGGCGTTGGGATCCAGCACTTGTGCGCCGGTGCTCCATTTGGCCATCGGCTTGCTGATCAGGAGCGAGATGATCGCGCCCGTGAAGCCCACGACGACCGAGAAAATCAGCAGGGCGTTGAGGTTCAGGCCGTTGGCGGTGATGTAGCGGTCTACGCCCAGAATGCGCAGCGTGGCCGACAGCACGAGCATGACGGCCAGGTTGGTGATGACGAACAAGACAATGCGTTTCATGTTTTTTGTGTTCCTCTGCGAGCGGGAAATACCCGGGTTCGACATCGCGGCGGCCCGCCAGTTCCCCGACTCGCCGGCGCCGCTCCCGGTGACGAAGAGTATAGTATCGCTTTCCCCTATTCCTCCCCCACTTTTCCCTTAGCGCAGACCCCCAATGCAGGCTCTCTGGATGTTGCTGGCGTCCGCCATGTTCGCCATCATGGGGTCGTTCGTGAAGCTCGGTACCGAGCACGGCGCCTCCCTCCCGCAGATCGTGCTGTTCCGCGGGCTGCCTTCGGTGATCCTTTTGCTGCTGTGGGCGCGCGCCGGCCGGCAATCCATCATTCCGACCAGCTGGAAACTGCATCTGTGGCGCAACCTGTCCGGCGTCACGTCGATGTGGCTGGGCTTCTTCGCCATTTCGCACCTGCCGCTGGCCACGGCCACCAGCCTGAACTACACCGCGCCGCTTTTCATCGCCTGCTGGATGCTGGGCTGGGGCGGCGCGCAGCGCGACCCGGTGCGCATCGTGGCGGTGGCGCTGGGCTTCCTGGGCGTGATCGCCGTGCTGCGGCCCAGCATCAATGACGACCAGTGGGTGGCCGCGGTGATGGGGATGGGCGCCGGCGCCATGTCGGCGATCGCCATGATGCAGATCCGCCAACTGGGCCGGATCGGCGAACCCGAATGGCGCACCGTGCTGTTCTTTTCCGTGGCGGTCTGCGTGTCCAGCGTCGCCGGGCTGTGGTTCGAAGGCTGGGGCCAGGCCGACTGGCAGGGCTACGCATCGCTGTTCGGCGTCGGCGTGGCCGGCATGTTCGGCCAGTTGGCCATGACGCGGGCGTTCGGCATGGGGTCCGCGCTGCTGACCGCGGCGCTGCAATACAGCACCATTATCTTCGCGGCCTTGCTGGGCATGGGCTTCTGGGGCGACCACCTGGACGGCGTGGCCTGGGCCGGCATGGGCTTGATCATTTCCGCGGGGCTGCTGTCGGTGTGGCGCACGATGCGCGACCCCAAGCCGGCCTGACCCGCGTTCCTCTCGACCCGGAGCACACGAATGACGATGACACTGATTTCCGCCGCCGATCTGGCCGCGCGCCTGGATACGCCCGATGTGCGCGTGTTCGACGTGCGCCACGACCTGACCAACCATGCGGCCGGCCGCCAGGCCTATGACGCCGGCCACATCCCCGGCGCCCGCTACCTGGACCACGAGACCGAACTGGCCGCGCCGCGCACCGGCAAGAACGGCCGCCATCCCTTGCCCGCGCGCGCCGAATTCGGCGCGCTGATGGCCGCGCACGGCGTGACGCCGCAGACGCTGGTCGTGGCTTACGACGCCAGCGGCGGCATGTATGCCGCGCACTTGTGGTGGATGCTGCGCTGGTTGGGCCATGACCGCGTGGCCGTGCTGGACGGCGGCTGGCAGGCCTGGGTGGCCGCCGGACTCCCGACCACGACCGAGGCCGCAGCCCCGGTGCAGGCCGGAAAACCCGTGGAGCCGGGCCCGTCCCTGGCGGGGGCCGTGGACGCCAACGCCGTGCTGGCCAACATCGCCCAGCCGTCCTTTACCGTGATCGACGCGCGCGCCGCCGACCGCTACCGCGGCGAGGTCGAGCCCATGGACCCGGTGGCGGGGCACATCCCGGGCGCATTGAACCGCCCCAACGGCGAAAACCTGCAAGCCGACGGCCGCTTCAAGAGCGCCGACCAACTGCGCGCCGAGTTCTCGGGCCTGCTCGGTGGCCGCGACCCGGCCGCCATCGTGCACCAGTGTGGCTCGGGCATCACGGCCTGCCACAACCTGCTGTCGATGGAGATCGCGGGCCTGACGGGATCGCGTCTGTATCCGGGCTCGTGGAGCGAGTGGTGCAGCGATCCGTCGCGACCGGTGGCCAAGGGCGCCTGAGGCGGCCGGGGCGGCTGGCGATCGTAGGCCAGGGCGGTTGCCCTGGCTTTTTTTCGCCGGCGTGTTTCTTTCAGCCGCTACCAGATCGCGGCAAGCTTGACCCGTCCCGAGACGCTTTCCGCGATCTCCAGGAAGTGGTCCAGCGGCGGCGTGGCCAGCCCCGGCACCTTGGCCATATCGTCCCAGCGTCTTAGACGAATCGCATCCGGCGCGCCGGGCATGCTGGCGAAATCCACCGCCTGGCCTGCGTCGAAACTGCCCCCCTGCAACGCCAGGCTGCGCTTTGAATCCTCGGAGAGCGACGCTTCATATTGCGGCTCCACATAGCAGAGGTAGCGCTTGGCTTCCACGTGCAGCCTGATCGGGTCCAGCACGGCCGAACTGAACAGGCCGCGCAGGAACGGCAGCACGAAATACTGGTGCTTGTCGTCGATGCCGCGCAGCGTGGGCGTGCCTGGCTGGTCGGCGATCAGATGGCCAAGGTCGTGCAGCAGGCAGGCGGTAATCAGTTGCGCATTGGCGCCATGGCGTTCGGCCAGCGCCGCCGTCTGCAGCGCATGCCGCAAATGGCTGACGGACTCGCCGTGATAGGAACGATGTCCGCGTTCCAGGAAAATCTGCTCGATATCTTGCAAGGTCAAGGCCATGGTTGTCTCCTGAGTGGCCGCAAGGGGGGAGAGGCGGGCAGTGACCCTGGCGGGTCAGCCGGCTGCCGGCGCCATCTCCAGAAAGCGCGCGATCAGTTGCACCGGTTGGCGCTCGCGCAGGCAGTACAGGTATTCGTTCATCACGATGTCCGCGCCCTGGATATCCAGGGCCGCCAGATCGGGGTGCGATGGAATTTCACGCGAGGGGATCAGGCTGATGCCCAAATCGCACAGGATGGCTTGGCGAATCGACTCGCGGCTGCCGATCTCCAGGGTGCGCCGCACGGCAACCCCGGCCGCCGCCAGGGCGTCCTCGGTCAGCTGTCGCGTCATGGAGCCCGGCTCACGCAGCAGCACCGCGTGGTCGGCCAGATCGGCCAGGCGGACCTGGCTGCGACGCGCCAAAGGGTGGTCGCGATGCGTCACCACACGGATCGGGTCGGCCGCAATCATCCGGCGGTACAGGTGCTTGTCATCCATCAGAAAGGAAGACGTGGCAATCTCGATGCGGTAGTCGTGCAATGCTTGCAGCATTGACTGCGAATTGCCGATCGTGACGGTCAGGTCGATGCCCGGATAACGCTGGTTGTATCGGCGCACCGTGTCCATGATGTAGAACGGGCCGGTGGCGCCGATGCGCAGATTGCCTTCGCGCAGGTCGCTGGCGTCGCGCAGCCGGAAATCGATCTCGGTTTCCTGCTGGACCAGCTTCTCGACCATGGGCATCAGGTTGTGGCCGGCGTCGGACAGGCGCATGCCGCGGCCTTGCCGGTGGAACAGTTCGATGCCGTAACGCGACTCCAGCTGGCGCAATTGCCCCGTCACCGTGGGCTGGCTGACGCCCAACTGGGCGGCGGCTTTGGTGACGGTGCCGCAGCGGGCCACGGCGTAGAAGGATTTGAGTTCGGCGACGAGCACGATGATGGGGGCGGGAAAGGGACGCAATGCGCAAGACCGCCAGTACACCAAAATAATTTGATGTTTTTATTACTGCATTTGCGCGAAGTGTCATAAACACTCAATACGCGCCTTCCATACTGCCTTCGTTCCCAGACCGGAGGCACCATGCCCCAACCGAATAACGCCTTCCTCTCAGTTCGAAATCTTGTGAAACGGTTCGGCAGCCATACGGCGCTGGCGGACGTTTCGCTGGATATCCGCGCCGGGGAACTGGTGTGCCTGCTGGGACCGTCCGGTTGCGGCAAGACGACCCTGCTGCGGGCCATCGCCGGGCTGGAGCGCCAGGACAGCGGCACGATCGTGTTGTCCGGCCGGGATATTTCGCGCGCCGAGCCGCAAGAGCGCGACTACGGCATCCTGTTCCAGTCCTATGCGTTGTTTCCCAACCTGACCGTGGCCCAGAACGTCGCCTACGGCCTGAGCGGCAAGCGCGCTCACCGCAAGCACGTCGCCAGCCGGGTCGAGGAAATGCTGGCCCTGGTGGGGCTGTCGGGCGCGGCGGAAAAATATCCGGGACAGATTTCCGGCGGCCAACAGCAGCGCGTGGCCCTGGCGCGGGCGCTGGCGCCGTCGCCGTCGCTGCTGCTGCTGGACGAGCCCATGTCCGCCCTGGACGCCCGGGTGCGCGAACACCTGCGCATCGAGCTGCGCGCCTTGCAGAAACGCCTGTCCATCACGACCCTGATGGTCACGCACGACCAGGAAGAGGCCATGGTGATGGCTGACCGCATCGCCGTGATGAACGGCGGCGTGATCGAACAGTACGGCACGCCGCGCGAGCTCTACCGCCAGCCGGGTTCGGCCTTCATTGCCGATTTCGTGGGCGAGGCGAACTGGCTGCCGTTCGAGCGCGTCGATGCCCACCGCGCCCGCGTGGGCCGGCAGGAACTGGCTGTGGACGAGGCGCTGGATGGCGCGTCGGGCAAGCTGTTCGTGCGTCCGGAAGCCGTGCGCGTCAGCATGGCGCGCCCGGAAGAACCCAACTCCATGCTGGCCGATGTGCTGGACGGCGTGTTCCTGGGCCGGGGCTATCGCCTGGCGCTGCGGCTGGAAGGCGTGCCCGGGTCAACCGTGCACTCCATCGTGTCCCCTGAAATCGGAGATGCCCTGTTGGGGCCTCACGCTGCCAGCCGTTGCTGGGTGGAGCTGCCGCGCCATGCGATTCGCGCCTACGCTTGATGACGCCGTGACGGGACCCTCCGCCGCCGAGGCCGCCGCCACCGCGGCCGCCATGCCCGCCTCGCCGCCGTCTCAGGCCGCCACCGCGGCCGTCCTGGGCCGCCGTCCGCTACCCGGCTGGATCGGCACGTTGGGATTGACGGCGGGGCAGGGCGCGCTCGTCCTGTTCCTGGTGCTGTTTCTGGCGTTACCGCTGGCGGCGATCCTGGCAAAGTCCGTCACCGACAGCGACGGCGCGTGGGCCGGCCTGTCTGTCGTCACCGGCATCATCGGCGCGGACGGTTTCATGGCCATGGTCGGGCGCAGCCTGACCGTCGGCATCGTCACGATGCTGCTGGTGGTGCCTTGCGCCTACGGTTTCGCTTATGGCTTGACCCGCACGCGCCTGCCCGGCAAGGGCCTGCTGCGTACCATCGCCTTGCTGCCGCTGCTGGCGCCGTCGCTTTTGCCAGGCATCGCGCTGGTCTATCTGCTGGGCAATCAGGGCCTGCTCAAGGGGCTGACGGGCGGCGCCACCATTTATGGTTTTTGGGGCATTGTCGTGGGCGAGGCCTTCTACACCTTTCCGCATGCCTTGATGATCTTGCTGACCGGCCTGACCCTGGCCGACGGCCGCCTGTATGACGCAGCGCGCGCCATGGGTGCCGGCTCGTGGCGCACCTTTCTTACCGTGACCCTGCCCGGCACGCGCTATGCCGTGTTTTCGGCCTGCTGCGTCGTGTTCACCTTGACGGTGACCGACTTCGGCGTGCCCAAGGTGGTGGGCGGCGACTACAACGTGCTGGCCATGGAGGCCTACAAGGCGGTGGTCGGCCAGCAGAATTTCCCCAAGGGCGCGGCCATCGGCATCTTGCTGTTGCTGCCCGCCTTGCTGACGTTCGTGCTGGACCGCCGGCTGCGCGCCCGCCAAGGCGCCCAGATGAGCGGCCGGGCGCAGCCCTACGTCTCGGGCGTTAACGTCCGGCGCGATGCGGCCTTCCTGGCGCTGGCCGGCGCGATGGCCGCCTTCCTGCTGCTGATTATCGGCGTGGCCGTCTGGGCATCGTTCGTGAAGATGTGGCCGTACAACCTGTCGCTGTCGTTGCGGTCCTATGATTTCGACAACATGGATGGCGGTGGCTGGCTGGCCTGGCGCAACAGCTTGCAGTTGGCGTTCTGCACGGCGGTGATCGGCACGGTGGTGGTGTTTGTCGGCGCCTGGATGATGGAGAAAGTGCCCGCGCGCGGCGGGGTGGCGCGCGGCTTGCGCGGCGCGGTGAGCATGCTGGCGTTGATGCCGATGGCCGTTCCCGGCCTGGTGCTGGGCCTGGGCTACATCTTTTTCTTCAATAGCCTGATGAACCCCTTGAACATGCTCTACGGGACGATGCCGCTGCTGATCCTGTGCACGGTCGTCCACTTCTACACCAGCGCGCATTTGACGGCGGCCACGGCGCTCAATGCCCTGGACCCCGAGTTTGAAGCCGCCTCGGCGTCGCTGAAGGTGCCGCGCATGACGACCTTCCTGCGCGTGACCTTGCCCATGTGCCTGCCCGCGGCGCTGGATGTCGCCCGTTACTTGTTCGTTTCCGCCATGACCACCGTGTCGGCCGTGGTGTTCCTGTACAGCCCGTCCACGGTGCTGGCTGCCGTCGCCGTGCTGAACATGGACGATGCCGGCTTCATCGGCCCGGCCGCCGCCATGTGCACCGTGATCATGGCCAGTTCCGCCGTCGCGGCGCTTGCGTTGCACCTGGCCAGCCGCGCGCTGGTGGCGCGCAGCCAGGCCTGGCGCCGACCCGCGGCCCTCTGAACGCTTATTTCTAGGATGACCCTCATGAAAGTTTCCCCTTTGCCCGTCCAGCTGGAAGCCGTGATCTTCGACTGGGCCGGCACGCTGGTCGACTTCGGTTCGTTCGCGCCCACCAAGGTGTTCGTGGATGCGTTTTCACAGTTCGGCATGGACGTGTCGTTGAAAGAAGCCCGCGGCCCGATGGGCGTGGGCAAGTGGAACCACATCCGCGCCCTGTGCGATCAGCCCGCCATCGCCGGCCAATACCAGGCCCAGTTCGGCCGCCTGCCGACCGACGAGGACGTGACCGCCATCTATGAACGCTTCCTGCCGATGCAGCTGGAAAAGGTCGCGCAGTATTCGGCGGCCATTCCCGGCGCGGCTGAACTGCTGCGCGCGTTGCGCCAGCGCGGCCTGAAGATCGGCTCCTGCTCGGGCTATCCCGCCAGCGTCATGCGCCGCGTCGTCGAACGGGCGGCCTCCGAAGGCCTGGAGCCCGACTGCATCGTGGCCAGTGATGACGTGCCGCGCGCGCGTCCGGCGCCGGCGATGGCGCTGAAGAACGTCGTGGAACTGGGCCTGACCGACGTCGCAGGCTGCATCAAGGTCGACGACACCTCGCCCGGCATCGAGGAAGGCCGCCGCGCCGGCATGTGGACGGTGGGCCTGCTGCTGTCGGGCAACGCCGCCGGCCTGACGCTGGACGAATACCTTAGCCTGGACGAAGCCGGGCGCGACAAGGCGCGCGCCGAGGCCACCCGCGAACTGTCGGCCGCCGCGCCGCACTATCTGATCGATACCGTGGCGGACCTGCCGGCCGTCGTGACCGATATCGACGCCCGTCTGGCGCGAGGCGAACGGCCCTGAACTAGCTCCTGACTGGCCGGCGCCGCCGGCCGCATTCCTCTTTCACCCCGCATACCGCAGCCGCAATCGCCGGCCGTGGCGGCGGCTCTCACCCTTTTTTCCGCTCTTCCACGGAGTTCCTCATGAATCGCTACAAGCTGCTTGCACTGGCCGCCGCCCTGACGGGCCTGATGGGCGCCGCCTCCGCCGAAACCACGCTGACGGTCTACACCGCGCTGGAAGCCGATCAGATCAAGGTCTACCAGGCCGCCTTCGAGCGCGCCAACCCCGACATCAAGATCCAGTGGGTCCGCGACTCCACCGGCATCATCGCCGCCAAGCTGCTGGCTGAAAAAAGCAACCCGAAGGCCGACGTGATCTGGGGCCTGGCCGGCACGGCGCTGGGCTTGATGGACAAGGAAGGCATGCTGCAACCCTACGCGCCCAAGGGGCTGGACCAGATCGCCGCCAACATGCGCGACGCCAAGGCCGAGCCGTCGTGGGTCGGCATGGACGGCTACGCCGCCGCCATCTGCTTCAACACCATCGAAGCCGAAAAGCAGAAGCTGCCCAAGCCCACGTCGTGGCAAGACCTGACCAAGCCCGTCTACGCCGGCAAGATCGTCATGCCGAACC
The DNA here is from genome assembly GCF_002975275.1 of Achromobacter sp. MYb9. Taxonomy (GTDB): domain Bacteria; phylum Pseudomonadota; class Gammaproteobacteria; order Burkholderiales; family Burkholderiaceae_B; genus Achromobacter. The sequence continues at coordinate 69,572 of NZ_PCOQ01000001.1, read as the reverse complement.
CCGCCTCGTCGGGCACGGGCTTCCTGGACGTCAGCGCGTGGCTGCAGATCTTCGGTGAAGAAAAGGGCTGGGCCTACATGGACGCCTTGCACAAGAACATCGGTTCGTACACGCACTCGGGTTCGAAGCCTTGCAACATGGCCGCGGCGGGCGAATTCCCGATCGGCGTGTCGTTCGACTACCGCGCCGCCAAGCTGAAGGCCGACGGCGCGCCGGTCGAAGCCGTGTTCCCGTCGGAAGGCCTGGGCTGGGAAGTGGAAGCCACCGCCATCATGAAGGGCACGAAGAACCTGGAGGCCGCGCGCAAGCTGGCCGACTTCTCGGCCAGCCGCGAAGCCAACGAGCTGTACAAGGCCAACTTCGCGGTGCTGGCGATCCCGTCGATCGCCACGGTCAACCCGAACCTGCCGGCCGACCTGACCAAGCGCATGATCAAGAACGACTTCGTCTGGGCCGCCACGAACCGCGAACGCATCATCGCCGAATGGACGAAGCGCTACGACGGCAAGTCCGAGCCGAAGAAGAAGTAAGCGTCCGACCACGCAGCGGCGCGGCGCTTGCCGTGCCGCCGCTTACCGGAAGCGCCGCCACGCGGCGGCTTCCTCCGCTATTCCTCTAGCAATGTTCCTGAGATGAAAACTTACGACGTAATCGTGGTGGGCGCGGGCATGCTCGGCATCGCGCACGCCTGGGCGGCCGCCAAGCGCGGCCTGTCGGTGGCCGTGATCGAACGCAGCCGCCAGGCGCACGGCGCCACGATCCGCAACTTCGGCCAGGTCATCGTGACCGGCCAGGCGCCTGGCATGATGCTGTCGCATGCGCAGCAGGCCCGCGAACTGTGGCTGGATCTGGCCGACAAGGCCGGCTTCCACGTGCGCGCCAACGGCGCCCTGGTGCTGGCGCGCAATGCCGACGAGGCCGCCGTGCTGCAGGAGTTCGCGGATACGCGGCTTGCGCAGGAAGGCTACCGCGCCGACCTGCTGTCCGCCCGCGACGTGGCGGGTCTGTACGACGGGCAGTTGGCGCACCACTGCATGGGCCTGCGCGGCCACGACGACCTGCAGATCTATTCGCGCGAGGCGTTGCCTGCGATCACGCGCTACCTGGCGGAATCGCTGGGCGTGACGTTCATCACCGGGACGCTGGCGCGCGCCGTGGAAAATGGCGTGGTCGGCACCACCGCCGGCGATTTCCAGGGCAAGCACGTGTTCGTCTGCCCGGGCCACGACTACCTGACCTTGCTGCCCGAACGGTTCGCGCCGTTGAACCTGGAAATCACCCGCTTGCAGATGCTGCGCGCGGCTTTCGAGACGAACTCCATCGCGCTGGACCGTCCCGTGCTGACGGGGTTGTCGTGCGTGCATTACGGCGCCTTTTCGGACCTGCCGTCGGCGCAAGTCCTGCGTGACGTGATCCAGGCACGCACACCGATGCTGCTTGAGAACGGCATCCACCTGCTGATCAGCCCCACGCCCTATGGCGAACTGATCATCGGCGATTCGCACCGCTACGGGCAGGATGCGCTTCCATTCAACGACGAGGCCGTCGACAACGCCATGCTGGACCTGGCGTCGCAGGCGCTGGGCGCGCGATTGCGCGTGCTGGAGCGTTGGCAGGGTGTCTACGGCGCCCACGGCCCGGCGCCGTTCTCGGTGATGCCCGTGGACGCGGCGACGACCGTCGCCGTGATGCACTCGGGCGTCGGCATGACGGTGGGGCTGGCGATTGGCGAGCGAACGGTGGCGGGCGCGATCGGACACTGACGCGCTAACGCCTTGCACAAGAAAAAGGGCCTCGCACGAATGCGAGGCCCTTTCTTCGATTGCGGCGAACCCGCGTTTGCGGGGGCGCGACTAGATGTTGTGCATGATGCGCCGGTACCACTCGTGGAAGTGCTGCATGCCGTCTTCCATTGGCGACTGGTACGGGCCGGCTTCGTTCACGCCGCGCAGCATCAGGGCCTTGCGGCCCGCATCCATGCGTTCGGCGATCTCGTCGTCTTCGATGGCCGTTTCCATGTAGGCCGCGCGTTGCGCCTCGACGAATTCGCGTTCGAACGCCGAGATTTCCTCGGGGTAGTAGAACTCGACCACGTTGATCGTTTCCTGCGGGCTCTTCGGATACAACGTCGACAGCACCAGCACGTGCGGGTAAAGCTCGATCATGTGGGTCGGGAAATACGTGACCCACACCGCGCCGAAGTCCGGGGCGTCGCCGTCGCGGAACGACAGCAGGCGGTCGTGCCACTGCTTGTACACATCAGAACCCGGCTGTGCCAACGCGTTGTGCACGCCGACCTTCTGCAGGCTGTACCAGTCGTTGAATTCCCAGGTCAGGTCGTCGCAGGTGACGAAGCGGCCCAGGCCGGGATGGAACGGACCGACGTGGTAGTCCTCGAGGTAGACCTCGATGAAGGTCTTCCAGTTGTAGTTGCACTGATGCACTTCGACATGGTCGAGCACGTAGTCGCCGAAGTTGAACTCCGGGCGCGAGAACAGCGGGGCCATGTCCGAGGCCGGGTCGCGCGGGCCTTCGAACAACAGGCCGTGGCAATCGCGCAGGCGGAACTTCTGCAAGTTCATGCAGGGCGTGGTCTCGAATTGGGGCGCGCCCAACAACTCGCCTTGGTTGTTGTACGTCCAGCGGTGCAGCGGGCAAACGATGTTGCCGCCGGTGGCTTTCAGATTGCCTTGGGAATTGCAGTTGCCGGCCACATTGCCGGCCTCGCCGCCCAGCATCAACGCCTGACGGTGACGGCAGACATTTGAGATGAGTTCAACGCCTTGCTGGTTGCGAACCAGCACGCGCCCTGCGTTTTCCTGAACCAACGTACGCCAATCCCCGATTTCGGGCACCAATTTCTGGTGGCCGACATATTGCGAGGATTGCTTGAAAATGAGTTCTTGCTCGCGGGCAAAGAGGGCTTCGTCAAAGTAAGCACTGACGGGTAGCTGGGTGCGAGCTGGCACGACATGTGCCATCCGACCGATGTCGGTCATGATTCCCTCCGCTCGGATAAAAAAGCCAGGACGGTTTGAACTCTGCCAAGCGCTTTTGTTCAAGCCCAGCGATTTTGCGAACTGCTTTTGCAAACGCTTGAGCTCAACAGTCGAGCTTGGCTAAATCCATGCTGGCGCGAAGAAAAATCGGTGTCTGGCCGATCAAATAAGCCGTGAATTGTACCCCAAGGGATTCCCCCACGCCCGTGAAGATCCGTGAAGCTTGGTGAAGTTGAACAGGGGGATGTCCGGCGGGGCGTAAAACCCCATTAACCCTTCGTGGCGTAGGTCTTTCAGACGAGGCGGCGGGTGGCCGGATGGCGTCGCAGCAGCCAGCTGCTGGCGGCCGACAGGGCGAACACGGCCACGGTCAGCAAGGGCACGGTCCAGGCATCGCGGTCCCCGCCGGTGAATGCGCCCGCGCGCCGCGCCACGTCGAGGAACACCGGGTGGATCAGATAGACGCCGAAGGTCAGCGGCGCCAGCGCAGCCAGCCGCGGCAGGCGTGGCGACGAGACGATCCATTGGAACGCGGCCAGCGACATGAACGGCACCGTCAGGCTGAAATAGTCATAGAAATAGGTGTCCAGCGCATGGCCATTGGACATGACGCTTACGCCCAGCGCGGTGGCGGCCACGCTGGCCGCCAGCATCAGGCCGGGCCGGGGAATGCGCATTTCGCCGTCAAAAATCAGACGGCCGGCCACGAAGTACCCCAGATAGGGCAGGAACCAGGTCAGGAAGAAGCCGTGCGGGGCGCCCAGCGCGCGTCGGTACAGCGCGTCCAGGATTGCCACGCCCAGAATGCCCACGACCCAAAGGGCGCGGCCGCGCGGCGTGCTCCGCGCATACAGCAGGCGGGCCAGCGGGGCGAACAGGTACAGGCCCACGATCATGTACAGGTACCAGAGGTGGTAGTACGGTTCGCCCTGGACGACCTTGCGCGGCCAGAACGAAAAGTCCACGCGCCCGTCGTCCCACCAGTCCAGGCCCGTGCGCCATGCCAGATAGAACAAGGTCCAGAAGACCAGCGGCGCGCAGATGCGCGCCATCCGGCGGCTGTAGAACGTGAGCGCGTCGCTGGGCTTGCCGGGGTCCAGCAGCAGGGCGCCGCTGACCATCACGAAGACGGGCACGCACCAACGCGCCGCCGAGTCATAAAGATTGGCGGCCAGCCAGGCGCCGCGGCCATAGGCGGCCGGGTCGCTGACGATCAGCGCCGCGCTATGCAGCAGCACGACCGCCACGGCCGCCAGCCAGCGGGCGGCGTCCAGGCGGGCGTATCGGTCTTCGGTATCAGGCAATCCGGGCTCCCGCTGGTGAATCCTTTTTCACCTTAGCAGCGGCATGCGCCCGGCTTCTGTATCCAGCGGTTAGGCAAGGCGTAAAAAACCGACAGGACCCGAATGGGCGCTGTCGGTGGAAAGAGTGGCGGACCGAGAGGCCCGCCACCGTTTCGCGGGCCGGCAAGGCCGCGAACGATTTGTCACTAAACCGTTGGCGGGCAACCGTGCGCGCTTATTGCAGGACGATGTTGGCCTGTTTGATCAGTTGCGACACGATCGGTTGTTCGGTCTTGATCTGCTTGTCCAATTCGGCCGCCGTGCCCGAGCGCGGGTCGATGCCCATGTCCAGCATGCGCTTCTTCACGGCTTCGTCCTGCAAGGTCTCGGTCAACGCGGCCTGCAGTTTTTCCAGCACCGGAGCCGGCGTGCCCTTGGGCGCCACGAAGCTGAACCAGGCCGTCATGTCGAAGGCAGGGTAGCCCTCTTCGGCCAGCGTCTGCAGCTTGGGCAGCGTTGCCAGCCGAGACGGGCTGGTGATGGCGAAGACCTTGACCTTGCCGGCGTCCGCCTGCGGCATGCCGGTGGCGACCATGTCGAAGAACAGGTCCACGTCGCCGCTGATCAGCGCGGGCAGGGCCTGGGTCGCGCCCTTGAAGGGGACGTGCAGGATGTCGATGCCGGCGCGTTCCTTGAACAGTTCGCCCGCCAGGTGCGACGACGTGCCGGGGCCGAAGGTTGCGAACGTCAGCTTGCCCGGATTCTGCTTGGCGTAGGCCACCACGTCCTGCGTGCTGTTGAACGGCCGCTTGGGGCTGGACAGCAGCACCAGCGGGCCGACGCCCACCATGCCGATGCGGGCGAAGCCGTCCGGGTCGTAGGGCAGTTCCTTATACAGGTAGCGGTTGGTCACCAGTGTCGAGTTCGTGGCCATCAGAATGGTGTAGCCGTCCGGCTGTTCCCGCGACACGAACGCCGCCCCGATGGACGTGCCCGCGCCTGCCTTGTTTTCCACGATCATGGGCTGGCCCAAGGTCTTGGCCATGCGTTCGGCCAGGATGCGGGTCAGCACATCGGTGGCGCCGCCCGCCGGGAAGGGCGAGACGACCTTGATGGGCCGTGCCGGATACGTGTCGGCGTGTGCGCCCAGCGCGGCGGCGCTGAGCAGTACGGTGGCCAGCAGTTTGATACTCGTGCGAATCATGTTTTCCCCTTGAAATCGCGTGCGTGAGTGGAGGACGGGCTTGGCTTGGCCGGATCGCGCCGCCAGGGGCGCCACAGTGGCTTGCCAAGTCTCCTTGAATCATTTAAATTCCGTTATATGGAATTTAGTTTTGTTATTCGAAATAAACTATAAAAACGAAGCGAATAGAAATGCAATCTTTTTCTGATGCCAAGCGGGTAATCCATGCGGCCACCAAGCCCGACGAAAGGCTGGAACTTAGCCAGCCGGCGCGCCGCAAGCGCACGGCCGGCGTGGGCGAGGGCGCCAATTCCCCCGATTTCATCACCGCGCTGGCGCGGGGGCTGGACGTGCTGCGCTGCTTTCGCCATGGCGTGACCGCGCTGGGCAACCTGGACCTGGCGCGCCTGACCGGCCTGCCCAAGCCCACCATCAGCCGGATCACCTACACGCTTACCGAGCTGGGCTACCTGCGTTATCACCCGGATACCGGCAAGTACTCGCCCGGCTATGGCGTGCTGGCGCTGGGCTTTGGCCTGCTGGCCGGGCTCGAGGTGCGCGAACTGGCCAAGGCCTCGATGACCGAACTGGCCCGCGACACTGGCGGCGCGGTCGCGCTCGGCGCGTTCGACGGCGACGCCATGACCTATGTCGAAGCGATCCACGGATCTTCCGCGCTGTACCTGCGCCTGCCGGTCGGCTATCGCGCCAGCCTCGACAGTGCAATGGGCCGGGCCTATCTGGCCAGCCTGCCGCCTGGCGCGTGCGACGAGACGATGGCGCGCCTGGAGGCCGCCGCGCCGCCCGTTGACGCCATTGCCCGTGCACGCGAGCAACTCCAGGAATCAGGCTGCTGCTTCGCCATTGGCGAGTGGCAGTCGGGCATCAACGCCGTCGCGGTGCCGTTTACGTCCATCACCGGCGAAGGCGTCTTCGTGATGAGCTGCGGCGGCCCTGCCAGCCTGTTGCCGGAACCCGAGCTGCGCACGCGCGTGGCGCCCGCGCTGCGGGCGGCGATCGCGGGTCTTGCGGGGGCATCCGCATGATCGCGCGGGCGTAGCCGGCTCCGGCGTGGCGATCTCGTACAATTCGGAGATTGATCCACCCCCTAGCGCCCTCGGAGACCCGTTTGGCCAAACCCACACAAGCCGATCCGCAGATCGACGACCGTCCCTTGCCCCAGGATTTCGAAACGGCCCTGGCCGAATTGGAGTCATTGGTTGCGGCCATGGAAGATGGATCGTTGCCGCTTGAGCAATCGCTGGCCGCCTACCGGCGCGGCGTTGCGCTCACCCGGGTCTGCCAAGACCGCTTGGCGCAGGCCGAACAGCAGGTGAAGGTCCTGGAGGGCGACTTGCTGCGCCCACTGGACCCCGCGGCGCTGGATGACGAATAAGAATCCGATGAAGCAAACTCAACTCGCTTTTCCGGAGTGGCTGCAGGGTCGCGTGCGGCACGTCGAAGACGTCCTGGACGACCTGATGCCGCCCGCGGATGTGCTGCCGGTCCGCCTGCATGAAGCCATGCGCTACGCCGTCCTGGGTGGCGGCAAGCGGGTACGCGCCGCGATGGTCTATGCCGCCGGCCAAGCCTGCCCGGTCAGCGGCAGCGTGCTGGCCATCGAGGCCTCGCTGGACCGTGCCGCCGCGGCGGTGGAACTGATCCACGCGTATTCGCTGGTCCACGACGACTTGCCTTGCATGGACGACGATACGCTGCGCCGTGGCCAGCCCACCACGCACGTCAAGTTCGACGAAGCCACCGCCATGCTGGCGGGCGATGCCTTGCAGCCGCTGGCCTTCGACCTGTTGGCCTCGATGCCGATCGCGCCCGCCCTGGTCGTGCAGGCCACCCAGTCGCTGGCGCGCGCCGCCGGCAGTCAAGGCATGGCGGGCGGCCAGGCCATCGACCTGCTCAGCGTCGGCCGTTCCCTGTCGCGCGACGATCTGCAAACCATGCACAGCATGAAGACCGGCGCCATGCTGGCCTGCAGTGTCGCGCTGGGCGGCATCGTCGCGGGCGCCAGCTCGGCCTCGCGCCAGGCGCTGGACGCCTATGCGCAAGCGATGGGCCTGGCCTTCCAGGTCGTGGACGATATTCTTGATGTGACCGCCGACACGGCCAGCCTGGGCAAGACCCCGGGCAAGGACGCGGCGGAGAACAAGCCGACGTACGTGTCGCTCCTGGGCTTGTCCGAGGCGCGGGCGTTCGCCGACGAATTGCGTGAAGCGGCGCTGGCGGCGTTGGCGCCTTTGGGCGATGCTGGCGGGCGTCTGGCGCAATTGGCCGACTTCATCGTCCTTCGAGACCGCTGATCCGTGACCAGCCCGGCCTGAATTCATGCCGGGTCAACGAACCCCATAAAAGCATGACGACTGATTTATTGGACCGCATTCAATCCCCGGCAGACCTCAAGCGCCTGGATCGTCGCGAGCTGAAAAAGCTAGCGGACGAACTGCGCGGCTTCGTGCTGGAGTCGGTATCCAAAACGGGCGGGCACCTGTCGTCCAACTTGGGCACGGTCGAGCTTACGCTGGCGCTGCACCAGGTGTTCGACACGCCGCATGACCGCATCGTCTGGGACGTGGGCCACCAGTCCTACCCGCACAAGATCCTGACCGGGCGCCGCGCCGGCATGGCGCAACTGCGTCAGGCGGGCGGGATTTCGGGCTTTCCCAAGCGCAGCGAATCCGAATACGACGCCTTTGGCACCGCGCATTCGTCCACGTCCATCTCGGCCGCGCTGGGCATGGCGGTCGCGTCGCGCAACGCCGGCGTGCAGCGTCAGCACATCGCCGTCATCGGCGATGGCGCCATGTCCGCCGGCATGGCGTTCGAGGCCATGAACAACGCGGGCGTCACGCCCAACATCAACCTGCTGGTGATCCTGAACGACAACGACATGTCGATCTCGCCGCCGGTGGGGGCGCTGAACCGCTATCTGGCGCGCCTGATGTCGGGCCGCTTCTACGCCGCGGCCAAGAATGTCGGCCGTGCCGTCTTGCAGCATGTGCCGCCGGTGCTTGAGCTGGCGCGCCGGTTCGAAGAGCATGCCAAGGGCATGGTCACGCCGGCCACGCTGTTCGAAGAGTTCGGCTTCAATTACGTCGGCCCCATCGACGGCCACGACCTGGACGCCCTGGTGCCCACGTTGCAGAACCTCAAGGCCTTGCAAGGCTTGCAGTTCCTGCACGTGGTCACGAAGAAGGGGCAGGGCTACAAGCTGGCCGAAGCTGATCCGGTGCTGTATCACGGGCCGGGCAAGTTCGATCCCGCCGTCGGCATCCAGCAATCCAAGGCGCCCGGCAAGCGCACCTTCACCCAGGTGTTCGGCGGCTGGCTGTGCGACATGGCCGAACAGGATTCGCACCTGGTCGCCGTCACGCCCGCCATGCGCGAAGGCAGTGGCCTGGTGGAATTCGAAAAGCGGTTCCCGCTGCGCTATTTCGACGTGGGCATCGCCGAGCAGCACGCCGTGACGTTTGCCGCCGGCATCGCCTGCGAAGGCCAGAAGCCTGTCGTCGCGATCTACTCCACCTTCCTGCAGCGCGGCTACGACCAGCTCATCCATGACGTGGCCTTGCAGAACCTGGACGTGACCTTCGCGCTGGATCGCGCGGGCATCGTGGGCGCCGATGGCGCCACCCATGCCGGCAACTATGACACCGCGTTCCTGCGCTGCGTGCCGAACATGGTGGTCGCCACGCCGTCGGACGAAAGCGAAACGCGTCTGCTGCTGTCCACCTGTTATCAGTACCCCGGCCCGGCATCCGTGCGCTATCCGCGCGGCGCGGGCTGCGGCGCGCCGGAAGGCGCCGGGCTGGACACGGTTGAATTGGGCCGTGGCGTGGTGCGCCGCGAAGGCAAGAAGATCGCCATCCTGGGCTTCGGCACCCTGGTGCAGGCCGCGTTGGCGGCCGCCGGCAAGCTGGACGCCACGGTGGCCGACATGCGCTTCGTCAAACCCATTGACCGCGAACTGATCCTTGACCTGGCGGCCCGGCACGATGCGCTGGTTACGCTGGAAGACGCGTCCATCATGGGCGGGGCGGGCAGCGCGGTGCTCGAGACCCTGAGCGCCGCCGGCGTGCAGATTCCCGTGCTGCAGCTGGGTTTGCCGGACGCCTTCATCGACCATGGCGAACAATCGGCCCTGTTGGCGGGCATCGGCCTGGATGCCGCCGGCATCGAGCAGTCGATCCGCGCCCGCTACGCCGATCTGCTGGCCTGACGGGTTTAGGGTTCCGGGCAAAGGCGACGCTTTTGTCCGGCATATGAAACACACTGTTCCGGCCCCGCCAACCTACGGATAGAAGGGTTTTCCCTGGCGGTTGCCGGGGTTTGGGCGATAATGGCCGTCTCTCAAAGTTTCCTAGGCCGTGCGCGAGCGACTGATTGCCTAGACAGGTAAGCTGACATGAATTCTCCGATCGACCCCGCCATCGTGATGCCCGACGTCCAGAGCTCGGCGGACACCCGGCACATCCCGATTCAACGCGTGGGCATCCGTGGCGTGCGCCACCCCATGCTGATTGAAAGCGGCGATGGCTCGGCCCAAGGCACTGTCGCCAACTGGACGCTGACGGTGGCGCTGCCGCCCGAAGAAAAAGGGACACATATGTCCCGTTTCGTCGCGCTGCTGGAAAAATACCGCAGCACCCCCATGACGCCGACGCTGTTCCGCGCCATGGCGGCCGACATGCTGCCGTTGCTGCATGCCGACCGTGGCGACATCACGGCGTCGTTCCCGTATTTCATCAACAAGTCGGCGCCGATCTCCGGCGTGCAAAGCCTGCTGGACTACGAAGTCCAGTGGATCGCGCGTGCCCAGGGCGATGGCGTCGAATTCGAACTGATCGTGCAGGTGCCCGTCACCAGCCTCTGTCCGTGTTCCAAGGCCATCTCGGAATATGGCGCGCACAACCAGCGCTCGCATGTCACGGTGTCGGCGATCCTCAGCGACGACATCAGCATGGATGGTGTCATTCGCCTGATCGAAGAGGAAGGCTCGTGCGAACTCTGGGGCCTGCTCAAGCGCCCTGACGAAAAGTACGTGACCGAGCGCGCCTACGACAACCCCAAGTTCGTCGAAGACCTGGTGCGCGACGTGGCCGCCCGCCTGAACGCGCATCCGGGTATCGCCCGCTATCGCGTCGAAGCCGAAAACTTCGAATCGATCCACAACCACTCGGCCTACGCCGTCGTGGAAGGCTGAGCGTTCCGTGAGCCATCCGGCGGCCAGGGACTGGCCGCTTATCGCGGGGCTGCAAGAGTGGGAATCGCGGCTGGCCAGCAATTTGGCCGGCCGCGGCCGTTTTGGCGTCGCGTTCTACGAGTTCTTCCGCTTTGGCGCAAAGCAGGCCTGGGCCTGTCTGTTCGGCGGCCTGATGTGCGCGCTGTTGTTGGGCACGCACTGGTGGTATCCCAAGGATGCGCTGCTGGCCCGCTACGATTTCCTGACCCTTGCCGCGCTGGGCATTCAGGCCGTGCTGCTGGCGCTGCGCATGGAGACCTGGAGCGAAGCCCGCGTGATCCTCATGTTCCATGTGGTGGGCACCGGCATGGAACTCTTCAAGACGGCGGCGGGGTCCTGGATCTATCCCGAGGCCAGCGTGCTCCGGATTGGCGGCGTGCCGCTGTTCACGGGTTTCATGTATGCGGCGGTGGGCAGCTACCTGGCCCGGGTGTGGCGCCTGTTTGATTTCCGCTTCCGCGCCCATCCGCCGATGGCCGCGACCGTGGCGCTGTCGGTGCTGATCTATGTGAATTTCTTCGCGCACCACTTCATCATGGATTTCCGCTGGGCGCTGTTCGGCTTGACGGCGGCGCTGTTCGCGCGCACCTGGGTGTATTTCCGGATCTGGCGCGTCTACCGGCGCATGCCGTTGCTGCTGGGTTTCGTGCTGGTGGCCCTGTTCATCTGGTTTGCCGAAAATATCGGCACCTTTGCCAATGCCTGGCGCTATCCCAACCAGTCGCATGCCTGGGAATGGGTGTCGATCGCCAAGCTGGGCTCGTGGTTCCTCTTGATGATCATCAGCTATGTGATGGTCAGCGTGGTCAACCGGCCACAGGCAATCGGTGTTGCCGATCTGCCTCAGCCAGTTGCCCAAGGCGATGGAAATAGCCCGTCCCTTATTTCCTGAGCCCCTTGCGGCTTGCGCCATGCCGTCCGATCGGTGATAATCGAGGGCTTTCTTGCTCGACCGCCCATGGTTTTTGGGTAGCGGGCTGCCCCTTGCGGGCCGACGTCTTAGCGTGCTGAAACCCTACCGGGACCCCAAAATGGAGCAATCCGCGGCGGTGGACCAGGAACAGGGCAGTGCGACACCCATGATGGAAAGCGCGGGTGCAGGATGTTGGCCAGCGAGACATCCTCAAGGAGTTTTACTCATGCGTCACTACGAAGTAGTGTTTATCGTTCACCCCGACCAAAGCGAGCAAGTGCCCGCCATGGTCGAACGTTACCAAGCGCTGGTCACGGGCCAAGGCGGCTCGGTTCATCGCCTGGAAGACTGGGGTCGCCGTCAACTGGCCTACCCGATCCAGAAGCTGGTCAAGGCTCACTACGTTTGCCTGAACATCGAGTGCGGCCAAGCCACGCTGGATGAGCTGGAGCACTCGTTCCGCTACAACGACGCCGTTCTGCGCCACCTGGTCATCAAGACCAAGAAGGCCCAGTCCACGCCCTCGATCATGATGAAGTCGGTTGAGCGCGAAGAAGCCCGTAAGGCTTCGGCTGAAGCAGCGCCGGCTCAGGCCGAGTAAGCAGGGCTCACGCAGAGCTCATCCCGTGAAGCCCCCTTGGTGCACGGCAGGATGAACAAGCTGGAACTCAGCGCCCGCGTTCTTGAATGCGAGCCTTTGCGCCACACTCCCGCCGGACTGCCAGCGCTGGAAATGCTGCTGGCACACGAATCGGAAGTCATTGAAGCCGGCCACCCGCGCCGTGTCGAATTGACGATTACCGCCGTGGCACTAGGCGATCTGGCGTTGCTGTTGAAGAACACCGCGTTAGGGTCTGAATTGCTGGTGCAGGGGTTTTTGGCTCCCGCCCGCAAAGACTCGGTGAAGATCAAGCTGCATTTGCAGCAGGCACGCAAGGTCAGCGGCAGCGCAGGGCGCGATCCGCAGGTGGCTTGAAGGGAATGGGCAAAAGGTGCGAGAGCGCCTTCTGAATACGGATAGGTTATGGGAGTTTGGCCCGGTTATTGATAACCACCAGATCCCTCAAACATAGAGGCACATATCATGGCTTTCTTCGGAAAACGCAAAGAAAAACGCAAATTCACGCAGCAGAACCCGCTCTTCAAGCGTCGTAAGTTCTGCCGCTTCACCGCAGCCGGCGTCGAAGAGATCGACTACAAGGATCTGGACACCCTGCGCGACTTCGTGCAAGAAAACGGCAAGATCATCCCGGCTCGTCTGACCGGCACCAAGGCAATCTACCAGCGCCAGCTGGACACCGCCATCAAGCGCGCGCGCTTCCTGGCCCTGTTGCCTTACACCGACAACCACAACTAATCCGGGGCACTGAAATGCAAGTTATTCTGCTCGAAAAAGTCGTCAACCTGGGCAACCTGGGTGAAGTCGTTCGCGTGCGTGATGGTTACGCCCGCAACTTCCTGATTCCCCAGCGCAAGGCTCGTCGTGCAACCGACGCCGCCCTGAAGGAATTCGAAGCTCGCCGCGCCGAGCTGGAAAAGGTTCAGGCTGAAAAGCTGGCCGTCGCCCAAGCTCTGGGCGAGCGCGTCTCCGGCTTCCAGCTGAAGATCGCTCAGAAGGCCGGTGTTGACGGCCGTCTGTTCGGCTCGGTTACCAATGCCGACATCGCCGAAGCGCTGAAGAAGGCCGGTTTCGAAGGCATCGAAAAGGGGCAAGTGCGTCTGCCCAATGGCCAGCTGAAGTCGATCGGCGAGTTCCCGATCCAGGTCGCCCTGCACGCCGACGTTCTCGTCGACGTCACGGTTCTGGTTGAAGGCGAACTGTCCTAAGCCGGTACCCGCAGTACAAAGAAGCCGGCCCGCGCGCCGGCTTTTTTTCTTTTTGCCCGGCCGCCATTGCGTGTAGCCTTTCGGGCATCGCGCATGAAGCGCGCCACTGTTTCGTACCGAGGACCCTTTGACTCAGCCGCCCGTTCATCACAACGCGCCGCCCGGCCTGCGCGCCTGGCTTGACAGCGTTGATGCCTCGCGCGAACCCTCCGTGCGGGACGTGACGATCGATGGCGTGCGCTGCATCATCAAGCGCCGCCGCCCAAGCTTCGGCCGCGGCGTGGCCTATGCGCTGCGCTATGTCCGGGCCGTTTTGCTGGGCGTGGGCTGCAAGCTGTTCCTGGGTGAATTCCCGCGCCCCGGCGTGCTGTTGCAAAACGGCCTGGCCCATGAGGCCCAACGCCTGTCGACGCTGTTGCAGGCGGGTTGCCGCGTGCCCGAAGTGTGGTGGCAAGAGCAGGGCCTGCTGGTGCTGGAGTACGTGGGCGAAGACCTGGCCGACCTGATCCGCAACGAGGATTCCACCTCGCAGTTATGGCTGACTCGCGCGGCCGCCAACGACATGGCGACGTTCCACGCCCGTGGCATGTGGCATGGCGGCGCGCAAATCCGCAATATCACGCTGCGCGACGGCGAACTGTGGCGCATCGATTTCGAAGAGAACATCGGATCCACGCTGTCCCGCCCGTTAGCCCAGGCGTACGATCTGTTCCAGATGCTGGCTTCGCTCGTGTCTTTGCGTAAACTGCCAGATGAGGTAGCCGTGACGCTGGGTGAACTGGCGCTGCGCGTCTATCTCGAGAGCAACCCCGACCCCGAGGTCAAAGTTCGCCTGACGCGCCTGGCGCGCGTCCTGTGCGGCGTCGCAACGCCGTTGCGGCCCCTGTTGCGCCGGTTGCCCTCGCGCGACGTCCAAGGCTTTTTCCGCGCTGCCGATATCTTGCAGCCGTTACTATTGAAGTTATGAACACACCTGCCGATCCCCAGCTCGAATACCTGCGCGTTCCTCCCCATTCGATCGAGGCGGAGCAGTCGGTTCTGGGCGGCCTGCTGCTGGACAATACCGCGTGGGACCGCATCGCCGATGTGCTGGTCGAAGAAGACTTCTACCGCCACGACCACCGGCTGATCTGGCACCACATTGCCCGCCTGATCGGGCTGGCGCGTCCCGCCGACGTCATCACCGTCAATGAATCGCTGATCAGCGCCGGCAAGGCCGAAGATTCGGGCGGGCTGGCTTATCTGAACGCGCTGGCGCACAACACGCCGTCGGCCGCCAACATTCGCCGCTACGCCGAAATCGTGCGTGAGCGCGCCATGTTGCGCAAGCTGGTGTCGATTGCCGACGAGATCTCCTCGGCGGCATTGAACCCCCAGGGCAAGGAAGCGCGGCAACTGCTGGATGAAGCCGAATCCAAGGTGTTCAAGATCGCCCAGGAAGGCTCGCGCGGCGCCGCGGGCTTCCAGGAGATCCAGCCGCTGCTGACCCAGGTCGTCGAACGCATCGACGAGCTCTACCACCGGGAAGGCAGTTCGGACGTCACCGGCGTGCCGACGGGCTTCACCGACCTGGACAAGATGACCTCGGGCATGCAGGGCGGCGACCTGATCATCGTGGCGGGACGTCCGTCCATGGGCAAGACGTCGTTCTCGATGAACATCGGCGAACACGTGGCGATCGAACAAGGCCTGCCCGTGGCCGTGTTTTCCATGGAAATGGGCGCGGTGCAGCTGGCGATGCGGATGCTGGGTTCGGTCGGCTTGCTGGACCAGCACCGCATGCGTACCGGCAAGCTCATCGCCGATGACTGGCCCCGCGTGACCCACGCAGTGCAGCTCATGCAGGATGCGCAGGTCTACATCGACGAGACGCCCGCATTGAGCCCGATGGAAGTGCGCGCGCGCACGCGCCGCCTGGCCCGCCAGTGCGGCCAATTGGGCCTGATCATCATCGACTACCTGCAGCTGATGTCGGGTAACGGTTCCGGCGAAAACCGGGCAACCGAAGTGTCGGAAATCAGCCGATCGCTGAAGGGCCTGGCCAAAGAGCTGAACTGCCCGCTGATCGCGCTGTCGCAGTTGAACCGAAGCCTGGAACAGCGTCCGAACAAGCGCCCCGTGATGAGCGATTTGCGCGAATCCGGCGCTATCGAACAGGACGCCGACGTGATCCTGTTCATCTACCGCGACGAGGTCTACAACCCCGATTCGCCGGACAAGGGCACGGCCGAGATCATCATCGGCAAGCAGCGTAACGGGCCGATCGGCACGGTGCGGCTGACGTTCCAAGGGTCCAGCACGCGCTTCCTGAACTTCTCGGGCGCGCAGCCTCGCGACATGTACTGACGCCTGGCGATACCCCCAAAAAAAACCGCGCCGTGGCGCGGTTTTTTTACGTCTCGGGCGGGCTCAGCCTTCGATTTCAGGACGCTTGCCGTAGCGTGCGGCCAGGACGCCGCACACCATCAGCTGGATCTGGTGGAACAGCATCAGGGGCAGCACGATGGCGCCGACCGCGTGGCCGGCGAACAGCACCTGCGCCATCGGGATGCCGCTGGCCAGGCTCTTTTTCGAGCCGCAGAAGAGCAGGGTGATGCGGTCTTCGACATTGAAGCCCAACAGCTTGCCGGCCAGCGCGGACAGGCCCAGCGCCAGGGCCAGGATCACGGCGCAGCAGACCACCAGACCCACCAGGGCGGGGATCGGCGTGGTGCTCCACAGGCCTTCATTGATGGCTTCCGAGAACGCGGTGTAGACCACCAGCAGGATCGAACCCTGGTCGACGAACTTCAGCATCGCCTTGTGCTTGTGCACCCAGGCGCCGATCCAGCGGCGGGCGAACTGGCCCAGCACGAAGGGCAGCAACAGTTGCAGCATGATTTTTCCGACCGCGTCGAACGAGATCGGGGCGCTGCCGGCGTTGGCCACCACCGTGCCGACCAGCAGCGGCGTCAGGAAAATACCCAGCAGGCTGGATGCCGACGCGCTGCACACGGCGGCGGGCACGTTGCCGCGCGCCATGGAGGTGAACGCGATGGCCGACTGCACCGTGGCGGGCAGGCAGCACAGGAACAGGATGCCCAGATAAAGCTCGGGGGTCACCAGCGGTTCCAGCACCGGCTTGAGGGCCAGGCCCAGCAAGGGGAACATCAGGAACGTGGCGGAGAAGATGGTCAGGTGCAACTTCCAGTGCGTCAGGCCGGCAATGATGGCCTCGCGGGACAGGCGCGCCCCGTGCAGGAAGAACAGCAGGCCGACGGCAATGTTGGTGATCCAGCCAAATATCACGACGCCTTGGCCGTGCGCGGGCACGATGCTGGCGATGATGACGGTGCAGATCAGGTAGAGGGTGAAGCGGTCGGGCAGAAGGCGGACAAGGCGTGACATAAAGGGATAAAGGGCAAGTCGGGAAAGCGGCGGCGCGCAAGGGCGCCGGAAACGGGGCGTATTGTAGTCCCGCGCCCGCCGCGGCCCTAGGGCCCACGCCGGGCCGGAGCCCCTAGGGCGTCATGGCCAGCGCCAGATCGAAGGCGGCGACCAGCGAGGCCTGGTCGGCCACGCCGCGGCCCGCAATGTCGAAAGCGGTGCCGTGGTCGACACTGGTGCGCACGAAAGGCAGCCCCACCGTGACGTTCACGCCGTGGTCCAGTCCCAGGTACTTGACGGGGATCAGGCCTTGATCGTGGTACTGGGCCACGACGATGTCGAATTCGCCGCGGCGCGCACGCATGAAGATCGTGTCGCCGGGCCACGGGCCGCTGGCATCGATGCCTTCGTCGCGGGCGCGAGCGATGGCGGGCTCGATGATGTCGATGTCTTCGCGGCCGAACTTGCCGCCTTCGCCCGCATGCGGGTTCAGTCCGGCCACCGCCACCCGGGGCGCGGCAATGCCCATTTGCCGGCACGCGCGGTCGGCCAGCCGCATCGCGGTCAATTCGGCGTCGGGCGTGATGCGGGCGATGACGTCCGCCAGCGAGACATGGATCGTGACCAGCAGGACGCGCAGCTCGTCGTTGGCCAGCATCATGGCAAAGTCCTGCGTTGCGGAACGCTCCGCCAGGATCTCGGTGTGCCCGGGATAATCGATGCCGGCCTCGTGCATGGACTTCTTGTTCAGCGGGGCGGTGACGATCGCGCGGATGCGGCCGGCCTGCGCGTCGTCGATGGCGGCGCAGACGTAGTCGTAGGCGCCGCGCCCGGCGGCGGCGCTGATCTGCCCGGCGGGCAGGTCGGCCGGCAAGGCGGGGCTGCAGGCAACGACGTTGATGCGCCCCGCATCGGGCTGGGCCTGGTCCACGCTGCCGATTTCAACGATATCCAGGCGCGCGCCCAACTGGGCCGCGGCACGGCGCAGCGCGCCGGCGTCGCCGTACACCACGCAGGGCGCATTCAAGCCTCGCGCATACGCCTTGACGACGATTTCGGGGCCGATGCCGGCGGCATCGCCCATGGTGATTCCCACGGGCAGGGAGGATTTCACGATGCTTTGTCTTTAGGAGGATCGATGACGCCGCATTCGAATGTCACGGTCGCGCGCTTGGAGCCCAGGCCCGTCGCATGGTTGGACGTCACCTTGGGCTTTTGCAGCTTGCGGCCCAGGGATTGGCAGTATTGATCGGCGCGTTGCAGCGTCTGATTCTTGAGTTCGACCCAGGTCAGCAGCTGCGTGCCCGAACTGTACGT
The DNA here is from genome assembly GCF_002975275.1 of Achromobacter sp. MYb9. GTDB lineage: Bacteria > Pseudomonadota > Gammaproteobacteria > Burkholderiales > Burkholderiaceae_B > Achromobacter. The sequence continues at coordinate 51,430 of NZ_PCOQ01000001.1, read as the reverse complement.
AACGCTGTACGTGTCCTTGTCGACGGACGTGACCTCGCTCATGCTGGAACAGGCGGCAAGCAGGGTCAACAGGGCGGCGGCGGAGGCAAGGCGTGCAAGCATGGGTTGTCCAGAAATCTCGTTATCCGCCATTACAACACCATGTCGGGCCGCGAGAAAAGGCGGGCGGCGCGGGGCCCGCGCGTCAGGGGGCAGCGACGGCGCTGCGGCGGTCCACCTTGCGGCTCAGCACGATCGACGTCTGCGTCTGCTTGACGCCGTCGATCAGGCCGATGCGGTCCAGCAATTCATCCAGCTGTTCATGGGTTTCACAACGCAGGAAAATCAGATAGTCGTAGGGGCCGCTCACGGAAGACACCTCTTCCACTTCGGGCATCCGTTCCAGTTCGCGGATCACGGCAGCGGGCGTTTTGGGCAGCACGCTGATGAAGCAGTAAGCGCGCACGGCGGCTTCTTCCAGTAGCCGGCCCAGGCGCACGCCATAACCCGAAACGATGTGCTCGCGCTCCAGCCGCGCAATGCGCGCCACCACGGTGGTGCGGGCCAGCCCCAGCTTGCGCGCCAGAATGGCGGCGGGTTCGCGCGCGTTGGCGGAAAGCAGGCTGAGCAGTTGCCGGTCAATGGCGTCGAGTCGTTCGTTCATGCGGAGGGCGAAGGGGCGGGGACAGGAGTGCCGACGGTACAGGCCGCGGCATGCCGGCGTCAATGCGCAGGCATGCGCGCGGGTGGCTGCCAATGCTTGACGGCCGATGCGTGACTGCCGATGCGGCATGGGCGGAGAGGCGGGCGGCTTAGCCGTCGGATTCCGGCGGGATGCCGCCATGGTAGATGCGGCCGTCGAACTCGAAGCGCGTGATGGTCTTGTGCGCGGCGTCGAAGATGCGGTCGCGGCTGGCGTCGTCCAGCCCGTCGTGATCGGCGAAGCGAAAGCGGCACAGGTCGATGTCGCTGTCGTAGAACACCGTATGCACGAAGCGGCTGACATCGGATTCATGGGCGAAATGCGCGAACTCGCGCAGCTGCTCCATTTCGTGGAAGGCGCCGTTGCGGCTGACAAGCAGCATGCCGAATTTGCGCTCTTCGTCGGCCTCGGGTTCCGGCGCGGGCGGCGCTTCGGCGACCAGTGGGTCTTCGTAGTCGAAGCGGGCGCCAGCGTCGTGCATGGCGGCCAGCACCTTCTGCCATTCCCGCTCGTCCAGCGTCAGGCGGGCCATCATATAGAACAGGCGCTGGCGACCCAGCTGGCGCGGTTCGGGGCCGCCGGCGTAGCTGGGCCAGGGCGTGGCTGCATCCAACCCCGCCAGTTCCGCCATGCGTGCGTCGCTGTAGCCCAGGCTGTCCTGCAAGCGCTGCAGGGACTGGGCGTCCGGGGGGGCGTAGTTCTGGATCGTCTTCATGAGCGCGCTCCGGTGGCCCGGGGCGCCGTGGATGGCGCCGGGGGCGTGCGCCGCGGTGCCCTTGCGGCTACGCTTCATGCTAGCGCGGCGCGTGGCGCTTGCCTAGCGCCGTCGGGCCCGCAGCGCCATGCTAGGATTTGCGCCGACTCACAATGCCAGGAGGCTTATACATGGACATCCAGGAACAAATCGCCGTCATCGTGCACACCATTTCGCACCAGGGCGGCCGTATCGATGCGCTGAATTCGACCTTGCTGTCGATGCTGCATCTGGTCAAGGCGTCGCCCGGTTTGCGCGAAGCGATCGAGGCCCAACTTGAGCAGAACTACTCCAGCCTGCTGGCCCGCTCCGAAAATCCGCAATACGTGGCGGGTTTCGAAAGCGTGCGCGACATGATCGCCACCGCGCTGAAGTAACGGTTCCGCGCGGAAGTTACCCACAGCTTCTGTGGACAAGCCTTGGGATAGTCCGGGCATAGATGCGTAATTTCCTTTGTTAACAAGGGCTTGGAAAGGGCGGTCAAAGGTGGCTCCTTTTGCGCTTTCAAAGTCCCTGTTTCAATGTCCTACACGGGACGCCCAAGCCGGGTAATATGCGGCCCCATGCGGACTCAGTATCGATTGGAACACCGGGGCGGGGCCATGTTGGCCCGCGTCTCGGAAGCGGCAAAGCTGGCGGCGTTCGACCCCGGCAAACTTACTCCCGAAGCGCGCCAGAGCTGGGAGCGCATGGGGCATGGCTTCAAGGCCTGGCACGACTTCGACCAGCGTCATCCCATCCTGCGCCGTCTGGCGTTGCTGCCGCTGATCGGCGGCTGGTACCGCAAGGCACGGCGGCGTCACGTGCTGTACGCCAGCGGCCGCGTCGTCTGTTGACTTCCGGTCAGCGCCTGCGCCGTGCGGCGAGGTGGTATGCCAGCCAGATCGCCACGCCGATCACGGCGGCCACCGCCAGTTTGGTTTCCACGCCATGCAGGCGCCCCAGCAGCGACTCGATGGTCTGCCCGAAGACGTAGCCCAGCAGGCTGAAGCCTGCCGCCCAGATGGCGGCGGCGATCGCATTGAGCACCAGGAAGCGCAGCGCCGGCACGCGGGACATACCCAAGGCCACCGGACCGACGGTGCGCAGCCCATACAGGAAACGCAGGCTCAGGATAAAGCCGTGCGGATACCGGTCGACAAGCGCCAGGGCGCGTTCGAAGGCGGGCTTCTCGCGGATGCGCCGCACCAGACGGTGATCGCGATAGCGCCGGCCCAGGAAGAACAGCAACTGGTCGGCCACGAAAGAACCGGCGAAGGCGCACAGCATCACTTCGGGCAAGCGCAGCAGATGCTGATGCGCCAGGAATCCCGCGAACACCACCACGCTTTCGCCTTCCAGGAAGGTGCCGCCCAGCACGGCCCATAAACCGTAGTCGACGATGAACTGGTGCAGCGCCGGATTCATCCCTCGCGCTCGCCGACGATGCGCGCCAGGGTCAGCAGGGCGCGGGAGATGTCAGGCGTGGTGCGCTGGCCGCAACTGATGCGCAGGAAGTGGTTATAGCGTGTGCCATTCGAAAACATCGCGCCCGGCGCGACGCGGATGCCTTGTTCAAGCGCGGCCTCGAAAACGTCCATGCCCGACCGGCCGCCGGGCATTTCCACCCACAGCAGCATGCCGCCTTGTGGCACGCTCAGGCGGGTGCCGCGCGGAAAGTGCGCGGCAATGGCTTCGGCCGTCTGGTCGCGCTGGATTTTCAACAGCCTGCGCAGTCGTGCCAGATGCCGGTCATAGGCACGCGATCCCAGGAACTCGGCAACCGCGATCTGCGCCAGGGGCTCGTTGGGCCGGCTTTGCGCGAACTTCAGCATGGCGATGCGGGCCTTCCAGCGCCCGCCCAGCAGCCAGCCCAGGCGCATGCCCGGCGCCAGGGTCTTGTGCATGGATGAGCAATAGATGACGTTGCCGGTCGCGTCCCAGGACTTGGCCGCGGCGAGCGGGGTGTCGTCGTCGGTCAGGGCGCCATAGGTGTCGTCTTCGATCAACGGCACCTGCTGGCGTTCGCACAGCGCCACCAGCCGGGCTTTTTCCGCGTCGGGCATCACGCAGCCCAGCGGGTTCTGAAAGTTGGGCACCACGACGACGGCGCGGATATTGCCATGCGTCTGGAAAGCCAGGTCCAGCGCCTCGATCGACAAGCCGTTCTGCGGACTGGTGGGAATCTCCAGCGCCCGCATCCCGAGGCTCTCCAGGATCTGCAGCAGGCCGAAGTAGGTCGGCGATTCGACGGCGATGGTGTCGCCGGGCCGCGCCACCGCGCGCAGCGCCAGGTTCAGCGCTTCGATGCAGCCGTGCGTGACGATGACGTCGTCGGGCGTGGCGTTGATGCCGTTGGCCAGCGCGCGGCGCGCCAGCACCGTGCGCAGCTCCGGATGGCCTTGCGGCGGGACGGGGCTGACCAGCACCTGCGGCGACATGCGCAGGGCTCGCGTCATCGCCTGTTTCAGCGCTTCCATCGGATACGCCTCGGGCACCGCCGCAGCCAGCGCGAAGTTGGCGCTGACGGGATGCGCCTCGCACTTGGCGATGAAATCCGAGACGCGGTCATGAATGCCCACGTACTGCGCTGCGCCGAGTGTCTGGCGGATGTCGGGTTCGTTGACCGGCGGGATGCTGTTGCGGCGCGGTTGCAAGACGAAATAGCCCGAGCGGGGCCGGGCTTCGATCAGCCCGTCGTCTTCCAATTGGCGGCACGCCTGCAACGCGGTGGACAGGCTGACATGATGGGTGCGCACCAGCGTGCGGACTGACGGCATGCGCTGGGCGGGCGCCAGCACGCCCGTCTGGATGGCGCGCCGATAGTGGTTCGCCAGGCGGAGGTACAGCGGTTGTGGGTCCATGCGCCGATCATGCTCCCCGAGGTTGGAATGAAGGTAGGCACAGATTCATGGAAAGTACACCATAACAGCATCGAAATCGAGCATCTGCATCGGTACAGAAAGGCGCGGGGTGTGGCTGTTGCGCAAAGCAGGGGCCGCGTAGCCTGTCACGGTCCGACTGGAGATCACCATGAATGCCGAACCCGACGCCCAATTCACCCAACCCGCGGCCCATCGCCTGGAAATCGCCACCGGCGCATGCCGGTTTTTGACGCTGCGAGCCGGCGCAACGCTGGTCTGCGTGGCGGGCAGCGTGCGCGTCGAAGAGCCATCGGCCGGCGTTGAAGCCGCGAATGGCCTGGTTATGCCGGTGCCCATCCGCCTGAATGCGGGTGAAGCGCACGGGGTCGGCTACGGTGGGGCAGTGCGGGTGACGGCGATTGCCCCGGCGGAGGTGATTTGTTTGGACGTTCTGGGTCCTTTGGACCGCTTTTTCCGGCTGGCGGCGAGAATTTTTCGAATAAATGGGCCTGAAAACACGAATAATCCGCTGGTTGCGCTGCACAAGATTTCAAACTGATGTATAGTTCAAACATCAGACGCGGGGTGGAGCAGTCTGGCAGCTCGTCGGGCTCATAACCCGAAGGTCGTAGGTTCAAATCCTGCCCCCGCAACCAGTTTCAGAGAAAAAGCCGCGATTCCAATCGCGGCTTTTTTTCGTCCTTTTTTTGTCTGTGACTTGCCTTGGGTCAATCCTTTGTTCCAGCCCGGAGTTTCCCGGGTATTGCAGGCCGCACAGCGCCGCAGCCCTGAGCTACCATGGGTCACGCGCGCTAGTTCGCCGCACTCGAGGAGGGTCCATGGGTACCGCAAAATACGATCATCCCGGCTATGTCGCCGACGCCGGCGCCGAAGGCAAGTATCACGTCGGCATCTGGTGCCCGCACGGTTACCCCGCGCACATCCATATCGGCCGGCCAGCGGAACGCGGTGATCCCCAGGCGCTGCTGCGCCTGCGCATTCCCGACGGTGTCTTCCAGTCACTCCCCGACGATCCCGAAACCCTGTGCCGTCGTGCGTTGGGCCAGGCCATGGACGCCGGCCTGCTGCGTTCGGTGGGCGTGGACGGCGAATACCAGGAGTTGCGTTTCCAGCTGGACGCGGAACCCTGGTCGGGCCCGATGCAGGCGGCGGGGAACGCCTGACGCCGGAAAACGCCTGACGGGGGAAGTTACCCACAGCGACTGTGGACAAGCCTTGGGATAGCCTTTGCGCATGTCCAAATTGTCCTGTCATAACAAAGGCTTGGCGCCTGCGGTCAATAAATGGCCGGCGCCGGGCCTTTTTTTCTGCACCCGCCACCTTTTCACGGCGTGGGGGGGCTTTTTCCCGCCGGGCCGCCCCAAGGGAAAAAGCGCCCCCTCGGGGGGGCAGCAAGCATGCGAAGCATGCGCGGCGTGGGGGCCAAGGGAGAATTGCGCCGATGGGGCCTCCCTTTCGGTTTTAGTCGTCGTGCGACAATCCTTCCCTTCGCGGCGCGCACCGCGTGCCGCCTGTCCTGACAACCTTGATTTCCCCATGCCGTGTCCTTTGACCCCGCACGCCCCCGCCTTGATGGCGCTGGCGCCATGACCATGAACGCTTCCAAGCGCGTCGCCGTCATCGGTGGCGGTCCGGCGGGCCTGATGGCGGCAGAGGGGCTGGCTGCCCAAGGCCTGCAGGTAGACGTATTCGACGCGATGCCCTCGGTCGGCCGCAAGTTCCTGATGGCGGGGCGCGGCGGCTTGAACCTGACGCACAGCGAGCCCGCGGCCCCGTTCCTGGCGCGCTACGGCGAGCGCGCCGCGCAAGTGGCACCCTGGCTTGCCATGATGGACGCCGCCGCGTTGCGGGAATGGGCGCATCAACTGGGCGTCCAGACCTTCGTGGGGTCGTCGGGACGCGTCTTTCCCCAGGAAATGAAGGCGGCGCCGTTGTTGCGGGCCTGGCTGGCCCGGCTGCGTGCAAGCGGCGTGCGCTTTCATATGCGGCATCGCTGGTTGGGGTGGCCGGCAGGCGATGCGCCGTCCGCGCAAGCCCTGCGGTTCGACACTCCGGAAGGCATGCGCACCGTGGCGGCAGATGCCGTGGTGCTGGCCTTGGGCGGCGGAAGTTGGGCCAAACTGGGATCGGATGGCGCCTGGGTCGCCGGATTGCAGGCGCATGGCGTGAATGTGACGCCGCTGCGCCCCGCCAACTGCGGCTTCGACGTGGCGTGGTCCGAGCACTTCCGGCAGCGCTACGCAGGCCAGCCGGTCAAATCCGTCTCGATGTCGTGTTCGCTGCCCGCTGGCGGCCTGTTGGCCCGGCAGGGCGAATTCGTGGTGTCGCAGACGGGTATCGAGGGCAGTCTGGTCTATGCGCTGTCCGCGCCCTTGCGTGATCGGATTGACGCGCAAGGGCAGGCCGTCGCCACGCTGGATCTGGCGCCTGACTGGTCACAGGAAAAGGTCATGGCCGCGGTCACGCATCCGCGTGGGGCGCGCTCCATGTCGAGCCATCTGCAAAGCCGCCTGGGGTTGACCGGCGTGAAAGCCGGCCTATTGCGCGAATGCGCTTCCGCGGACGATTTCAAGGATCCGGAGCGGTTGGGGTTGCGGATCAAGGCCCTGCCACTGACGCTTCTACGCGCCCGTCCCATGGACGAAGCCATCAGCACCGCAGGGGGGGTGTCGTTCGATGCCGTGGACGCCAACCTGATGCTGCGCCTGGCGCCGGGCGTGTTCGCCGCGGGCGAAATGCTGGATTGGGAAGCGCCCACGGGGGGCTATCTGTTGACGGCCTGCATGGCCAGCGGCCGAGTGGCCGCGTTGGGCGTGACGGGTTATCTGGCGGGCAAGCCCTAGGGGCTTTCGCCTGCGCGGCTCAGGAACCCGTGGGGTAGGGCGCCATGCCCAGCGGCGTGCGCGGCGCCAGGTCGCCCACGACATGGCCCACGACTGGCGGGCCGCCGTCGGGCTGCGTGATGATGCCGATGACGCGCGTGATCGCGCTGGCGGGAATATCGGTGCCGTGGGCAGGATCCTGCACCAGTTGCCAGATCGTGGCGACCGGGTCCACATCCCCCTGCGTTTCCGTCGAGGTATCCAGGCAGCTGCGGGCGAAGAAGGACCAGTCCGAAGCGCTGCAAGGCAGGCCATGCGCGGTAGCCAGGCGGGCCAGGGCAAGCGGCGCGTCCGGCTGGCCAGCAGCGTGCTGGGCGGCAGCGCCCAGCGAGACATCCAGCGACAGCAGGCGGAGAAACTCTACGACGTTGTCTGAATTCATTGTGGGGGTCTCCTGTGGCTGTTCTGGTTCAGTGCCGGCCGCCGCTGACGGGCCGGGAATAAGGGGCGTTTAGCCGGGGCCTTGCCCCAGCATCGACACCAGCGATTTCTTCAGGCGGGCTGAAAAAATCGGTACCGTATGAGAAACGCCGTTCCGGTCGACGCCTTCCTTGAGTTCGACCGATTGTCCCAGGAAAATTTCCGGCGCGGCGTTGATTTCGTTGTAGCGGGCCAGCAGTTCGTCAACGTGCGCTTGCGCATCAGCCAGGGTGCTGCTGTCCGCGAGCTTGCCAGCGGCATGGGCTTGCAGAATTCGGTGCAGATCGTCGATGAACAGCGCCAATGCCGCTTGTCCACGGCATTGCGGCTGTTCCCAGCCCCAGCCCTGGGGGGCTGCGCCAGCGTTCTGCGGTACAGGTTTTTTGTTCATTTTCGAATCCTAATCCATTGCCGGCAAATACGCGACCGCCGCGGCCGGGCCGCATTGTAGGCCGGACCGGTCTACCAGCGGGCGGGGGCGGGAGCCACGCCGTCATGCGAGGGGAAGTGGGGCAGGACCTCCTCGGCCAGTTCCTGGATCACTTCGGCAGGCGGGCGTTCCGAGAACTGGATGCCAAGCGCCGCGTGGTTGACGCCGGCCGCTTGCCAACGTGCCAGCAGGTCCAGCAGGCCCCGGCGGCCCGTGCGCAGCACGTAGCCGCCTTGCATCGGCGTGCGCGGATGGTCCGGATCGGCGCTCAAGTCCAGCCATTCATTGGTCGCGTGCGGCCTGAACCCGGCATCCGGGATCAACGCGCGCCAGGAGCGGATCTTTTGCGCCAGCCGTTGCGGGCCGGCGTCGTCGTGGGTGCTGTCGGGATAGGTCAGCCAGCCGTCCGCGTGTTCGCCGACCCATTGCGGCGTCTGGCGGCAAGAGCCCGTGATCAGCAACGGCACGCGCCCCGCCGACGGCTTGGGCAGCAACTGCGGTCCCGCCAGCCGGCCCAGGGGCGAATCGATGGCGCCGTGAGGGGCTTGCATCAGCTGCCGGAAATAGGACACGGTTTGGGCAAACCGGTCGCCGCGCTGCGCGGGATCCAGCCCATAGGCGGGGAACTCGACGGGGCGGTCGCCCGAGGCGATTCCCATGACCAGCCTGCCGCCGGACAGCTGGTCCAGCGTGGCGGCCGCCTTGGCGAGATCGATCGGATGCCGCAATGGGAACACCGCGCTGCCCGTGGCGAGCGCGACGCGTTCGGTGCGGGCCGCCAGGTAGGCAAGATAGGAGAAGGGGTCGAACACCTGTCCCGCGTCGCCGAAGCTGGGATCGAAAAGAGGGACATCGCGAACCCATGCCGCGGCAAAGCCCCGGCGGTCGATGTCGGCGACCAGGTCGGCCTGGCCTTGCAGCACTGCCATGTCGCCTTGGTAGAACCGCAAGGGAAGGAAGATGCCCACCGTCAGCCGGTCGGGCGCGAACATGCGCCGGTAGCCGGGATGCATGGCAAACGCGGGCGCGGAGGCGCCAGAGGGAAGTGCCGGGGCGGGAGAGGAATGGGGCATGGAAACAGTCATAGGGGCAGTCGCGGAAGCAGTCATGGGGCCAGCGAGGAATGCGGCGGGAGGATCAGGGGCCGGTGGCCGGCTGGGGCAGGGCGATGCCGCGTTGGACGGCCGGGCGCAGGCTGGCCCGCAGGTGCCAGGCGCTGAGGTGCGCGTACTGGCTGAAATCGAATTCCGCGATCCGCGCAATGTGCATCCAGCCGAAGGTCGCGATATCGGCGATAGAGAACTGCTCGCCCGCCAGCCACTCGCGCGCTGCCAGGCGCGCGTCGAGCACGGCGAAGGTGTCTTCGCTTAAACGCCGATAGCGCTGGATGGCGGCGTCGTGGCGGTCTTTCGCAAAGCATTCGGCGTGCACGCGCTGGCCCAGCAGCGGCCCCATGCTGGCGCTGTGGAACATCAACCAGGTGATGGCCTCCCAGCGCGCCGCGGGATCGGCGGGCAGCAGGCGGCCCGTCTTGTCGGCCAGGTACAACAAGATGGCGGCCGACTCGAACAGGGTGATGCCGGTGTCGGCGTCATGCAGCACCGGGATCCGGCCATGGGGATTCAGCGCCAGGAAGTCCGGGTGGCGATGCGCGCCCTGGTCGATGCGCACATGGTGCAGCAGGTAGGGCACCGTCAATTCTTCGAGCGCGATGGTGATCTTGAAGCCGTTGGGCGAGCTGTCCGTATAGAGGTGCAAGGCAGGAGCGGTCATGGGCAAAAAAGAGAGAAAGGCTATTTCCTGGAATACAGGATTGAACCCATTCTGGATTCCGTGCCATCTGCCGTAAAACGATCATTCCTGCCGACTAAGGATAGATTTTCTAAAACCACAAGACGTGGGGCCACGACCTGGCCGCGGATTCCGTTGCGTGGCCTGACCGCCGCGGCTCGCGAGCGGAATCGGGATGATGCGCAGATTGGGGCCTTTGGGGTATGCTGGCTTCGGTTTCTAAGCCCAGACAGGAGAGGTTTATGAAGAACAGAGTCGTTCTCGTCATGCTGCTTTCGATCGCCGCCCTCACGGCCGGCTGCAACACTGTTGCGGGCGCTGGCAAGGACATCCAGCGAGGCGGTGAGAAAATCGAGGGCGCCGCGAACAAGTAGGCCGCCATCCCGTTGCCGCCTAGCCGGCTCAAGGCCACGCCAGAAATGTCCAGGCATTTCCCGCGTGGCCTTTTTGCAGCGGCTGGCATAATCGCGGGAGTCCGAATTTCAATGCGGGAAGAATCATGCGCAAGTCAGTATGGATGGGGGTGGCGGTGGCGGCTCTGTTGGCCGGTTGTGCAAGCAAGGGCGTCTACGAGGCCGACACCGTCAGAAAAGAGACCTTCAGCGTCGACACCAACTACCAGGCTGCATTCCGCCGTGGCGGTGAATATGTCCGCGCCTGCCATGTGAACGTGCAGCATCCCTACGGCGCCGCTTACGCATGGCGCCACACCCTGGGCGAAAAAGGCGCCCCCGACGAAATCCAGCTCTACAAGGTGGGCGAGCCTGCCACGGTGCTTGAGCTGATTTCAGCGGAGGCCGACGGCCCGGCCAAATCCAAGGTGACGGTGACCGTGCTGGGCGAAGGGCGTTGGGATGCGGCGGAAATCGCCGCCGCCCGGGCCTCGATCCAGAGCGCGACGCCGGTGTGCCGCACGGGCAACGGCGGCTGACGCATGGATCCCCGCGCACTGCAGCTTCGATCATCGGGCATGCCGTTCTCGCTGCTGGCGGGGGCGTTTCGTTTCCTGGGGTGGTTGAACGGGGGCGCGGCCTTGGCCCTGGTGGCCTTTTCGCTGGGGATCGTGGGCGGCGACATCGCCGCGCCAGACCTCCAATTGCCGCTGGCGCTGTTTCTGGCAGGACTGCTGGCGTCGTGCCTGGGGTTGCTGTTCGCCTATCTGGCGCAGGTCAGCTTGTTGCGCCAGGGCGACAGAGGGCATTCGACGCGCGGCCATTGGCCCGCCCAGCTGCTGGCGATGGTCTGCTACCTGCTTAGCGCCCTGGCGTTTTGCGGCGCCTGCTGGTTCTCGCTGGGGCAGGCCACCCCGGACGCCCAGCAAATGACGTCCTACGCGAGCCGCTAAGAATTCAAGAACAAGGGTAAACCCTTGTGCGCAAAAATGTTGGACTTGGACTTGTGTTGAGAATAATATGCGCGTTGCGTATATAAATCCTCTTTCTCGGGGCCCGTCATGACCATCTCCCAGCAAGCCTTTCTGCGCGACGCCATGCGCCGTCTGAACCTCACGCGCGACGTGTTCGCCACCCGGATCGGCGTGAAGCGCCGGGCCCTGGATACCTGGCTGCTGCCTGAGGGCTCGCAGGAATTCCGCGCGATGCCGGAAGTGGTCCAGCGCTTCGTCAGCGAAATCGTGCAGAACGGCGTTTTGCTGGAAAAGTATACGCAAAGCGTACAAGATGGGCCGTTGCGCGAGCGCATCGCCGTCGAAGGCAAGAATCAGCTGCTGTCGGTGGATCAGTTCACGCGCGAGTCGGTCGAAGACCTGTTCCGCGTGGCGGACATGATGCAGCCCATCGCGCGCCGCCAGAAGGTGTCGCGGGTGCTGGAAGGCGCCGTCCTGGGCAACCTGTTCTTCGAAGCCAGCACGCGTACCCGCGTCAGCTTCGGTTCGGCGTTCTGCCGCTTGGGCGGGTCGGTTTGCGACACGACGGGCTTCACGTTTTCGTCGATGGCCAAGGGCGAATCCATCTATGACACCAGCCGCGTCATGAGCGGCTACGTCGACGCCATGGTGATCCGCCATCCGGACCAGGGTTCGGTCGCGGAATTCGCGCGGGCAACCAACATCCCGGTGGTCAACGGCGGCGACGGCCCCGGCGAGCACCCCAGCCAGGCCCTGCTGGATCTGTACACGATCCTGACCGAGTTCTCGCGCCTGGGCAAACTGCTGGACGGCGCGCACATCGCGATGGTCGGCGACCTGAAGTACGGCCGTACCGTGCATTCGCTTATCAAGCTGATGGCGCTGTACAAGAACGTGAAGTTCTCGCTGGTGTCGCCGAAGGGCCTTGAAATGCCCAGCTACATCATCGAGCAGGCCAGCCGCAACGGCAACGTGATCGAACAGAAGACGTCGTTGGCCGAAGGGCTGTCCGGCGCAGACGTGATCTATGCGACGCGCGTGCAGAAAGAGCGCTTCGCCAACGAAGAGAACGAAGGCTACACGCCCGACTTCCAGATCAACCGCGCCATCATCGACGCCTACTGCAGCCCCGAGACCATCGTGATGCACCCGCTGCCGCGCGATAGCCGCCCGGGCGCCAATGATCTGAGCGTGGACCTGAACCACGATCCGCGCCTGGCCATCTTCCGCCAGACCGATAACGGCATCCCGATCCGCATGGCGATCTTCGCGGTGCTGTTGGGCGTGGAAGGGCTGGTGCAGCATTCGCTGCGCGACGTGACGTGGCAGCATCCGTCGCATGTCGGTCCCGATGACTCCGTCTTTCACGGCCTGGAATAAGCCACGCCGCCTTCCGCTCCGCCGGCAAATTGCACCTAGGCGGGCGGTCCTTGAGATTTGAAGGATAATCCGCGCTGTTTTGCCGTCGCGTGTCGCTCCAAGACACGCGCGGAGTCTTTGGGGCGGATGATCATATGTCTTCGAGCAATGGCGCGGTTCCGGCGTGGACGGGCGGCGCGGGCCAAGCGTGCTACCTGAGCGCGTCGAACGCGCAAGCCTGGGAAGCGGTCTATCAATCGGTCGACGCCTATACGCGTGGCCAGGTCGCGGCCGTGGTGGGTGATAGCGCCAAAGACTTGGTGGATGCCTTTTATTCCACCTTGCTGGCCGATGCCGAGGCCGGTCCACGCCTGTCCCATGAGATCGTGTCGACCCGCCTGCACAGCGGCATGAAGCACTGGCTGAAAGGCCTGTTCTGTGTGCGCGACCAGGGCGACATTGCCGCGCTGATGGCGACGCAGAAGAAGGTGGGCGAAGTGCATGCCCGCGTCCATATCCCCATCCATCTGGTGATGGCGGGCGCCCGCATCCTGAAGAACGAGATTGCCGAACGGCTGCGCGCAAGCGACCTGGACGGCACGGCCGCATCCATCGCCACGCAGTATGTCTGCAATCTATTCGACCTGGCGATCGAGCAGATGAGCCGTGCCTTCATGCGCGACATCAACCGCGGCGCGCGCAACGACGAGGCGTATCGCCTCTTCGCGCTGGGCCAGAATATTTCGACCGAACGCGAGCGCCAGCGCGCCGCGTTGCTGGAATGGAGCCAGGCCGTGCTGATCGGCCTGCACTACCGCGCCCCGGAGCAGGCGCTGCCGCGCCTGGCGGCATCGGAGTTCGGGTTGTGGCTGCAGCACAAGGGCGGTGTGCTGTTCGAAAGCGCGCCGGCGCTCAGGCAGATCACCGAGGCGGTCATGCGGCTGGACGATGTCGTGCTGCCGCAGCTGATGCTGGCGGATGCGCAACAGCAGGTGCCGATGCCCGACCAGGTGCGCGAGCTGCAGGAACTGGTGGCGCGCATCAAGCATCTGCTCAATGGCCTGTTCGACATGGTGGCCGAGATCGAGAGCGGCAGCGACCCGTTGACCAATGTGTTGAACCGGCGCTTCCTGCCGTCGGTGGTGGGACGCGAAATCGCCATCTCCAGGCGCCAGGGCAGCCGATTTTCGGTGCTGCTGCTGGACATCGACCATTTCAAGGCGATCAACGACGCGCACGGGCATGCCGGCGGCGATCAGGTGCTGCGGCAGTTCGCGGAAGTGGTGCATCAGGCCTGCCGGTCCAGCGACTTCGTGTTCCGCTACGGCGGTGAAGAGTTCCTGGTGGTGCTGGTGGACACGGGGCAAGAGGCCGCGGTGGCCGCCGCCGAAAAACTGGGCGCCGAAATCCGGCGGCACGCGTTCTCGATTCCGGAAGCCGGCGCCTTGCGCATCACGGCAAGCATCGGCGTGGCGACGTTCGACGGGCACCCGGACTATGCCTATTTGATCGATCGCGCCGACAAGGCCTTGTACCGCGCCAAGCAGGCCGGCCGGGACCGCAGCGTCGCCGCCTGAGGGCGGCGGCAAGCCAGCCTGCGTTCGCCAGTAAAAAGGCCGCTCTGAACAAGAGCGGCCTGTGCTTTTCCAGCAGCTTCCAGCGCGGCTTAAATTTTCTTTTCGCCGCCCAGCGCCTCGACCAGCTCGGCCATCATCTTGGCGAGTTCGCCCGTCATCAGCATCATGTCGGAATCGAATTTCTCGTCGTCGTTGGCCGCGACGCCTTCGTTGCCTTCCTTCAGCACGTCCAGCGGCGAGACGCGCTTGACGTCCAGGCCTTCGGTCAGGACGAAGGAGATGCGGTCGGCCCACGTCATGGCCAGGCGCGTGCACTGCTTGCCCGACTGGATGTGGCGACGCACGTCGTCGGCGTCGATCGAGTGCTTCACGTAGCGGATGGCTGCGCCGCTTTCACCGGACGAACGCAGTTCGGTGTCCTGGTCGATGGTGAAGTTGGAGGGGGCCTCGTCTTCGGCCAGCCAACCCGTCATGGCGGACGCGGGCGATTGCGCCACGTACAGGTTTTCGAGCGGGAACGGGTCCACGCATTTGGCCAGCAGGCCAATGACTTCGTCGGCCTTCGCCGAGGCGGCGGCGTCGATGACCAGCCAGTGGTTCTGCGGGTCGATCCAGACGCGGGTGTCGCGGTACACGCTGAAGGCGCGCGGCAGGAGTTCATCCGTGACGCGTTCCTTGATTTCCTTCATCTGCTTGCGGCCCGGCTTGTAGCCTTGCTGCTCTTCGATTTCCTGGGCGCGCGCCTTGGCGACCTGGTTCACGACGGTGCCGGGAAGAAGCTTCTTTTCGGCGCGCAGGGATAGCAGGATCTGGCCGTTGACGACGTGGGCAAGCCCGCCGTTTTCGCGCGGCGGGACCCAGCCTAGGCTTTGCATTTCGAGGTTGTTGCCCGCTTGGTAGGCGTGGCGCGCAAGCGTTTCTTCAAGCTGATCGCCAACGAGAGTCCACGGCGAGGAGAGGCGGTAAATCTTGAGGTTTTTGAACCACATGAGCGTCGGCCAAAAGGGTAGATTCTATACGACGCGGACAGTTTGCCGAAGTCCTGCAATACGGTTGCGACAGGCGACACGTTCTGTCACTGACACATGCGGTGCTATGCGTTAACTTCCGCGCACCGACATGGAATCGGAGAGGAACTACATGAAAATCATTGGCGCCATCCTGATCGTCCTGGGCATCGCGGCCCTGGCCTACAAGGGCTTCAACTACAAGTCCGAAGAAACCGTCTTGCAGATCGGTTCGGTGAAGGCCACGGCCGAAACCGAGAAGTCGGTGCCGATCCCCGCTTGGGCCGGCATCGCGGCCATCGTGGCGGGTGTGCTGGCGATTGGCGTCGGCATGCGCCGTTGACAGGGCGGCCGGCCCCGCCGGCCCTCGACTCGACCATGGCGGCCGCTTTGCGGCCGCCATTCTTTTGTCCGCGCGCAAAAAAAGCGGCCCGGCTCAATAAAGGCCGGGCCGGTACGGGAGCACACAATACCGCGTCATAAAAGGCTCGCGGGGAACGCGGTATCGGTGTCAGAACACTAGCCCTGCAATCGTCTGACAGGGGGATCAATCGTCAGCCGATCTGGCGCAAGGCCGTAATCTGAAGCGCCAGTCTAAGCGCGAGGGTCTGACATCGTCCTGAAAGTGCCGAAGAGATTTTGGGCCGGGGGCGAAGGTGCGCGGCGATAGCCGCCACCTGCCTCCACGACCTTCGCAAGAATGGCCTTTTCCCCGCCGGGCCGCCCCAAGGGGAAAAAGCCCCCTCGGGGGGCAGCAAGCGCGAAGCGCGTAGCGTGGGGGCGAAAAAAAAAGCTCCATAAGGAGCTTTTAAAGGCCGGGCAGGCGCAGCAGTCCCACCCGGCGGGGGATGGTCGTTTAGGCGTTGATGTCGTTGTCCTTGGATTCGCGCACGAACAGCGTGCCGATGACCAGGGTCATGACTGCGATGATGATCGGATACCACAAGCCGTCGTAGATGTTGCCGGTGGCAGCCACCACCGCGAAGGCGACCGGGGGCAGGAAGCCGCCGAACCAGCCGTTGCCGATGTGGTACGGCAAGCTCATCGAGGTGTAGCGGATGCGCGTCGGGAACATTTCCACCAGCATGGCGGCGATGGGACCGTAGACCATGGTCACGTACAGGACCAGGATCGCCAGCAGCACCACGACCATGACGTTGTTGGTTTGCGCCGGATCCGCCTTGGCCGGGTAGCCGTGGCCGCGGATCGCGGTGGTCAGCGCCTTGTCGAGTTCAGCGGCCTTGGCCTTGAAGTCGGCGGGGGCCATGCCCTTGCCGTCGAACGAGGCGAACTCGTCGTTGCCGATCTTGACCTTGGCAACCGCGCCGGCCGGGGCCGCTTCGTTCTTGTAGTTCACCGAGTTGCGGGCCATGAAGGACTTCACGACGTCGCAGGAGCTGGTGAATGCGGACGTGCCCACCGGGTTGAACTGGAACGAGCAGGTGCCGGGGTCGGCGATGACCGTGACCGGGGCGGTGGCCTGGGCCTTTTCCAGCGCCGGGTTGGCGAAGTGGGTAATGCCCTGGAAGATCGGGAAGTAGGTCGCCGCGGCGATCAGGCAGCCCGCCATGATGATGGGCTTGCGGCCGATCTTGTCCGACAGCGCGCCGAAGACCACGAAGAACGGGGTGCCGATCAGGAGCGCGATCGCGATCATGATGTTGGCGGTGTTGGCGTCGACCTTCAGCGTCTGCGTCAGGAAGAACAGCGCGTAGAACTGGCCCGTGTACCAGACCACGGCCTGGCCGGCGGTCAGGCCCAGCAGCGCCAGGATCACGACCTTCAGGTTCTTCCATTGGCCGAACGATTCAGCGATCGGGGCCTTCGAACCCTTGCCTTCTTCCTTCATGCGCTTGAAGGTGGGCGATTCGCTCAGTTGCAGGCGGATCCACACCGAGATGCCCAACAGCACGACCGAGATCAGGAACGGAATGCGCCAGCCCCAGGCTTTGAAGTCGTCTTCGCCCATCACCGTGCGGATGCCCAGGATGACCAGCAGCGACAGGAACAGGCCCAGCGTTGCGGTGGTCTGGATCCACGAGGTGTAGAAGCCACGACGGCCGTGCGGGGCGTGTTCGGCGACGTAGGTCGCCGCGCCGCCGTACTCGCCGCCCAGCGCCAGGCCTTGCAGCAGGCGCAGCACGATCAGGATGGCTGGAGCGGCCAGGCCGATGCTGGCGTAGCTGGGCAGCACGCCGACCAGGAATGTCGACAAGCCCATGATCACGATGGTGACCAGGAACGTGTATTTGCGGCCGACCAGATCACCCAGGCGTCCGAACACCAGTGCGCCGAATGGTCGCACGGCGAAGCCCGCGGCGAACGCCAGCAGCGCGAAAATGAAGCCCGCGGTGGGGTTCACGCCCGAGAAGAAGTGTTGCGCGATGATGGCTGCGAGCGAGCCATATAGGTAGAAGTCGTACCACTCGAAAACCGTGCCCAGGGACGACGCGAAGATGACGCGGCGTTCATCCTTGGTCATCGGGCGCGGTTCCGCGGAAGGACCGCGGCCTGCCATGGTTGTTGTGCTCATGATGTCTCCTCGTTTTTTGGCCAGCGGTTCTCCGCCGTGCTTGGCCCTCCGCCGGCGAGCCGACATCGAGCTATACGCAACATTGAGGCGCTAGGCTGACGAGGTTCTGACGTAACCCTTACCCGAATCTTAAATTTGAAACATTATGTAATCGTTCCGCGCGGAGCTAGGGATAGTCCTTAGGGGCGCAATCCGCCCCTGCCGCTCAACTTTCAAGCAGATCCGGCTCGTCGGCGTACCGCGGGAACACCACGCGGATGCGGGTGCCGGGCAGGTCCGAATGGGGGGTGGGGTGATCGCTGATCAAGACGGTGGCCTGATGTTTTTGGGCGATTTCGCGCACGATCGCCAGGCCCAGCCCGCTGCCGTCCGACCCGGTGCCCAGTACGCGGTAGAACCGGTCGAACACGCGCTCGCGCTCTTCGAGCGGGATGCCGGGGCCGGAATCCTCGACTTCCAGAACGGCTTCCTCGCCCACGCGCTGCACGCGTACCGTGATGTGGCCGCCACGCGGCGTATAGCGCAGCGCGTTGTCCACCAGGTTGTTCAGCAGCTCTGCCAGCAGCAACGGGTTGCCGCTGATCTCGACGGGCTCGTCCGAGCCCTCGAAGCCCAGGTCGGTGCTGAGCGACAGCGCCTGCGGCACCCAGTGCATGGCCTGTTCATAGGCGATGGCGTTGATATCCGTGCGCGTCAGGCCGATGGCGCTGGGGTTTTCGGCGCGCGCCAGCAACAGCAGCTGATTGACCAGCCGCGTCGCGCGTTCGGATCCGGTCACCAACTGGCGCAGGCTGGACTGCATCTCTTCGGGGCTGGCGTCGCGCAACGCCAGTTCGGCTTGTGTGCGCAGGCCCGCCAGCGGCGTCTTCAACTGATGCGCGGCATCCGCGACGAAGCGGCGCTGCGCCTGAACGTTGGCCGACAAGCGGTCCAGCAGGTCGTTCATCGCCGCGACCAGCGGGGCGATTTCGGACGGCGCCGCGCGTTCGTCGATGGGGGAAAGGTCGTCGGGACGCCGGGCGCGCAGGCGTTGCTGCAGGGCGTTCAGGGGCGCAACGCCGCGCGACAGCCCGAACCACACCAGCAGCACGGCGATCGGCAGCACGACGAACTGCGGAATGATCACGCCCTTGATGATGTCGTTGGCCAGCTGGGTGCGCTTTTCCACCGTTTCGGCCACGATCAGCAGCGCTGGCTGGGTGTTGGGCAGATTCAGATCGACCCACGTGAACGCCAGGCGGATGCCGAAGCCGCGCATGGTGTCGTCTTCGTACTGGACTTCGCCGGGGCGCGGCTGGCCCACCGAGGCCGGCAGCGGCAGGGCGCGGTCACCGCCCAGGTATTCGCCGCGGCTGCCCAGCGCCAGCCAGAACACACTGTCGGTTTCGTCGGCGCGCAGCACGTCGCGCGCGGGGTCGGTCATCTTCAGGATGGCGCGGCCGTCCTGGGCGTGGACCTGGCGGGTCAGCACATGGAGGTTGTTGGCCAGCGCCCGGTCGTACGGCACGTTGGCGATATTTTGCGCGACCACATAGGTGATCGCGACGCTCATGGGCCACAGCAGGAACAGCGGCGCCAGCATCCAGTCCAGGATTTCGCCCAGCAGCGAACGCTGGGGCGGTGCGAAGCTTGGGCCTTTGGAGCCGGCTTGCAAGATATCCAGTGCTTCCTGATTCAGCGGCTCGGGCCGCGTGGATTCAGCTGGCGAGGTACGCGGCACCCTGGTCCCGCTCCAGACAGTAGCCCAGTCCGCGCACGGTCACGATCTTCACGCCGCTGGGTTCGAGCTTCTTGCGCAGCCGGTGCACATAGACCTCGATGGCGTTGGTGCTGACTTCCTCGCCCCATTCGCACAGGTGGTCCACCAGTTGCGTCTTGCTGACCATGCGGCCGCTACGGGTCAGCAGGATTTCAAGCAGACTGACCTCGCGCGCGGACAGGTCCAGTGTCTGGTCATCCACGATGGCGACGCGGCCGGTCTGGTCGAACAGCAGCCGGCCATGCTTGAGCATCGTGGCGCCCCCGCCGGCACCGCGCCGGGTCAGCGCCCGCACGCGCGCTTCCAGTTCGGACAGCGCAAAGGGTTTGGCCATGTAGTCGTCGGCGCCCAGGTCCAGGCCCTTGACGCGTTGCTCGATGCTGTCGGCGGCGGTCAGGATCAGGACGGGCAGGGCGGAATTGCGGGCGCGCAGGCGGCGCAGCACTTCCAGGCCGGCCAGTTGCGGCAGGCCGAGATCGAGGATGAGCAGGTCGAACGCCTGGGCAGCCAGCGCCGAATCGGCGGCCAGCCCGTCACGCACGGCGTCCACGGCATAGCCGTTGTGGCGCAAGGACCGGGACAGGCCATCGGCCAGAATGCTGTCGTCTTCGGCGATCAGGATACGCATGGGCTGCTAGTGAAGAGGTCCCTCCTGTGCGGCCACCGCTTTGCGCGCTTGGCCTGCCCCGCATGGGAGGCTGTCCGCCTTGTTAATCCGCTTGATGGGCGGGCCCGGCGGCGGAATAGGGACGAAACGCCGGGTTCGCTTTGGATTCTGTCATATGGCGGGGGGCTTGCCCACTCAGGGTATACGTGCAAAACTGTGGCACACTGGTTTTTTGTACAGTACAATCCGATGCCATAATCTGCACTTGGATGAAAAGCGCAGCGCAGATTTCCGGCGCAAGCCTGCACAGCAAGCCCGAACAGCAAGCCCGCATAGCAAGCCCGCATAGCCTGACCGGCGACTTCTCCGGCACCCTTCGACACCAGATACGTTACAGACAGGACTCTACATGGACGACAAAACCACCAAGGCCGCCGCTTCGGAAAAGGCCAAGGCGCTTGCCGCCGCGCTTTCGCAGATCGAAAAGCAGTTCGGCAAGGGCTCGATCATGCGCTACGGCGACAACGAGGTCTCGCATGACATCCAGGTCGTTTCCACGGGTTCCCTGGGGCTGGACATCGCACTGGGCGTCGGCGGCCTGCCGCGCGGCCGCGTGGTTGAAATCTACGGCCCGGAATCGTCGGGCAAGACGACGCTCACGTTGCAGGTCATCGCTGAAATGCAGAAGATCGGCGGCACCTGCGCTTTCGTCGACGCGGAACACGCGCTGGACGTGCAGTATGCCAACAAGCTGGGCGTCAACCTGACCGACCTGCTGATCTCGCAGCCGGATACGGGCGAGCAAGCGCTGGAAATCACCGACGCGCTGGTGCGTTCGGGTTCGGTCGACCTGATCGTCATCGACTCGGTGGCCGCGCTGGTGCCCAAGGCTGAAATCGAAGGCGAAATGGGCGATTCGCTGCCCGGCCTGCAAGCCCGCCTGATGAGCCAGGCGCTGCGCAAGCTGACCGCCACCATCAAGCGCACCAATTGCATGGTCATCTTCATCAACCAGATCCGCATGAAGATCGGCGTGATGTTCGGCAACCCCGAAACCACGACCGGCGGCAACGCGTTGAAGTTCTACGCCTCCGTGCGCCTGGACATCCGCCGCATCGGCTCCATCAAGAAGGGCGATGAAGTCGTCGGCAACGAGACCCGCGTCAAGGTCGTGAAGAACAAGGTCGCGCCGCCGTTCAAGCAGGCCGAGTTCGACATCATGTACGGCGCCGGCATCTCGCGCGAAGGCGAAATCATCGATCTGGGCGTGGCTGCCAGCGTGGTGGACAAGTCCGGCGCGTGGTACAGCTACAACGGCAACCGCATCGGCCAGGGCAAGGACAACGTTCGCGAATACCTGAAAGAGCACAAGGAAATTGCCATCGAGATCGAAAACCGCGTTCGCGAAAACCAGGGCATCGTCAGCCGTGCCGCCGAATTCGTGCCGACGGCGGAAGACGCCGCCGAATAAGCCATCTTGCGGCTGCCCGCGGATCTCCGCAGGCGGCTCGTACATTGGCCGTGCCTTCGGGCTGGCGACATGCGGCAGGCGCCATGACGGGCCTGCCGTTTTTGCATAGCAAGCAGGAAAGCGCATGAGCTGGAAACCGACCCTCGCGTCAGCCGACCGTCTTCGCGCCAAGTTGGATGACGAGTTTGAAACCGTCGCCAAGCCTCAGGGCTTGCGGCGCACGTCCGATGCGCGCCGTGAACAGGAAGCTGTGGCCCCCACGGTGGATACGGGCGAATGGCAACGCAGTTCCGAGCAGCGCGCGCCCGCCCGTGGCCGGCGCGCCGCCAGCGTTGACGGCCAGGCGGGCGCCGACGACGGCAAGCCCGAACGTAAAGGGCCTTCGTTGAAGATGCGGGCCGTGGGGTATTTGTCGCGGCGAGAACACGCACGCGAAGAGCTGGCGCGCAAGCTTTCCGCCTACGCCGACGATGCCGCCGAGGTCGAGGCCGTGTTGGATACGCTGGAAAAAGAAGGCTGGCTATCCACCGAACGGTTCGCGCAAAGCCTGGTGCACCGGCGTGCGTCGCGGCAAGGCGCGGCACGCATCGTGCAGGAGTTGCGCCAGCATGGCGTTGACGACGTTCAGGTGGCCGAGTTGCGCGACCAGTTGCGCGCCACCGAGTACGACCGCGCGCTTGAAGTCTGGAAGAAGCGCTTCGACGCCAAGCCCGCCGACGGCGCGGCCTACGCCAAGCAAGCCCGCTTCCTGGCCAGCCGCGGCTTCGCGCACGACGTCATCCGCCGTATCGTGGGCGACCACGACGAAGAGTGATCGCGGCGTGGGGGCCCTTTTTACCGCAGGGCCGCCCCAAGGTAAAAAAGCCCCCTCGGGGGGCAGCAAGCGTGCGAAGCACGCGCGGCGTGGGGGCCCTTTTTACCGCAGGGCCGCCCCAAGGTAAAAAAGCCCCCTCGGGGGGCAGCAAGCGTGCGAAGCACGCGCGGCGTGGGGGCCCTTTTTACCGCAGGGCCGCCCCAAGGTAAAAAAGCCCCCTCGGGGGGCAGCAAGCGTGCGAAGCACGCGCGGCGTGGGGGCCCTTTTTACCGCAGGGCCGCCCCAAGGTAAAAAAGCCCCCTCGGGGGGCAGCAAGCGTGCGAAGCACGCGCGGCGTGGGGGCCCTTTTTACCGCCGGGCCGCCCCAAGGTAAAAAAGCCCCCTCGGGGGGCAGCAAGCGTGCGAAGCACGCGCGGCGTGGGGGCCCTTTTTACCGCCGGGCCGCCCCAAGGTAAAAAAGCCCCCTCGGGGGGCAGCAAGCGTGCGAAGCACGCGCGGCGTGGGGGCCCTTTTTACCGCCGGGCCGCCCCAAGGTAAAAAAGCCCCCTCGGGGGGCAGCAAGCACGCAAGGCGTGCGCAGCGTGGGGGCACTATTTAGCGGATTTAATCCCTGACAGTGTTTTGAAGCAGACGTCGCGGGTGATGCTCAGGAATTCACCGATGTAGGACGCGTCCGTGTCTTCGCTGCGGACCGTCGCGTACAGGGTGCGCCACACGCCTTGCGGCCCCAGACGGCATTGCCGCAGCCAGCCCTGGTTCATATATTCCGTCAACGCCCAGTTCGGCAGCGCGGCCACGCCGCGGTTGCTGGCCACCAGTTGCGCGATGATTGGCGTGAGTTCCGCCTTGCGGATGGCGGCGGGTTCCACATCGGCCGGGTCCAGGAAGGCGGTGAAGACGTCCAGGCGCTGCTTGTCCACGGGATAGGTGATGAGCGTCTGGTCGGCCAACTGGTCGGGCATGACGAATTTGCTGCCCGCCAACGGATTGGACTCCGACACCGCCAACACCAGTTCGTACTTGAACAACGGCAGGTACTCGACCGCTTCCAGCGGTTGCGGGTCCGACGTGATAACCAGATCCAGGTCGCCGCGCACCAGGGCGGGCAAGGGGGCAAACGAAAAGGCGGCCGACAGGTCTAGCGCCACGTCCGGCCATTGCACCCGAAAGGCGTCCAGCGCCGGCATCAACCATTGGAAGCACGAGTGGCAGTCGATGGCCAGATGCAGGCGGCCCGTGCGGCCTGCGGCCAGGCGCTGCAATTCGCGTTCGGTGGCGCGGATGCGGGGCAGCACCTCGTCCGCCAGCGCCAGGACGCGCAACCCGGCGGTGGTCAGGCGGGCCGGCCGGGTGCGCCGGTTGAGCAGGGCCGTGCCCAATCGGGTTTCCAGGTCGCGCAACTGGTGCGACAGGGCCGATTGGGTCAGGTGCAGGCGTTCGGCGGCTTCTTGCAGGCTGCCGCCTTCGCGGATGGCGGTCAGCGTTTCAAGATGGCGGATTTCTAGCATCGGTGTAGGCGCAGGGCGGCGGCGTCTGGCGAGTGCCCCGGCAGGCGCCGATTCCTCAGGGTGGAATGAACTTATATTGTATGAGGTTTCCTCATCTAATGAATGTAGACATTGATTTTGATTCATATAACTTCGCCTGCACAATAACCATCACTTGAGCAAATCTTGTCTAAGGGCGGTGTTGTCATGAC
The DNA here is from genome assembly GCF_002975275.1 of Achromobacter sp. MYb9. Classification (GTDB taxonomy): domain Bacteria; phylum Pseudomonadota; class Gammaproteobacteria; order Burkholderiales; family Burkholderiaceae_B; genus Achromobacter. Next base: position 27,415 of record NZ_PCOQ01000001.1, on the reverse strand, counting down.
TACTATTCATAATCTTGGGTTTCCCCGTATCGGCGCCCAGCGCGAACTGAAGCGCGCGGTGGAGGCATATTGGGCCGGCAAGCAAAGTGCCGAAGCGCTTGAAGAAACTGGCCGTGAATTGCGCGCCAGGCACTGGAAGCTGCAAGCCGTGGCTGGCCTGAAGTTCGTGCCCGTGGGTGACTTCGCCTGGTATGACCAGATTCTGGAGTGGAGCACGCTGCTGGGCGCCGTACCCGCCCGTTTCGGCCAGAACGACAAGGAACCCGTGACGCTGGACACGCTGTTTCGCATGGGCCGCGGCCGCGCGCCCACGGGCAAGCCTGCCGCCGCCTGCGAAATGACCAAGTGGTTCGACACCAACTACCACTACATCGTGCCGGAACTGGTTCCCGGCCAGACGTTTCGCATTGCGCGCGAATCGCTGTTCGAGCAGATCAAGGAAGCGCAAGCGCTGGGCCACGCCGTCAAACCGGTGATCCCGGGTCCGCTGACCTGGCTGTACCTGGGCAAGGGCGATGCTTTTGTGGCGGGCGCTGCCGACGAAGGCAAGCTGCAACTGCTGGCCGCGCTGCTGCCGGTGTACGAAGACGTGCTGGCCCGCTTTGCCAAGCAGGGCGTGGAGTGGGTGCAGATTGATGAACCCATCCTGGTGCTGGACCTGCCGCAAGCGTGGCGCGATGCCTTCAAGCGGGTGTATGCGGCGTTGGCCGCCAGCCCGGTCAAGCTGCTGATCGCCACGTACTTCGACGGGCTGAAGGACAACCTGGCCACCGCCCAGTCCCTGCCCGTGGCCGGCCTGCATGTAGACCTGGTCCGCGCGCCGGAGCAATTGGCCGACGTCGTGGCCGGCCTGCGCGCCGATCAGGTGCTGTCCGCTGGCATCATCAACGGCCGCAACATCTGGCGCACCGATCTGGACGCCGCCATCGCCGCGTTGGCGCCGATCAAGCGGCAACTCGGCGACCGCCTGTGGCTGGCTCCGTCGTGCTCGCTATTGCATGTGCCGGTGGACCTGGCCCGCGAAACGGAACTGGACGCCGAACTCAAGAGCTGGCTGTCGTTTGCTGCGCAGAAGCTGGAAGAACTGAGCCTGCTGGGCCGCGCGTTGGATAGCGCCACGGAACCCACGGTGCAGACGGGGCTGGTCGAGCAACGCGCCGCGTTGGCGGCGCGCCGTTCGTCGGCCCGCATCCATAATCCCGTGGTGGGCCAGCGCATGTCCGGCGCCGCCGGCGTGTCGCGCGACCGCGCGCCGTTCGCCGGCCGCATCGCCCGCCAGCAAGAACAACTGGGCTTGCCCGCCTACCCGACCACCACGATCGGTTCATTCCCGCAGACCGCCGAGATCCGCGCGCTGCGCCGCGACTGGAAGGCCGGCGCGCTGACGGACTCGGGTTACGAGACCGCCATCCGCAAGGAAATCGAGGAAGTCATTCGCTTCCAGGAAAAGGTGGGCCTGGACGTGCTGGTGCACGGCGAACCCGAGCGCAACGACATGGTGGAGTACTTTGGCGAACTGCTGGCCGGCTTCGCGTTCACCAAGAATGGCTGGGTGCAAAGCTACGGGTCGCGCTGCGTCAAGCCGCCGATCATTTTCGGCGACGTAGCCCGGCCCGCGCCAATGACGGTGGGCTGGTCGTCCTACGCGCAGTCGCTGACGGACAAACCGGTGAAGGGCATGTTGACCGGTCCGGTCACCATTCTGCAATGGTCGTTCGTGCGCGACGACCAGCCGCGTGAACAGACCTGCCGCCAATTGGCGTTGGCGCTGCGCGACGAAGTGGTGGATCTGGAAGCCGCCGGCATCAGCGTCATCCAGATCGACGAGCCCGCCATCCGCGAAGGCCTGCCGCTGCGCCGCGCCGACTGGAAGGCGTACCTGGACTGGGCCGTGGACTGCTTCCGCCTGTCGACCGCCGGCGTGCGCGATGAAACGCAGATCCACACCCACATGTGCTATTCCGAGTTCAACGACATCATCGAATCGATCGCCGCGATGGACGCGGACGTCATCACGATCGAAACGTCGCGCTCCAACATGGATCTGCTCAAAGCGTTTGAAGACTTCGACTATCCGAACGATATCGGCCCCGGCGTGTACGACATCCATTCGCCCAACGTGCCGGAAGTGGACTGGATGGTCGGCCTGATGGAAAAGGCGGCCGCCCGCCTGCCCAAGGAACGCCTGTGGGTGAATCCTGACTGCGGCCTGAAGACGCGCGCCTGGCCCGAAACCGAAGCCGCGCTGATCAGCATGGTGCAAGCGGCCCGCGCGCTGCGCCAATCGGCCTGACGACCGCCCGTCCGACCGCCAGCCTTCGGGGTGATCGGCGGCTTGGGCAAGCGCCCCTGGTTCGTGCGTTGCACGCACGAACCAGGGGCTTTTTTTATGGATGCTCTGAACGAATTTTGACGGCACGGGTCAATAAACAGAAAATCCCCACAGCCGGATCGTCGCCGTCCCTATGATTCTCCAAGGCCCTTATCGGCCCGATCTGCTTGCCGCGGAAACGTTGCCCGATATTCTGGAAGCCACGATTCTGCGGCATCCCGCCGCCACCGCCATCCACTGGCGCGATCAAACACTTGACTACGACGGGCTGGGACGGCGTGCCGATCTGGCCGCGCACCATCTGATCGAGGCTGGCGTGCGCGCCGGCCATATCGTGGGCCTGTGCCTGCCGCGCGGTGCCGATCTGCTTGTGATGCAGGCAGCCATCGCCAAGGCGGGCGCGGCCTGGTTGCCATTCGAATCCGATACGCCACCCGACCGCATGCACGCCTGTCTGCAGGATGCGGGCGCGCAGGGGCTGATCGCGTGCGCCGATGTGCGCCTGGATGGCCTGATCACATGGACACCCGGTGAACTGTCGACGCCTGTCGACGGCGTCTTGCGCAAGCGCGAGGAGCTGCTGCCCGAGCATCCCGCCTACGTGATCTACACGTCCGGCTCGACCGGCAAACCGAAGGGCGTGCCGATCAGCCAGGCCGCCATCTGCCATTTCCTGCGCAGCGAAAACGCGGTGCTGGGCGTGCGGTACGGCGACAAGGTCTACCAGGGCTTCTCGGTGGCCTTCGACATGTCGTTCGAAGAAATCTGGATCAGCTACCTGGTCGGCGCAAGTCTGTGGGTCGCCCCCAAGATGTTGACGACCGACCCCGAAGGTCTGCCCGAGGCGCTGGCGCGGGAAGGCATCACCGTGCTGCATGCCGTGCCGACCCTGCTGGCGCTGTTTGCGCGCGACGTGCCCGGCTTGCGGCTGGTGAATCTGGGCGGCGAGGTGTGCCCGGACTTTCTTGTGCCGCGCTGGGCCACCCCGGGCCGGCGTCTGTTCAACTCTTATGGCCCGACGGAAACCACGGTATCGGCCAGCCTGGCGGAATTGCTGCCGGGCCAGCCCGTGACCATCGGCACGCCGCTGCCCAATTACGGCATGCTGATTCGCGGCGAAGATGGCGCCGTGCTGCCGCAAGGGCAGGTAGGCGAGCTTTGCATCACCGGTCCGGGCGTGGCGGCCGGCTATCTGGGACGTGCCGAACTGACGGCGGAAAAATTCTTGCCCAACCCCAGGCCCGGCGGCAGTCATGACACGCGCATGTATCGCAGCGGCGATCTGGCTCGCATCGACGAACACGGGCAGATCCAGTGCCTGGGCCGCAGCGATGACCAGGTGAAGGTGCGCGGGTTCCGCGTCGAACTGGGCGAAATCGAAGCAGCGCTGTACCGGCAGCCGGGCGTGGGCGCGGCGGCGGTGGTGTTGCGCGATCTGGCAGGCATCGACCAGCTGGTGGCGTTCGTGAAACCCGAGGGCGAGGCGCGGCTGGACCTGCATGCCTTGCGGGCCGCGCTGGCGCAGGATCTACCCGCCTATATGATTCCGGCGCGTTTTGAACGGGTGGCCGAGGTGCCGCGCCTGACGTCCGGAAAAATCGACCGAAAGGCGCTCAAGGCGCGTGAACTGGACACCGTGTCCGAACCCGGCGGCGAAGACGACGATGCCGTCACCCCTGGCGAACAGGCGCTGTTCGACGCGTTGCGTGCGCTGTTCCCCGGCCAGCCGCTGCGTCTGGCCAGCGATTTCTTCCGCGACCTGGGCGGGCATTCGCTGTTGGCCGCGCGGTTGGTGTCCGCGTTGCGCAAGCATCCGCCGTTGTCGGCGCTGACGATGCATGACCTCTATCAGCACCCTGGCCTGGGCGCCCTGGCGGCGCGGCTGGATGCGTTGACGGCCGCACCGCCCACGGCGGCGCAAGATGAAAGCGATGGCAGAAGTGCGGGCGCGACCCAGGCCGACGATGTCGCCAGCCGCGTGCCGGAATGGCGGCGCTGGCTCTGCGGCCTGGGCCAGCTTGCCGCGCTGCCGCTGCTGATCGGCGTGCGCATGCTGATCTGGCTGACGCCGTTCTTCACCTATCACTATTGGACAGGCGATGAGGGCGACTCGGTCTGGCGCGCGGTGGCGCTGTCCATCGCCAGCTATCTGGCTTGCAATCTGCTGAGCTTCGGCGTGGCCGTGGCCTGCAAATGGGGCATCCTGGGAAGACTCAGGCCGGGCCGCTATCCGCTGTATGGCTGGCGCTTCTATCGTTGGTGGCTGGTGGACCGGGTGTTGGACATTCCGCCAGCGCATCTGCTGGCCGGCTCGCCGCTGCAGGGTTGGTACCTGCGCGCGCTGGGGGCGCGCATCGGCCGCGACGCCGCCATCGGCCGCATCTCGGTCCGCGCGCCGGACCTGCTGTCGATTGGCGATGGCGTCAGCATCGGGGCCGCCGTCAACCTCGAGAACTTCGTGGTGCGTGGCGACGTCTGGGAAGTGGCGCCGATCACGTTGGCGGACAACGCCCACGTCGGATCGTACGCCGTGCTGCAAGGCAACGTGTCGATGGGCGAGGGCGCGCGGCTGGACGGCCTGTCGTCGCTGGCATCGGGGGCACGGGTGCCCGCCGGACAGGTGTGGACGGGCGCGCCTGCGCGCCACGACCCTCTGGCGACCAAGCCCGATCTGCCGCCTCGCCCCGCGCGCGCAGGGCGCCTGCGCCAGCTGGACGTGATGGCTTACGCCCTGGGCGGCACGCTGATCGCGGCGTTGTTCTTCATGCCGGTGTTTCCCAGCTTCGTGCTGATCGATTGGATCGACGCGCGCTGGCTGGACCTGATGGGCGACCGCGTGTCCTGGCCCTACGCCTTCCTCTGCTATCTGCTGCTGGCGCTGCCCGCCAGCGCCTTGCTGCTGTTGTTGACGGTGCTGGTGTCCGCCATGCTGCGCTGGGCGCTCCTGCCCAGATTGACGGGCGGGCGCTGGCCGGTCTACGGGCAGATCTATCTGCGCCGCTGGCTCACCAACCAGATCCAGGAATCCAGCCTGAGCGTGCTGCATGGCTTGTATGCGTCGATCTACGCCGGCACCTGGTACCGGCTGCTGGGCGCGAAAGTCGGACGCGGCACCGAAATCTCCACCGCCATGGGAATCGTGCCCGACATGCTGACCCTGGGCCGCGATAGCTTCATCGCCGACGGCGTCATGCTGGGCGACGAGGAAATCGATCGCGGGTGGATGACGATGCGGCCCACCGTCATTGGCAACCGCACCTTTGTGGGCAACGGCGCCTATGTGCCCGACGGCTCGGTGCTGCCCGACGACGTGCTCATCGGGGTGCAGAGCCGGGCGCCGGCGAACGGCCGCATGGCCAGCGGCCAAACCTGGCTGGGCAATCCGCCGCTGGCCTTGCCGGCGCGCGAGCAGACGGCGGGGTTCGCCGCGCATCTGACGTTCCGGCCCAGCCTGGGCCGCAAGGTCGCGCGCGGTGCGGTCGAGGGCATGCGGATGATCCTGCCGCTGGCGGTCGTGATCGCGGTGGGCTATTTGACCGTCATGAAGATCATCCCGATCGCCGCGGCCCAGGGTTTCCTGGCCGCCTTCGATGAACTGATGCTGGCGGGCGTGCTGTACGGCCTGGGCACGTTCCTGTTCCTGGTGCTGCTGAAGTGGGCGCTGATGGGGCGGTACCGGCCGCGGGCCGAGCCCATGTGGACGCCGTTCGTCTGGAAGAGCGAGGCGGTGACCAGCTTGTACGAGTCGATCGCAGTGCCCAATTTCTTCAACTTCCTGCGCGCCACGCCCTGGCTGCCGCTGGCGCTGCGCTGCATGGGCGCCCGCATCGGCAAGCGCGTATTCATGGACACCACCGACGTCACCGAATACGACTGCGTCCTGATCGGCGACGATGCGGTGCTGCATGCCGGGTCCGGGCCGCAGACCCACCTGTTCGAGGACCGTGTCATGAAGATCGGGCGGGTCCACATCGGCCATGGCGTCAATGTCGGTCCCCGCAGCACGATCCTGTACGACACCCAGGTCGAGGACCGCGCCGTGCTCGGGCCCCTGACCCTGGTGCTGAAGGGCGAAACCATCCCGGCCGGGCAGGCCTGGATGGGCAGTCCGGCCACGCCGTGGAAACGATGACGGCCGCTCTCGCCGCGCCGATGACCGCGCCGGCGCTACGGCTGACCGGGGAGGGCGCGCCGGTCGAGTTGTGGCTGCTGCACGTGGTCGCGGGCCGGGAAAGGCAGCGCCTGGCCGCCCGGGCCTGGTTGGCGGCGGAACGGGTGCGCCGGGGAGAGGCGCAGGCAGGCTGGATCGAGACGCCCAAGGGGCCCGCCCCGGCTGCGGGCTCGCGGTGGAACAGTTCCTTGTCTTACTGTGGCCCTTATATTCTGTGCGGCCTGTCGCGCCTGGGCATGCCGGGCGTGGACCTGGCCGCCGTGGATGGCGGGGCCGGGGGCGGGGAAGGCGACATCGACGTTGCCCGGCTCTACTGCGGGCCGGCGGCCGCGGCCCGCTTGGCGGCTTGCGAGCCAGCCGGACGCGCGGACGCCTTCGCCCGCGCCTGGAGCGCACTGGAAGCCCGGTTAAAGGCGTGCCGCCGCGGATTGGAGGAATACACGCCCGTGCGCGAATGCCATTTGGCCGCCGCGCGCCTGACCAGCCAGGTGCGCCACGAGGGTCTCTGGGCCTCCGCCGCGCTCTGTCCCCCAGAAAACGACCCGCGGCAAGCCGGTTGAGGCCCGGCTGCCTGCGCTATACTTTCAAGGTTTTGTTGCCGCGCACCATGCGCAGGCCATCTTCGCCCCGCAGGCCCCCAGCATGCCCTTGCCACCGCCGGATTACCCTCGTCAACCGCTACACACGCGTTCCATACGCGTGCAGTCGTATGCGCGCGAGGACGGCAACTGGGATCTGGAAGCCGAGCTGATCGACGTGAAGGCGTACGATTTTCCCAAGAGCGACGGCAAGATGTTCAAGGCCGGGCAGCCCATCCACCATATGCACCTGCGCATCACCATCGACGAGAATTTCTCGATCGTGGCGGCGCAGGCTGTCTATGATGCGGCCCCTTACGGCGGTCATTGCATGGCCATCGAGCCGGCTTACACTGATCTGATCGGCATGAATCTGCTTAAGGGATTCCGCCGCCAGGTCAAAGAGCGGTTCGGGCACGTGGAAGGCTGTACGCACATGACCGAGCTGTCGCAGGTGCTTCCCACCGCGGCAGTCCAGACCATGGCCAACCGCCGGCGGCAGGAAACCAACCCGAACCGGCGTCCATTCCAATTGGATGGCTGTCATGCGCTCAGCACTGGCGGTCCGGTGGTGGCTGAGCACTATCCCAAGTGGTACACCGGGGGTAGCGCTGAGGCATCGGCCGATTCGTCCTCCGATTCACCTTCTCTTTCTCATACGTCCTGACAGGTAACACATGAAAATCCACGAGTATCAAGGCAAGGAACTGCTGAAGCAATTTGGCATCCCGGTGCCGCGCGGGATCCCCGCTCTTTCCGTCGACGAGGCCGTGGCTGCCGCTGAAAAGCTGGGTGGACCGGTTTGGGTCGTCAAGGCACAAATTCACGCGGGCGGCCGCGGCAAGGGCGGCGGCGTCAAGCTGGCGCGCTCGCTGGACGACGTCCGCAAGCTGGCCTCGGAAATCCTGGGCATGCAGCTGATCACGCACCAGACCGGCCCGGAAGGCCAGAAGGTTCGTCGCCTGTACATCGAAGACGGCGCCGACATCCAGAAGGAATACTACGTGTCGCTGGTCACTGACCGCGCCACGCAGAAGGTGGCCTTCATCGCTTCCAGCGAAGGCGGCATGGACATCGAGGAAGTGGCTCACTCCACGCCCGAGAAGATCATCACCGAATACATCGACCCGCTGACCGGCCTGTCCGCCGAGCAAGCCACCAAGATCGCCAACGCGATCGGCCTGCCCGCCGACTCCACCGCCCAAGCCGTGGACGTGTTCCAGAAGCTCTACAAGTGCTACATGGACACCGATGCTTCGCTGGTCGAAATCAACCCGCTGAACCGCGACGGCAAGGGCAACATCATCGCCCTGGACGCCAAGTTCAACTTCGACTCCAACGCCCTGTTCCGCCACCCGGAAATCGTCGCCTACCGCGACCTGGACGAAGAAGATCCGGCTGAAATCGAAGCCAGCAAGTTCGACCTGGCCTACATCCAGCTCGACGGCAACATCGGCTGCCTGGTGAACGGCGCCGGTCTGGCCATGGCCACGATGGACACCATCAAGTTGTTCGGCGGCGAGCCGGCCAACTTCCTGGACGTCGGCGGCGGCGCTACGGCCGAGAAGGTCACCGAAGCGTTCAAGATCATGCTCGCGAACAAGAGCGTGAAGGCCATTCTGGTCAACATCTTTGGCGGCATCATGCGCTGCGACGTCATCGCCGAAGGCGTGATCGCTGCTTGCAAGGCCGTCAACCTGAACGTGCCGCTGGTCGTCCGCATGAAGGGCACCAACGAAGAACTCGGCAAGAAGATGCTGGCCGACTCCGGCCTGCCGATCATCAGCGCCGACACGATGGCCGAAGCCGCCACCCGCGTCGTAGCGGCCGTCAAGTAAAAAAATACCCAAGGATTCACAAATGTCGATTCTGATCAACAAGGACACCAAAGTCATCACCCAGGGCATCACGGGCAAGACGGGCCAGTTCCACACCCGCATGTGCCGTGAGTACGCCAATGGTAAAGCTGCCTTCGTGGCCGGCGTGAACCCCAAGAAAGCGGGTGAAGACTTTGAAGGCGTGCCGATCTTCGCTTCGGTGAAGGAAGCCAAGGCCGACACCGGCGCAACCGTGTCCGTCATCTACGTGCCGCCCGCCGGCGCCGCCGCCGCCATCTGGGAAGCTGTCGAAGCCGAACTGGATCTGGTGATCTGCATCACCGAAGGCATCCCCGTTCGCGACATGCTGGAAGTCAAGAACCGCATGAAGGCCAAGGGCAGCAAGACGCTGCTGCTGGGCCCGAACTGCCCGGGTCTGATCACGCCGGACGAAATCAAGATCGGCATCATGCCGGGCCACATCCACCGTAAGGGCCGCATCGGCATCGTCAGCCGTTCGGGCACCCTGACGTACGAAGCCGTGGCGCAAGTCACCGAACTGGGCCTGGGTCAATCCAGCGCCGTCGGTATCGGTGGCGATCCCATCAACGGCCTGAAGCACGTTGACGTCCTGAAGATGTTCAATGACGATCCCGACACCGACGCCGTCATCATGATCGGCGAAATCGGCGGCCCGGACGAAGTCAACGCTGCCGAGTGGGCGAAGGACAACATGAAGAAGCCGGTCGTCGGCTTCATCGCTGGTGTCACCGCTCCTCCCGGAAAGCGCATGGGCCACGCGGGCGCCCTGATCTCCGGCGGCGCCGACACGGCCGACGCCAAGCTGGAAGTCATGGAAGCTTGCGGCATCCGCACCACGCGCAACCCCTCCGAAATGGGCAAGCTGCTCAAGTCGGTGCTGTAAGTCTTTCAGCATTGCGCCAAAAAGCCCGCTTCGGCGGGCTTTTTTTTGTCCGTGCACAGGGGTAAAGGCGTGGAATTCCCGGGCGAACCTAGGGAAATCCCGTGTCCATATCGCGGTCGTCCAATCATACGGAAAGCTGAACGAAACTATAATGAAAGAAATTTCGCACGTACCCAGCAAGAATGCCGTCGGGCTCGCACCAAGACGGTCAGTACGGCTTTCGTTTTTTTTCATCCATTAATTTGGTTTGTCCTAGGGGGATCACACCTAGGAAAGAGAGGCATGGAACTCAGTTCAGCGGCATTCTGGATAGCGCTGCTCCAGATCATTTGGGTCAACATCCTGCTATCAGGCGACAACGCCGTGGTGATTGCGCTGGCGGCGCGTTCGTTGCCCCCGGCCCAACAGAAGAAAGCGATCACGATCGGTTCGGCCGCCGCGATCATCATGCGTATCGTGCTGACCCTGGTGGCAGCCAAATTGCTGCTGCTGCCGTGGCTCAAGCTGATCGGCGCGTTGCTTCTGGTCTACATCGGCGTGACGCTGCTGATGCCGGAAGGCGACGAAGACGGCGCAGGCAAGACGCAAGGCAATCTGCTGACTGCAATTCGCACTATCATGATTGCCGATCTGGTCATGAGCCTGGACAACGTGGTGGCGGTTGCCGCCGCCGCGATGGGCGACACGACCTTGCTGGTTTTGGGCCTGGCCATCAGCATTCCGTTGGTCATCTTCGGCAGCACGCTGCTTCTGAAGGTCATCGAACGTTTTCCGCTCATTGTCTGGGTGGGGGCGGCGCTGCTGGGCTTCATCGCAGGCGAATTGCTGGTGGGCGACCCCGCCCTGCAGGAACCGGTGGCGCGCATCGACGCGGCATTGGGCGTCACGCATCACAGCTTCGAGCTGATGACGGGCGCACTGGGTGCGGTGCTGGTGTTGGCAATTGGTAAAGTTTTGCTGATGCGCCAGAAAGCTGACTGAAAGCTGAATTACAATAATCAGTTGTTTTGAATGATCCTGCCGTGCATGGCACGGCGGGATGGCCGGCTCGGGACCGGCCTTTCTTTTCATATAAATGCCTTCGGGGGTTCTATAGTGCTTGAGTTTTTCCAGACGCTGAGTTGGGCAGCGGTATTCCAGATCATCCTCATCGACATCCTGCTGGGCGGCGACAACGCCGTCGTGATCGCGCTGGCTTGCCGCAATCTGGCACCCAAACAGCGCATGCAGGGCATCCTGTGGGGTACCGCGGGCGCCATCATCCTGCGTGTCGTGCTGATCGCTTTCGCACTGACGCTGCTGTCGATCCCGTTCCTGAAAGTCGTCGGCGGCCTGCTGCTCGTCTGGATCGGCGTCAAGCTCTTGGTTCCTGAAGACGATGCGCATGGCAACGTGAAGGGTGGGACATCCATCGCCGCGGCCATCAAGACCATCATCATCGCCGACTTCGTGATGAGCCTGGACAACGTGATCGCCATTGCCGGCGCAGCCCAGAACGCCCATGCCGACCATCAGATCGGTCTGGTTGCGTTCGGCCTGATCGTCAGCGTGCCGATCATCATCTGGGGCAGCACGCTGGTCCTCAAGCTGATCGACAAGTACCCGTTGGTGGTTACGTTTGGCGCCGCCTTGCTGGGCTGGATCGCTGGTGGCATGCTGATTACCGACGTTGTTGTCGAACGTCAATTCGGTGTTCAGCCCACTACGGTTAAAATCGCCGCTGAAATTATCGGCGCCTTGCTCGTTGTTGTCCTTGGACGGTGGCTGGCAAGCCGCAAAATCGCTTCCAAGGAATCCCATGAGTCTGCGTAGATCCGTTGATCCCCAGCAATCCGAATCGGGCCTGAGCCTCCTTCAGGGCCTTTTCGTGCTGGCCATCCTCGGGGTAGTCGCGACGGTCATCGTCTCCAATTTCGTTTGATGACGTCACGTGTCTCTTCCGCAACGCCTGGTCATCGCGACCCGCGCCAGCCGGCTTGCCCTGTGGCAAGCCGAGCATGTGCGCGACCGGCTGCGCACGCTCTACCCGGCGTGCGCGGTTGAGCTTCTTACCCTGACGACCCGGGGCGACCAGATCCTCGACCGCACCCTGTCCAAAGTGGGCGGCAAAGGACTGTTCGTCAAGGAACTCGAAAACGCGCTGCTCGACGGGCGCGCCGATCTCGCCGTGCACTCCTTGAAGGACGTGCCGGTGGATCTGCAAGCCCCGTTCGAGCTTTGCGCCGTCCTTGATCGCGCCGATCCGCGCGATGCCTTCGTGTCCAATCGCTATGCAACGCTGGCAGACCTGCCGGCGGGCGCAGTCGTGGGCACGTCCAGCCTGCGCCGCGAATCGCAGATCCGCGCGCGCTATCCGGCCCTGTCGGTCAAGCCGCTGCGCGGCAATCTGGACACGCGCCTGGGCAAGCTGGACAAGGGCGAATACGACGCCATCGTCCTTGCGGCCGCCGGACTGGAACGCTTGGGGTTGGGTGGGCGCATCAGCAGCCTGCTGGACCCGGCCGACAGTCTGCCGGCTGCCGGGCAGGGCGCGCTGGGCATCGAAATCCGCGACGATCGCGACGACATGCGCGCGTGGTTGGCGCCGCTGATCAGCGCGGCCACCACGTCCTGCGTGCTGGCCGAGCGGGCCGTGTCCCGCAAGCTGGGCGGCTCCTGTCAGGTGCCGCTGGCGGCATTCGCCGAGATCTCGGGCGACACGCTCTCGCTGCGCGCGCTGGTGGCTTCACCCGACGGCACGCGCATGGTCCATGCGACCCGCAGCGGTCCGGTGGCGGGCGCCGAAGCCCTGGGCATCGCCGCCGCGCAAGAACTGCTGGATGCCGGCGCAGCCGCCATCCTCCAGGAACTGCTGCAAGCCGACCCCCGGCCGGACTGATGTCCACGCCGCCGCGAGTCGCTGTCCTGACACGGCCCGCGGGCCGAAACGAAGCGCTGGCCGGCCGCCTGAACGACGCCGGCTGGTCGGTCTGCATGCTGCCTGCCCTTGAAATCCAGCCCCTGGACGTCGCCACCACGGACCTGCCGCGGCCGGCCGACTTTGACATGGTCGTGTTCGTCAGCGGCAATGCGGGCAAGCAGTACCTGGACCAACTGGCCCGCGCGGACGGGCCGTCCGTCTGGCCGGCCGGCACCATTGCCGCCACGGTCGGGCCCGCCAGTGCCGGGGGGCTGCGCGAGTCGCCCGGCTTTGGCGCGAATACAACAGTTCTGCATCCCGGCGAGGATGCGCCCAGCCATGACTCCGAGGCCTTGTGGCAGGTGCTTTGCGGGTTGCCGCAGCTACCGGCCCGCGTGCTGCTGGTGCGCGGCACCCAGGGCCGGGATTGGCTGGGAGACCGGCTTGAGGCGCACGGCGCGGCCGTTACGCGCCACGCGGCCTATCTGCGCCGCCCGGCCAGCTGGGATGCGGCGCAACTGGCGCCGCTGCGGCGCTGGGCGGATGCCGGCGTCAGCGCCACGTGGCTCATCACCAGCGGCGAAGGCGCGGATGCCGTGCGCGCCGGCCTGGACGCCGCGGGCCTGGCTTCCTGGTGGGAGCGATGCCGCTTCGTGCTGACCCATCCCTCGCTGGCGCGCCGCGTGCCGGCGGGTTGTCATGGCGATGCGCCACCAGCAATGGTAAAAATCTGCTTACCCAACGACGAGTCGATTTTCCAGGCTTTTGTTGCTGCTTGATTCGTTGCATCGGACAGACACCGAATACAATCGCGTCATGACAGACAAGACTCCCGCTACCGATCCGGTCGTTCCCACGGCCGCCCCGGGCGCAAGTGCGCCCGCATCGGCCCCGGCCGATTCCGTCAAGGCCCGTCCGGCCAAGCGCGGCAGTGGCCCATTGGTCACCGCCCTGATAATCGTCATCCTGCTGGCCGTTGGCCTGGGGTATGCGCTGTGGAAGCAGCGCACGCAGTTCGTGTCCGCCGGGCGCGAGGTTGCGTCGCGCATCGACACGCTGACGGCCGACGTGGCGCAAGCCCGCAAGGACACGCGCGAGGCCTTGGCGCTGGCGCAGGCCCAAGCCGGCCGCGTGGGCGAACTCGAAGACACCGTGCGCGAAACGCAAAGCCAATACAACGCGTTGCAACTGGCCTGGCAGAACTTCAACGACGGCGCCAGCGATGAGCTGCTGGCCAATGACGTCGAACGCCTGTTGACCATCGCCAACCAGCAGTTGCGCCTGGCCGGCAACGTGTCCAACGCGATCGTGGCGCTGGAAACCGCGCAATCGCGCCTGGCCCGCGCCGACCGCCCCCGCTTCTCCAGCTTGCAACAGGCCATCAACGGCGACCTGGACCGCCTGCGCGCCGTCTCCACCGTGGATATCCCCGCCCAATCGGCTCGCATCGAGCGGCTGGTGTCGCTGGTTGGCAAGGCGCCGTTGCTGGTGCCGGACACCGTTGCCCCGGGCGTGGCTGCCGCCGGCGAAAGCCGCCCGGCCGTGGCGCCCGCGCCGGTGGTCGATCCGCAGGCAGGCCTGCCGGCCGATGCCCCGTGGTGGCAGCGCTGGCGCGCCGAAGTGGTCTCGTGGCCCGGCCGCGCGGGTTCCGCGCTGGCGCAAGAGCTGGGCGGACTGATCACCATCCAGCGCGTGGACGAACCCGCCGCCTTGCTGCTGTCGCCCGAACAGGCCGATCAGGTGCGCGGCACGCTGCGCCAGCGCCTGCTGACCGTGCAACTGGCCATGCTGATGCGCCAGCCCGCCGTCTGGAAGAGCGAACTCGACAATGTCGGTGTGACGCTGGCCAAGTACTTCGACAACCGTTCCCCCGACACCGTCGCCGCCCAGACGTTGGCGCGCGAACTGGCGCAGACCGACATCGCCGTGCGCATGCCGGACGTGGCCGACAGCCTGAACGCCGTGGCCGCGTTGCGCGCCGCGGGTTTCAAGACTAGCGGGCAGGACTGAGCCTTATGCGTACCTGGTTCTGGACTCTGCTGCTTGCCGTCATCGCCGTCGCTCTGGCGGTGGTGCTGCGATCCCATTCCGGCAACGTGCTGTTGCTGGTCTGGCCGTGGCGCATCGGGATGTCGCTGACGCTGGCCGTCCTGCTGATCGTCGCGGCCTTCATCGTGCTGTACATCGGTTTGCGCCTGCTGGCGTGGCTGCTGGCCATCCCCGACCGCGTTCGCGTATGGCGGGGCAAACGCGCCCAGGCCCGCGACCACGAGTTGCTGGAGCGCGGCTGGATCGGCTTGCTGGAAGGCCGCTACACCCATGCCGAAAAGGATCTGACCAAACTGCTTGAGCAGACCAAGGTCAAGACCCGCCGCGTGCTGGCGGCGCTGTCCGCCGCGCGGGCCGCGCATGGCCTGGGCGAATTCGACCGCCGTGACCGCCTGCTGGCGACCGCGCAGGAACACGCCGGCACCGAACCGGGCCTGGTGGAAGCCACGGCCACGGTTTCGGCCGACATGCTGCTGGATCAAGGCCGCGCCGAGCGCGCGTTGGCGGTGCTGGCGCCGCTGGCCGACGGCGGAGCCCGCCACCTGCACACCATGCGCCTGCTGTTGCGCGCACACACCGCGCTCCAGCATGACGAGCAGGTCTTTACGTTGGCCCGCGGCCTGGTGCGCCGCAACGCCCTGGCGCGCAGCGAAGCCGACCAGCTGATCGACGCTTCCGGCGCGGCGCGTTTGCGCGCGGCTGCCAATAGCGATGCCTGGCGCGCCATCTGGAAAGACCTGAAGGCCGAAGAGCGCCTGCTGCCTGATATCGCGCTGGCCGGCGCGGCCGCCTTCGACGCGGCGGGTGAAGCCAACGAAGCGGCCCGCGTGCTGGAAGCCGCCGTGGCCGTGAAGTTCAATCCGACGCTGGTGGCGGCCTATGCCCGCTGCGAAGCCGAGCAGGTATCGCGCCGCCTGGCCCGCGCTGAAACGTGGCTGCAACAGCGCCCCACGGATCCCGACCTCCTGACCGCGTTGGGCATGCTCTGCCTGAACGGCCAATTGTGGGGGCAGGCCGAACGCTATCTGTTGCGTAGTCTCAGCCGCCGCAGCGATGCGCAGACCCATGCATTGCTGGGCAGCCTGTACGATCGCCTGGAACGTCCCGCGGATGCGGTGCGCCACTGGCGCCTGGCCACGGCGGCCAGCATGGCGCTGCCGGTGCTGGCGGCGGATGCCGCGCTTCCTGCCGCGGATACGGGATCCGACCCATACCGGGTAGACGCCGAAGGCGGCTACGCGGTGGGCTTGTCGGACAACGACGGCGATGCCGACATCGGTGGCGACTACCCGGCGTTGCCGCCTTCGGTGGCCGCATCGGCCTCCGACTACGTGCTGGATCCCGATGCGCGCGTCAACAAGGACCAGCGCGACCGCGCCTTGGCGCCGGAAGACGCGCCGCTTGCGGGCGGCACGTCCGACATCGACGAGTAC
Organism: Achromobacter sp. MYb9; assembly: GCF_002975275.1. Taxonomy (GTDB): domain Bacteria; phylum Pseudomonadota; class Gammaproteobacteria; order Burkholderiales; family Burkholderiaceae_B; genus Achromobacter. The sequence continues at coordinate 11,211 of NZ_PCOQ01000001.1, read as the reverse complement.
TTCGACAGCGCCCCGATCCCGGCGGCGGCTTTCGACGAGCCCGTGCCGACGTACTCGCCGGCCCCTCCCGCCAGCCCGAAGCCTGCGCCCGCCACCGCGCCGGCGCCGGTGCCGGCCACCAAGCCGCCGTTCAAGGACGACGGCTCGCTTTGAACATTTCTTCAGACACTCAACAAGGTTGAATCATGAGTCTTGATCGCGTCTCCCCTGGCAAGAAGCTGCCGGAAGACTTCAACGTCATCATCGAAATCCCCATGAACGCCGACCCGGTCAAGTACGAGGTCGACAAAGAGACGGGGGCGATTTTCGTTGACCGCTTCATGCTGACGGCCATGCACTATCCGTGCAATTACGGCTACATCCCCCAGACCTTGTCCGACGACGGCGACCCCGCCGACGTGCTGGTGCTGACCCCGTTCCCGATCCAGATCGGCGCCGTCGTGCGCTGCCGCGCCATCGGCGTGCTGGAAATGGACGACGAATCGGGCGGCGATGCCAAGCTGCTGGCCGTGCCGATCGAAAAGCTGTACCCCCCGTACCGCAACATCAAGTCCTACGAAGATCTGCCGACCGAAGACGTCGCGCGTATCCAGCACTTCTTCGAGCACTACAAAGATCTCGAGAAGGGCAAGTGGGTCAAGGTCAAAGGCTGGAAGGGCGTCGACGCCGCCCACGAGGAAATCGTGAACAGCGTGGAACGCTACAACAAGGCCTGATCAGGCTTTGGGCCGTGCCGGCGCTGAGCCGGCCGGCGCTCTGATGCGGCGCGGCCGCGACGGCATGATGCCGATCGCCGCCGCGCCGTTGCTTTGTGGCGCCTGCAGATTGCGGGATACCTCGGCCGCGGCGACCTGGATGCGCGCCTGCAGCAGATCCAGGCGCTCGGGCGGGGTGTGTGCTTGCGATGCGATGAACACCAGGCTGCCCACGACCTTCTGTTCAGCGCTGAATATCGCCGCGCCGATACCCATCAGGCCACGGTCGACCTCGCCGTGCGAGACACACACGCCAGCCGTGCGCAACCGCTTCAGGTTCGCCCTGAACGCGTCCCAGTCGTCCCCAAGCCCCGCCTCGCGGATTTCGGCCGCATGCCAGAGCATCAGGTTGCGCAGCTGATAGGGCGGCAGGTTGGCCAGGATGGGTTTGGCGGTGGCGCCGCGGAACATCGGAAAAGGGCGGCCGCGCGCATAGCTGGATTCGATGGAGTTGTCGGTCCAATAGCGGTCCACGCACAGGACCTTGTCGCCGTAATAGCTGCACAGCATCAAGTTGGCGTGAAGTTCGTCGCCCGTGGCGCGCATGACGTCGCGCGCGGCGCGCATCAACGGATCATGCTGGCGCAGGTGTCGGTCCAGTTCGATGATGCGCGATCCCAGCACATACGCGCCGCCCGCGGTGGGCGCGAGCAGACCGCTTTCGGTCAGCGATTTCAGGTACCGGTAGGCGGTTGCGCGCGAGCACTCCAGATGTGCCATGACGTCTTCCTGGAACGCGGCGGTGGTGCCGTCGCGAAAGAGGTCGAGGATGGACAGCATGCGGTCGGGAGTGCTCATTGCTTCTGGGAATGCCTAGTGAATGTGGAAGCCGCCGTTGACGTCGACCACGATGCCGGTTGAGTAGGAGGACAGGTCCGAAGCCAGGAAGAGAATGGCCTGCGCGACGTCGGCGGGTAGGCCGAAGCGTTGCAGCGGAATGCCCTGTTTGAGTTCTTGTTCCCAATTTTCGCCGAATTTTCCCAGCGTCATGTCGGTTTCGATAATGCCCGGGGCCACGCAATTGGCGCGCACGCCGCGCGGGCCGAGTTCGCGTGCCAGCGCTTTGGTGAAACTGATGACCCCGCCCTTGGAGGCCGCGTAGTGCGAACCGCCCAGCAGGCCGCCGCCGCGCAGCGCGGCCGTGGAGCCCAGGTTCACGATGGCTGGCCGCCGGGTGCTTTCCAGCAGGGCCGGCAAGGCTGCGTGCGTGACGTTGTACGTGCCGGTCAGGTTCACGTCAATCATGCGGCGGAATTCGTCCTCGGCCAGGTCCCAGATGCGGGTCGCGGCGACGATGCCCGCGTTGTTGACCAGCACGTCGACGCCGCCGAGCGCTTGCGTGGCTTGCGCCAGGGCCGCTTCGCACGATTCGCCCCGCGACACGTCGCAATGCACGTCCACGCGGCCATCCGCCAGCCCGGCGCCTGCGCGTTCGGGATAGGCCTGGTCCAGCACCGCCACGGTCGCGCCCTGCGCCAGGAACAGGTCGACGACGGCCGCGCCGATGCCACGGGGGTTGGCGCCCCCCGTGACCACGGCGCGCTTGCCGGCCAAGAGGCCAAGCGCGCCGTCCATCACGACTTCACCAGCGAGCAGCCGCCGTCCTTCAGCGGTCGGAACGCCTGCTCGGCCGGGATCTTGCGCACCAGGTTGTAGTAGTCCCAGTCGCGCTTGGACTCCGACGGCTTCTTCACCTGGAACAGGTACAGGTCGCGCATCACCCGACCGTCTTCGCGGATGCGGCCGTTTTCGGTCATGAAGTCATTGATGGGCGTGTCGTGCATTTTCTTCAGCACCGCTTCGGACCCGTCGGTGCCCGCGGCTTTGACGGCGTTCAGGTAATGCATGGTGGCGCTGTAGTTGCTGGCCTGCACCATCGAGGGCATGCGGCCGGTGCGCTTGAAGTAGCGCTCGGACCATTGCCGCGCCTTGTCGTCCTGATCCCAGTAGAAGGGTTCAACCAGATTCAGGCCCTGGGCGTATTCCAGCCCCACGCTGCGCACGTCCACGATACTCATGAAGAGCGCGGCCACGCGTTGCTTGCTGCCCATGATGCCGAATTCGAACGCCTGCTTGATGCTGTTGATGGTGTCGCCGCTGCCATTGGCCAGGCCGATCACCTGCGCCTTGGACGCCTGTGCTTGCAGCAGGAACGACGAGAAGTCCGAACTGGCGATGGGGTGGCGCACGCTGCCGATTACCTGGCCGCCGTTGGCCTTCACCACCGCCATTGCGTCGCGTTCCAGCGAATGGCCGAAGGCGTAGTCGGACGTGATGAAGTACCAGCTCTTGCCGCCGTCCTGCATCACCCCGTTGGCCACGCCCGTGGCATAGGCGTAGGTGTCGTACGTCCAGTGCATGCCGTTGGGCGAGCAGGCCTTGCCCGTCAGGTCCGCCGACCCCGCGCTGGTGAAGATCACGACGCGCTTCTTCTGCCGGGTCAGGTCTTGCACCGCCAGCGCGATGGCCGAGTTCGGCACGTCCAGGATCAAGTCCACTTTGTCGTTCTCGTACCAGCGCCGGGCGACCGATACGCCGATATCCACCTTGTTCTGGTGGTCGGCCGAAATCACTTCGATGGGCTTGCCCAGCACGTTGCCGCCGAAATCCTCGACGGCCATCTTCACGGCTTCCACGCCGAACTTGCCGGACAGGTCGGCCATCATGCCGGACTGGTCGCCCAGCACGCCGATTTTCACGACATCGTCGGACACCTGCGCCTGAGCGGACAGGGACAGGGTGCCCAGCACGCAGGCGGCAAGGCTGTTCTTGATTCGGGTCTTCATGGGGTGTCTCCTCGGGGGCTTGGTTCTTTGCGCGCCGCCCTGTGCCGGGCGGTCGCGCGGGGTCATGCGGAACGGTCAGGCCTATTCCAGCGTCTGGCCGGCGTAGGCGTCGATAAACAGGTTGGGTTTCAGGAAAAAGCTCAGCACCAGCGCGCCGTTGGGTGCGCGCGCCACGTGCTGGTTACCGCGCGGACGCCAGACGTAGTCGCCCGCGCACACTTCGCCTTCGGCATCCACGATGGACCCCTCCAGCACGTAGGTCTGCTCGACCTCCACATGTTCATGCAGCGGCAGTTCGGTGCCGGGCTGCCAGCGGAACAGGGCAGTGAGCAGGCCGGACTCCTTGTCCTGCATCAGCACCTTCATCTCGATGCCTTCCACCTGGGTGGGTTTCCAAGGCAGGTCGGCGACTTTCAGGAAGCGCGAGGCCAGCGGCGGCAGCGCATTGGCCGCAGGGCAGCCGGGGGTTTCGAGGGCCATGGTTTGTCTCCTAGCCGTAACTCGTTATTGAAGATAAAGCAAAAATCTTGTTATTGAGTGTTTAAAAATAGTCGCGTATATTGAGATTGATGTCAACTTTGTTTTTGCATCCAGAAAGCAAGGCGACACAGGCCGGACCCAGAGATCCGGTGCATATAAGACAAGGAGACAAGCTTGAAACACGACTATCTGAACCAGACGTTCGGTCTGGCAGGGCGCGTCGCGCTGGTGACGGGGGCCGCCAGGGGATTGGGCTTCGCCATCGCGCGGGGCCTGGGAATGGCTGGCGCGGAGGTCGTGGTCAACGACCTGTCGACCGAGGCCTGCGATGCCGCCTGCGCCCAGCTGGCGAATGATGGCATCAAGGCCCGCGGCGCCGCCTTCGACGTGGCCGACGGGGCGGCGGTGGCCGCCGCCGTCGCGCAATTGGAGGCCGCTGGAATCGCCATCGATGTGCTGGTCAGCAACGCCGGCAACCAGAATCGCAAACCGGTGGTCGAGATGAGCCCCGCCGAATGGCAGGCGCTACAGAACGTGCATGTCAACGGCGCCTTCCATTGCGCCCGCGCCGTCCTGCCTGGGATGGGCCGGCGCGGCTTTGGCCGCATCATCCTGATGTCGTCCGTGGCGGGGCAGGCGACCATGCCGAACATCGCCGCCTATGCGACCGCCAAGGGCGCCATCGCGGCGTTCGCGCGGGCGCTGGCCGTGGAATACGGCGCCAGCGGCGTGACGTGCAACGCGCTCGCGCCGGGTTTCGTCCGCACGGATTTCACGCAAGGGCTGCAGGACAATCCGCAGTTCCAGTCGTTCCTGTCCACCGCCGTGCCGACCGGGCGCTGGGCCGCGCCCGAAGACATTGCTCCCGCGGTCGTGTATCTGGCGTCGCCGGGCGCGTCGTTCGTCAACGGGCATGTCCTGGCGATCGACGGCGGCCTGTTGGCCCGCATGTAGGAGCGACCCATGAGCACCCAAGCGGTTCTGTCCGCGCAGGGGCTGGTCAAGCGGTTCGGCGGCTTCAATGCCGTGGACGGCGTGACCCTCGCCCTGCAAGAAGGCTCCATCCACGCGCTGATTGGCCCCAACGGCGCCGGCAAGACCACCTGCTTCAACCTGCTGACCAAATTCCTGGCGCCGGACGCCGGCGTCATCCACTACCGCGGGCGCGACATCACCTCGCTGGCCCCGGAGCAGATCGCGCGGCTGGGTATCGTCCGTTCATTCCAGATTTCCGCCGTCTTCCTGGGGTTGACCGTATTGCAGAACATGCGCGTGGCCCTGATGCGCCAGCACGGCGACGGGCTGCGCTTCTGGCGCAGCCGCCGAAGCGTCGATCGCCTGAACGGCCGCGCCATGGAGTTGCTGGACGCGGTTGGTCTGGCGCCGCTGGCGGATACCACCGCCGCGTTGCTGCCCTATGGCCGCAAGCGCGCGCTGGAAATCGCCATGACGCTGGCGCTGGAGCCCGAGGTCATGCTGCTGGACGAACCCATGGCGGGGCTGGGCCAGGAAGACGTCGCACGCATCGCGGCCCTGATCCGGCGCGTGTCGGTGAACCGGAGCATCCTCATGGTCGAGCACAACCTGTCGGTGGTGGCCGACCTGTCCGACACCATCACCGTCCTGGCGCGCGGCGCGGTGCTGGCGCAGGGCGACTACGCCGCTGTCTCGCAAGACGAAAGGGTCATCACCGCCTATATGGGCTCCGACGAGGAGGTGCACTGAGATGCTGGCGATCAAAGACCTCAACGCCTGGTATGGCGAATCCCATGTGCTGCACGGCGTGGACATCGATGTGAATCGGGGCGAACTCGTTACCATCCTGGGCCGCAACGGGGCAGGCAAGACGACCACGTTGCGCGCCATCATGGGCATCCTGGACAAGCGGCGCGGATCCATCCGGCTGAACGGGCAAGAAACGGTAGGCATGGCGCCGCACCGCATTCCGCGGCTGGGCGTGGTGTATTGCCCCGAGGAACGCGCGGTATTCCGCAGCCTGAGCGTCACCGAAAACCTGATGCTGCCGCCGCGGCTGGCCGCCGGCGGCATGTCGCTGGACGAGATCTACACACTGTTTCCGAACCTGCGCGAACGCAGCGCCAGTTCGGGCGGCAACCTGTCCGGCGGCGAACAGCAGATGCTGGCGATTGCGCGCATTCTGCGCACGGGCGCCCAACTGATCCTGCTGGATGAACCCACCGAAGGGCTGGCACCCGTCATCGTCCAACAGATCGGGCAGGCCATCCGCACCTTGAAGGAGCGGGGCTTCACCATCGTGCTGGTCGAGCAGAACTTCCGCTTCGCCACCAAGGTGGCGGACCGCCACTACGTCATGGAGCACGGCTGCGTGGTTGACCAGCTGTCGGCGGATGAGGCGCGCCGCGATCCCGCCCGGATCGCGCGCCGCCTGGGCGTCTGAAAGGAGAATGCCTGTGTTCGAAATTTTCGGTGTGCCGTCCACGGCGCTGTTCGGCCAGCTATTGCTCGGCCTGATCAACGGGTCCTTCTACGCCTTGCTGTCGATCGGCCTGGCGGTCATTTTCGGCCTCTTGAACATCATCAATTTTGCCCATGGCGCGCAGTACACGGCGGGCGCGTTCCTGGCCTGGATGCTGCTGAATTATCTGGGCGTGAACTACTGGGCAGCGCTGGTGCTGGTGCCCCTCATCATGGCGGTGTTCGCCATCGTGACGGAGCGCTTGCTGATTTCTCGCACCTACCGCATGGACCATCTGTACGGGTTGCTGCTGACCTTCGGCATCGCGCTGCTGATCGAAGGCGGCCTGCGGCAGGCCTACGGCGTGTCGGGCCTGCCCTACACCATCCCCAAGGCGCTGACCGGCGGCGTCAATCTGGGTTTCATGTTCTTGCCCTGGTATCGCGGCTGGGCCGTGGCGGTGTCGCTGGTGTTGTGCCTGGCCGTCTGGGTGCTGATTGAAAAGACACGCGTGGGGGCGATGCTGCGCGCTGCCACCGAGAACCCCACGATCGTCCGCTCCTTCGGCATCAACGTGCCGCTGCTGATCACGCTGACCTATGCGTTGGGAGTGGCCCTGGCGTCGGTCGCGGGCGTGATCGCGGCGCCCATCTACCAGGTCAGCCCGATGATGGGATCGAACCTGGTCGTGGTCGTGTTCGCGGTGGTGGTCATTGGCGGCATGGGCTCCATCATGGGCGCCATCGTCAGCGGCTTCGGGCTGGGCATCATCGAAGGCCTGACCAAGGTGTTCTACCCCGAGGCCGCCAACCTGGCGATCTTCATCATCATGGTGCTGGTGCTGTTGTGCAAGCCGGCGGGGCTGTTCGGCAAGCCCTTGCAAGTGCAGAACGTGCTGGCCGCGGAAGCGACGCGTCAGCCCGTGCAGTTGAGCCGGCGCGCGATGCGGGTGTCGATGGCGGCACTGGCGGTGGTGGCGCTGATCGCGCCCTGGTTCGTCTATCCCACGTTCCTCATGAAGGTGCTGTGCTTCGCCTTGTTCGCGGCGGCTTTCAACCTGCTGGTGGGCTATGTGGGCCTGCTGTCGTTCGGCCATGCGGCGTTCTTCGGCGCGGCGGCCTACGCGACCGGCATCGTCATGAAGCTGTTCGGCGCCACGCCGGAACTCGGCTTGCTGGCCGGCGTGGTAACGGGCGGGCTGCTGGGCCTGCTGTTCGGAGCCATCGCCATCCGCCGCCAGGGCATCTATTTCGCGATGATCACCTTGGCGCTGTCGCAACTGGTTTATTTCATTGCGGTGCAGGCCGGGTTCACGGGGGGCGAGGACGGCCTGCAAAGCGTGCCGCGCGGCAAGCTGTTCGGCGTGTTCGACCTGGAAAACGTGATGCCGATGTACTACTTCACGCTGGCGGTGTTCGCGCTGGGCTACGCGTTTGTCCTGCGCGTGCTGAATTCGCCCTTCGGCGAAGTGATCCGATCGGTTCGCGACAACGAGCAGCGCGCGCGGTCTCTGGGCTACTCCACGTCGCACTACAAGCTGATCGCGTTCACGCTGTCGGCGTCCGTGGCCGGGCTGGCGGGCGGGCTGAAAGTGCTGGTGTTCGGCGTGGCCTCGCTGACCGACGTGCACTGGCATGCGAACGGCGAGGTCGTGCTGATGGCGCTGCTGGGCGGCATCGGCACGGTGTTCGGGCCGCTCGCCGGCGCGCTGACTTTCGTGTCGCTGCAGAACTACCTGGCGCCGCTGGGGTCCTGGGTGCTGATCGTCCAGGGCGCGATTTTTGTCTTGTGCGTGCTCCTGTTGCGAGACGGCATCATGGGATTGGTGTCGCGCGCCTGGCGGGCCGCGACCCGCGTGAAAAAGGAGTCCTGATGTTCCTGCATGTCGTGATGTTGCAACTGTCGGCCGCGGCCGACGCCGATTTCCATGGGCGGGTCCAGGGGTATTGCGACCGGATACTGGCGGAATGCGACGGGGTGGCGGGGTATGCGTTCCGGCCCAACCGGGCGGGGCGCGCAGACGGGTTGACCCATGCGGTTGTGGCCGCTTTCGCGGACGGCGCGGCGCATGACCGCTACCAGGTGTCCGCCGCCCACCAGGAGATGAAGGCGTACATGGCGGCTTTCATCGAACGCCTGGTGGTGTTCGATGGGGATATCCCTACGTTTTCCTGAACGCGCAAGGGGCGCGCCTTGCGCCCGGGAAAGCGATAAACTCGCGGATGATTTTTTGATATCCGGGCCGCCCCAGGATAAGCCCGCCCGCCTCACGTATTTGTCATAGGTTGATCGCTCATGGACTACGTACTACCTCCCCAGCCGCCCGTGGCGGTCCCCGTCGCCGGCAGCGCCGCGCTGTTCCCGGTCCGTCGCGTGTATTGCGTTGGCCGCAATTACGCCGAACACGCCAAGGAAATGGGTTTCACCGGCCGTGAAGACCCGTTCTTCTTCTGCAAGCCGGCCGATGCCGTGCTGAGCGTGGCCGACGGAGAAACCGGCAAGATGGCCTATCCGCCCAAGACCTCCAACCTGCACTACGAAATGGAGCTGGTGGTGGTGCTGGGCAAGGGCGGCCGCGACATTCCGGTCGAAGAAGCCAACGAATGCGTGTGGGGCTACGCATTGGGCCTGGACATGACCCGCCGCGACCTGCAAGGCGAAATGAAGAAGCAGGGCCGCCCCTGGGAAATCGGCAAGGCGTTCGACGAATCCGCCCCGATGGGCCCGATCCACCCGCGCAGCGTCGTGGGCACGCTGGACAAGGGCGCGATCTGGCTGGACGTGAACGGCCAGCGCAAGCAATCCAGCGACATTTCGCAGATGCTGTGGAACATTCCCGAAAGCATCTCGTACCTGTCGGGCCTGTTCGAATTGCAGCCGGGCGACATCATCTTCACCGGCACCCCCGAAGGCGTGGGCGCAGTCGTGCAGGGCGATGTGATCACCGGCGGCGTGGAAGGCCTGGGCGAACTGCGCGTCCAAATCGCCTGATCCCGGCCCCGGGCGGACTGCACGTGCAGTCCGCCTGACCTGGCACCTTTTTCTTTCTTTTTGTTCAGGAGTTCCAGCATGCGCGGCAAGATCGTGCTGACCGCCTTTGTCGTGTTCGGGTTCGTGCTCGCCGGTTGCAATACCGTCGCGGGCATGGGCAAGGATATGTCTCGGGCCGGCAATGCCATCACCAACGCGGCCGACAAGTAACCGTCGGCCCGTTGCCCAGGCAAGAAAAAAAGCCCCTTGATCGCTCAAGGGGCTTTTTTCATGCTTGACCGCGGATGCCCTACAGCACATCCCCGGCGTAGTCGGCCAGACGGGAACGCTCGCCGCGCTGCAGCGTGACGTGCCCCGAATGCGGCCAGCCCTTGAAGCGGTCGACGACGAACGTCAGGCCCGAACTGCCTTCGGTCAGATACGGCGTATCGATCTGGGCGACGTTGCCCAGGCAGATCACCTTGGTGCCAGGGCCCGCGCGGGTCACCAGCGTCTTCATCTGCTTGGGCGTCAGGTTCTGCGCTTCGTCGATGATCAGATACTTGTTCAAGAACGTGCGGCCGCGCATGAAGTTCAGCGACTTCACCTTGATGCGCGAACGGATCAGGTCCATGGTGGCGGCGCGCCCCCAGTCCCCGTTGCCTTCGCCGTCGCCCATGTTGAGCACGTCCAGGTTGTCTTCCAGCGCGCCCATCCACGGCAGCATCTTCTCTTCTTCCGTGCCGGGCAGGAAACCGATGTCTTCACCAACGGGCACCGTGACGCGCGTCATGATGATCTCGGTGTAGCGCTTGGTCTCCAGCACTTGTGTGATGCCCGCGGCCAGCGCCAGCAGCGTCTTGCCCGTGCCTGCCTGGCCCAGCAGCGACACGAAGTCGCATTCGGGGTTCATCAGCAGGTTCATGGCGAAATTCTGCTCGCGGTTGCGCGCGGTGATGCCCCAGACGTTGTTCTTGCCGTGGGTGTAATCGCGCAAGGTCGCCAGCACCGCCATCTTGCCGCTGACTTCGCGCACCTGCGCGTACAGCGGCATCTGGCCTTCAAAGTAGACGAACTGGTTAACGACGAACTGCGAGCACAGCGGGCCGTGGATGCGGTAGAAGGTGGTGCCGCCTTGCTGCCAGGACTCCACGTCCTTGCCGTGCTTGTTCCAGAAGTCTTCGGGCAGCTGCATCACGCCCGAATACATCAGGTCCGAGTCTTCCAGGACGTGGTCGTTGAAGTAGTCTTCGGCGGCCATGCCCAGCGCGCGCGCCTTCAGGCGCATGTTGATGTCTTTCGACACCAGCACGACCTCGCGCTGCGGGTACTTTTCCTGCAAGGCCCGGACGACGCCCAGGATCTGGTTATCGGCCTTGCCCATCGGCAGGTCGGAGGGCAGGGTGCTATGGATGGCCGTCGTCTGGAACATCAGGCGCCCGGTGGCGTCCTTGTTGCCCAGCTTGGCCAATTCCAGCCCTTCGTCCAGCTGCGTGGCGTCCTGCACCAGCGCATCCAGCGAACGGCTGACCTGGCGCGCGTTGCGCGCCACTTCCGACATGCCCTTCTTCTGGTGGTCCAGTTCTTCCAGCGTCATCATCGGCAGGAAGATGTCGTGCTCTTCGAAGCGGAACAGCGAACTGGGATCGTGCAGCAGCACGTTGGTGTCCAGCACGAACAGCTTGCGCGGCGCGTTCTGGGCGCGGGCCTTGCCGCGCTTGGAAGAAGCGGTCTTGGCCACAGCCGCTCGCGCTGGCGTGGGGGCGGGGACGGCGGCAGGAGC